>CAZHEY010000005.1:47736-113400 GCA_964532025.1 uncultured Alistipes sp. | reverse complement strand
ACCTCTCGACAAAGCTCGAGGATCGAGAATCAACAGTCTTTGCGACCTCTCGACAAAGCTCGAGGATCGAGAATCAACAGTCTTTGCGACCTCTCGACAGAACCGAGTAGCCTACTTCTTCCGGCCAAAACAAAAGAGCGGCTGACCTACAAACAGGTCAGCCGCTCCTTGGTTTACGAGGTGGCGATTACCAGATCACCACGCGCTCCGATTCGGGCAGGAACATCGCGCCGTCGGTGATGCCGAAGGCGTTGTAGAAGTCTTGCAGGTTGCGCAGCGTGGCGTTTACGCGCCATTTGCCCAGCGAATGCACGTCGAGTTTGGTCAGGCGGGCAGCCTCTTCGTCGCGGATATTCTGTGCCCACAGCGTGGCATAAGCCAAGTAGAAACGTTGCTCGGCCGAGAATCCGTCGATCGGGGCAGGTGTCGTGTCGCCGATTGAGTTAAGGTAGGCCGTATGGGCTACGCGCAGACCACCTTGGTCGGCGATGTTCTCGCCCAGCGACAGCGATCCGTTGGCATGAATGGCAGGGATCGAATCGCGTGCCGGAAGTACCTCGATTGCGTCGAACTGCTTGACAAGTATTTCGGTTTTAGCTTTGAATGCAGCGGCATCCTCGTCTGTCCACCAGTTGTTCATGTTGCCGTCCTTGTCGAAGTTGCGACCCTGATCGTCGAATCCGTGGGTCATCTCGTGGCCGATCACCACGCCGATAGCACCGTAGTTGACGGCATCGTCGGCATCGGTATTGTAGAATGGCGGCTGGAGAATGGCTGCCGGGAAGCAGATCTCGTTGGTCGTCGGGTTGTAGTAGGCGTTGACCATTTGCGGAGGCATGTGCCACTCGGTTTTGTCGACGGGTTTGCCCAATTTCGAAATGTTGTCATCGGTATACCAAAGGCTTGCGTTGACGATATTCTCGAAATAGCTCTTCTTGGGGTCGATCGTCAAGGTCGTATAGTCTTTCCACTTGTCGGGATATCCGATCTTCACGGTGAACGATGCGAGCTTCTCCTGTGCCTTGGCCTTTGTGGCGTCCGACATCCAGTCGAGTCCGGCGATGTGCTCACTCAGAGCTTTTTGCAGGTTCTTCACGATACCCAACACACGCTCTTTATCCTTTTCGGGGAAGTATTTGGCTACGTACATCTCGCCGACAGCCTCCGACAGGGTGCTGTTCGGGATCGACATGGCACGTTTCCAGCGCGGTTTCATCTCCTGCTGTCCGGCCATGGTGCGACCGAAGAAGTCGAACTGGGCGTTGAGGAAGTCGTCGCTCAAGAACGAAGTCGACTCGCTGATGTACTGGGCGGCCAAGTAGTGGCGGATCTCGTCGAGCGAAGCGTTCTTCATCAATTCGTTGGCTGCCAGCAGCGACGAGGGGGTCGAAACGATGATCGTGTCGAACTCGCCGATACCCATCTCTTTATAATAGGCAGGCCAGTCGATCGCATCGTAGGTCTTCTCGAAGTCGGCTTTTGAAGTCGGGTTGTACTGTGCCGGGATGTTGCGCAGCTCGACATTCGACCACATCTTCTCGGCCATTTTGGTTTCGAGATTCATCACATCGTCGGCCGCTTTGTCGGCCTCGGCAATGCCGGTCAGCGTGAAGATCTTGGTGAGGTAGCTCTTATATGCCTCGCGGATCTTCTCATTTTCGGCATCGAGGTAGTAGTCGCGGTTGCCCATGCCCAGCCCGTTTTGCGAGATGTAGAGGGCATTGCGATCGCTGTTCATCATATCCGACATAACACCGACGCCGAAGAACGAATTGGAGATGCTGTGGTGCATGCGTGCAAGGATCGGGGTGAGCTGTGCGCGGTCGTTGATAGCGAGGATCTTGCCCACAGCGGCTTGGATCGGCGCAGCTCCTTCGGCGTTGAGACGCACGGAGTCCAGACCCATTTTGTAGAGGTCGGAGATCTTCTGCTCCACCGAACCGGGTTTGGTCTCGAGCTTGCCCATTTCGGTGAACAGCTCGTTGATGCGCTTTTCGTTGTTCTCGCGCAGAATGTCGAATGAGCCGTAACGCGAGAATTCGGGTTTCAAGGGGTTGTTCTTCTGCCAGCCGCCGGTGGCGTACTGATAGAAATCGGCATTCGGCGCAGTTGCCATGTCGAAGTTGGCCATGTCGATGGCCGGATTCTTTTGGGTGTTCTGACAACCTGCCATAACTGCCATTGTTGCAATAAAAAGAAGTGTCTTCATCTGTTTTCTAATCTTTTGGTTTCTTTACAAAAAAGGCCGCTTTCTCAGCGGCCTTTTTTATTAGTCGCGGATAGCCGCTACACCCGGCAGATCGCCGAACTCGATGTACTCGAGCAGTGCGCCGCCGCCTGTGGAGATATAGGATACCTCGTCGGCCAGACCGAATTTGTTGATACATGCTACCGAGTCACCGCCGCCGATGAGCGAGTATGCGCCCTTCTTCGTAGCCTCGGCGATTGCGATTGCAACCTCCTTCGAACCGGTTGCGAATTTGTCGATCTCGAACACGCCTACCGGGCCGTTCCAGAGAATCGTCTTGCAGCTGAGGATGTGCTCGCGGAATGCCTTCTTGCCCTCTTCGGCAATGTCGACACCCTCCCAGCCTTCGGGAATTGCGTTTGCCGGAGCGGTTTTGGTGTTGGCATCGGCCGAGAATGCGTCGGCGATCAGTGCGTCGGGCGACATTACCAGCTGTACGCCTTTCTGCTTGGCCAGCTCCAGAATCTCCAGTGCTACGGGGAACATCTCCGGCTCGCAGATCGAGTTGCCGACCTTACCGCCTTGTGCTGCGGCGAAGGTGTAGGTCATGCCACCGCCGATGATGATCGAATCGACCTTGCTGATCAGGGCCTTGATAACGCCGATCTTCGACGATACTTTCGAGCCGCCGATGATTGCGCAGAACGGATGTGCCGGAGCTTCCATGAGCGAAGCGATTGCTTTCACCTCTTTCTCCATGAGGTAGCCGAACATCTTGTCGTTAGGGAACGACTTGGCGATCAGGTAGGTCGAAGCGTGCTTGCGGTGAGCCGTACCGAATGCGTCGTTGATGTAGCAGTCGGCGTAAGAGGCCAATTTCTTGACGAACTCTTTCTGCGGGCCTTCTTTGAGGGCCTTCTTGGCAGCATCCTTCTCCTCTTTGGTGGCGTTCTCGCCCAAGCCGCGGGGTTTTCCCTCCTCCTCGGCGTAGAAACGCAGGTTCTCCAACAGGACAACTTCGCCTGCTTTGATCTGCTTGCACATCTGGGCAGCCTTCTCGCCCATGCAGTCACCGGCGAAAGCGACCTTCACACCGAGGTTCTTCTCGATAGCCGGAATGATCTGCTCCAACGAATATTTGGGATCGGGATTCTTCTTCGGACGTCCCATGTGCGACATCAGAATGACAGCTCCACCCTCGGCGAGTACTTTTTTGATAGTCGGCGCGGCGGCACGGATGCGGGTGTCGTCGGTCACTTCGCCCTGCTCGTTGAGGGGCACATTGAAATCTACGCGGATAATGGCGCGTTTGCCTTTGAAATCGTAATTGTCGATCGAAATCATTGCTGTTCTCTTTTTAAGTATATGTTATAATTTGTTTGCGTATTCGGCTACAAAGTTATGAAAATATTTTAAGAATATGCGTTCGCAATAACAGAAAATCTTCGTCTGTCAATACTTGTACCGCACCCACTTGAACAGCTCCTTCAGGCTCGGTTTTTTGCCGTACATGAAGATGCCGACGCGGTAGATCTTTGCAGCAAACCACACCATGCCGATGAACGAGGCATAGAGCAGCACCAGCGAGACGACGATCTCCCACATCGGAATATCGTAGGGGATGCGCGCCATCATCACGATGGGTGAGGTGAAGGGGATCATCGAGAACCAGAAAGCGATCGGTGAGTTGGGGTCTTTCATGACCACCATCATCACCAGAAAGGCAAGGATGATCGGCAGCGTGATCGGGGTCTGGAGCTGCTGTGCGTCCTGAATGCTGTCGACAGCCGAACCCACGGCGGCGAACATGGCCGAGTAGAGCAGGTAGCCGCCGAAGACAAAGAGCAGCAGGCAGACGAAGATCTTGACAACATAGCCCAGATCGGTCATCGCTGCCACGGCTTGCAGCATTTCGGGGTTCATGTTCGACATGGCGGCCGCATCGGGCACACCCTGCTGCATGGCCTGTGCCGAGGCCATGACATCGGCCGGCATCAGGTGCGGCATCACCAATGCACCCATGGCCGTGATGAGTACGCCCCACAGCACCACCTGCACGACAGCAACCGATGCGATGCCGAGGATCTTGCCCAGCATCAGCTGGAACGGACGCACCGAAGAGACCATGACCTCCAGCACGCGGGTGTTCTTCTCCTCGATCACCGACTGCATGACCATCGAACCGTAGATCAGCAGGAACATGTAGAGGATCATGCCGAGGATGAAGCCCGAAGCCGTAGCCACGGCCGAAGAGCGTGCCTGCGAATCCGACTCCTGCGACTCGTCGTTGCGGAAGGTCTGCATGTTGACACGTGTTTTCACCTCCTCGAGAATCTGCGAGAGGTTCTCGATGTGGTAGCCCTTGAGTTTCTCGGTCTCGAGGATCTGCTCGATCTGTCCCGTGATGTTCTCTTCGAGCGAGAGCGACGACGACGAATTGGCGTAGAGTTTTACGTTGTTCGGGTTGGTCAGGATGTCGCTGCCGATGTAGAGCACGCCAAACTGGTCGGTGAGCTGCTTGCGGGCCTCTTCGGTCGAGAGGTCGGTCGTGGTGAACTTCAGCTCCTCGTCTCCTTGGAGTTTCGGGGCGATCAATCCACTCTCGTCGATCACGGAGATCTGCTTTTCATCACCGCGCGAGAACTGCATGATGAGTGCCGGCGCAGCCATGAGACCGAGCATGAGCAGCGGCATGAGCAGCGTGGTGATGATGAACGATTTTTTCCGCACGCGCTCGTTGAACTCGCGCTGGATGATGATGGAAACGTTTGACATAGTGGTGTGTATTAAAGTTTTTCGTTTGTTATTGGCGGCATTGTACCTTTCTGGTTTCTTCGGTTGCGCCTATCGTTGCCGGGGACGGGCTTCAATCCGCCTGCGGCCGAGGGTGCTTGCCGTCCTAATTCCCGCCTACAAAGTGCCGTTGACCGCGCGGATGAAGATGTCGTTCATCGAGGGGATGATCTCTTGGAACGAGCGCAGTTCGACCGTTTCGTTGGTGGTGGCGATCACCGGGCGCACGTCCGCATCGTTCTCGACATGGAGTTTGATCGTCTGGTAGATTGATTGCGACTCAGCTCCCTCCAGAATCTCGCAGCGTCCGGCCAGTGCCTGCCGCAGCGCACTTTCATCGCCTCGGTAGGCCACCTCGAAGATGTTGTTGCCGTGGCGGTGGCGGATCTCCTCGACCTTGCCCGACAGGATATTCTTCGACTTGTTAATCAGCGTGATGTGGTCGCAAACCTCCTCGACCGACGACATGTTGTGGGTCGAGAAGATGATCGTCGAACCCTTGTCGCGCAGTGCCAGAATCTCGTCTTTGAGCAGGTTGGCATTGATCGGGTCGAATCCCGAAAAAGGCTCGTCGAATATCAGCAGCTCGGGTTCGTGGAGCACCGTGACGATGAACTGTACCTTCTGCGCCATGCCTTTCGACAGCTCTTCGACCTTCTTGTCCCACCAATCCTGAATGCCGAATTTCACAAACCAAGTCTTCAGCCGAGCCGTGGCCTCGCGGCGCGAGAGTCCCTTGAGTCGGGCGAAGAAAACCGCCTGCTCGCCGACCTTCATCTTCTTGTAGAGTCCCCGCTCCTCGGGCAGGTAGCCGATGCGGTAGATGTCGTCGGGGCAAATTTCGCGGTCGCCGAACAGCACGCGCCCTTGGTCGGGGGCGGTGATGCGGTTGATGATGCGGATCAGGGTCGTTTTTCCGGCCCCGTTCGGGCCTAAAAGTCCGTAGACCGATCCCTTCGGAATTGAGAGCGATACGTCGTCGAGCGCCGTGTGAGCGGCGTAGCGTTTGGTAACATGTTCAACGGTAAGTAAATCCATGAGCTATTAGATTAATCGGTTTTTCTGTCTGTTTCGGTGCAAATATAGAGATAATTTTTGAAAGTCAAAAAATATTTATCGTTTTTCGATAAATTTTATTTTTCGCTGCTTCTGGTGGGGCTTGTCGCCGAAAAACTGCCGGGACGTGTTGCTTTTTCATAAAGAAAGTGTACCTTTGTAGTAGTCGTAGGGGCGATTTGGGTTATTGCCCCGAGGAAAACGGCCGGGCGAGTGTTCTGTGAGGTTTTACGGAACAGTATTTTTATTGTATCAACCCAAATAGTTTACTATGAAAAAATTACTTTATCTCGCTGCCTGCCTTCCCTTTTGCTGGGCTTGTCAGCCCCAATCGCAGCACCTTGCTGCCGGTAACCGCGCAGAGGCCATTGCTGCCGAAATCCACAACCCCCAGAGCCGCTATGTGTTGGTCGCTGCGCACCGCGGCGATTGGCGCAACTATCCCGAAAACTCGATTGATGCAATCGAGTCGGTGATCCGCATGGGTGTGGATATCATGGAGTTGGATCTCAAACTTACGGCCGATAGCGTGCTCGTGCTTTGCCACGACCACACCATCAACCGCACGACCAACGGCAAGGGCCGTGTCTGCGAGATCACCTACGATTCGATCCAACGCTGTGTGCTCAAGACCGGTCACGGCGTGAAAACCGACCTGCGGATGCCTACGTTGCGCGAGGCGTTGCTTGCCTGCAAAGACCGGATCGCGGTAAACATCGACCAAGGCTATGAATACTACGACCTTGCGCTGGCTGTTACCGAGGAGTTGGGGGTGACGAATCAGGTGCTTATCAAGGGCAAGCGTGCCACGGATGTGGTTGCTGCCAAATTTGCCCAATACCCCCGCAACATGATGTACATGCCGATTATCGACATCCTCAAACCGCAGGGACAGAAGCTCTTTGCCCAATACAAAGCCGACGGAATCACGCCGCTGGCTTACGAGGTCTGCTGGAGCGAGTATACGCCCGAGGTGAAAGCCTGCATGGATGAGGTGCTTGCGAGCGGCTCGAAATTGTGGGTTAACTCGTTGTGGGCCAGCCTGTGCGGAGGACTCTGCGACGACGAAGCCTTCGAGGGTAAGAGCGAGGCGGTCTATGGCGCGCTGGTCGATATGGGAGCGACGATCATCCAGACCGATCGCCCCGAGTTACTGATTTCGTACCTCCGCACGCGGGGATTGCACGACTAACCGACCGCTAAATCCAACTTCGTAATGAATAAAATCACGGCATTTTACCGTATCAGCTCCCCGATTCCCCAGCGCGAGCTGCCGCCTGCCGATCGCGAAAAACTCTACCGTCGGCTGCGCTTGCAGGCGTTTGTGGCCGCAACACTCGGTTACAGCCTCTATTACGTCTGCCGCACGAGTATCAATGTGATGAAAAAACCGATCCTCGACAGCGGCACACTCGATGCCACGCAGATCGGTATTATCGGCTCGGCGTTGCTGTTCGCCTATGCGATCGGCAAATTCGTCAACGGATTCATCGCCGACTACTGCAACATCAAACGCTTCATGGCCACGGGGTTGATCGTCTCGGCGACGGCCAACTGCATCATGGGAGTCATGGGTTTGATGCACAGCGTTATCCCTACGGCTTTGATATTCATGTCGTTTGCCGTCATGTGGGGCATCAACGGCTGGTCGCAGTCGATGGGTGCAGCTCCGGCAATCATCTCGTTGTCGAGGTGGTATCCCCTGCGTGAGCGCGGTACATTCTACGGATTTTTCTCGGCAAGCCACAACCTCGGAGAGTTCTTTTCGTTCCTCTTCGTGGGGTCGATCGTCACCCTTGCCGGGTGGCAGGCCGGCTTCTTTGGCTCGGCGATTGCCGGGGTGATTGGCGTGGTGGTGGTGATCCTGATGCTGCACGATACGCCTGAGTCCAAGGGACTTCCCTCTGTCGAGGCATTGGCGCACGAGACTCCGACGCCGGCGGCCGACCGTTCGGTGGGTGAGATTCAGAAGCAGGTGCTTCGCACGCCGGCCGTCTGGATTCTGGCCGCAGCGAGTGCATTCATGTACATCACGCGCTATGCCATAAACGGCTGGGGCATCCTGTTTTTGCAGGAGGCAAAGGGCTTTTCCGATACGCAGGCGATCTCGATCGTCTCGATCAACGCCCTGCTGGGGATCATCGGCACGGTGCTCTCGGGCTGGTTCTCCGACAAGCTCTTCAAGGGGGATCGCAAGATGCCGGCACTGATCTTCGGTGTGCTCAACTCGTTGGCTCTGGCACTCTTTCTCTATGGGGGTAATTCGTTGTGGGTTAATGCGCTGAGCATGGTGCTGTTCGGTATCGCGATCGGTGTGCTGATCTGCTTTCTGGGCGGATTGATGGCCGTGGATATTGTGCCGCGCAAGGCAACTGGAGCGGCTCTGGGGGTGGTCGGCATGGCGTCGTATGTTGCTGCCGGCATTCAGGATGTGGCCAGCGGCTGGCTTATCGACCAAAATATCACCCTTGCGGCGGACGGCACGAAGGTCTACGACTTCTCGACGGTCGGCCTCTTCTGGCTGACGGCATCGGTGATCTCGTTTATCCTGCCGCAACTGAACCGGGGCAAAGCCAAGGAGTTGTAGAGCCGACCTCCGGGGCGGGTGGTTTTCGATCCTCGAGCTTGCCTCGGAGGTCGCTTGTGTGTCCTGTTCACGATCCTCGAGCTTTGTCGAGAGGTCGCAAACTATTCTTTTTCAGTCAGCAGCTCGCGGAGGCGGCTAATGAGCGACGCGAAATAGCAGTCCTCCGCAGGGCGGAGCTGCGGACTGCCAGCTTGCTGCGCAAGCCGAAAACAGCTCGCCAGATAACCCTTCGCGACCTCTCGACAGGCTCGAGGATCGTGAACCAACAATCTTTGCGACCTCCGGGACAAGCTCGAGGATCGAAAATCCAATAATCTTTGCGACCTCTCGACAAAGCTCGAGGATCGTGAACAGAGATCTGGGGTAGGATCGAACCCTACCTCCTTCGACCGATTAAAGAAAAAGGCTGTGGCCGTCGTGTAGTGATACATGCGACGGCCACAGCTTTTTGTGTATGCCTATGTGGGTGACGAATCCAGCGTTACTGAATCCAGTTGATCCCTTGCGCATTGGCAAAGAGCAGGTTGAGCGGATGCACCAGACTCTGCGCGTTGGGCGCAAAGAGGAATCCCACTTTGTCCAGCGGCACGGAGAGGAAGGTGGTCGAGGAGTTGCCGCCCAGCAGGTCGATGCGGTCGATCAACGCCCAGACGAAGATCTCGAAGGGCATCTGTCCGGGCAGCAGCGTCAGCCCCGGGAATCGCGTCGGGTAGTCTGCCGAGGAGGTGTCGGCCGGATGCGGCTTGAAGAAGATGTCGTAGCGATCGGCATACTCGCTCACCACGCGGGCAACATATTGCCGCTGTTGCTCCTCGCCGGCACTCCCCTCGCTGCGTGTGCCGACGATAATCAGATTTTTCTTGGGCGACTGATCGAACAGCGCGGCAAAGGTGTCGTAGTCGAATGCGGCCATGCGGTAGAACTCTGCCCGAGTTGCCGGGGAGAGTGCCGCGAGTAGCTCATAGGGCTGTACGGTTTGGGTCTGCATGGCCGTTAGTTGTGCGCTCACGAAGGGGATTGACGACTGCAACAACGATTTGTTTTGCAGGATCAGCCGGTAATCGGGACGCGTGGAGAGGTAGTAGGGCCACGTGGGGGCGTTCAGCTCGGCCGGGATGCGGGTCTCGGGATAGAGGCCGCCGTGGTTCCAATCGAGGGCTTCGACTTCGGCTGCATACTGCTTCCAATTCTGCTCGGCAGTCGTCACGTCGCCAAAATACTGATCGAAATTATGGTAGGTTCCCGTGCCGTCGGAGAGCAGGCTCACCTTCACGCGCGCCGAGTCAATTCCCTGTGCCACAAACCAGTCGTAACCCAGACGGCAACGCAGGTCGTCGACATAGAGTCCGAATACGGCGGTCGGGTGGGCTGCGTTGATCTCGCGGATGCGCTGTTTCATCGTGGCCGCCATCTGCTCCATTTCGGCATCGGTGGCCGTCGGGAGGCTGCCCTTGATTACCGTGGCGTGCGGCGGGAAAAGAGCTGGATCGAATGTTTTCGACCGCTCGTAAAAGACGTAGCTGGGCTTCTCGTTCGCGAGCACATAGAGCCCGGCGTAGAGGGTCGGAATCGTTCCGAAGGTGGCGTAGAAGCAGTAGTCGACCTCCTCGAAGCTGGTGTGTGCCGCACTTTGCGAGAGGGTGAAAAGCAGCTTTTCGCCGTTGCACACGAAGTGCAGTTCGGCACTGCGGGCTGCCCCCTTGTTGGCCGACAGGCTCACATGAAGCTGCGTCTTTCCGGCTTTACCCTCGTGTTGCGAGAGGGTAAACCAAGCCTCTTCAATCGGTTCGAGAGACCACGCATGCGGTGCGGAGACGGTGATTTTGCCGCTGCGCGACAGGGCGTCGAGCGACAGGAACGTTGTCCCGCCATTGATGCTGAAGCTGGAGGTTGAATCGTCTTTGTCGGTGCAGGCCGAGGCCAGAGCCACCGAGAGAAACAGCAGAAGGTAACAAACCGATTTTTTCATGTGCTGAATTTTTACCTTAATCAAACGCAAAAATAGCCTGTTTACTGCGTTCTGCTGCAAAAATCGGACAAACTATTTACGCCCACATCGGTTTCAGCACACCAAAGAGCAGGCAGGCGATCAGGAATGTCACCAGAATGTTGAAGGTCTGCGCGCCGAGGAAAGCCCAGAGCGCATTGCGGTTCTCTCTGGAGATGATCTCCTTGAGTCGTGTATCCAGCCCCACGCAGACGAATGCCAGCGAGAAGAAAACCGTGGAGAACATCTTGGCGACACCCGGCTCGATGAGTTTCCCTTTGGCGTTGAGCGAGAAGAGGTCGTTCGATTGCAGGAGGCTAAAAACCAGCGATGCGGCGACAAATCCGATGATGAATTTCGGGAATTTCTCCCAGACGATGCCCAGCGACGGAGCTTGCCCGCCCTTTGCGCCGCGAGTCGAGAGGTAGAGGGCGATGAAGAATGCCACTACGCCGATCAGCACGTTCTGCGCCGCCTTGATAATCACGGCGTGCTGGTTGGCCACCTCGCCGACGATGGTACTCGACGCGGCAACGCCCGAGGTGGTGTCGATCGTGCCGCCGATCCATGCGCCGGCAACCTGTTCGACGACCGCCGGATCACTGAAGAGCAGCGGCAGGAGCTTCTCGGCCAGCCACGGCATGAGGTAGATCATCGGCACGACAACGATCAGCACCAGCGAAACGATGTACGAGAGTTTCTTGTCGTCACCCCCGGCCACGCGAGCCGCGGTGATGCAGGCCGAGACGCCGCAGATCGAGACGCCGCTCGACAGAATCATCGCTGTGCGCTGGTCAACCTTCATGCGCCGCGCGAGGAAGTAGGCGAAGAACCAGACGATGCCCACTACCAGACACGCCTGCACGAGTCCGAAAACGCCCGACTTCATCACGTCGCTGAAGAGGATCGTAGCTCCGAGGCAGACCACTCCGATCTTGATGAAGAATTCGCCCTGAATGGCCGGTTTCATCCATTGTGGAACGTGCCAGAGGTTGCGGATCAGCAGTCCGAAGAGCACCGAAAAGAAGACCGATTCGAATCCGTAGTAGGCCACGGCTGGGATTTTGGCTACGATTTGTGCCACCAGCGATACGGCGAAGACCACGATCAGCGATGGCAGTAGTCCTTTGAGTGGTCGGCGCAGCAATACGTTGCCGATGTAGAGCACCACCAGAACGATCAGAAACAGGTAGCCTATGTTTTGCCACGCTACAAGGCCGACAAGGGTGGCCGGAACGTGGGGCAGCAGCGTCGGAATCAGCGTCGCAAGCAGCAGCAGCGGAATTGAGACCCAGACGACTACCCAGTCTTCGACGCGAAATTGTTCGAGGAATTTTTTCATTGTTTTTTTGTTTAGAAGATCCCGGTGAGCATCAGTGCTACGACATTGCGGTTGGCGCGGTCGCGTGCGACCTGATTTTCATACGTATAGTTGAGCTGGCAGCGCAGGTGCTTGATTGGCGACCAGAGCACGCCGGCGGTGTAGTTGTTTTGCGTCGTTGCGTAGGTCTCGACATCGTTGCGGAAGGTGTCGTAACGCGCCATTACCTCCCATTTGGGGGTGAAACGCCAACATCCGGTCGCATACCAGCCGTCGCTGTCGATGCCGTGAACCTCTTCGGTCTCGGGGTCGAGGTGTTCGGTCACGCCGTAGACGTATTCGCCGCGAAGCAGCAGGTGGCCGCGGTTGTATGCCGCGCCGATTCCGTAACGGTCGCGTTTGAGGTAGTGTGCGCTGTATTCGCCCCAATAGTACGACCCTGCGATCTCAAGTCCGCGTAGCGGCTGCACGCAGAGTTTGGCGGCAAGGTCTTTCGATCTGTTGGCGTCTTTGGTGTTGATGCCCTCGCCGTTCAGGACGGCCAGCCGATAGGAGAGGATGCTGTATCCGTCGCGTTTGAGCAGGCTGCCGAAGAGCATGCCGCCCATGTCGCGACCGGTCGACGAGATGCCGCACACGTCGTTGAACGCCACTAATTTGCGCAGTACGGTCGGATATTCGATGAACTCGTAGGAGTATGGCGCGCAGTCGGTGTTCTCGATCGAGAAGGGGATCTTGAATTCACCGACCTGCATACCTAACTGATCGAAAGGACGATAGCGCAGGTAGGCTTCGCCCAAAAAGGTCGGCGAGCAGATTTCGATCTGTACCTTGTAGTCGAGTTTGGCGGTTAAATTTCCGGTGACGTTGATGCGGGCGCGCTTGATGAAAAAGTTCGACGAGGTGTTCGACCACTCGTATCCCGTTTGCAGGTAGCCCGAAACTTTGAGCATCGTGCGGATCTTATCCCACGTGGAGCTTTTCTGCTTCAGGGTCTGCACCTCTGTCGCCAGTTCGGACAGGGTCAGCTCGGGAGTGGTGGGTGATGTTGCGGCGGTTGCTGTCGGCGCGGTGGTCGGCTCTTGTGCAACGGCAGCCGAAAAGGTACAAAGTAGTAAAAGGGTAAAAATTGTTGATTTCATAGGCTTCCTTATTTTCCGGTGCAAAATTCGGAATTTCAAATGACAACAACAATACGCCTATATACCTAAAAAAGGGATTTTCTCGGAATCCGGAGGGGGTTTCGGGGGAAGGGGCGATTCTTCATTTTGGGAAGTTGTCGGGTGATTGATCTCTGGGGCGCAAGCGTCGCTTGTGCCCAAATCGGGGCAGGTTCGTGGGTAGGCCTTTGCGACCTCTCGACAGGCTCGAGGATCGAAAACAATTTGTTGCAAAAGTCTGTCTTCGATCCTCGAGCTTGTCGAGAGGTCGTTTGTGTTCTGTTTTCGATCCTCGAGCTTGTCGAGAGGTCGCAAACTACTCTTTTTCAGTCAGCAGCTCGCGGAGGCGGCTATGCAGCAACGCAAATAGCAGTCCTCCGCAGGGCGGAGCTGCGGACTGCCGACTTGCTGCGCAAGCCGAAAACAACTTGTCAAATAACCCTTTGCGACCTCTCGACAAGCTCGAGGATCGTGAACAGAACACACAAGCTACCTCCGGGGCAAGCTCGAGGATCGAAACTCTGCTCCCGCTGTTAGCGCGGCATGGGAAACGACAGCGTGCGTGCGTCGAGATAGGCGTCGGGGAATGGACTCCAGTTCCACGCCTGTCCGTTCGACAGGTTGAACTTCTGTCCCAAGCGCAACGTGTTGTTGTTGATTACCGTGACGCGCGAAGGCAGCGTACCCGGGATGACGATCACCGAGGTCATGGTGACGACCGGTGACGCTTTTTTCGCCCCGAAGGGTTTGAATTCGGGTTTCCACGGCGAGAAATGTGCCAGCGTGTCGGGCAGGACGAAACCGGCATCCCGACGGATCGAGTCGCGGCGCGGATCGAACTTGAGTTCTTGCGTAAAGGCCGTCAGTGCAAGGACGACTGATGCAGCCAGACAGATCAACTTTTTCATGGCGATATGCTTTTTGAAAACCAGTTTCTAAAATACCTCTCTCAAAATTCGCACCGACTGCACCGCGCTGATCGCATCGAGGTGGTAGCCGAAGTAGGCGAGCATGGCATCGAGAAAGTCGGTACGCTGCTCGCGGTTGAGTCCGATTGTGCCTAATTGCCGCACGTCGCAGACGAGCATGCGGTCGAGCAGCTGGGCACTTTGCTGCGTCATGACACCCGGATGTTGCGGCCGCGTGGTGACGTAGAGCCCTTCGCGGATGTCGAACCAGCATCCCGAGCGGTAGTCGTTGCCGGGGTGGAAGCCCAGCAGGCGGCTCAGATTGGCCAAAAACCAGAGGTGGAAATTGACCACCCCGTCGCTCATGGCGTCCAGTGCCGCCGAGGAGTTCCAGACAAAGTCGAAGAGTGCCTCGTTGGGTTCGCTTTCGCGCACCAGCCGGTAGAGCGTTTCGGCCATGAAGAGCGCGATCGTCGACTTGCGCACGTCGAACGGCATACTCTGCAACAGAAAGCCGGCCTGCACCTCCTTGAAGCGGTGCATCTGTTGCCGCGACGACTCCAGCCCCTCGAACTCCACGGGAAACATCGGCTGAAAGAGTGCCAACTTCGATCCGTGGCCGTTGCGGCTGCGCACGCCCTGCACCATGTAGGTTCGCCGTCCTCCGACATCGGTAAACAGGTAGACGATCAGCGACGAATCCCCGTATTTGAGCGTGTGGAGTACGATCCCACGCCCTTTGTAACTCTTCACCCGCGCCGACCTATGCCTTGCGCACGTGAACCAACGCCCAGCCGTCGCGCTGGCAGGAGGCAACGGTCGACAACCCCGATTTTGCGGCGGCCTCCTCGATAGCCGGAACGTCCTCGGGCAGGAATCCGCTCATCACCAGATCGCCCCCGGTGACCAGCGTGCTGGCGTATGCCGGCAGGTCACCCAGGAGGATGTTGCGGTTGATGTTGGCCAGAATGAAGTCGTAGCGGCGACCGGCGATAGCGTGTACGTCGCCCAGAATCGGCGAGATGCGGTCGGTAGCCCCGTTGACCGCGATGTTCTCGCGGCAGTTTTCATCGGCCCAGTCGTCGATGTCGACGGCGTCCATGTGCGTTGCACCGCACAGCACCGCCACGAGCGACAGCACGCCTGTACCGCTGCCCATGTCCAATCCGCTGCGCCCGGTGACGCCCAGATCGAGAATCGCACGCGACATGAGCCACGTTGTGGCGTGGTGTCCTGTTCCGAACGACATCTTGGGCATCACGACGATCTCCGGCTCTCCGGCTGGTGCGGCTTGGTGAAACGGAGCGCGGATGCGTAGGCGACCTTCGATGTCTGTGGCCGGGAAGTTACTTTCCCACAGCGAATTCCAATTCTGCGTCTCGATGGCGATGTAGCGTCCCGCAACCCCGTAGTGTGTGAGTAGTGCATCGACGGCCGGTTTGCAGTCGGCCAGCGAGTCGTGCGGGATGTAGGCTTTGAGAACGAGGTTTTCCGTCTGGAAACTATCGAACGGAAAATCAGAAAGTTCAGCAGTGAGTATTTCGGCTTGTTCCTCGTCGGCAACCGGGATATTGAGTGCAATGTAGTTCATAATTATGTAAAATTTTCGTACCTTCGTTTCCACAAAGTTACGATATATCTTCGAATACGGACACACACATGGCAGAAAATACAAAAAAATGGGAAGAGGCCGGCCGGCGTTACCGCACCTATATTAAATTGGAGAAGCGGCTGTCGGAGAATACCGTGGAGTCGTATCTGCGCGACCTGCGGCAGTTTGCCCATTTCATTCTGCGACAATGGGATGTCGCGCCGCGCAAGGTCGAGCGGTCGATGATCGAACGCTACATGGCGTGGATCTTCGAGCGCGGCAAGGAGAAGACCTCGCAAGCACGGGCTTTGAGCGGCGTGCGGAGTTTTTTCAACTTCCTGCTTCTCGACGACCAGATGGATACCTCACCGGCCGAATTCATCCTTGCGCCCAAGTGCGGCCGCCGGTTGCCCGATGTGCTGACGGTCGACGAAATCGACCGGATCATTGCGGCCGTCGATCTGTCGACACCGAAGGGGCGGCGCGACAGTGCCATGCTCGAGGTGCTCTATTCGTGTGGGTTGCGTGTCTCGGAACTCATCTCGCTGCGCATGCAGGATCTCTTTTTCGGCGAAGGCTACATTCGCGTAATCGGCAAGGGCGACAAGCAACGGTTGGTGCCGATCAGCCCTGTGGCGCGCGATAAAATACAGATCTATTTCGAGGATCGCCGTCCGGCCAAGGCCAACGAAACGATTGTTTTTCTGAACAATCGTGGTGCAAAACTCACCCGTGTGATGGTCTTTACAATTCTGAAAGGGGCGGCGTGTGCGGCCGGCATCGAGAAGCGGATCAGCCCCCATACCTTTCGCCACTCGTTTGCCACGCATCTGCTTGAGGGCGGGGCGAGCATTCGGCAGGTGCAGGAGATGCTCGGTCACGAGAGCATCCTCACCACGGAGATCTACATCCACCTCGACAACGCCCACCTGCGGCGCACGGTCGAAGAGCATCTGCCGATTTAGCCGAGCGGCGGGTCCAGCCGACGGATCGTGGCCTGCGGGGTGAGCCGCAGGGTCGGATAATCGAGTCCCGAAATCACAACAATGGCCGACCCTGTGGGGAGTGCGGCCAGCAGTTCGGGCAGCGGCCGGAGCGGTCGGCTGGCGAGCAGGCGGCCGAAGATTGTGCCGACATCCTCCGGAAAGCGCATGACGAGTACCCCGGCGTAGAATTCGGTGGTCGGCTGTCGGTCGGGGCTGTCGCAGACCTCGATGCGGAGCACAGTGCCGGTGTCCGAAAGCGTGACTAACGGATTGCGGATCAGCCCTTCGGGCGACCAGAGGAGGTTAGAGGCTATCTTTCGAACGGGCATGCGATGCGGCGGATGAGTTTGCGGCGGCCGAAGCTGCGTGGACAGTCGGGGCAGCGGCGCGGAAAAACTCGTCGGCAAAGATGCGGATGTCGAGCTGTTGCTGGTAGAGGCTATCGACGGCCTTCTCCAAGGGCGGCGTGTACTCGACTTTGAAATTGGTGATGGTGATCGACGGCGTTCGGGGTTTCTCGAGGAAGTTGAGCAGCGAGATTCGCAGCTGTTTGTGGGTGGAGTCGGTTTTGAATTTCTGATCCAGCGACCCTTCGCCGGTGCGCCGCAGGTAGTTTGTGGTGGGATTTGTCCGAGTTCCGTCGTGTCGGTCGAGCCACATCGAGCTGCGCAGCCCTCGTTCGTTCTGATCGAGTGAGTCAACTATATATCTCAGAGAAACCGTATATTCGCCGGGTTGCACGTCGAGCCGGAAGCTCAGGCGCGCCGTGTCGCGCAACGAGCGCACGCGGATGAGCGAATCGGCGAGGACGGTGCGGCGCATGGTGCGGCGTGCCACGTTGTCGATCGTGTCGAGTATGGTGACCTCGCGGTCGAAGTAACTCCCTTCGGATTCGAGTAGGTCGATCGCCTGCTCGACGACATCGCCCAGTCGGGCACTCTTGCGTTTCGAGAAGTTTCCGATCGTATATTGCACATCCTCGGTCGTATAGCCGTGGCGTGCGAAGATCGGTTCGTAGATCTTCAGCGAGTCGATGCGCAGGTTTTGCGAGCCGATGTAGGCATTGGTCAGGAAGGCATCGTGGAAGATGCGCGCCAACTCTCGGTCGGAGATGATCTTATGGCGGGAGCAGGCGGCGGCTAACAGCACGCACAGCCCGACAAACAGAATTCGAATCGGGTGTTTCATTTTGTGTTATTTTTAACCATGCTACGCACGGTGATGTGGGTCAGAATCAGTGCTACGGCACTAAACGAGGCCACTACGGCCAGCAGGTCGGTGAGCTGAAACTCCACCGGATAGCTCTTGGTGAGGAAGGTCTCGGCCGGGATCTCGATCAAGCCGAAGTGCTGCTGCAAGAGCGTTGCACCTACGCCGATGCCGATGCCGATTGCCGCGCCCAAGCCGCAGATGAGCAGTCCCTCGCCGCGGAAAACCGAGCGTAGGAATGCCGTGTCTGCGCCCATAGCTCGCAAGGTTGCCGTGTCGCTGCGTTTTTCGACGATCAGCATCGCCAGCGCACCGACCACCGAGAACGAGGCGATGAGCTGCACGAGCAGGATGATGAAGAAGATACCCCACTTTTCGTAGCGCATGATCCGGTAGAACGAGGCGCGTAGCTCATCGCGTGTGCGCACCCGAAAATCGTCACCGACAACCGATGCGACGGCTTGGCGAACGGTCACAGGGTCGCTTCCGGGGGTGAGTCGCACGACGAGTGAAGAGGCGCGGTTGGGGTAGTTGAAAAGTCCCTGCGCCAGCCGGAGCGACGAGAGCACATAGCTCCGTTCGGTTTCGAGGTCGAGGGTGAAAACCCCTCCCACAGGCTCTGTGCGGCGCGTATAGTTATCCATGGGCAGCAGCGTCGAGAACGAGCCGCGCCGCACGGCATAGAGGGCGATGTCGGCATCGGAGAGTGTCCGGATGCCAAGCAGGTAGGCCATGGATTGGCCGATGACGAGGTGTTCGAGATCCCCCGTGCGCACGCGGTAAGAGCCGGTTTGAACCGCATCGGTGAGCGGGAAGACCGTCGCATAGTGGTCGTCCACACCGCGCACGGTGGCCGTTGCCTGCCGGTCGTTGTGTTCGAGCAGAGCACTTTGTTCGAGCAGGAACGAGATCGCCCCGACGCCCGGAGTGCGCCGCAGTGCCGCGGTGTCGAGCCGCTGCATCTCGAAGGTCTGCCCCTCGCGTGGCGAGAGGGTCAGGTCGGCATCGAAAGCCGAGTACATCGACCGCACCAGCCCCTCGAAGCCGTTGAAGACCGAGAGCAGGACGATCATGGCCGCTACGGGCATAGCCACAGCAACCACGCTCAATCCCGAAATCAGGTTGACAACCGATCGGGATTGGGATGAGAAGAGGTAGCGGCGGGCGATGAATCCGGCAAGCACGGCTCGACTACTGGTTGTGCAACGCCTTGTCGATGCCCTCGATATACTCCAGCGAGTCGTCGAGGAAGAATTGGATTTCGGGCACATTCTTCACCTGATTGCGAATCCGCTGGCCGAGGGCACGGCGGATGAACCAGTTCTGTTTTACCAACTCCTGCATGATCTTTTCGTTCTGGTCGAACGGGAAGATGCTGACATAGATTTTGGCATAACCGAAGTCCGGAGAGACGCGCACGGAGGTCACCGTGACCAGTGAGCCGCGGACGATTGCTGCACCCTCCTTCTGGAAGATTTCGGCCACATCCTTTTGGATTTGTTTGGCGATTTTTTGTTGTCGTGTTGTTTCCATAGTGTGGGTAGATTAAAGACCGTATTTGAATACCTCGCTGTTTTTGGAGCGTTTGACACGCGGTTTCCACGTCTCGAAGCCCTGTTTATTGAAGCGGTAGCTCAGCCCGACGGAGATCATCAGGTTGTCGAGCGGCGAGCGTAACGGTGTGTTATAGAACGGATTCTCGTTGCCGTCGGAAGCTCCGTCGGCGTATTTGTTGCGGTTGCGCACGACATCCGAAAAACCGAAGTAGTAGCGAACGCGGAAGTTCAGTTCGAAGCGTTTGATCAGAAAGGCCACGCCTCCGCCACCCGCAAGGCCATAGCCCCAACGGTTGTCGCGCGGCAGTTTGAAGTTGTAGTCGCCCTCCCAGTCGCTGCCGCCGTTGGCCTTCACCTGTTCGTTTTGGTAGGTCGACGAAAAACTGTAAGAGAACGTCGCCGCGGCCTCCAAGTAGACGCGCACGTGGTTGCGGATGAGGTAGATGTGTGGTTGCCAGACGATGGGAAGCACCACCGAATTGATGTGGCGCGAGTAGTAGAGGTAGTCCTTCTTGTCGTCGACCTGCGCCGAGTTGGTGGCCAAGCCGAAGCCCTGTTGGAGGAATTCGAGGTCGACGCCGAAGCCGCCGACGTAGCGTTGCGTGCCGTAGTAACGCCACGTCAGGCCGCCGCTGTAAAGTCCCCATTGTGCCTGCATCTCCTGCTTGGGTTGGAAGCGACCCGAACCCATGCCGTAGCCGGCGACGAATCCCAGCGTATGCTGGGCGGCAGCCCCCTGTCCCAACGCCAGTGCGACGAGGAGCAGCAATCCTATTTTGATCTTCTTACACATCACTCTATCTGAAATTGTTGAACATGTTGCCCGCGGAATTCATGCTGTTGTTGGTCTGCGAATTCTGCGACTCCTCTCGTTTCTTCTTCGGCCCTTCCTTGGCGCGTTTCTCGGCCTCGCGGCGCAGACGCTGTATCTCGCGTTCGTCGAGCAGGTGCGTCAGCGACTGCATCGAGACCGGAGCGAAGAGCTTGTTCATATCAATCGTCAGCTCGATTTCCCAGTTGACCTTGGTGGCAAACGTATCTTCGCCCTGCTCGTTGGAGTAGATCTCGGCGCGTTCGGCCTGCCGCCGTTCGACGACGTTTCCCGTGTCCCACTTGCCGTTGCCGTTCTTGTCTTCGATGATGCGGAACTTGATTTCGCCCGCCGGCACGTAGTTGAACTGAACCAGCCCGCTCTTCACGTGGCGTTTCTCCTGCTTCATCGAGCTGTTGCCGTCGAGCAGTTGCACGATATACTCCGTGCCGTCGTCACGCCCTTTGGTGTGGAGCTTCACGGTGGCAAACTTCTCGGGGTCGGCGACCGTATATTTGCCGATCAGCGAGTCGTTCGACATGCCGGCCACATCGGTGATCGCCCCTTGGGGAATGGTCAGCGTATATTGGCCGTCGTTTTTCCACGGCGCACGGATATACCAGCGTCGCAACATCGCCGTGTCACGGATCATCCGCACCGGAACATCGCTGATGGTTTTGTCCTCGTGGGTCACCGTCAGCAGCAGTGCCGCCGAGTCGAGGCGCGTGAGGGGGTAGTCGAAATCGACGGTCAGGTGGTTTTCGGGATTCACCTCACCCGAGAGGGTGAGTTTGTAGCCAAATGGATTCTTCTCCTCCGGCTCTTTCCACTCCTCACCCGCGGCTTCGGCCTTGCGGCGTTCGCGTTCGCGTTTTTCGCGCTCCTTCTCCTTCTCTTTGCTCTCGATGAGTCGCCATGCGAGCTTCAGCTTCTCGGTGAAGGGGTGCAGGACGTTGAGCGAGTCGTGTTTGAGGTAGGTGATCTCGCCGCAGATCGTGTCGGGAAGCGAAGCTGCGGGCATGTCGAACCACAGCGCAATCGTATCGCGGCCGACGGTCTGCGGGTCGTAGATGACGCGCTCGGCTGGGATGCTGTCGAAGCGGAGTTGCTCGATCTGCGGATGAGCTGACGAGAAGTAGAGCATGGCTTGGTGTTGCAACGGGCGGGCACTCTGCGAGAGCAGCTGGCGGCGGAAGTTGCGATCGGTGAACATGCGCAGGTAGAGTTGCGGCTCGGCCGAGGGGTAGCGGCGCAGGGAGTCGTACCAGATTGCAAAGTCGGGCATCTCGGCCGGATTGTAGCTCTCTTCGAGGAATCCGACCTGATCGGCTCCGGGTTCGTAGATCTGGTTGTCGTTCTTGTCCTGAATGGCGTAGATGCGGTAGCGGATCGGCTTGAGGTTTTGGGCGATGAAGACGCCGTTGTTTTCGGCGCGCGCAATGACCGAGGGCTTGTATTTGAAGATCGTCGAGTCGTAGTCGGGATTTTGCTCGACCGAGTCGGCCGGGAAGAACCAGATGTAGCTCTTCGACACCGAGTCGGCTTTGTAGCTGTCGGCCGTGTAGCCCGAGAACATCATCGAGTCGATCTGGCTGCCCGTGGAGAAGACGTAGCGCATGGCATTGAGCGGGTTACCCTCGTTGTTGTCGCGGATTGCGCTGCCGAAGTTGAGCGCATAGGTCGTATTGGGCTGGAGCGTGTCGCGTAGCTGAATGACGATTCCTTTGCCGCGCTGGGTCACCGTCGGCTTCTTCTTCATCTGCGGTGAGGTGAAGAACTCCTTCTGCTGATCCTTGAGCTGGACGTATTCGTTGAATTCGATGTAGATTTTGCCGTGTCCGGTGGTCGGGCGGTTGGTCGTGAAGTTGTCGGGGGTCATCGTAACGATCACCGGTGGCAGGCTGTCGCGCGGCCCGCCCGTCGGGGTCATCATGCTGGCACAGCGGCTCAGCAGAGCCGGCAGGAAGAGTAACGCCACAAAAGCGCGCAAGAGGTTGAGCGTATGTCGTTTCGGGGTATTCATCGGTTGGTTGTCGTTTCAGTGTTCGGGGCGAGTGCCGGATTGACCACCTGCCAGCCCTGCTCGTCGTATTTCCACTCGTTGCGCCAGAGGCGGAAGACGATCGGGAAACTCGGGGTGTCGGTGGCGGTCAGTTCGACCTCGCGTTTGGTGTAGGCGTAGAGACGGTTCACGCGGTCGACGACGACCACCATGAGCGGTGAGCTATTGACCTTTTCCATTTTATAGCGTTCGGAATCGCTCTCCTTATAAGCCTGAAAATTAGGGGTTGTGCGGGTGAACGAGTCATCGGATTTCGAGGTGATCTTACCGGCGACGGCATCGTCGTAGGAGGCGATGCGCCACGCCGTCGTGTCGGCGGCATAGGCGTAGGCTTTCAGACTCGAAATGGAGCTTTGCTCGCCGCCTTCGGTGGCTTGTGCCGAAGGTTCGATATAGCAGGTGATGTAGGTCGGGGTGGTGTAAAATTCATTGAAGAACAGCCACTTGCCTTCGGTATACGACGTGCCCTCCTTCCACGGCTTGAAGATCAGCGACACGTAGAGTTTGGGCAGGTTGACCGCCAGCGTTTGTTGCGTATAGGCGTAGAGTTTGTTTTGGGTGTCGACCGCCAGAACAAGCTGCGAGGTGCGTCCCAGCGACATCTGCAACCAGCCGGTCGTGCCCTCCTGTGCGAAGGGTTCGGCCACGGCGGTCGGCTCGGAGAGCTTCTCGGCCGGGTTTGTCCGGCGGGTCAGCACCCCGGCTTCGGCATCGGCATAGGTGGCGACGGTGTAGTCGGCCGTATCGGCGGCAAAAGCGTAGGCTTTGACCCCCTCGAGCGGCTGCGTAGCCTCTCCGGAGAGGTTTTGGATGAGGGGTTTGAGCACATAGTTGGTCTTGTGCGACACCTCTTTGAAGCATCCCGTAAGCAGGGCGGCGAGAACCGCCAGCGACAGTATGAATTTCGGTTTCACGTTGTGTTTTTAGTTGTTACGCAGGTTATCGAGCATCTCTTCGATGGTGCGACCCGTCACCGGGTGAGGGTGCGTGCGCATGATTTCGCACAGCGGAATCAGTGCAAATTCGCGCTCGGCCAAGAGCGGGTGGGGCACGGTGAGTCGCTCGTCGTCGATCACCTCGTTGTCGTAGAAGATGATGTCGATGTCGATCGGTCGGGAGGTGTATTGTGCTCCGGTGCGCGCCTTTTCGAGTGCCTCGGCGGCGTGGTTACGACCCAGATCGCGTTCGATTTGTTGCACGGCATCGAGCACCTCAGAGGGCGTGAGGTCGGTCGACACTTCGAGCGCCTGATTCGAGAAGCGTTCGCTGTCGGCAAAGCCCCACGGCTCGCTTTCGTAGCGGTGTGAGCAGCGCAAAACGGCGCCGATCCGGGCGTTGATGAGTTGTTGTGCCGCTTGGAGGGTGCGTTTAACGTCGCCCCGATTGCCGCCGGCCAGAAGGATTACACGTGCCATAAGTTTACAAATGTTTTATCATCTTGCTCACCGAGAGGGCAAAATGGGTGAATACGATCGTCGGGTTGCCGTTTTGCACGATTTGCGCGTTGGCAGACTCGATCTCGGCGATCAGAGGTTCGATATTTTGGGAATCGATAAACGGAGCAAATTTCGAGCAAAAAGCCAACTCTTCGCCCCACAGGTAGCTCACCTCGCGGATGCCGGCGTGGAGCATGTAGCTCTCGCGCAGCAGACGTGACGCATCGCGCAGGAAGGCGCGTTGTTGCTCGCGCGTGAGTTGTGCAGCCTCCTCGGCCCACGTGATTAGTTCGAGGTGTTTGTCGTTGTAGCTCAGGCGCATGAGCGTGGCAAACAGCCCGAAGTTGTCGCGGCGCAGCGCGTCGCTCTCGTTGGCGGCAAGGTGTTCGAGTTCGAGCAGGTCGCCACCGGCCAGCCGTGCCATGTTGCGCGCCTGCAACGGGTCGCTGACGCCGCGGCGCATGGCTTCGGCTTCGAGTACTTCGGGTAGCAGTCGCGGTACGGCAACCTCCTGTGTGCGAGAAAGAATCGTCGGCAGCAGGCGTTCGGGCTGCTCGGAGACAAGCACGAAAAGCGTCTTCTCCCACGGCTCTTCCAGAATTTTGAGGATCTTGTTAGCCCCCTCCTCGGTCATGGTTTCGGGCAGCCAGATGAGTACGGTTTTGTAGTCGGCTTCGAAGCTCTTGAACGAGAGTTTGCGGATGATCTCGTCGGCTTCGCGGGCAATGATCGCCCCTTTGAGGGTGCGTCCCAGATCGAGTGAGTCGTACCAATCTTGCGGCGAGAAGTAGCCCTTGCGCTGGGTGAAGAGTGTGCGGAAGTCGTTGACGAAATCGTCGCTGCGCATCACCTCACCCGACTTTTTGCCCTGCTTGTTGACCGGAAAGACCAGATGCAGGTCGGGGTGTGCCAATGCGGAGATCTGTTGGCAGTCGGGGCATTCGCCACACGAATCGCCGTCGTGGCGGTGGCGGCAGCAGAGGTACTGCACGTAGGCCACGGCTATGGCCAGCGCACCCGCCCCGGCCTGCCCCGTGAAGAGCTGGGCGTGGCTCACGCGGCCGGCATCGACCGACTGCACCAGATGACGTTTCAAATCGTCCTGTCCTATGATCTCGGCAAAGCGCATCTTATCGTTTTGTTTTTTGGAGCGTTTGGCGCACGGCGATTGCCAGCAATCCGGCAAAGCAGCAGGCTAACAGGGTTGTACGCATGTTGCCGCGATCCAGCGACAGGGCATAAACCCCGACGGCGAAGAGTGCGGCGGTCACCGAGAGTACGGTGAGTTTTTCTGTGGTGCGTCTTTTCATCTTATCCCCGTTTGAGTGCGGCTTTGACCATTGCGGCCACGTCGATCCGCTCGCGGCGGATGAGGTAGCCCGTATAGACGGCAAAGACCACTATATTAAACGCATAGATTATCAATTTATTGTCGGTGCAGGCGGTGACGGTCTCGCAGGCGGCAAAGGCCAGAAGCCCCGTGGCGACATACTCGCCGATGCGCCGCCAGTCGTAGGGCGTCGGGAAGTAGCGGCGGTTGAGCCACCAACTGACGGCCACCATCGCCGATTCGCTTGCCAAACGTGCCCAAGCAGCACCGTAAAAGCCCCAGCGGGGGACGCACCACAGGCCGAAGCCCAGCATCGAAAGGAGTCCTGCGCCCGTGATGACGATCGCCAGCGAGGTGCGCTCCTCGCGTTTGTACCAGAACGAGAGGTTGAGCCATACACCCGTCAACATGTTGGCCCCCAGCACCACGGGGAGGATGTAGATTCCCTCGCGGAAGTCGCGGCCGACGATCAGCGCGAACACGTCGCGGAAGAGGGCGATGCCCAGAAAGATCAGCATCGAGGCCATGATGTAGTATTTTAGTGCCGCGGCATTCATCTGCACGAAGTCCGATTTCTTGAAGTTCGAGAGGAAGAACGGCTCGGCGGCGAGGCGGTACATCTGGTAGAAGAGCATCATCACCACGGCGATTTTGGTGATCGCGCCGTAGACACCTACCTGTGCCATAGCCCCTTCGGGAACGAGGTATTTGATTAACTGCCGGTCGATGAATTCGTTGGCTGTGCCGGTCAGTCCGCTGACCAGCAGCGGCAGGGAGTAGACGAAGATTGCCGACAAGAGTGCCCAGTTGATCTTCGGGACGGTGCGGTCGGTGGTTGTGAGCAGCATCAGCCACATCGTGGCACTGGTGATGAAGTTGGCGACGAAGACCCAGCCCACACCGAAATCGGTGGCGAAGAGTCCGCCCAAGCCGAAGCCGATGACCAGCACGACGTTGAGCACGACATTGAGCGTCTTGAAGCCGACGAAGGTCATGGCGCGTCCTTGCTCACGCAGTCGCGAGAAGGGGATGCACGACCAGACATCGAACAGGATGATCAGCGCGATCCAGACAACGTATTGGGGATGCGCCATATACGCCTCGCCCATAAGCTGCGCAATGCCGTTGTGGAAAAGGAGCATGCCCCCGACGAAGATCGCTGCGGCGAGGGAGGTGATGCCCCATGTGGTGGCGAAAAGTTTGCGTTTGGCGGCTTTGACATCGCCGCCGGCGGCTTCGGCTTTGGCCGAAAAACGGAAGTAGCTCGACTCCATGCCCATGGTTAGCAGCGTGAGAGCCAGTGGAATAAGGGCGTATACATCGGTGATGATGCCGTAGGTTTCCAGTCCGAAAATGCGCGTGTAGTAGGGCGTGAGCAAGTAGCCCAAGAACCGCACCACGATGGTGCTGATGCCGTACACGGCTGTTTGTTTCGCAAGTTTTTCGAGCATAGACATTCCTTATAACTTGCAAATATACAAAAAAAGCGAGAAACGCCCAGCGGTTTAGGCTACGAATAGCAAATAATGGAGAATCGGGCCGGCGAGTCGGGCTTTGGCCAAATACAATCCGAAGAATTCAGAAGAATCTGTATCTGACGCTCAACCTTGGGGTCTATGATTTTTGCGTCGTGGGGAACTTCTTATTGACGGCTCATTCTAAATGTCGTCCAACAGATTCGCAACCACATGATTAGGAGCAACCATAGGTTGAGTTGGAATCCGTAGAAAAAGCGCATGACGGCAGGTGGGCAGAGCACGTCGACCGGTAGGATGACGACCACGACGAAGAGTGCCCAATAGAGGATGGATCGAAGCGCACGAGGGCTTGGCGGTGCGCCATAGCTCGATACCAGAGCAGGTAACCGATCAGCGAAATGACGTAGGTATGGGTTTCGCTCGAATTGCTGAAGAGGATGACATAACCCATGAGAATTGCCAGCGAGCCGATGCGGAAAAAGGGCTCTTGCCACCGCTTGTAATTGGCCAGCACCCCGACAGCCAAGGCTGCCAGTACACCGATCTGGACATAAAAACGGATTGCTAAGAGGTTGAACGGCTGCAAGTAGAAGAGATTCATCCAAGTGCGCGTGTCTTTGTGGGACATCAGCGCGTCGAACCACTCGCCATAATAGGCGGGCAACGAGTCGAAAGAGAGGTTGACGGCCGGAGCGACAATAAACACCAGCGAGAGCAGCACGGTGTACCCGAGATTGCGCCGGAAATGGGGGTAGAAGAGCAACATGGCGAGTTGGAAAACACCGTAGATCTTCGTGAATCCCGAGATCAGAATCAGCAGTACCGCCCAGAAGCCTTTGTCGCGTTCGAGTAGCGAGTAAGCGAACAAAAACAGGTAGCCCACGGCCACGTTATACTGCATGGAGAGTTGTGTACAGGCCAAAATAGGCAGCGTGTAGAGGAATGCCTTGCACTTCTCGTCGCGCGTGAATTGTGCCGGCAGGGTGAAGATCGCCGTGAACCACAGCGTGAAGTTGAATAGATTCCAGACGAATGGGCCGAGCCATGCCGGTAGGTAGGCAAATGGGGCGAAGAGGATGTTGAACAGCGGCCCATAGAGGTAATAGTCGAGGTGGGGTGCATGTTGTGTCCAATTGGCTCCGTAGGGCGCAATCTGCTCCCAGAAAAGCCGGGTCGATTCGGCGAAAATCATGAAATTACGCTCCCGGTCGCGCACGACCTGCGAAAAGGTAAGTCCCAGAACGATAATCATTCCGAGGATATAAAGATTCCGCGGATTGAGACAAAAAGTATAGAGGCGTTGGGTGAGGGTAGGTTTTTGGAGCATGATGAAATTAACTATTTCTGATTCTTGATTTTCCGAAACGGCAGTCCGAGTACCCCGAAGAAGGCTTCGCGGAAGATGCCGCCGCTCATTTTCGAAGTTCCCTCGCGGCGTTCGACGAAGATGATCGACTCCTCTTTGAGCCGCAGTCCCAAACGCCAAGCCGTGTACTTCATCTCGATCTGGAAGCCGTAGCCCTTCATTTCGACGGCATCGAGGTCTATGGTTTCCAGCGCACGACGTGAGTAGCAGACAAATCCGGCGGTGGCATCGTGGACGGGCATTCGCGTGACCAGACGCACATAAACCGAGGCGAAATAGGACATCAGCAGCCGCGACATCGGCCAGTTGACCACATTGACACCCTGCACGTAACGCGACCCGATCACCACATCGTAGCCCGATTCGGCTGTGGCGAAGAGGCGGGTCAGGTCGTCGGGGTTGTGCGAGAAGTCGCAATCCATTTCGCACATAAAATCATAGCCATGCTCCAGCCCCCAGCGGAATCCCGTGAGGTAGGCCGTGCCCAGCCCCTGCTTTCCCGAGCGTTCGAGCAGGTGCAGCCGGTTGGGGAATTCGGGTTGTCGGTCGCGGACGATCTTGGCTGTGCCGTCGGGCGAGCTGTCGTCGATAATCAGCAGGTCGATCGTTGCAGGCAGCGAAAAGACCTTGGTAATCATAGCCGAAATATTCTCTATTTCGTTGTAGGTCGGAATGATAACGAGTTTGCGCATGGCAATAATAATGTGCTCTGTTTTTGCAAAAGTACAAAAAGAAGAGGGAAAAGCCAGCGGTTTCGGCAGCGAATAGCAAAGAATGGAGAATCGGGCCGGCGAAAAGCGGATTTTGTTGGAGTCGGGGTTTTCGGCTTGCGGCTTTCGGCTTGCGTAGCAAGTCGGCAGTCCGCAGCTCCGGTCTGCGGAGGACTGCTATTTGCGTTGCGCATAGCAGCCCCCGCGAGCTGCGGGGTAGGATCGAGGGCGGATCTTTGCGACCTCTCGACAGGGCTCGAGGATCGAGAACCAACAGTCTTTGCGACCTCTCGACAGGGCTCGAGGATCGAGAACCAACAGTCTTTGCGACCTCTCGACAGGGCTCGAGGATCGAGAACCATAAACTTTGCGACCTCTGGGGCAGGGGCGAGGGCGGTTCTGGGTTGTGGAAAATTGAGGATTTTGTTGGAGTTGGGGTTTTTGGCTTGCGTAGCAAGTCGGCAGTCCGCAGCTCCGGCCTGCGGAGGACTGCTATTTGCGTCGCTGCATAGCAGCCCCCGCGAGCTGCGGGGTAGGATCGAGGGCAGACTTTTGCGACCTCTCGACAGGGCTCGAGGATCGAGGGCAGACTTTTGCGACCTCTCGACAGGCTCGAGGATCGAGAAACAACAGTCTTTGCGACCTCTCGACAAGCTCGAGGATCGAGGGCGGATCTTTGCGACCTCTCGACAGGGCTCGAGGATCGAGAACACCCCCCCCCGCGAGTTGCGGGTTAGAGCCACTTTTTGTAGCGGAAGTACCAGATTGTCATTCCGGAGCAGAAGAGCATCAGGACGATGGCGAAGAGGTAACCCATGGGGAGATTCCAGCCATTAGGCAGCGTCAAGACCCAGTCGAGTTCGGGCATGATTTTGAAGTTCATGCCGTAGATGCTGGCGATCAGGGTGGCGGGCATGAAAATCACGGAGGCCACCGAGAAGATCTTGACGATTTCGTTCTGCTCGATGTTGATAAGACCCAGCGCGGCATCCTGAATATAGTCCAAACGCTGGAAGCTGAAATCCGCGTGGTTGATGAGCGAATTGACGTCCTTGATCATCAGTTGCAGACGTGGGTAGATATCGTTCGGGAATCGCTCGGAGCGCAGGATGCCCGAAAGCACGCGCTGGCGGTCGAAGATGTTCTCTCGCAACGACATCGTGCTCTCCTGCAAGGCACTGATGCGGTGGAGCACCTCTTTGTCGATCGAGTCCTCGGAGTTGATGTCCTTGCTCAAGGCGGCGACCTGCTTGGCGATCAGCTCGACCAAGTCGGCATCGAAGTCGATGCGCACCTCCAAGAGCGATATAAACAGGTGGTAGCCCGTGGAGTAGCTGCGGTAGTTCATTTGCAGACGCTTCTCGGTCTCGCGGAATGTGCGGAACTCGGCGTTGCGCACCGACACCAGAACACCCTCGTTCGAGATGATGAACGACACCGGTTCGATCAGAAACGAGTCGCCCGTGGGGACGAAAAAGTTGGAGTTGGAGATAATCGAGTTCTCGTTCTCGGAGTACTTCGAAGTCGATTCGATCTCCTCGACCTGCTGTTTGGTCTGGAGGCTGATCTCCATGAAGTTCTCGACGGCCTTCTGCTCCTTGATTGTCGGCGTCAACATGTCGATCCACAAGATGTCGTCGTAGCCCAGCTCATCGAAGAGTTTGGTGTCGGCATTGCGGATGATTTTATTGTATTGCTTGAGGTAAAGTGTAATCATAAAACGCTCTCTTTTAAGTTCTTGGTTTCCGTTAAGGCAGAGAGGCGGACGCGGATGGCCCGCTATGCTCTTCAGCCGGGATTGATGCGTGGGGCTACTTTCAGCCCCAAGTCCCAGAACTTTTGCAACGCTTTATTTTTCTGATTGTCGAAAATGTAGTCGTAGTGTGAGAGTCGCTCGTAGGTCGCGACCGGATCGGTGTCGGCTGCCGCTTCGAGCAGTGCCTCGTAGCCGTGCTCCAGCCCGAAGGTCAGCGCGTGTTGCAGCTGCTCGACCAGCTCGGGCGAAACCTCCTTGTGTGCCACCCAGAGCGCAAAAACGAAGGGTTGGCGCATGGCCTTTTTCCATTCGGCACTCAAATCCCACGCGTGGGTGCATCCGTGGTCGCATGCCTCTATGGCATCGCCCGTCAGCAGGAACGCATCGCCCGGTTCGGCGTGGCGGATCTGCTCGCGGTCGGGCCATTCGAAGTAGTCGGGGGTGATTTTCCAATGTTTCTCGCACGCCCAAGCGCAGAGTTGCGCCGCCGTGGGGTCGGACTCGATGCGGAGGAAAACCCGGCGGATCTGCTCCGCGGGGGTGTTGCTCACTAATAGTGGAGAGCCGACAGCACCCGATGCACCGATGCAATATTCGGTGATGATGCGAGCTTCGGGGAGCGACGGCAAGGCCGTGGTCGGTATCAGGGCGATATCGGCTTCGTGGGCGGAAAAAAGACGGATTGTTTCGGATGGATCGGACAACAGTAATTCGGCATCGAGGTTTCCCTCGCGCCTAACACCATAAAGGAATGGCGTCGCAACTTCTTGCGGCACAACGGCTATACGGGGTACTATGACCATCATCCATAAGGTATAAAACTGTTGGTTCGATGGACAAAGGTAACATAAAAAATCAGATCTGTTTCTATATAATTTAGAAAAAATGCACAAAGGGCTTGACAAAGGGGGTTCGGCGGTTGTATATTTGCACCACAATCCACAGCCGGTGGCGTATTGCCCGGCAGTTATCAACATGTGGGAGCGACTCTGCTCCAGTCTTTTGCGGATTGTTGTTATCAATTATCAACATTTTATCAAGGGTTTATCAACAGTTGCGGCATGCGCATGCCGGCTCGTTGTCGTCCCTTGTCATCCGCTCAAAATCCTAAACTCTTATACCATGCAATTTACCCAGATTCCTACGCAACATGCCGCGTTGGGCGGCACGCTCCGCTACGTCGTGCAACGCGACCAAGCGGCGACGATCGACATCCGGATCTACGACGACCGTTCGGGAGAACTGATCGGTGCAAAACGTTTTGCTGCGACGACCGAAGCCTCGTTCGATGCCGCGCCCTACCTGCGCCGTGCCGTGCGGTTTGTCCCTGCGGTGGGGGCGACTGGAGTGCTCTCGGCGGTCGACCGCTGCATCGCAGCACGCATCGAGGCGCAATGCGGCGCAGAGCTTGTCACGGCAGCCGTGCGCACCTTTCTCCCTGCCGAAGCGGATTTTACAGCACCTGCTCTGCTGACCGGCATGCCCCACAGCCGGCTGATCGCTGCCGGAGAGTGCGACGAGTTGACCCTGCTGACCGATGCCGCCGGAACGATCTGCGTCACGGCGCAGGTGGAGGATGCGTTGGTGGCGGAGAACTATGCGATTCCGGCGGCCGGGGTGTGGCTATTTCGGCTTGCGGCCGACGACTTTCCGGGGGCGGAGAGCCTCACGGTGGATGCCGGGGAGTGCGGTGTGGTGGTCTACTCGTGCATCGCCCAACCGACCGGGGCGCAGCGACTGGCGTGGCGGAGTCGGGCCGGGTCGATCGAACATTACACCTTTCCGGTGGAGCATTCGGCCGGAATTGCCGTTGCCAAGCAGCGTGTCGAAGGGGGTGACGGGAGTCGTGTGACGCGGGTTGCGCGGCGCGATGTGCGGCGGCTGGTGTCGGCTTACGAGGTGCAGCCCATGTCCGAAGCGGTGGCAGAGGTGATCGGTGCGCCGGAGGTCTGGGCGGTGGATGCGGCGGGCTATGTGCCGGTCGATGTGGCGACTACGGAGGCTACTGTGCGGCGGATCGGGGAGCTGTGTGCCCTCGAAATCGAGGTTTGTTCTACGCAAAACAAGGAGGTGTCATGGAACTGAAAATAGACGGTTTGCGCGGCGATTTAGCCCCCGTGGGGTGTGCCGTGCCGGGTTACGAGGCGGCGAAATTGGCCGATCTGCAAGCGGCGCGCAGCGGTCGGCGGTTGGAGATTGTCGTGCCCCGTTCGCGACGAAACGATGCGCTGGTCGCCTTTGCCCGCGATCCGCATGCGGCCGAGCAGTTCAACGCCGCGCGTCATACGGCCGAGATCTTGGCCGAGGGGGCTACGCTGTTGGCGGGTACGGTGCGGCTGCTCTCCCTCTCGGATGAGGGCTACACGCTGGAGATACGCGATGGCGGTGCGGCGTGGGCGGAGCTTTCGGCTCGGCGGATGTTCAACGAGTTGGAGGTGGAGAGCACGACGGTGCTGACCCCAACGGCGATCTGCGCAAGTTGGACGGATGCTTCACCGGTGAAGTTCTTTCCGGTCGACCGCGACGAGTACCGCCAGCAGAACGGTTCGACGGATCTGCAACCGGCCGAGCGGCTGTTGTCGGTCGACGACTACCACCCGTTTCTGCATGTGGCCACGCTTGTCGATGCGATTTTCGGGCAGGCCGGCTACCGCGTCGAGAGCCGCTTCTTCGAATCGGAGTTGTTCCGCTCGCTCTACATGAGCGGGGCGTATGCTTCGCACGACACGACGGCTATTGAGGCACGCATGGGGTTCTCGGCACGGCGGCTCTCCGACGTATCGGCCGAGGCGGATTATCTGGGGCGGGTCTACGCCAATCCCAAGGGGCTTTACAACACGGTGGGAAACCTCGTCGAAACGGCTACACCGCAGAGTATTGATGCCGACGGGGCGGCGGTAGACGGGTTGTACAACAACGGCAACTGCTTCGGGATGAACAACGGCAAGATCTGTTTTACACCACCCTCGGAGGTGCGAGTCGGATTTGAATACTACCTCAAATACACGACCGGACACCGCATCCTCTCGCGTACACGGCTCAAGGGGTTCGATACGGTCTATCTCGGGGCGGGCGGACTGATGCCCTTCACGCTGGCCAACCGCTACGCCGATCGGCGGGGCGAGCTGGCGGCCAACCAGACCTATCGGGCGGTTGTGTTCGACCACGTGGAGGGGCGGCAATATCGGTTGTTGTACAGGTTGAATGGGGTGGCAGGAGTTCTGTGGACCTCATTCTCGGCGCGGTCGGCGTTGGTGACGACCCCGGCTTCGGGGAGTGTCGGTGCGCCGGAGTTGCAAATCCGGAGCGGCTCGGCGTGGGTCTCTTATGCGGGGGATTGGGCTCTCTACGACGGTTACATCGGCGAAACGGGGCAGACGACCGTCGAGGTGCGGCTGCGCACGGCGGCCGAGCTGCTCTCGCCGCAAGTGCCCAAGTTCTTCAACCAGATCTACTTTTCGGGCGCAGAGGAGGGGATGACGCTGACTCTGGACAAGGCGTGTGGGCTTAAACCCCGTTTTTTGTCAAGTCCCGGCTTCGGGGCGCAGGTGCGGTTTGCGGACGTGGCGCAGTTGCGCATCCGGCAGAGTGTGTTGTTGGAGGCTCTCGTCCACCTGTTCAACCTGCGCATCTACACCGAGCAGGCGACGCAGACGGTCTACGTCGAGCCGGCGGATACGTTCTTCGGGGGGCAGGTGGTCGACTGGCGTGCGAAAACCGACTTCACACAACCCGTTGTGCGCACGCCGCTTGCGCCGCAGATTCACCAATGGCGCACGTGGGGCTACCAGCCCGGGGAGGGTGCGGTAGCCCGGTTCGATGCCGAAGCCGAGAGTCCGCTGGGCGAGTGGCGGGTGGAGACCCCCTCCTATGCCGCGCTGCAAGGTGAGGAGGAGTTGCGCAATCCGCTGTTCCGTCCCTCGCTCAACTCCGCAGGGCACTACCTCAATGCCCCCACGGCGCGCCTGCTGCAAGTCGGCGACCGCGACGATGTGGGGCAGGACGGCACGAACTTCACGCCGCGGATTGTCCGCTATGTCGGTCTGCATCCGTTGCCGGAGGGTGAGCGGTGGGGCTATCCGTCGGGTGCGGCGGCCTATCCGCTGGCGGCATTTCACTTCGAGGGCGATGCGACGCAAGTCGGGTTCTCGCTCTGCTTCGAGGAGCGCGACGGCGTGGAGGGCCTGCACCGATACTACGACCGGCAGGTGGCGCAGGAGTCGACGGGTGAGCGGATTACACTTTCGTTGCGGCTGACACCCCATCAATTCGAAGCACTCTTCACGCCCGGCACGGGAGCACCCGACATCCGGTCGGTATTTCGTATCGACACGGGTGAGGGCGAGGTATCGGCTACGCTCTACCGCGTCGAGGCATACGATCCGCAAGCCGCCTCCGTGCGCTGCACCTTCACCCGATTACCCGAAGACCGATGACCCGTCACGACGAACTGTTAGCCGAGATTCTACTCGGCGAAATACGCGGATTGAAGCCGCAGGCGGCTGTGGCGCGGCTCTTTGAAGTCGGATTGGTCAACCGCCGCATCTGCGAGCAACGAGCCTTGAAGGTCGAAGTTGCACGGCTTGAGCGGCAGGGCGTTCCGCGCTGCGAGGGGCTGCATCTGGCGGCCGAAAAATTCTGTTGCTCCTACGAAAAGGCGCGCAGTGCTTTTTACCAAAATTACAAACCGTAAAACAAAATTATGAAATCGGAAATTCAAATTAACAACACCGCCGAGGTGTGTCATATCGACATCGAGGGCACGATCGGCGTACCCGAAGAGTGGCAGTTTGACCAAGCGCAGGAGCGTGTGGCCACCTACGAGAAGTTTCGCGAGGCCGTGCAGCGTATCGCGGAGATCGAAGCCCCCGAAGTGGTGGTCAACATCCGGTCGACGGGCGGCGATGTGAACGATGCACTGCTGATTCACGATGCGCTAAAGAGCCTTCCGGCACACATCACCACCCGCTGCTACGGCTACACCGCATCGGCGGCTACGATCATCGCACAGGCTGCGGCCGTAGGATGTCGCCAGATCTCGGCAAATGCCCTCTACCTGATTCACACGGCCGTATGTGCCACCGAGGGCAACACCGCCGAGCTGGTCGAGAAACTCGAACTGCTGCGGCAGACCGACCAGCGCATCGCCGGAGTTTATGCCGCCCGTTCGGGACGCGAAGCGGCGGAGTTCGAGGCCCTTATGGGCGAAAACAACGGCAACGGACGTTGGTTGTCGCCCGAGGAGGCGATTGCGGCCGGATTGGCCGATGCGTTGATCGAACTGGCGGCCGAGCCAGAGAAACCCTCGCCGGTGAAGAATCTGGTGCGCGGCTGGGAACGGCTCTTGTCGCGCGTCGGGCTGAAGCAGCCGCAGGAGCTTCCTGTGGATCGCAACGTACTCCATTTCGAAGCCGTGGCCGAGCAGTCGCGTCTGGCGGCCGAACAGGCGCGCAACCGGGTGGCGGCGACCCGCACATTGCCGCGCGAAGATCCCTCCTACGGCGATGTGACCCACTCGGCAAACCAGAAAGCCTACCACGAGGACGCACGCAAATTTCACAATTAACAATCACCTGTTATACCAAAAAATCAAATCATTATGGCACTATTGGAACAACCAAAACAGTACACGGGGTCTGACCTCGAAAACATCTTCTTCCGTCCCATGCTCTCCGGCGCTTCGGCGTTGGATCTGGGGGTGAGAGTCCTCTACAACCTGCCGACACCGACCACCGTACACCTGTGGGACGGGCAGCGCAACATGCTCCAGAAATACACCGCGGCCGGATGGAAGGGCGGAACACGCGCGGTCAAGTATCAGAAAACCATTCCGATGAGTCGTGTGAAGGCGGAGCTGGGATTCTCCGCAGCCGACTACTTCTCGTTGGTCTATGAGAAGATCGCCGCGCGTGCCGATGTCAACATGGACGACCTCACGGGGTCGGAGTTGGAGCAGGCCGAGACCTCGCTCTTCAAGCAGGCTCTCGCCGAGAACATCCGCGCGACGATGTGGGTGGGTGACACCGCGGCGACGACGGGATACAACACCTTCGACGGATTCCTGAAGTCGATCGTAGGCATGGTGACCGAAGAGGCGATCTACAACACCACCTATCAGGCTTCGGAATTGGCGAGCGCGGCGAAGGTCGTGGCGTTGTTCGACGACCTGTGGCAGAATGCGGATAGCCGGGTGCAGGACATCAAGGCCGACGGGCAGTTGGCATTCTTCGTCACCTCGGATCTCTACTACCTCTACGAGAAATACCTCGACGAGAAGGGGGTGAGTGCAGCCTATACCGATACGGTGAACGGGCGTCAGACGTTGACCTATCACGGAATTCCGGTGGTCGATGTGCGATTGGGCAACTACCTTACGGGGACATCGTTACACAAGTCGTTCTGTCTGCTGACCGATCGCCGGAACTTGGTGCTGGCGGTCAACACGGCCGACTTACCCGGAAACGAGGTGCGGATGTGGTACAACCCCGACGAAATGGAGAATCGCCAGCGCGCCGTATTCATGGCCGGCTGTGAGGTGCTCGACGAGTTGTTGGTGAGCTACGCCTACCGCGTCTGATTTCTTTATCTGTCAGCCTGCGGAGCGCGAGTTCCGCGGGCTGACCTTCAAACCCAAACGATATGAGTAAAAAGCAACCAACGAAGAGCACGGTGGGGGTCGCCGACCGCTGTGATCCCTACATCATGCTCGGCGCGGGACGGATCGAAAACGACAAATTCTGGCGTTGGGGTGACGACAACCTCTTTCCGGCGGCATTGGCGTTGATGGCGCGCCGCTCGACGACCCACCGCCGGATCATAAACGACAAGGCCGACTACATTTCGGGCAAGGGATTTATCTGCGACGAGCAGCAGCCCCGATTGAAGGAGTTCATCGGGCGCGTAAACGGGGACGGCGAGAGCATGCGGCAGGTGCTCAATAAGTTGGCATTCGACAAGGCCCTATTCGGAAACGCATTTCTGGAGGTGGTGACCGATGCCGCGCACTCCTTTTTGTCGCTGTACCACCAAGATGCGTCGCGCTGTCGCGTGGCTCGCGACTCGGCGCACATCCTCTTCCACCATAATTGGGCTTCGCTGCGCATGGAGGAGGTGCGTTCGCTGCCGCTCTATCCGGCCTTCGAGCCGCAGGAGGACGGGACGCTGCGCGCGGTGATTCACTACAAGGACTATGAACCGATGTTCGAGCATTACGGTGTGCCGCCCTACATTGCCGGATTCGGCGTGTCGGCAATAGCCTACAAGACCGACCGTTGGAACATTGCGCGGCTCGACAATTCGTTTCAGCTGTCGGGAGTTCTGATGCTCGACTCGACGGTCGACAACGAGGCCGAGGCGGAGCGGGTTGTGCGGCTGGCCGAGGAGAAATTTGCCGGAAATCCCGGGCAGGTGATGTTCGTGATCCGCGACGGCAGTGAGGAGAACGACCACTCGCAGTTCATTCCGATCACCTCGCAGAACGAGGGCGATTGGCAGGCGTTGCATGAGCAGGCGGTGTCGGACATCGTCGTGGCGCATTCGTGGTTTCGCACCTTGAGCGGGCTGGATTATGCGTCGGGATTTAGTGCCGAGCGGATTTTGCACGAATACGAAATTGCGCTCAACACGGTGATTCTGGCCGAGCAGGCCGAGTTGACCGAGCCGATTCGGAGGCTCATCGGCGAGATCTTGGGGCTCGACACCTCCTCTTTGCAGATTGTCAATCGGCCGCCGACCCGTTCAAAGCCGATCTACATGCGCGTCTGGGAGGCTCGCAAGGCCGACGGGCTGGACTATGATCCCGACGACGAGCGTCAGCAGGCGTTTCTTTCGGAGATCACGAAATACAATGTGCGGAGTATCGAGTAGCGGCGCGAGGTGGGTTGGAGGTTGCTGTTCGAGGGGGTTGGCTGCTGGGGGTTGGGTGCTGGGTGTTTGCGACCTCTCGACAAGCTCGAGGATCGAGAACAAACTTTTGCGACAAGCATTTGCGACCTCAGGGGCAAGCTCGAGGATCGAGAACGGTGCTGGGTGTTTGTGACGGGTTCGGCTTGCTGTGCAAGCCGGCAGTCCGCAGCTCTGGCCTGCGGAGGACTGCAAATTCGCGATAGCTCTTTGCTGTCCCCCGCGAGCTGCTGACTAAAAAGAGCAGTTTGCGACCTCCGGGGCAAGGACAAGGGCATTTGCGACCTCTCGACAAGCTCGAGGATCAAGGGCAGACTTTTGCGACAGGCATTTGCGACCTCTCGACATGGCTCGAGGATCGAGAATGAAACTTTGCGACCTCTCGACATGGCTCGAGGATCGAGAATGAAACTTTGCGACCTCTCGACGTGGCTCGAGGGCAGACTATTTACAAATTTCTTAAATCAGAATCTTATGAAAACTTTGATTACACCGGCGGCAGCATTGCGGCTGGCGTTTGATGCCGGTTGCTGCATGCCGCCGGAGACGCTGACCGAGGCCGATATTGTTGCGGCAGAGTGGCGTTACGTCGTTCCGGTGATTGGGCCGGCACTTCACGAAAAGCTGTTGAGTGGCGAGTATGCCGCATTTCGCAACGACTATCTGGCTGTTTGTGTGGCACTTTTTACGCGCGTGGTGGTGCAGCCGCGGCTTGATATTCGCACGGGGCAACGCGGCACGGTCGCCCCGAAGTCGGCCGACATGCAGCCCGCCGGAGAGGCTGCGTTGTGCCGGTTGCAGCACCGCTTGCGTGAGCAGGCGCGCACTTTGTTACGGCGAGCGGCGAGCTATTTGGCCGCGCATGCCGACGAATTTCCCGAATACGACGCATGCGTCGATCAATTTAACCGATGCTCGACTGATGGAGGTTTTGTACAGACTTTTTAGCGGCGTGGCGGCTGGTGTCGTCGCGTTGTTTGCCCCGATTGCTCCGCTGATTGCCACGGCGATGCTCTTTATCGGAGTCGATTTCTTGACCGGAGTGGCGGCCGACCGGGCGGTGGCGCGCAGGGCGCAGCGGCCGTGGTATTTCGAGAGTTGCAAGGCGTGGCATACGGTGGTGAAGCTGACGCTGGTGGTGACGGCGATTGCCATGGCTTGGCTCATAGACAGTTGTGTGTTGGACTTCATGCAGCTTCGTCTTGCGCGGCTGATTACGGGGTTCACCTGTGGTGTGGAACTTTGGTCGTTTCTTGAGAATGCGGCGCAGCTCTCCGAGACACGGTTGTTTCGTGGTATGCGGAGGTATTTGCGGCGGCGCATCGGACGGGAGGTGGGCGATGAGTAGGGGGTTGGCCAACTGCAATCCCGGAAATATCCGGCGTTCCGCGGTGCGTTATCGGGGCGAGGTGCGCCCCTCGCGGGATGTGGCGTTCAAACAATTCGAATCGCTGGCGTGGGGGTATCGGGCGATCTTTGTGTTGCTCGACACCTACCGCATTCGCTACGGCTTGAAGACCATAGCCGCCATGATTGCACGCTGGGCTCCGCCGTGTGAGAACCATACGGAGGTGTATATTCGGGCGGTGGCACAGCAGAGCGGCATTGATGCCGATGAGCCGCTCGACACGCATGCGGCGGCCGATATGCTGCCAGTTGCGGCGGCGATTTCGCGCGTGGAGAATGGGGTCGCGGCCGATCAGGAGGCTCTCGCGGCCGGCTGGGAGTTGTTCGTGAAGGGGTAGCGGTGGCGGCTGGGGGCGTTGCGTGGGCTTGATTCGGTGTGGGTTAGGTGTGCGTTTGCGACCTCTCGACAAGCTCGAGGATCGAGGGTTTTTGTGACAGGCATTTGCGACCTCTCGACAGGCTCGAGGATCGAGAATCAAAACCCTGCGACCTCTCGACATAGCTCCGAGGGCTGAGGATCTTTGCGACAAGATCGGCTTGCTGTGCAAGCCGGCAGTCCGCAGCTCCGGTCTGCGGAGGACTGCAAATTCGCGATAGCTCTTTGCCGTCCCCCGCGAGCTGCCGACTGAAAAGAGGGGTTTGCAACCACCGGGGTAGGCTTGAGGGCAGAACTTTGGGATCAAGCAGTAATCCTTGTTGGTGAATTTCTTTTTAAGGGAGAATCGTTTTTGTTCTCAGGCCGCGGCTTGCGGGGACGGCTCGAAGCGCAGCGAAGAGCAGGCCTCCGCGGGGGGGAGCTGCGGCCTGCCGACTTGCTACGCAAGCCGAAAACAACTCGCCAAGAAGAGTTACCACTTGCTTCGAACTTTGCGACCTCTCGACAGGCTCAATGCAAAACACAGGATTATGGATGCGAAAACGCACGGAACGTATGGGTTGTACCCTTGTTCTGTGCGTTTTTTATTGGGAGTTTGCGACCTCTCGACAAGCTCGAGGATCGAGAACCAAAACCCTACGACCTCTCGACATGGCTCGAGGATCGAGAACCAAACCCCTGTGACCTCTCGACATGGCTCGAGGATCGAGAATAACCTCTCCCCTCTCACCCTCCCCCTCCTTGGCGGTTATTCTGCTTTTTGGCGGAAGAGGTCGATTTCACCGCGTTCGACGCGGCCGTGCATGGCGGCCAGCTCGGCGATGACCGGAGAGATAAATTCGATTGTATCGGTGACGGCGGATTTGTCTCCTTCGCCTTTGATGCGGTAGAGCATGGCTGCGTAGAGTGCCCGGAAGCAGAGTTCGGTATCGCTCATGCCGGGGTTTCCGAGCACGGCGCGCAGGCGGGGAAGTTCCGGCTCGAGGTGGGCATAAAGTTGGCGATAGTGCTCGCCCACAGGTAGTTTCATCAACTGAAGGTGCAGGTCGTGCAGGTCGTCGATTAGGTGCATCGTGTGTTCGAGATGCCCCTTCTCCTCGTGCCCCTCCTCGCGCAGCAGGTTCACCAGATCCATATACCACAGCAGAAAGACGTGTTTTTGTGCCTCGGCGATGTCCTTGCGCGGTGCAATGAGGGTCGAGAAAATGGCTTCGGGGCTGAATTGAAGGGCCCGCAGTAGGTCTTCCAACTGCCAGAGATAGAGAATGTATTCGGCGATATTTTCGCGCCGCTTGGCTTGGGCTATATCCATTTTGGTGGTGTTAACGTACCCACGGTTTTTGTCCCGGGCGGTGTTTGAGAAAGTATTGTTGCGATTTGAGCAGGTTGCGCGATTGCAATACCATATTCTTGGTCTCGGTGAGGATGGTCAGGTAGAGCATGCTCGCCTTGGTGTTGGATTTGGCTTCGTTGATGCGTCCCAACTCCGACTTGATCGCCTCGGCAATCGACTCGAAGAGCTGGTCGCGCAGGCTGAGCACCACTTCGATCTCGGTGAAGTCACCTTCGCGCAACATCTGGTTGATGCGGCGGTAGATCACCTCCACCTCGTCGTTGATCGACATGAGGTCTTTGGTCTGTTTGATCGAGAGCCCCTCGTGGTTGTTGTCGATATGCTCGAACCCGGGTCGCGTGATGTGCATCAACGCCTTGGTCATCTCGTTGAGGTAGTCCACGACCTGCACGTAGTAGTGTGCCGTGTTGACATCGCCGCTTTGCAGCCGTTTGAGCGTCGGCAGCAGCGTATATTTGCGTTCGCGTGACTGATAGAACAGCTCGTTCGACTCCTTGACCATGTCGCGCAGCACTTTGCGGTTCTCCTTGAAGACGGCAATCAGCGTGCGGTCGTAGATCTTCGTGGCACTCTCCATGGTGCGGCAGACCTCGTCGCGCAGGTTGGCGATGATCTCTTCGTTGGATTCACTTTGAGTCTCGGCGGTGATGGAGGAACTCTTGGTTTTCTTGATGAAATTGCTGTGGATCAGCATATAGCCGCACAGGATAGTGATGACGATGAAGACTGGGAAGCCACCGTAGATCAGAGCCAGACCTACCACGAAGGCGATCAGGAAGCCGCCGAATGCGGTGATGAACCAGCCGGCAACGACCGTAATGACGCCCGAAATGCGGTAGACGGCACTTTCGCGACCCCATGCGCGGTCGGCAAGCGAAGAACCCATGGCGACCATGAAGCAGACATAAGTGGTTGAGAGCGGCAGTTTCAACGAGGTGGCCATGGAGATCAGCAGCGCGGCCGTGGTGAGGTTGACCGTGGCGCGGATCATGTCGTAGGGTGCGCCGCTATGCTCGACATCCTCGTATTCGAAGCGTCGCGAAATGGCGGCACGCATGCGTTTGGGAACGACGCGCTCGATTCCCGTATTGATATTGAGTGCCGCGCGCACGATCGTGCGGGAGAGCACCGAAGAGCCGTATTGCTCCGATCCGTCGTCGCTTTGAGCCGAAAGTGCCAACTCGGTTTCGGTCACGTGCATCGCTTTTTTCGACGTCCACAGCGTGAGGATCATCACCAAACCGGCGGCCAAAAGGAAGAGGAAATTCGCCGGAACGTTTTCGTTGAGTACGCCCATAAGCATCTGGGTATCGCCGGTTTGTCTGGCGATCGAATAGGAGTCGAACCCGGCTACCGGAACGCCGATGAAGTTCACCAAGTCGTTACCGGCGAAGGCGAGTGCCAGTGCGAATGTTCCCGAAAGAATCGTGATGCGCAGGATGTTGACCTTGAAACGTTGGATGAAGAAGAGCAGCAACGAGCAGACACCCCAGCAGATCGTCAGCGAAAGAAGCATGTTGTTGTCGATCACGTGGACGAAGTCGTGCTCGGCGAGGATTGATTTCAACCCCTTGAAGACCGCGAAGTAGACGATTGCCGTAAGTGACAGACCGCACCAGAGTGCGCCGAAGCGGTTCATGAACACCGAGTAGCGGAACGAGAAGAACACCCGCGAGATGTACATGACCACCGTGCCGACCGTGAAGGCGATGACCACCGAGAGCAGGATCGCCGAAACGATACCCATGGCGCGCGAGGTGTTGATGAAGGTTCCCAGTGAGCCGGCTGTGAGTGTCGGGTCGTTCGAGATTTTGTAGATCGAGACCGCGATAGCCGAGCCTAATAAACAGAAAATCAACGACACGGTCGTTGAAGTCGGAAGTCCCCACGAGTTGTAGAGGTCGAGCAGGATGATGTTGGCGAACATGACGCCCAAGTAGAGCATCATCACCTCGTGGAAGGTGAACAGGCCGGGGTTGAACATCCCGCTGCGGGCAACCTCCATCATGCCGCTTGAGGTGACGACTCCGATGAGAATCCCGACGGATGCCACGGAGAGAATCATGCGCATGGAGGCAGCTTTTGAGCCGATCGCGGAGTTTAGAAAGTTGACTGCATCGTTTGTGACGCCGACGAAGAGTCCTGAGATGGCGAGAACGCCCAAAATGCCAACTATGGCAGTGTAAATTTCGCTCATAAATGAGTTTTTTGTACAAATTCTGAACAAAATTACGTTAAAAAAACAGATGAAATCACTCCGACCTCGATTGTTAACATAAATTTAACACGCCGAAGGGGTTGGCTCGATCCAATGGGCGGATCGGTTGGGCGTAAAAACGGTTTGTGCGAGGGGGCAGGGTTGTGCGAGGTGTGAGGTTAGCGGGGGCTGGCGTGAGGGGGCGGGTTTGCGGCTGGTTGGTGGCGCGGGGCGGTGGTGCGGGCTTGCTGGCAACTGGTTTCCGGCTTGCGCAGTAAGCCGGCAGTCCGCAGCTCTGGCCTGCGGAGGACTGCAAATTCGCGATAGCTCTTTGCTGTCCCCCGCGAGCTGCTGACTGAAAAGAGGGGTTTGCAGCTTCGAGGCAGGCTCGAGAACAGAAACTCTGCGACCTCTCGACAAGGCTCGAGGATCGAGAACCAAAGCACGCTGCGACCTCTCGACAAGCTCGAGGCTCGAGAACAGCACTCTGGGATCAAGCAGTAATCCTTGTTGGCGAACTTCTTTTTAATGGAGAATCGTTTTTTTTGTTCTCAGGCCGCGGCTCGCGGGGGCGGCTCGATGCGCAGCGAAGAGCAGGCCTCCGCGTGGCGGAGCTGCGGCCTGCCGGCTTACTACGCAAGCCGAAAACAACTCGCCAAGAAATTAATCCCAAATGAAGATGCCAAGAGGGGTTTCTGCTTGCTCTGAACTCTGCGACCTCTCGACAAGCTCGAGGATCGAGAACCAAAGCACGCTACGACCTCTCGACAAGGCTCGAGGATCGAGAACCAAAGCACGCTGCGACCTCTCGACAAGGCTCGAGGATCGAGAACCAAAGCACTCTGCGACCTCTCGACAAAGCTCGAGGTTCGTGAGCAGAACTCCCGGGTAAGCCCGAGGATCGTGAAGAGGTGGGATCTGGATCGGAGGTTAGTGGTCGCGGGCGGCGCGCAGGGCGTCGATGAAGCCCGGCCACAGCACCCAGAGGTTCTCGGTCTGCAACCAGAGTTCGCGCGCCTGTGCCGTCACCGAGGGGCGTTCGCTCTCGATATCGTGCAAGTAGGCATCGTCGGCCGGGTGCTCCGAGGCGGTGAATTCGGCGAAGTAGGGGGCGAAATGGGTGCGAAAGCGTTGCAGCTCGCCGTCGGGCAGTCGGCCATTGCGGCGGAAAGCCGACCAGAGGAGCAGCACGATGCGGCCGGCATATTTGTCCGAGACGTCGTTGATCACCTCGTCGAAAAGTTCCTGCTCGTCCATGGCCAGATAGTTGAATGCCAGCAGTTCACATCCCTCGAGGTGATCCTCCGGATCGAGTTCGAGCAGCATTTCGAGCAGTGCCGCCGACATTTCGAAATCGTTGATCAGGAAGTGGTCGATCGCCGAAGCGTAGATCACTTCGAGTGCCGCGCGCGAGTTGCGGTGATTCCATTCGAGGTTGATCTCCTCGCCCTCGGGAAGCAGCGCGGAAAGACGCTGAAACGCTTGATAGCGTTCGTTGCAAGCCCCCTCGACATCACCAGCCGCCTGCATTTCGCGGCTGTGTTCCAGCACGTGGAGAAAGTCGTAAGTGCCCTCACCGACAACTTCAAAGGTCTGATCGGGGGTAGGATTAAGATATCCTTTCTGCATTATTTTGTATTTTATCAAGTAACAGGGGCGTTCGGAGGGTCGTTGTCGGGAATTGCTTCGTTTGCGCGTTCGGCGTGAGCTATTTGCTTTTGCGGCAGGCAGAAACGGAGTACGTAGGTCGAACCGGGAATCAACTTCCTGTTAGTTTTGGTGCGAATATAGCAAGAAAAGTGATAAATTTTGCAAAAATGTTGCGTGAAAAGAATTTTTTTCAGATATTTGCACTCGCAAAGAGAACCACGTGTTCTCGGTAAGCCGAAATAGCTCAGTTGGTAGAGCGTTTCACTCGTAATGAAGAGGTCCCCGGTTCAAGTCCGGGTTTCGGCTCGAAAATCAGCAACTTATCGAAAGGTATTTGCTGATTTTTTCGTTTACGGGGGTCAAGGATAGGGGGTTACACCGCCCGCTTACGCCTTGGCTTACCTCAAAACAGGGGATCAATTCAAATTTCCAGTGGAGCATGCCAAATTCACGCAAAAAGTTTTGCGAGCCGGAAGATGAAGAAGGGAATACGCCACGATCAAGTTTGTCCTCATTATTTCGACTTGCAGATTACCCACTCCCCGAAACGGGTAGAACCAACTCTTTGGAGAACACCCGATTTGGTGAGTTTTTGCAGATGATATTTCACGCCATCGGAGGAAATGCCGACAATCTGCGCCAACTCTTTACGGGTTATTCTGGAATTTTTTCGAATCTCCGAAAGAATAATTTTCTGGGCAGACATTCGGGTAGGTTCTTGGGTAGTTAAAGTTTCCGCAATCACCCCTAACAGAAACTCGATAAATGGAGTGCAGCCCTCTTTACCACCACTTATGGCGATCGCTCGGTAATACTCCTTTTGATACTTGTATACGATATTCTCGATAGGAAGATTCTTAAAGATAGGACGCCAACGGCTCAAAATAAGGGTCTGCCACAGCCGTCCCGTGCGACCGTTGCCATCGCTAAATGGATGGATAAACTCAAATTCATAATGAAACACACAACTTGCAATCAACGGATGTTCCTCTGTCTGATTCAGCCACTCGAACAAGTCACCAATTAGGTAGGGAACACGCTCCGCATCGGGTGCATAGTGAATGACTGTTTCACCCGAAACTACACCCGCGCCACCTTTACGAAAATGGCCTGCATCGTCAATCAGCCCGGTTTCCATGGCCGCATGCGCCTTTAACAAGTCCTCGATTTTGCAGGGGTTGAGTCGGTCAAGCAATTCATACGCCTTGATGGCATTGCGTACCTCCTGCACCTCATTCATCGGAGCGACAACAGGTATCCCCTCCAGCACCGCTGTAACCAACTCGGGAGAAAGCGTGTTTCCCTCGATAGCCAACGTTCCATGAATCGTTTTAATACGGTTGACTCTATGCAGACGCAAATTCTGTTGTGCATAATATCCGCCGATAGTTTCACTAATCTGTGCAACCAAATTGGTAATCTTTGGCGTAATCGAATATGGAGGTTTATAGGTCATAGCAGAATCTTGTTTCGCACAAAGATAAGAATTATTTTCTTTTGGGTAGTCTATTGGGTAAATTATTAGGGTAGGATCTCTCTCCTACACACGAATATGCAATAATACATTCCCTCCGCTTTCTAAATGGAAACGTCTTGGTTGCATAACTGCTGTTTTCGGTTTGCGCAGCAAGTCGGCAAACCTCCGCCATGCGGAGGCCTGCTCTTCGTTGCACTTTGAGCCGTCCCCGCGAGCTGCGGCCCGAGAACAATAACAAAGCAACAACCTCATTCTCAATGGCTCGTTCGGAAACGAACGGGCTTTTTTATGGCTTCAAAAAGCTCCTCCCCAGACTATGATAAACATTCTATAAGGTCAATCTTGATTTTTAGAAACTTTTAACCGAAATTTGTTGCTACAATACCCCAATGAGTGTTGCGTTTTGAGAAACATTTTCTAACTTTGTAATACAGCCCTATGGGTGGTGTCATATTTATTAGTGAAAGTGTTTCGCTAATCCTTGCATCGAAATCTGGAAAATTTCAAAACTGAGGGACAAGCAATACAAACACTCATCACCGTGTATAGACATATATCCTCACGATATATTCTATTCGGTGTGGGGTATTGTTTATTTGCACAAAGGTCTTCCAGAACCTCTACTCAGATAAACTAACAACTCCACACTTTCTTTTTTTAATCCCCGAGGCGGAGTTGGACGGGAAGAAAATTATTTTGAGAATGAGACGTAATGTATCGTCCCCTAATCTTTATCATTATACAAAAAAGTTTTCGAATTTAGATAACATTATTCGTGGTAAATGTTTTGAGTTGCATTATGTGTTGGAGACATTTTTCTTTATTGCTCCTAATTTACAATATCGTATTCCCATGGTTTGCTTTACTGATCTACCACAAGGCACAAGAGCTAGGCATAGGAAACGGTATGGAGATTATGGTATTGTCTTAAAGAAAGAATGGGCTAAGAATCAAGGCGTCTGTCCTGTAATATATTGTCGAACAGATGGAAACCTCACGAATATAATTAAAGCCATTTGTAAAAACAGTTCGCCAAAACTACAAATAAAGATCTTGTCATATTGTAAACCATATTATGCGCACTTTTATGATAGTAAAACGAGTAAATGGAGTGGCGAAAATATTAGATTTTACGATGAAAGAGAATGGAGATATGTTCCGCTAGAATTTGACGATGCCAAAATAGGAGCAAAAGGACTAGGAAAGATTTCATTTACAGACGATGATATTGTCCGTGTATATGTAAAATCAATAGAAGAACAAAAATGGCTTTCTGAAATTGTTGATATTAATAAAATTAAAATTACATGAAGCATTTTGTTATTTTCTTGATGTGTTGTATATCAATTTGTAATGTATCATTTGCTTTGTAATCGGTAATAAAGCACCCCCCCCCAGCTCGTGAACGCGGGGCAACTCTGGCTAACTTTTGTCGGGGCGGTGAATTGCGTAAGTCCCTTGCGACCTCTCGACAGGCTCGAGGATCGAGAACGAAAATACTGCGACCTCTCGATAGGCTCGAGGGTCGTGGACAGAATACTGCGACCTCTCGACAAGCTCGAGGGTCGTGGACGAAAACACGGCGACCTCTCGACAGGCTCGAGGATCGAGAACGAAAATACTGCGACCTCTCGACAGGCTCGAGGATCGCAAATTAAGGGTGTTTAATTCTTGCGGCGGGAATAGGGTTGAGGCCGGGATTTTTGCGGTCGGTCGGAGAAGAAGTAACTTTTTTGTCGGCGTTTATCGTCCTGCGAGCGAGCGACATAGACTTTCTCGTGGGTGTAGGGATTCTCGCCCGTGTAGAACATCACCGACGAGAGTGTCATGGGTGTCGGCGTCAGATCCTGCACCTGTTCGAGGTTGAAGTGCAGCCTGCCCAACACCTTATGCGACAGCGATTTCATATCTTGTTCGGTGCAGCCCGGGTGGGACGAGATGAAGTAGGGAATCAGCTGGTAGGGCAACTCCTCCTGTCGGCAGATTCGCTGAAAATCGGCGTTCAGGGTTTCGAAAAGTGCGAACGGCGGTTTGCGCATGAGTTTCAATACCCCCTCCTCGGTGTGTTCGGGGGCGACTTTGAGGCGGCCCGACGTGTGGTATTTGAGGACGGTTTGCAGGTAGGGCGAGTTGTCGAACAGATCGTAGCGGATGCCGCTGCCGATGAATGCTTTTTTGATCCCCTTCACGGCGCGGATCTTCTGGTAGAGAGCCAGTAACGGCCGGTGGTCGTTGTCGAGATTGGGGCATTTGACCGGATGCAGGCACGACGGGCGGCGGCATTTGCGGCAGATCTCGCGATCCTTGCCGCCCATGCGGTACATATTGGCCGACGGTGCGCCGACATCGGAGAGGTATCCCTTGAAGTCGGGCATCTTCACGATGCGCTCCACCTCGCCGAGGATCGAACGCTCGCTGCGCGAGTTGATGAATTTGCCCTGATGTGCCGAAATGGTGCAGAACGAGCAGCCGCCGAAGCAGCCGCGGTGGATGTTGACCGAGTGTTTGATCATCTCCCACGCCGGGATGTCGCCCTTGCCGGTATAGCGCGGATGCGGTGCGCGCTCGTAGGGCAGGTCGAACGAGTGGTCTAACTCCTCGGTCGAGAGTGTGGTGTTGGGCGGTGTGACCACGACGTAGCGTTCCCCGACGGACTCGACGAGTGTGGCGGTCGGCTCCATGAGGTTGCTCTGCGTTTCGATGACGGTGAAGTTTTCGCCGAAGGCTCGTTTGTCGGCCACACACTCCTCGTAGGAGTGCAGGCGGAGTGTTGTTGCCGGGTCGAGCCGATTGACATAAGCCGCATCGGCAAGGAATGCCACCTGATTGATTTTACGCAGGAGCTTGGCGTTGTAGCCGTTGCGCATCGCCTTGGCGACCTGCTGCACGACCCTTTCGCCCATGCCGTAGATCAGCAGGTCGGCTCCGCTCTGGCTTAACAGTGAGGGTCGCAGCGAGTTGCTCCAGTAGTCGTAGTGGGTCAGCCGTCGCAGCGAGGCTTCGATGCCGCCGACAACCACCGGCGTATGCGGAAAGAGTCGTTTGAGGATCTGCGTGTAGACCTCCACGGCGCGGTCGGGACGGAAGCCCGATTTGCCGCCGGGGGTGTAGGCATCGTCGTGGCGCAGGCGCAGGTTGGCCGTATAGTGGTTGACCATCGAGTCCATCGAGCCGGCCGAGATGCCGAAGAACAGGCGCGGCGTGCCCAGTTTGGTGAAGTCGCGCAGGTCGTCGCGCCAGTTGGGTTGCGGCACGATCGCCACGCGGTAGCCCTCGGCTTCGAGCAGACGTCCGATCACGGCCGCACCGAATGCCGGGTGGTCGATGTAGGCATCGCCCGAAAAGAGGATCACATCCAATTGATCCCAGCCGCGTGCGCGGACTTCTTTTATGGTTGTAGGTAAAAACAAAGCAAATCGTTTAATTGTCAATCACATCGCTACACTTCGCGGCGGCGGTGTAGCCCTCCCACTTCTCGATCAACGCCCGAAAATCGGCAGGCAGCTCGCTTTCGAAGAGCACCTGTTGGTGGGTTGTCGGGTGTTCGAAGCCTAACAGCCGGGCATGCAACGCGTGGCGCGGCATGACGGCGAAGCAGTTCTCGATGAACTGTCGGTATTTGGCAAAGGTCGTGCCTTTGAGTATCCGGTCGCCGCCGTAACGTTCGTCGTTGAAGAGCGGGTGGCCGATCCACGCCATGTGCACGCGGATCTGGTGTGTGCGTCCGGTTTCGAGCCGGCACTCCACCAAGGTCACGTAGCCGTAGCGTTTCAGCACCTTCCAATGGGTCACGGCGTGTTTGCCGTCCGAGCCGTCGGCGAAGACAAACATCTTCTGCCGATCTTTGGGACTGCGGCCGATGTTGCCCGTGATCGTCCCCTCGTCCTGGTCAAGGTTACCCCAGACCAGCGCGACGTAACGCCGCTGGATCGTATGGTCGAAGAACTGCTTGGCCAGCTTGGCGTGGGTCTGTTCGTTCTTGGCGATGACGAGCAGTCCCGAGGTGTTTTTGTCGATGCGGTGCACCAGTCCGGCGCGTTGTTGTTCTTCGGCGGCGATGCCCTGCGCATTGAGGTGGAACATCAGCGCGTTGACCAACGTGCCGCTGTAATTGCCTACGCCGGGGTGTACGACCAGTCCGGCCGGTTTGTTGACCAGCAGCAGGTCGTCGTCCTCGTAGGGGATCTCCAGCGGAATATCCTCGCCCCGAAGTTCGATCTCGCGCCGCGGATAGGGCATGACGATCTGGATGCGGTCGAGGGGTTTTATCTTGTAGCTCGACTTGGCGGCTTTGCCGTTGACGAGGATGTTGCCGCTGTCGGCCGCCGCCTGAATGCGGTTGCGCGAGCAGTGCTCCATGCGTGTGACCAGAAACTTGTCGAGCCGCAGGGGTGTCTGCCCCCGATCGGCCGTCACGGCATAGTGCTCGTAGAGGCCGGCTTGTTCCTCGTCACTTTCGTTGTCGTCGCCGAGGAGGATATCCGGCTCGGTGTCCAGCTCCTCGTCTTGGTATCTCGAATCACTCATCAGTTGAAAAATCCCTCGTTATCGGTTGTCTCCTCGTCCTCGGTCGGTTCGCTTGTGGGCGGAATGAGTGCCAACGAATCGGCCAATTCCTGCTCGATGCGGCGGCGTTCGGCGGCATTCTGTGCCGCTTGCTTCTCGGCTTCGGCGCGGTGCTTGGTGAGTTTCTCGGTGTCGAGTGTCAGGCGCAGATCGACCTTCGATCCGAGGGCGGCACTGCGCTCCGCACCGGGGGTTTGGAGGTAGACCCGGGCATCTTTCTGGTTGAGCAGGTTGATCCCCTCGTCGAAGTCGATCTTGCCGATGTTCAGCCCGATCTCCCACAACCGGCTCTTGGCCTGCTTGACCGAGTAGCCGACCACGTGGGGAACGACCGTCGAGCCGACTCCGTTTTCGACACCCACATAGAGCGTGATGCCCGAACCCATTTCGGCCTCGATCTTACTCGTCGGCAGGACGGGGCGGCGACCGCAATACTCTTCGAGTACGTAGTTGGTCGCCATGTCGGGTCGGTAGATCAGCTCGCCGATCTCAAGTCCGGCGATTTCGAGCATGTTCTTGGCCTGTCGCAGCGACCGTTCGGCCACATAGGGCACGGGAACCATCTTTTGGCCGAAGGCGTTGATGGTGATGTAGATCGTGCGACCCGGTTTCACGGAAACGCCCTTTTCGGGGAGTTGGTCGAGGATCACACCGCCCTCGTAAGCCGGCACGAAGAGCGAGTCGTTGATCTGCAACTTCAGGTCGTTCTGGTGCGCCAACGCCCTTGCTTCGTTGTAGTTCACTCCCGCAAAATCGGGCACGGTACGTCGTGCGCCGTGACGCGTGCCGAACAGCATGAAGAGGTGTGCGATGACGGCCATTGCGAGGATGATCGCGGCGATGAGCGTGAGGTTGTATGTCAATGGGTGCTTCTTGAGCTGCACCCAGTAATATTGCAGTTTTTCCATAGATCGTTTTTATTTGGGAGCCTTTTGGTAGAGGTAGATGGCGATTCCGAGGTAGATGAGGTTGGGCAACCAGACGGCCAGCCCCGAAGGCAGTGAGCCGCTCTTGGCAAACTCCTCGAAGAAACGGTTGAAGAGGATGTACGAAAAGCAGAGTCCCGTGCCGATGCCGATGTGTAGTCCCGTGCCGCCACGCACCTTGCGCGAGGAGAGCGATACGCCGATGAGCGTCAGGATGAAGGTCGAGAGCGGGTAGGCATAGCGAGCATGACGCTCGACCTCGATGATGTTGATCGCGTCGGAGCCCTTGGCGCGCTGCTGGTCGAGAAATTGGTTTAGCTGCGAGATGTTCATGGTCTGGATCAGTCCGTTGATCTCGCCCAACTCGTTGACGTCGAGGTTGATCATGGTGTCGAGGTTGCGGAACTGCTCGAAGCGTTCGACCTCCAGCGAGTCGAATGCGCGTTTGGTGTAGCGGGGAGCTGTCCAGCGGTGGCTTTCGGGGTTGAAACGCACGTCGGAGGCTTCGAGCGAACGGGTCATCGTACCGCTGACATACTCCTCCAAGGCGAAGAATGAGGCACTATGTGCATCTTCGTTGTAGCCGCGGATGTAGGCGAATGTTCCCGGTTCGATCTGGCGGTAGATGTGGCGGTCGTAGCGCATGTTCTGCTTGCGCTTGATGTATTGCGACTCGAACGATACGATTTTGCGTTGCGAGATCGGGATCAACCACAGGTTGAGTGTCAGCGACAGCGTGCCGATGAAGAGCGCACCGAGGAAGTAGGGCCACATCAGCCGGCGGAACGACATGCCGCCCGAAAGCATGGCGACAATCTCGGTCTGGTAGGCCATTTTTGAGGTGAAGAAGATGCAGGCGATGAAGGTGAACAGGCCGCTGAACTGGTTGATGAAGAAGGGGATGAAGTTGAGGTAGTAGTCCAGAATAATGGCTTTGAGCGGCGCATGCAACTCGGTGAAGTCGTCGATCTTCTCCACGTAGTCGAACAACACGACCACGATGATAATCATCGCGATGGCGAAGAAATAGGTCGAGAGAAACTTCTCCAGTATGTAGCGGTCTAAGATCTTAAACCCCGGGAAACGGAATTTCATAATTCATTCGTTGTTATCAAAGCCTTCGAGCCAATTTCGTGACCATATTCTCCTTCCACGCCTTGAAGTCCCCGGCCAGGATGTGTTCGCGTGCGGCGGTCACCAATCGCAGGTAGAATGCGATGTTGTGCAGCGAGGCGATCTGCGCCGCTAACATCTCGCCGCAGGTGGTCAGGTGGTGGAGGTAAGCCTTCGAATAGAGCGTGTCGACGAAGGCCGTGCCCTCGGGGTCGATCGGCGAGAAGTCGCTCTCCCACTTCTTGTTGCGGATGTTGATCGTCCCCTCGGATGTGAATAGCTGGCCGTTGCGACCGTTGCGCGTGGGCATCACGCAGTCGAACATATCCACTCCGCGCTCGATTCCTTCGAGGATATTGGTCGGCGTGCCGACTCCCATTAGGTAACGCGGCCGGTCTTCGGGCAGGATGGCGTTGACCACCTCGATCATCCGGTACATCACGTCGGTCGGCTCGCCCACGGCCAGTCCTCCGATGGCGTAGCCGTCGGCGTTGTATTGTTTGACGTTCTCGGCCGCACGGACGCGCAGGTCGGGATAGGCGCAGCCCTGCACGATCGGGAAAAGAGCTTGGTAATGGCCGTATTTGGGCTGGGTCTGGTGGTAGCGGTTGAAGCAGCGGTCGAGCCAGCGTTCGGTCAGGTCGAGCGATTTGGCGGCATATTCGCGCGGTGCATCGCCCGGAGGGCACTCGTCGAAGGCCATCATGATATCCGCACCGATCGTGCGTTCGGTATCCATGACACTTTCGGGCGTAAAGAGGTGCTTCGAGCCGTCGATGTGCGAACGGAAGTGACACCCCTCCTCCTTGAGCTTGCGGCAGGCCGCCAGCGAGAAGACCTGAAAACCGCCGCTGTCGGTGAGCATCGGCCCGTCCCATGTCGAGAAGCGGTGGACGCCACCGGCTTGTTCGAGAATCTCCATGCCGGGGCGCAGGTAGAGGTGGTAGGTGTTGGCCAGAATGATCTGCGCCTTGGCCTCCTGCTTGACATCGCGGTGGAAGATGCCCTTGACCGTGGCGGCCGTACCCACGGGCATGAAAATGGGGGTGCGGATCACACCGTGATCGGTCGACAATTCGCCTGCGCGTGCTTGTGACGAGGCGTCCTTATGTTGTAATGTAAATTTCATACGCATAGTATTCCGCAAAAATAGGCAAAATAATTCTGATTTTTGATTTTTGAATTCTGAAATGTTGCTATCTTTGCACATATTTCGACATTATGCAATTTTTTGATTCATTTTTGGCTTGCTATGGCTGGGAAGGCTCGGCGCTTGCGGGGGCAATTCTGCTGCTGTTGGGCGTACAGCTCTACTACTATATCTTTATCTACGGACGCATTCCCGGTTACAAGAACAACCGGCGGATGATGCGTCTGGAATCCGAACCTCCCGTGTCGGTGGTCATTCCGCTCTTCTCCGAGGATTCGTCGTTTGTCGAGGAGCGGCTGCCGCTGATCCTCGCCCAGAACTACTTCGATTTCGAGGTGGTGATCGTCTATGTCGGTCACGACAATGATTTCTACGAGGATCTGGCTCGGCTCAAACAGGCGTTCCCGCAGATCAATACGACCAAAATATGTCTTGATCCGCGTTTCCCGATCTCGCGCAAAATGGCACTCAACGTCGGCATCAAATCGGCACACAACGAACATATCCTCTTCAGCTCGACCGATGCCGTGCCGCAGACCGATCGCTGGGTGTCGCTCATGGCCAAGGGGTTCATGCGCGGTGAGATCGTGGTGGGATATTGCGGCGTGGAGCGCAAAAAAGGATTTTCCAACTACCTGATGCGTTCGTGGCGGATGATGCACGCCGTCGATTGGATTGCGCGTGCCGTGATGCGGCGTCCCTACCGCGGAATACTCCACAATTTCGGATTCACCAAGCAGCTCTATTTCGGAGCGAAGGGGTTTAGCCACCTCAATATGAATATCGGTGAGGACGATCTGTTCATGCAGCGGGTAATGACGCGCGAGAACGTCAGCGTGATTCTCTCGCCGCGGGCGACGCTTCGCGAAAAGACGTGGGGCGGCATTGGCTGGTGGGTGAGCCAGTTGCGCTATTTCGGATCGGCCTTTCGCTACTATCCGAAAAGCGTTCGCACCTACATTCAGGCCGAGCTGTGGTCGCGGTCGCTGTTTTTCCTGACGACAAGCTGCGCCATGGCAATCATGCCGCTGGAGTATAAGATTGCGGCGGCGTTGCTGGTGTTGATCCGCTATATCGTGGTGCTGGTTGAGGTGCGGCGTATCGCCGTGCGGTTGGGTGAGACGGGGATCTTGTTCCGCTATTTCCTCTACGACCTGTTGAGTCCCCTGTTGGCGGCGGTGTTGGCACTGCTCCTGTTGCGACGAAACGAACGCGTATGGAGGTAGACGACTATATCGTTGCCGAGGATCGCGAGCTGGTCGAACGGGCATTGGGGGGCGATGACACGGCCTTCGAATACCTCTTCAACCGCTATCGGGATGCCATTCACCGGCTGTTTGTGCAACGGCTCAACGGCGTGAACGACACCGACGACCTGTTGCAGGAGACCTTCATCAAGGTCTACATCAACCTCCAGCGATACAGCACCAATTACACGTTTGGCCAATGGGTCTACACCATTGCCCGCAATACATTCATCGACTACGTGCGTCGTCGTCAGGACGACCTGTCGATCGACGAGCGGTTCTCAGCTCCGGCTTCGGCCGCGCCGACCCCCGAGGAGAGCGTCATCAACCGGCAGCAGCGCAGCCAGATCGAGCACTACCTCGAACGGCTGACGCCGCGTTATCGGCAGTTGATCCTGATGCGCTTTTTCGAGGAGTACTCCTACGAGGAGATCGCCGCCAAGCTGACCCTGCCGCTGGGAACGGTCAAGACGCAGATTCATCGTGCCCGCGAGCAGATGTGCAAATTCATCACCGAGGGCGACGAACGGTAAAATGAGCGGTGAATCGCGCGGCAAAAATAAAAATTGAAAACTATGGGAACAGAGATTATATTTCGTTACTTTCCGGATTTAACGGCGCAACAGCAAGAGCAGTTCGCGGCATTGTATGATCTTTATGCCGAATGGAATGCGAAGATCAACGTCGTCTCGCGCAAGGATTTCGACCAGCTCTACCTGCGCCATGTGCTCCACTCGCTGGCTATCGCCAAGGTCTGTACGTTTGCCGACGGTGCGCGGGTGCTCGATGTGGGGTGCGGCGGGGGATTTCCGTCGGTTCCGCTGGCGATCCTCTTTCCCCAAGCGCACTTCACCGCGGCAGATTCGATTCATAAGAAAATTGCAGTTGTTGAGGGCGTTACGACTGGGTTGGGGTTGCAAAACCTCACGCCGCGGTGTGTGCGGGTCGAGACGCTTACGGAACGCTTCGATTACGTCGTTTCGCGCGCCGTGACAGCCATGCCCGAATTCGTGGAGTGGGTTTGGCCGCGGATCGAGCGCGGACAAAAAGGGTCGCTCGCCAACGGCATTCTCTACCTCAAGGGGGGCGATCTGGCAGAGGAGTTGGCCATGACCGGCAAACGCTGGACGCTCTACGACATCGCCGATCTGTTCGACGAGGAGTTTTTCGAGACGAAAAAGGTGGTCTATACCCCTAAAAAATAGGCGGCCGGCGGCCGGAAATGGGCGGCTGGGTTGCGGGCGATTGCTTTCGGCATCATTCCCTTTCGGACGGAGCTTATCGGTTTGCGCGCGTCTGGCCGTCGATGATTTGTTGCAGGTTGCGCATCAGCGTTTGGGCATCGCATGCCCCTTCGATACGACCCAGCAATGCGCCTTGTGTGTTGAAAATCAGATAGAGCGGGATTGCACCGCGACCGTATTTCCGAAGCAGCTCGCTGCCCGTGCGCTTGTCGGTGTCGTATTTCGCCGCCACAAATCGCTTTCCGATAAAATCACCGACATCCTGCCGCGAGAATACCTCGCGCTGCATCGTTCGGCACGGCCCGCACCACGTGGCATAGAGGTCGATGAAGACCAGCTTACCGCTTTTTATGGCTATTTCGCGCACGGCATCCGTCGAGGCGGTCTCAAATTGTACCTGCGCCTGCGTCGGGACGATCCCGGCGGCAACCGCCCAGAGCAGCACAAAGAGTATTCGTTTCATTTTCATGCGATTGTTTGGTGGGTTCGTGACAAAATCCGTTCCGAAAGTACGCCTTTTTCGGAAATACCGGCTTGGGCCCTATCTTTATTGGTATGTGTCGTTTGTTCTCTCGGCAGCTTGCGAGGGCGGCTTCGGGGCTTGCGGGGAGCTTGCGGGGGGGCGAGTTTACCGGGTGGCGGGGTCGCTGTGGAGTGCCTCGGTGCTCAACAGTCCGCAGGCGGCCTGAATATCTTCGCCGCGCGAGGTGCGAATGGTGGTTTGGATGCCGCGCGCAGTCAGGGCATCGCGGAAACGGAGCATCGCTTCGTTGTCGGGCGAGAAGTAGGGTGAGTCGGGGATTTTGTGAAACCGGATGAGGTTGATGCGGCATTTGATCCCGTTCAGCAGGCGGCACAACTCTTTGATGTGGCGCGGCGAGTCGTTCAACCCGCTCATGACGATGTACTCGAACGACACGCGCCGTTGGTGCGAAAAGTCGTATTCGCGCAGAACCTCCGCCACGGATGCGATCGGCCATGCCTTCTCGACGGGCATGATCTCCATGCGCTCTTCGTGAAACGGATTGTGCAGGCTCACAGCCAAATGCACCTTCGTAGAGTCGAGGAAGCGACGCAACTCGGGGACGACGCCTGCCGTGGAGAGCGTGATGCGCGTCGGCGACCAGCCGAACCCCCACTCGGAGGTCATGATTTCGAGGGCACGCAGCACGTTGTCGGTGTTGTCCAACGGTTCGCCCATGCCCATAAATACCACATTCGAAAGGCTTTCGCGTTCGGGAAGTGAGGCGATCTGGTTGAGGATTTCGGCCACCGAAAGCGACTCCTGCAACCCCTGCCGGCCCGTGGCGCAGAAGCGGCAACCCATGCGGCAGCCGGCCTGCGACGATACGCAGAGCGTGGCGCGGTCGCCGTCGGGGATGTAGGCCGATTCGACGAAGTGGCCCTGTGGCGTGCGGAACAAGTATTTTTTTGTGCCGTCGGCCGACGACCAGACCCGTTCGGGAGCGTGGAGTGCCGGAGTGAAGTGCTCGCCGAGCCGCAAGCGGTGGGCAGCCGAGAGGTCGGTCATGGCATCCGGCGACTCGGTGTGCCGCTTGTAGAGCCAGCGCGCGAGCTGCTTTGCCGCAAAGCGCGGCATCTCCATCTGGGCGCACACCGCGGCAAGTTGTTCCGCATTTCGACCGTATAACGACTCCTTTTCTACCATAATCTTTGCTCCAAACTCCATTTTTCGAGACAAAAGTAGGCAAAAAATAAAGATTTTTGCGCCAGATCGTTCATTTTTGATTTTTTATCTCTATATTTGTGGTGCATAGCGTACTTATGTGCACCTAAGACAGCGAACAAATTAATTGAAAAATAGATGAATATCAAGAAATCACCCAAAGCTGACCTTCAGAATAAGCGAGGTCTTCTGCTCGAAATCGGTCTGGTTGTTGCGCTCGGCCTTGTGATCGCAGCCTTCTGGTATACGCCGAAAGAGCGCAGAATCGAGAAAATCGACCTGAACTACGGCCCGGTCGAGGAGCAAATCACCGAGATCACTCGTCAGGATCAGAAACCTCCCGAGCCGCCCAAAAAAGTCGAGGTGAAGGCGATTGCCGACCTGTTGCAGGTGGTCACCAACGATACGAAAATCACGACCGAAGTCGACTTTACCGAGTTCGACGAGAGCACGGAGGTGATTCAGCAGGTTGCCGTGCAGGAGGAGACGATCGAAGACGACCAGCCGTTCGTGATCGCCGAGACCATGCCCCAGTTCCAAGGCGGAGACCTCAATACGTTCCGTAATTGGGTGCAGAGCAATGTCAAATACCCGCAGATTGCACTCGAGAATGGTGTTCAAGGTCGTGTTACTCTGACGTTTGTCATCGAGAGAGACGGAACGCTGACCAACATCACGTCGATGTCGTCGCCCGACCGTTCGCTGACCGAAGCTGCCATTGCGACGTTGAAGAAGTCGCCCAAGTGGAAGCCCGGCAAGCAGCGTAATCAGGTGGTGCGTGTGAAATACACCCTGCCGGTGGATTTCCGGTTGCAGAACTAACACACCTGCCGCCAATATTATAAAGGGTATCCTGCTTCTGGCGGATACCCTTATTTTTAGCATTGTGTTTGCATAATCGTAGAAAACGAGAAAAATTTGGAAGAGAATAAATCAAAGAAACCTGCCGAAACAGAGGTCGCAGATCTTCGCGAACGTGCGGTCGTCGTTGCGGTCGTGCGTGACAGTCAGGATCTTCGACAGACCGACGAGTTCTTCGATGAACTGGAATTTCTGGCCGAAACAGCCAACATCGTCACCGTGCGCCGCTTCACGCAGCGACTGCCGCAACCTTCGGCCCGCATCTATGTAGGCCCGGGGAAATTGCAGGAGATCGTAGATTATTGCACTGAAAACCAGATTGATGTGGTGATATTCGACGACGAGCTGTCGCCCTCACAGACGCGCAACATCGAGAAGCTGATGCCTTGCCGCATCCTCGACCGCACGCGCCTGATTCTCGACATCTTCCTGTCGCGGGCGCAGACGGCCTATGCCAAGACGCAGGTGCAGCTGGCCAATTACGAGTATATGTTGCCTCGGCTGTCGGGCATGTGGACGCACCTCGAACGCCAGCGCGGCGGAACGGGAACGCGTGGCGGTGCGGGTGAGCGCGAGATCGAGACCGACCGTCGAATCATCCGCAACCGGATCTCGAAACTCAAGGAGGATTTGCAGAAAATCGACCGCCAGATGTCGGTGCAACGCTCGAATCGCGGGGCGATGGTGCGTGTCGCGTTGGTGGGTTACACCAATGTGGGGAAATCGACGCTGATGAACCTGATTTCGAAGAGCGAGGTCTTTGCTGAAAACAAGCTCTTTGCGACTCTCGATACGACGGTGCGCAAGGTGGTCTTCGACAACCTGCCGTTTTTGCTTTCGGACACCGTGGGGTTTATCCGCAAACTCCCGACCGAGTTGATCGAGTCGTTCAAATCGACCCTCGACGAGGTGCGCGAAGCCGACCTGCTGATTCATGTGGTCGATATCTCGCATCCCCAATTCGAGGAGCAGATTGCTGTGGTGAAACAGACGTTGCAGGATATCGGCGCGGGCGAGAAACCCGTTTATCTGGTCTTCAACAAGGTCGATGCCTATACCTATATTAAAAAGGACGACGATGATCTAATGCCCCCGACGCGCGAAAACCGCTCGCTCGACGACCTGAAACGCAGCTGGTTTGCGCAGACCGAGACTCCGTGCATCTTCCTTTCGGCGTTGACCAAGGTGCATGTCGAGAAATTCCGCAGCGACCTCTACGGCATGGTGCGTGAGATTCACGCCGGCCGCTACCCCTTCAACAACTTCCTCTATTGATCCTAAAAACCAATCTATTATGACGTTGCACATTCTGAATCAGCAGAACACCGTTCTCAACAAATTTATCGCCGAGATCCGCGACCGATCCATTCAGCGGGATTCGATGCGGTTTCGCCGCAACATGGAGCGTATCGGCGAGATTACAGCTTATGAGATTTCGAAGGCTCTTCACTATACACCCCGGCTGGTTGAAACGCCCCTCGGGGAGGCCGAGGTGGCGATGATCGACGATCAGATTGTCGTGGCTACGATTCTGCGGGCCGGTTTGCCCTATCATCAGGGTTTTCTCAACTACTTCGACGATGCGCAGAATGCGTTCGTGTCAGCTTATCGCAAGAGTACCAAGGATGGGAAATTTACGGTGAATGTCGAGTACATCTCGTGCGGTGACCTTGAGGGTAAAACCCTGCTGCTGGTCGATCCGATGCTTGCAACGGGGTCGTCGTTGGTGTTGACTTACAAGGCGTTGTGCGCGAAAGGCGGTACGCCTGCGCATACGCATGTGGCCGCGGTGATTGCCAGCGAGCAGGGCATCGACTATGTGCAGAAGAATATGTCGCACCAGACCACGACGGTCTGGGCTGCGGTGGTCGACGAGGAGTTGACTTCGCGTTCGTATATCGTGCCCGGAATCGGTGATGCCGGGGATCTGGCATACGGCGAAAAATTATAGCGCGGGGCGCGGGGGGGCGACCTCCGGGACAGGGGTGCGGGCTGTGACTTTGCGACCTCTCGACAGGCTCGAGGATCGAGAACGGGACTTTGCGACCTCTCGACAGGCTCGAGGATCGAGAACTTTGCGACCTCTCGACAGGCTCGAGGATCGAGAACTTTGCGACCTTCTTGGTTGGGCTCGAGGACTTTGCGACGGCCTTTGTAATTTGACCTTTCCGAATCGGCACTCGACTCCACGACGGAGTGACGAGGTGGCCGGAGATATTTTGAAATAATGAAACGAAAAGTCACCTTTCTTCTTGCCGTATTCGGTGTGACGGTTCTGCTCATGGCCGTGCAGAAACCCGTCTTCATGGCCTACAATACGGCCGAAGCGACCGGCATTGCGGCCGCCGATTGGTGGCGCGTGGTGTGGCACGGACTTGCACTCGATGTGACGGTGGCCGGATATGTCTGCGTCGTGCCGCTGCTGCTCGGGCTGCTCGGACTGTGGGTGCGCCTGCCCGAACGCTTGCTGCGTGGGGTGCTGCTCGGCTATTTTGTGTTGGTATCGCTCTTCACGGCGGCGATTTTTGCCGTAGACGTGGCTCTGTATGAGCATTGGGGTTTTCGTATCGACTCGACCATTCTGATCTATCTGACTGATCCGAAGGAGGCTATGGCGAGTGTCGATTGGTGGTTGGGCGTGCGGCAGACCCTGCTTTGGCTGCTCTATGCCGCGGCGATGATCGGGGCTTACCGTCTGTTGATCCTGCGCTGGCTGGATAGTGCGCGGCTGCCGTGGCGGCAGGCGTTGTGCGGTAGCGGGCTGTTGCTGCTCTTTGCGGCGGCTGATTTTCTGGCGATCCGCGGTGGCTGGCAGGCTTCGGTGGCCAATGTCTCGAAGGTCTATTTCAGTACGACGCAATACCTGAATCACGCGGCGATCAATCCGGTCTTCTCGTTCCTCTCCAGCTTGGGCGACCACAAGAATTATGCGGATGCCTACCCCTTCTTCGAGGAGGCCGAGCGTGCCCGGCGGTTTGAGTCGCTGCGCGGAAATTCCAGCTCACAGCAGCCTGCACGGCGGGTGCTGACGACGGATCTCCCCAATGTGGTGGTGATTATTCTGGAGAGTTTCGCCCGCACGATCATGGATGCCGAGGTGGAAGGCAAGGCGGTGATGCCTACGATGCAACGCCTGAAAACCGAGGGACTTTGGTTTGAGAATTTTTTCGCCAATTCGTTTCGCACCGACCGCGGTGAGGTGGCGATTTTGAGCGGATTCCCGGCACAAACCCAGATCTCGATCATGAAGCTGCCGGCCAAGAGCCGCACGCTGCCCTCGTTGGCACGCTCGCTTGGCCGAGCCGGTTATGCGACGAGTTTTTCGTATGGCGGAGACCTGAATTTCACCAATCAGGCGGCCTACATGTACGCTACGGGGTGGCAGGAGCTGATTTGGCAGAAAGACCTGCGGTTTGCCGAACCGCCTGCCGACTGGGGCTACGACGACCGGGTGATGAGTGGCTGGTTTGCCGATCGGGTCATCGCACTCGACAAGGCCGGAAAGCCGTTTTTGGCCGGCTTGCTGACGTTGAGTAGCCACAAACCCTTTGTCGTACCCTATGCCGAATTTGAGAATCCGGTGCTGAACGCGATGGCCTTCACCGATGCCTGCATCGGGCAGCTGATCGACCAACTGAAAGCCTCCCCGGCATGGAAAAACCTGCTCGTGGTGCTGGTGGCCGACCACGGGTATCCCTACCCGCGCACGTTGGCTTACAACGAGCCGCTGCGCCACCGCATCCCGATGATCTGGACGGGAGGAGCTATTGCGTCGCCGGGTGTTGTGGAGGAGTATGGCTCGCAGATTGATCTGTGTGCCACGCTGTTGTCGCAGATGAATCTGCCGCACGACGACTACGATTACAGCAAGGATCTGCTTGCACCGACCCCCCCCCAGCGGAAGTTTGCCTACTACACCTTCAACGACGGTTTCGGCGTGGTCGATGCTACGGGTGAGGCTGTGTGGGATGCCGCGACTGGCCAACCCGTCTCGGTGACCAGCGAGGAGTTGCTCGATGTCGGCCGCACGATGCTGCAAACGACCTATGTCGATATTGACCGTCGCTGATATCCCCGTTTTTAGGTATTGTGCGATCGGATCTTTGGTGTTATTTTTGTGAGCAAAAATAGAAAATTATGTATAAATCAGGGGGATATACCGAAAAAGACCGAATGTGCAATCTGGTGTGCGATCGCTACGAGGTGTTGCAGGTGATGAGCCGCTTCGGGCTTGCATTGGGGTTCGGCGATAAGACTATCGGCGAAGTATGCGTTGAGAGTGAGGTGGATACGGCGACATTTCTGGCCGTGGTGAACCTGCTGCTCAACTACGGCGACGGCGCGAAGTTGGCCGACCAAGTGTCGGTGCGTGCCCTGACCGATTACCTCCACAATTCACACGGTTATTTCCTCGATTTCCGGCTTCCGGCGATCCGCCGCACGTTGATCGAGGCGGTCGATTGCAGCCACAGCGACGTCTCGTTTGCGATCATGCGTTTCTACGACGAGTATGTGGCCGAGGTGCACAAACACATGGCCTATGAGGAGCAGACGGTCTTTCCTTATGTCGAATCGCTGCTCGCAGGGGAGCGCAACGACGACTATTCGATCGACGAATTCCGCAGCCGCCACGATCAGGTCGAGGCGAAGCTCTCCGAGTTGAAGAATATCATCATCAAATACTACCCGTCGGGCAACACCAACGAGCTGAACGGGGCACTGTTCAACATCTTTACCTGCGAGCAGGAGTTGGCAACGCACAACGCGGTCGAGGACGAGATTTTCATTCCGGCGGTGGCGCGTCTGGCTGCCGAAGGGCCACGGAGCGAGAAGCCTGCGCCGTTGAGTGTGCGCGAGAAAGAGGTGATCGGGTGCGTGGTCAAGGGATTGACTAACAAGCAGATCGCTGATGAACTTTGCATCTCGGCACACACGGTAATCACCCACCGGCGCAATATTGCCGCCAAGTTGCAGATTCGCTCGGTGGCTGGGTTGACGATCTACGCGATTGTGAATAAAATAGTCGAACTTGCACAAATCAAGGAGACGATAACCGAACCGCTGTCATGACACACACGCATACACATCTCCACCACGATCCCGCCGAGGCGACGCTCAATCGGGCGTTCCTGATCGGCATTGCGCTCAACGTGGCCTTTGTCGTCATTGAATTCGCCGTGGGGCTTTCGTATGGCTCGATGGGACTGCTCTCCGATGCCGGGCACAACCTTTCGGATGTGGCCGGGCTGCTGTTGGCATTGCTGGCCTTCCGGCTGGCACGTGTGCAGGCTTCATCGCGCTATACCTATGGTTATAAGAAGAGTACGGTGCTTATTTCGTTGCTCAATTCGGCGATCCTGCTTGTCGCTGTGGGGGTCATCGTTGCCGAGAGCATCGGCCGCATCGTCGATCCGGCTCCTGTTTTCGGCGGTGCTATTGCGTGGACGGCCGGTGTCGGGGTGCTTGTCAACGGATTTACGGCATGGCTTTTTCTCAAAGATAAGGAGCGCGATCTCAATGTCAAGGGGGCTTATCTCCACATGGCGGCCGATGCGTTGGTGTCGGTCGGGGTGCTGCTTTCGGGGGTCATTATCGCGTGGACGGGCTGGACGATTGTCGATCCGATTGTCGGGTTGGCTGTGGCCGGGGTGATTGTCGCATCGGTGTGGTCGCTCATGCGTGACAGCCTGCGTCTTTCGCTCGACGGCGTGCCTGCCGGGATTCAGATCGAGCAGGTGCAGCAATCCATGACCGAGCTGCCGGGGGTGGTAGCCGTGCACCACATCCACATCTGGGCGATCAGTACCACTGAAAACGCGCTGACGGCGCATGTTGTGTTGGCAGATTTGTCGCAGGAGGCTGCGGCGAAAGTGGCACTGAAGGAGCGTCTGGCACAGCTTGGAATCGGGCATGCGACACTCGAGTTCGAAACTCCTACCGAGGAGTGCACCTCGCGCTGTCCGAACTGCGAGTAGCACGGGCGGATTTCAGGCGGCAACTCTTCTGTATCCTCCCAGGCGGTTTGGTGGGGGAGGCTTGTCGAGAGGTCGCAAACTATTTCTACCAACACGCATCAGCCCTTTTTTAGTCCGCAGCTCGCGGGGACGGCTATGCAGCTTTGCGAAATAGCAGTCCTCCGCAAGGCGGAGCTGCGGACTGCCGACTTGCTACGCAAGCCGAAAACAATTCGACCGGATTTTTTTATCAGATAATCTT
>CAZHEY010000005.1:0-47636 GCA_964532025.1 uncultured Alistipes sp. | reverse complement strand
TTGCGACCTCTCGACAAGGCTCGAGGATCGAGAACAGGCTGCGGCGACCTCTCGATAAAGCTCGAGAACTGAATCTTTTGCGACCTCTCGACAAGGCTCGAGGATCGAGAACAGGCTGCGGCGACCTCTCGACAAGGCTCGAGGATCGAGAACAGGCTGCAGCGACCTCTCGATAAAGCTTGACACCCCCCCCCTTCTCGGCTGTCTACTTTTTTTCGCGCACGAGTGCTTTGAAGCAATGGCGGCAAATCGGCTCGTAAGAGTCTTGCGCGCCTAACATCACCTGTTTTTCCTCGGTGGTCAGTCGGTGCGAATGGTGCGCCAGATTGCCGCACCGCACACAGATAGCATGCACCTTGGTGACGTATTCGGCCGTGGCCATGAGTGCCGGCATCGGGCCAAAGGGCTTGCCCGTGTAGTCCATGTCGAGTCCTGCGACGATCACGCGTACTCCGTTGTCGGCCAGCTGCCGGCAGACATCGACGATGCTCTGGTCGAAGAATTGCGCTTCGTCGATCCCCACGACATCGACGTCGGAGGTCATGAGCAGGATGTTTTGCGGCGATTCGACGGGCGTGGAGCGAATGGCGTTGGAGTCGTGCGAAACCACCTCCTCCTCCGAGTAGCGCACGTCGATGCGCGGTTTGAAAATCTCGACCCGCTGGTGGGCAAATTTAGCCCGCTTCAGGCGGCGGATCAGCTCTTCGGTTTTGCCCGAAAACATCGAGCCACAGACTACTTCGATCCAGCCTTTGCGGCTGGCGTTCTCCAAAAACATAAGTGGGTAATTATTCTATTAATCGTTAATTTGTCCTTTTTTTTGCGCCTCCTGCGGCACTATTTACAGGTGTCGATGCGGGTGATGCGCGCGCCCAGTGCATTCAGACGGCCGTCGATGTCCTTGTATCCGCGGTCGATCTGGTCGATGTTCTGGATCGTCGAGACCCCCTCGGCACTCATGGCGGCGATCAGTAGTGCTACGCCGGCCCGGATGTCGGGCGAAGTCATGCGTGTGGCGCGCAGGCAGAGCCGGTGGTCGTGGCCGATGACCGTTGCGCGGTGTGGATCGCAGAGGATGATCTGTGCCCCCATGTCGATGAGTTTGTCGACGAAAAACAGGCGACTCTCGAACATCTTCTGGTGGATCAGCACCGCACCCTTGGCCTGTGTGGCGACCACCAGAAAGATCGACAGCAGGTCGGGCGTGAGTCCCGGCCACGGCGCATCGGCGATGGTCATGATCGAGCCGTCGAGGAACGTGTCGATGCTATAATGATCCTGCTGGGGGATATAAATGTTGTCGCCCTGCTGCTCGAACTGAATGCCCATGCGGGCGAATTGCGCTGGGATGATGCCCAGATTCTCGAACGAAACGTTGTTGATTGTCAGCTCCGAGCGGTTCATGGCGGCCATGCCGATGAAGCTGCCCACCTCGATCATATCGGGCAGAAGCGTGTGTTCCGTACCGCCCAACGCCTCGACACCCTCGATCGTCAGCAGGTTGGAGGCGATGCCCGAGATCCGTGCCCCCATGCGGTTGAGCATGCGGCAAAGTTGCTGGATGTAGGGTTCGCAGGCGGCGTTGTAGATCGTCGTCGTGCCTTTGGCCAGCACGGCGGCCATGACGATGTTGGCTGTGCCGGTCACCGACGCCTCGTCGAGCAGCATGTAAGTTCCCCGCAAGTTGTTCCCCTCGACCATGAAGAACTCTTCGGCGATGTCGAAGTTGAACTTTGCGCCCAGCTTCTGGAAGCCCAGAAAGTGGGTGTCGAGCCGACGGCGGCCGATCTTATCGCCGCCCGGTTTGGGGATGTAGCCCACGCCGAAACGCGCGAGCATCGGGCCGATGAGCATCACCGAGCCACGCAGCCGCGTACAACGCTGCCGGTAGTCGTCCGAGCGGAGGTAGTCGAAGTCGATCTCGCGGGCGCAAAACGCATATTGGTCGTCGGAAAGCTGTTCGACGACGATGCCCATGCGACGCAACAGCTCGATGAGCTGCATGACATCGAGTATCTGGGGGACGTTTTTCACGACGACCCGCTCGGGGGTCAGCAACGTGGCGCAGAGGATCTGCAACGCTTCGTTTTTGGCTCCTTGAGGTGTGATGCTGCCTTGCAGACGGTGGCCTCCTTCGACTTTGAATATTGCCATGAAATTTCGGTTTTTGGGTGGGGAATAACCGCGTGAGGGTCAGCTCGCAGACCGAGCGATCGACCATCAAAGGGCACTCCATTGTTTACAAAGATAACAAGAAATCAGCTTTTTCATAGCTGATTGTGAAATATTTTCATGAAAAATTTTTGCGGATCACTTTTTTGTTGTACTTTTGCAATCCGTAAAAATGTCTAAAACAATAAAAAGGATATAGCTATGGCAATGAAGAGAACTTACCAGCCCTCGCGCCGGAAGAGAATCAACAAGCACGGTTTCCGCACCCGTATGGCTACGGCAAACGGACGCAAGGTGCTGGCGGCTCGCCGCGCAAAAGGTCGCAAAAAACTGACCGTGTCGAACGAATCGACGTTCAAGTACGCATAGGTTTTTTCTGCGAACCCGGATACGGATGGTCGCGTAGGTACAATCCGGCAGCAGGCAGCTTGGCTGCGTAGTCGGTCGGAGTACGGATAGCGGATACTATCTGTGAACGAGAACGAAAAACACCCCCAAAAGTTAGCTTTTGACTTTTGGGGGTATTTTCGTGCGCCTATTTGTAGGCGGGGCGGGGCGATTGCGACTTCGCCGGATCGGGTTGAAAGGTCGCAAAGGGGGGGGCTGTGGGTTCACAACCCTCGAGCCTGTCCCAGAGGTTGTTGGTTTTCGATCCTCGAGCCTGTCGAGAGGTCGCAAAGGTTAGTCTGGTAAAAGATCCCCGCCGAATGTTTTCGGCTTGCGCAGCGAGCCGGCAGTCCGCAGCTCCGCCCTGCGGAGGACTGCTATTTGCGTTGCTGCATAGCCGTCCCCCGCGAGCTGCTGACTGAAAAAAGGCTGACGTGTGATTTGAGTAGTTTGCGACCTCTCGACAGGCTCGAGGATCGAAAACGAACAGACCTTTGCGACCTCTCGGCAGGCTCGAGGATCGAATACAGCGACCCTTGCGACCTCTCGACAGGCTCGAGGATCGAAACCAGAACCCTTTGCGGCATTACCAAAAAAAACGGGGACGAAGTGATTCGTTCCCGTTTTTTTACATTGATGCAACTCCTACCACATGACGTGGATCGTGTAGGCGTTCAGCCCCGTTGAAAGCTGCTCGGTCTCGACACTCTTGAATGCCCAGAATCGTTTTTCGGCAAGCAGGAACAGCGTATAATCCTTGTCGGTCACGATTGGCGAGACGACAAACGAGCCGTCGGTATCGCGAACGACATCCGTCAATCGGCCAAGCAGGTCGCTCTTCACCGTGCCGATCATCATGAAGTTCATCGACTCCCTTTTGAGCTGGCTCATCACGCCTTCAGCACCCCCGAATGCGGCAATCTGCGCATCCGATGAGAAACGAACCGTGCGGAAGTTTACGGCGAACGAAACGTCGGCATACGTGACCGAACCGGCATCGTCGGTGTCGGCGCGCTTGCCAAGCATCTTGGGTGCGAAGCCCGTCACGAAGCAATCCGAAGCCACCTGATACCCCTTCATCGACGTGGTGTAGGTGTTGAAGAGCAGCGTGCTTGCTTCGAATTTGGTTTTATCGGCGATGCGGTTGAAAGCCAATGCCGACCAACGCTTGTTGTCGAGTGCGATCTTCAGGGTTTTCGCCACATTGTCGCCCTGCGTGGCAGCATCCATCCGATCGAGCACGGTAACCCACGCGCCTTTTGCCGCCGTATTTTTGGCAACGAAATTCGAGATCGCCGAGTAGTCGGCATCATTTGCAGCGGCAGGCGCATCCGCCAGCCGGCTGACAAAGTGTATTTTAGTATCGAAACGCTCCGACGGCTTCACGGAAATCGTGTCGAACGCCGATTTGTCATCGTCGTTGCATCCCGTGAAAACAGATGTCGCAACCCCCAATGCCAAGACCAATGCGAGATATTTCTTTGTGTTTTTCATCTTTTATCAACTTTGAGTTTTCTACTTATTTCAATACGGCGGTGCAGAAGATCGGACTGTGGTCTGAATAGTTGTCGGTGACACCCTTCGTAATGACCTTATAGTCGGTTGTAGTCCACGTATTCTTGGGGAAGCCGATGATGTAATCGAGCTTCGAGGCGTTCATGAACGTGCCGCTGTTGTTGCACAGCCGTGTACCGACTTGCTCATATTTGCCAATTGCCGGAGAGTTTGCGCCGCAGTTCATGTCGCCCATGACGATCACCGGAATGCCCGCTTCAATAGCCGGTTTCACAGCAAAATCGATCACCTCGCCCACCTGCATCTCTTGGGTGTAAGAGTCGCAGAATGTCTCGATGTGCGTCGCCACTACGCGAACCTTCTGACCGGCGGGCTTGGCCGTCGTAGGAACCAGAATGTCGATATAACCGACGCTGCGGATATCGGGCGCAGAGGACTCCGTGTTGTAGCGTCCCAACGTCTTCGAAGCTGAATTGACGATCGGATACTTGCTCAGCAGGCCGTTGCCATAGAAGCCCGACGAACCGGCCTTGTCGTAGGAGTAGGAGAAGAACGGGTACATGCCCAAGGCGTGTCCGCACTCGGTCAGCTTTTCGATGCTGCCCATGCGGTCGGTGGCCGTCTCGAACTCATTGAAACAAATGACATCGGGGTTCGACTCCTTGACCAAGGTCATGAAATCGGCAATCGGGAATCCGGCGCGCTCGCCCGACTTGTCGGGGCGTTCGAACGAGAGGATGTTCCACTCCAAACATTTCAGGTTCAAGCTCTGAGCTGTCGACGTCAGCGCCGAGAGTACCATGACGAGCGACGCTGCGAGAACCAAGAGATTTTTATCTATTTTCATAATCGTTTTTTAATAATATGAGTTAACTTTTTCAATTAAAGCCGTTAGTAACCTTGGTTCTGCTTCAAATTCACCGTGCCATTGAATGCGCGCGCCGGAATCGGGAACACATGGCTTACACCGGTACGGAACGAACGTGCGGGATAGACCTCGACCGGTTTGGTCTTGATCACGCCATCCTTCTTATACGAAACGACACTATGCGCGGCCGGATTGAGCCATTCGGAAGCCTTGCCCCAGCGAACGACATCGACGAACCGACTCGGCTGGAACTCGAAAGCAAGTTCGCAACGACGCTCATTCTGCAACTGGGCTTTGGTGGCTGCGCTGTTCTGCGGCAGGCCGGCGCGTTTGCGGATCTTATTGAGCAGACTTTTGGCCTCGGCATCGCCTTCACCCTTCGACCAGATCAACGCCTCGGCCTTCATCAGAGCAACGTCTGCGTAGCGCATCAAGCTGACGTTAAGCGACGTGTAGCACTTGTCGCGCAAGGCCGAAATATCCTTACCCGGAGCCGATGCCTCGGCAAACGGAGCGATGAACTTGCGGCAAACCATACCGCACGTCACGTGACCGGTTTTCCAATCCGAGATCGAACCGTCTTGACAGAACCCGCCGAACGTTACGTCGTAACCGAGGAATTTCACATGCTGTCCCGGCGAGAGAATCGTTGCATCGCGACGCATATCACCCTGCTCGTAAGCATTGTACAGCTCCAGACTCGGCGTGTAGTATCCCCACGTGTTGTAAATACCCCAACCGCTGTTGACAAACGTCACACCGTGGTACTTAGCTCCGTGGTTTGCATCGCCTACGATAGAGAAAATATACTCCTTGCTGAAGTTGTTCTTCGTTGTCCACAGATTCGCAAACGCATTCGGCGTGCCGTCGTCGAGCAAGTCGCGTTTGTCAGCACCCGTCAAGGCCATCACCTTGTCGCACATCTCGATCACCGTGGCGTAGTATTTCGAATCATACTGCGCAGCATAGAGGGCAGCACGGGCAGCGAAAGCCCACGCAGCAGCCTTATGAGGAAGTCCGTATTCGGAGTCGGCATTCAGCTCCGACAACAGCGGCAGAAGCTCCCCGGCCGTGCGCATGTCGCTGATGATCTGGTCGTAGTTGGCAAGTACCGATACCGGACGCGGTGCATCCATATCGACCGCACTCGTCTTGTCGGTGATGATCGGAATACCTCCGTTAGGCCCGTTGTCGCCATAGTAAGGCGCGATCCACAGCATGGAGAAGCCGCGGAAGAAATAGGCCGTACCAAGTGCCTTATTCTTGAAACCTTGGCTCAAACTCTCCATCTTCGGCACGAGCAAGAGGATGTTGTTCGCCTTGGCGTTGTTCTCGTACATCACCTTCCACATAAATTTGCAGTCCTGACCGTTGTTGGGAGCCATGTTGAAGTTGCGCATCTCCTCCACCTCGCTTCGGTCGCGTCCGATGAGGATGTCATCGCTCACGCACTCCAGCCACATGTGTCCGCGGCCGCAGATCTCCTCCGACCAATTTGATGAAGTGAAGTCGTAGAGCGCATAGATCGCTTTGTTGACATCCTCCTCGGTCTTCCAGTTGGTAGATTGTCCGTAGGGTTCTCTGTCGAGAAAATCGGAACAACCAACGACCAGCAACGTACTCACAGCAAGTACGCTTATCTTTGTTATTATATTTTTCATAATCAGCATAATAGTGTAAGTTGTTAGAAATTGATATTTGCACCGAAATTGAAGAATCGCGTCAAGGGATAGACACCGCTATCGACTCCGTAGTTGCCGACCTCCGGGTCGATGCCGGAATAGCCGGTGATTGTAGCCACATTGTCCACGCTGAAGTAGACTCGCAACGAACCGTTCTTCAAACCGACATAGCGGCTGATGTTCTTGGGAAGCGTGTACCCGATCGTGATGTTCTTCAGGCGCAGGTAGTCTCCATCCTCGAGGAATATATCCGTAAATTTCAAATAGTTACCATTCGTATCCTCCTTGAGTCCCAGACGAGGATATTCACTTCCGCTGTGGTTGTAGTCCCACGTGTCGAGCACATCGGAGATCAGGTTACCGTAGTCCTGCTTGCCGTTCATGGCCATTTGTTTCATTCCGTTGTAGACCTTGTTTCCGGCAACGCCTTGGAAGAAGAGGCTGAAGTCGAGTCCCTTCCAGTTTAACGTACCGCCGAATGAGAAGGTCTGCTTCGGTGCATACGAACCCGAGAATTTGCGATCGCCCTCGTTGATCACACCGTCGTGATTGGAATCGACAAAGATCAAGTCACCGACCTTGGCATCGGGTTGCAGCAATTTAGCCTCTCCGGTGAGCGGGTCTTTGGCAATATGCTTGTTGATCTCGTCCTCCGAGCGGAAGATGCCCGCCGTCTGGTAGACTTTGAACGAATACCAAGGCTGACCTGCCGCAGAGTAGAGCACAGCCTTGCTGTCGACGTTGGGCACGGAGTGCTCCACATCCTCGGTACGCGGGCCGTAGTCCTTTACATAACCCTTGTTGGTCGAGAACATCGCCCAGACCGAGTAGTCGAGTTTCCCGGCAGCGGCCTGACCGCGGTAGTTGACCGAAAACTCCCAGCCCTTGTTGATTACGTGACCCATGTTGCCCATAGGAGCTTCGTTCAGACCGACCTGCTCCGAAATAGAGAGCCTGTCAATGAGGTCTTTGGTCTCTTTGTAGTAGTAGTCAACGCTGATGTCGAGTCTGTTGCCGAACATCCCCAGATCCAGACCGGCACTGGTTTGCTCGGTGGTCTCCCAACGTGCGTTGTAGTTGGGAATCGTTGCGAAATAAGTTCCGTAGTGCTCCAGCTTACCCAGAATAATCGGGTTTTCGTAGGTCGTCAGCGGGATGTTGGCCACCGATTGCGGATAGAGGTCTACGTTACCCACCTTACCCCAGCCGGCACGCAGTTTCACCAGATTTACCGTCTTTTCGATACCGAGGTTCTGGAAGAAGTGTTCGGATGAAAGTTTCCACGAACCCGAAACCGACGGGAACCAATCGTAATTCTTGGTCGAGGGCAGTTTCGATGAGGCATCGCGGCGTGCGCTGGCAACTAAGAAGTAACGGTCGTCGAACGAGTAGCCCAGACGCGCGAGGAACGATACCATGGTCTGGTCGTAGATCAGCTCAATGGGGTTGCGCGTCCACTTGCCCGCACCGTCCCACGTGTGTTCGTGGTTGTTGTTGCTATTGTAACCCTCCGTGCTGAAGATCCGATTGTGGAACTTGCTGAAATCGGTCGTGAAGCCGGCCATGGCACTTACATGGTGTTTGCCGAATACCTCGGCATAGGAGGCGATCGTCTCCCACAGGTAGTGGTAGTTCTTCGCTTCGGTTTGCTCCAAAAGCGAGGTCTTGTTCGGATTCGAAGCCACCGGAATCAACCCGAAGTAAGACTCATCCTCGCGATTGTCCATGTCGATCGTGAAATCCGATTTGATCGAGAGTCCGCGCACGGGCTTGATCTCGAGGGTCGATGTCGAGAAGACCTTCGTGCGGGGGTGTTTGTTGTTGAGGTATTTGAGCTGAGCGACGGGATTGACGATATTCGGGCCTTCGACACCACTTACATACATAGGTGACGTTCCTCCGTAGAGTGCCTCGCCGTTGCTGTTGTAAGTCTTGTTGCCCTCTTTGTCAAGCTCCCACACCGATGCCGATGCCGGGAACCACAGCGCGCCCATGATCGGGCCGGTGTGCGAGATGTTGACATCACCCTGTCCGTCCGAATAGTCGAACGACACCCGTTCCGAGAACGACAACCATTTGTTTACGTTGTAGTTGGTGTAGAATTTAGCTCCGACCGATTTGCTGTTCGTGTTCAGGATCACACCGTCTTTCTTGTCATACGAGATCGAGAACACCGACTGTAACTTCTCCGTACCACCGCTGAGCGAAAGGCCGTAGTGTTGGGTCAACCCCGTGCGGAAGATCTCGTCGAGCCAGTCGGTCTTGGTGACATTGGCCCCCTCGTAGGCTTTGGGGTTGGCGAGGTTGGGCACGAATTTGGTGCTCGAATTGGAGGCTGCCAAAGCCCACGTGTCGCAGAACTGCTGTGCGTTGAGCATCGTAGGCAGGTTGGTCACCTTCTCCACGCCGACCGAGACGTTGACATCCACCTTCATCTTACCCTGTTGGGCCTTTTTCGTGGTGATGAGGATTACACCGCTCGAACCGACCGATGCACCATAGATCGAAGCCGAAGCAGCATCCTTGAGCACCGTGATCGACTCGACGTCCTCAACCATGTAGGGGGCGTTGGGTATCCCGTCGACCACAACGAGCACTCCGTCACCCGAGGTGGGGTCGTTGTCGACACCTTTTGATCCGCGACCGCGAATCGAGAACGACGCCTTCTTGAGCGGGTCGCCCGATTGGGCCACCGTCACACCGGGCATGCGTCCCTGCAACATCGTGGCGAGATTCGACGAACGGCTCTTGGCCACCTCGTCGAGTTTGACCGTCGTGACGGCCATCGACAAGTCCTCCTTGCGCGATGAACCGTAACCGATCGCAACGACTTCCCCGATCATGGTCGCATCGTCTTCGAGCACAACGTGGATCGTGGTACGGTTGTTCACGCGTTCGCTCACCGATTTGTAACCGATAAACGAAATATCAATCGTAGCATCACCGCTGACCAAAAGGGTATAACTACCATCGGCAGAAGTAGTTGTTCCATTGGTCGTTCCATGCTCAATAAGCGAAGCTCCGACCAGTGGTTGGCTGTTCGAATCGCGAACAACGCCGGTCACGGTAATCCGCTGGTTGACCTGTGCGTTGACCGGAACTACGAATAGGCATAGAAAAAAACCAATTAGCAGAGTGGCCAAGTGCCAATTCTGTGTTGTAGTCAATTTCATTTTCATAGAGTTTAAGTTGATGATTAATAGTTAGTGAATTAAAAATAAGGTGGTTCTTACATGAAGCATAAGAGAATATAATTATTAAAATATTTACAAATACAGATTAAGACTGCGAATATTTGCCCGTTGTTAAAGATTGCTTTTACAAAGTTATAGCGACGGTAGACCTTTTCGGGGCGAATTTGCGTATTTATATCCTCAAATCACGCAGAACTACCTGAAGTTGACTGCATGTATAAACATGCGGCGGCATCTCTCACCAGCCGCGATGTGCCCGGTGTGAAACGGCGAAGAAGATCGAATGAAAATGGGATTACAGGGCGGTTACGATTTGGCTACTTTGCTTCGATATTCCGAAGGGGTCATGCCTTTTATCTGTTTGAAAATGCGAGCGATATTCTTCGTGTCAGCGAATCCCAGAAGGCTCGCTACGTCCGAAACCGACATATCCTCACGAAGCATCTGTGCCATTTTCTCGATCCGGACGTTGATCACGTAATCGTAGATCGAGATATGCATCGACTCGCGAAAGCGCACCTCCAACAGCCGGCGCGAGAGGGGCACTTGGCGCACGATGTCGTCTACGTAGAGTTTCTGGGCAATATTTTCGTGGATATACTTCAGAACTTTGGCGATATAGCGGTCGCTATTGGCGTAGATGTCGGTCGATTGGCGCGTGACGATGTGCGTCGGTTCGACGACAACATCTTCCCAAGGGGCGTCGGGGTTTTCAATCAGACGGTCGATGAGTTGGGCCACATCGTATCCTCCCTGCTCGACATTCTGGTTCAACGACGAGAGGTTGGGAACGGACAGGCCGCACACGGTAGCGTCGTTGTCGACACCCAGCACGGCGATATCGTCGGGTATGCGGAAGCTGACGGCATGTTCGGCCTGCTGGCACGCCTCGGTGATCTGGTAGGCTTGGTTGTCGTCGCTGGCCATGATCGCGACGGGTTTGGGCAGCGATTCGAGCCACATCACCAACCGCGTCGAGTCGTAATACCAGATATCGTTGACATCGTTGCTTGAGAATTCGGAAAAGGTGGTGTGGGGCTGCCTGCGCGCGAGGTCGGCAATCGTGTCGCGGAATCCCTGACAACGCTCCTCCGACCAGACAATACCGCGCACCCCGTAGAATGCAAAATTGTTGAAGCCTTTATTTATAAAGTATTTTGCGCCCATCTCGCCCGCCAAGCGGTGAGCACCCGTGATATTGGGAATATTAACAAAGCGTTTTTTGAAATCCTGAGCCACGGCGATGATGCCGTTCTTGCGGAACAAGTCCACCGGATCGTCGTTATAGAATTGGCCGATCACCGCCTCGGCGCGATACTTCTTCGCCCAGCGGACAACCTCCTCGATGCCATACTTGTCGCGGATGGCAAGCGGCAACTTACACACGCCCCACGGTTTGGTCTGTGCGGCATAACGCGCAATACCTCGCAAAATATTACGCGCATACTCCTCGGAGAAGTCAGTCAGAAAAATAATTCGTACCATAAACAGAACAAATAGCTTGGCAGGACAACCTTTTCGCGAATTCCAAGCGGCCAACTTTGGCCACCAAGCGAGCTGCCCTATTTACTACTCGACCACAACCAGATCGACTCCGGCGTCTTCAATCTCCTGTGCCATCTGCTCGGGGATTGCCACCGCTCCATCGGTGATAATCATGTCGACATCCTCCAGCGAACAGATGCACCCGAAACCGCGCTGCCCGAACTTCGACGAGTCGGCGAGCACAATGGTCTTCGACGCCGACCGCATCATCTTGCGCGTCAGTCGCGCTTCGTCGATCGTCGAGGTAGTCACCCCGTGTTCGATGTCGATGCCGTCGACTCCGATGAAGAGCTTCGAGCAGACGAAATCCTCCAACGCACGTTCGGCGTAGTCGCCCTGCGTTGAGAGTGATTTTTTGTGTACCGTGCCGCCCAGCTGAACGGTATTGATCTGTTCGTTTTCGTTAAACAGCACCCCTAAGCGCAGGTAGGGCGTTGCTACATTGAGGTGTTGCCATTGCCGCGCATTCAACTCCTCGGCAAAGGCGTAGATCGTCGAGCCCGAAGCGATGATGATTGAATCGGAGTCGCTCACGCACTCTACGGCACGGGCTGCGATCTTGCGTTTGGCCTCACTGTGAATGGTCGCTTTGACGTGTACATCGACATCGCTCACGTGGGGATTCGCCGGGCGCGCACTGCCGTGAACCTTATAAAGCAACCCCTTCGATTCGAGAATCTTCACGTCTTTGCGTATGGTGACTTTTGTCACCCCAAGCTCGTTGGCTACATCCGTAATCCGCACGAATCCGTATTTGCTCAAATGGTCGAGGATGTATTTATGCCTCTCTGCTATGCTTAACATTTCCGTCTGATTTTAGCTTCTTTTTCACAACAAATGTAGTCTTTTTATTCGAAATGTACTATTAAGGCGATATATTATACAAGCGGCGGCCGGGAAATTCGCTTCCCGGCCGCCGGCTCTGTATTCGGATTGATCCGCCCGAAGTCGTCTTTTTATTCGGTAATTTCCCAGATTCCGCCCCGTCCAAAGAGGCTGTCGAGCCACTTGTCGAGCAGTCCGCAACGAACGGCTACGTCGAGGATCGTGAAGCGACGGCGGATGTGCTGTGCACGGATGGCACTTGAGCGCAACCGGCTGCGCGTGATTCCGATCTGCTCCGGCTCAACGGGAGCGCCGACCAACGCCAAGCGGCGGCGTGCCTCGTCAAAGGGCACGATCTGCGACTGCAAACGGCTCTTGATCTCCGACCAATTCTGTTTGAGCAGGGTCAGCTGACGGCGCAGCTCATCGGGTGTCGAATACTTCGCATCGGTCTCCGTAACGCCGATTGTCGGGAAATCAGTCCCCCGGAAGAGGTCGAGGGCATAGCGTTCGGCATCCTCTTTCGAGGCCCATGCCGCCACACACGCCTCGATGTCGAGGTGTTCGATGTCGCTCTGCAACAGCTGTTCGTAGAGAGCCGTCGACATGAGCATGCCGATGCTGACCTTGAATCCGTGTGACGGAGCAACTCCGTTTCCCATTTTGTGGTGCTCCATGTCCCACAAGTGGCTGAACTGGTGGTCAGCACCCGATGCGGGACGGCTCGACTTGTGGGCCTGCATCGCGAAGCCACCAAGCAGAAGCCCCTCAATCAGAGGCTCTATCGCCGACATCTCGCCGCGACGCGCCCCCTCCGGATTGGAAAGTGCATCGTGCAGCCCCTCCTGCACCACCGAGAATGCAAATTCGTCGATCGGCTCAACACCCAGTGCATCGGCAAGAATCCAGTCTGCTCCTGCGGGCACTTTAGCAAACAAGTCGGCATAGCCGCTCGCCGTCATCTGAGCCGGAGCGGCGGCAATGATCGAGGTGTCGGCAACGACGGCACGCGGCGCGGGACACGAGAAGGTCTGCTTTGCGCCCTCGAAGGTGATCGAAGCACCGAAGGCCGTATACCCATCCATCGAAGCCGCCGTTGCGACGGTCATGTAGCCGCGGTTGTTGCGGAACGACGACAACTTTGTGAGGTCGTTGATCGTTCCCGAGCCGACGGCGATAGGTACGGCGGATGTCGTTGCGAGAAACCGATCGAGCTGCTCCACATAGCTCCACTCGGCGTATAACCCGGCCTCGTCGAACAGATAGGGAGCATGCTGCTTGATCCCCGCCGCATCGAGCAACTCGACCACAGCCTTGCCGGCCAGAGCAAAGGTTGTCCGATCGGCTATGACCACAGCTTCGCAACCGGGAAACATCGTTTCAAAAACATGCGCAACTTTAGGCAGAACCCCCTCGCCAATCTTCAACATCTTGGTGTCCGTCGCACGGGATAGTGCCTTTTCAACTCTATTCATCTTATTCTGTTTTATAAAAACTCGTCACAAATTCGAAGCGGCGGGGAAGGAAGCTGCCCGATCGGCAGCCCCATTCGCCGGCTTCGTCCATTCCTACTGTACCTTGACCGTCAGATCGTCGAAGATGATTCGCTTGCCATCCAGATCCGAAGCGGTCGCAATGGCGATACGCGTCTGGGCATCGACGCCCGAAATCACCACCTTCTGGTGCGTATATACGTAGCGTCCCTGCGTGTCAGCACCCTGCTCCCCGGGATTCTTGTGCGTCATCACCACGTCGGTACGATCGTCGCTGATGCGCTCCTGATTGGTCGCCGAAACAATCGTTCCATTTCCCTCGGCCACCTTGACGCGGAAGAGCTTGCCATCGGCCGTCGCCGGGCTGACTTCGAGGCTTCCCGTCGTCTTATTCGGCTCATAATAAGGAGCTGTGTTGAACTCCAGCACGATCGTGGTCGCACCCGTCAGCGATTTGAACAGGGGTAGCGTCAGCGTACCATACGAGCCACCCGTTCCGAACTTCATCGCGCCACCCGTGAGGTAGACGTTCTGCAATCCGCTGGTACTCTGCGCCGCAAGATCCGATTCGGGCCACTCGGCCATGAAGGTTGCGTGATACCACAGCTTGTCCTCGGCCGAAGAGCCGACTCCCGTACAGATATTACTCATGTTCGTCCACGGATTGCAACGCGCATACGACAACTTGGTTACATCGGGCGAATCGACCGTCTTGGTGAGAACGCCGTATGCCATGTTGACATAGCTGCCGCCCCACCAATGGTTATCGAAATCCTTGTAGAGCAGGTATCCCGACTTATCGACCGCGGCATCGGTCGTGAACGACCACTCGCCGAATGCCGAATCGCTATACCCCTCAAGCGAGGTCACGCGCTGTATGCGCACCGTGTAGGTCGTCGAGGGCGTGAGTCCTCCCAGAAGCATCCGGATGCCGTGCTTGCTGCACTTGGCGAAGTCGCCCGATCCGATCGTCCATCGCGGGTACGAACGCAGCACCTGACCCGAATTGTCGGTCAGCTCGATGTTGTAGCTGTTGGTCGGCTCGGTCGAATAATCGACGCTCCACGCAACCACAGCCGACTCCGAGGCGAGTGCGTATTTCGACACCACGGGTGCAGGCAGCGCAATCGGCGTGGCGGTCGTTGCCGACACGGAAGCCGATGCCGCCGAATTATAGGTCGGGTTCGGCGTGTAGAGAGCCACCACCGAGAACGAGTAGGAGGTTGCCGGTTTCAGCTCGTCGAAGAGAGCCTCGGTAGCCCCTTCGGCGATGTTTTTGACAATCGGCGCAGCCGTAGCATCGCTCAAATCGGTCAGCGTTGCGGCATAGCCCATCGCATATTTGACCGCCGACCACGAGAATTTCAACTGCGAGGTGGTCGTCGCTGCGGCCACATTCGCAACACCCACCGGAGTCTCCAAAGGCTTGGTGCGCTCGGCGGCGGTGAAGAATGTCCCCTCAAACGGTTTGGAGTTGAATTCGGCCTTGGGGGCGTAGATCGCCGTGACCGACACGCAATACATCGTCGACTTCTCCAGCTCCTCGAAGGTGTAGCTATTCTTCTCGGTCGTGTCGATGTAGAAGACGTTGGGTTTGGACAGCTGCCAGTATTTCACTTCGTAATGCGATGCCGATGCGACGTGCTCCCACTTAAGTTCGAGCGAGTTCTCGGTGGGTTCGCACTCCACAACCGGAGTCTCCAGAGGAGCAACGACCACCTCGATTTCAGAACCCATTACGGCGATGTTGTCGATGTTGAAACGCGACAACGAGCTGGATTCATTGGCGGCCGACCACTTCAGCGAGGTGGCCGATGTGGCGTCGGAGATCGTATAGGTGAGCTTCTTCCACTTACGCGTTGAGGAAGTTCCTGCCGGAACCATATTGTTGGTTATCAAACCGCTTCCTTCGAGCACACCTGCCCCCTCGACCGAGAACAGCAAGTCGTCGACCGCAGCGTCAAGACGCATGATGTCGAACGAAACGACGATTGTCGTGGGTTGCGCACCGATGTCTTTCAACGCGGGCGTCTGCACCCAGCCGCCACCGCCACCCGTGCCGATCTTGATGTACCCCGGATGCTCATAGACCCGACGACCGGCCCAGTCGACAATGTCGCGGGCTACGCGATAGGCTTCGGGCATGGTGTTGAACGCATCCGATGCGCCGTCTGTACCCGCGCTGACGGTTTTCGTTCCGGGATCGGAATACGAACCCGTATAATCTTTGCCGACCTGTTTCCCCGTGGGGGTCGGGCCTGCCTGATTTTCGAGATAGTGACCGCCCCAGATGAAGAGGTCGAAGCCGAACGACCAAATGGTGTTGTTCGAGGCGATGCTCGCCGAGATCGTGTCGTCGAAGAGCACCTTCCCGTCTAATTTAGCGACGATTTTGCAATCCACGCTGCCGATCGACGTCGGTGTTCCCGCAATCGGAATCGAGAAACGGCCGCTGCCCTCGCTGTCGATCACGAACGTAGAGAGGGGTTTGACCGACAGACCGGCACTTGCGCCGCCCAACTCGACGGCCACTTCGAGGGTCTCCGTGCCAAACGCCTTGTCGTAAGCGATTTCGATCATCGCATTCGACTCGGATTTCGATTTGAGTGTCCCGGAGATAGTGGGGTTCGTAATCGAGAATTCGCCATTGGCCTGCTCCACCGAGATCTGAATCGGGGTCGACTGTCCGGCTGCCGAGGTGAGGTAGACCACCGCACCACGCACTGCACCCGCGTTGCGCTGTGCCGTGAGGGTCACATAGTCGTAGTCGCGGCCATTGCCCGCACCTTCGGTTTTATCGAGCGTGAGCCACGCCTCGACCTCCTGTTTGTCTTCGGCCGAGAGTGCCTTGTCGTAGCATACGACCGATGCCTTCCAAGCACCGTGATAACGCACGGTGAATTGTGTGGTGGCGTTGGCGTTGTAGCCAAGGCTCACCGCATCGGTATCGCGTCGCAAGTCGTCGGTGGTGTCGTCCTTACTGCAACCGACAAAACCCACCACGAATCCTGCTGCGAGCATCGTGATTAAAATTTTTATAAGTTTCATAAATTATTTGCTTTAAGAGTGTATTTAACCATTAATTGAAATAATAGTCCGGAACGCACTCAAAGTAAGTGCCTCCGCTCTCAAAAAGGATCTGTTTGGAAATAACTTGCGCTACAAAAGTAAAGACTTGTTTTCGTATTTGCAAATTTTAGGATCATAAAAGCAAAGCGAAAGCCTGTTTTTGCCTTCAATATGCCACAAAAAAGACCACATTGAAGACAAATCCGCTGTTTTGTGCAAAAAATAGAGGCAGACAACTCAAAAAAGTTGTACAAAAGAAAATAAAAGCATACTTTTGAAAAGTCAAAAAGACGATGAATTTATTATTTTTTAATAACTACAACCCGAACAAAAAACAGAAACCAAAACAACTACTTTTTTTGCTCTCAAAAAGTTCTATCGGAGATAGCTTGCGCAGTTGACTTGCCCCCACACCACCATCATTCGGGGTAAGTCGAAAAAATGAACCGATTAAAAACTTAAACAGTTGCAAAATGAAAATAAGTTCTACTAAAGTCAATCTTGATATGTCGGGCGGGTTATGCTCCCATATTAAGTTTTTAGTGGTTGCTCTTCTCTTTACGGCAATCTCTTTTTCGGCGTGGGCGCAAGGCGATTCCCAGCTGACGGGCGTGTGTAAAGACGAAGCGGGCAACCCGATAATTGGAGCCACGGTGGCCGTTCCCGGGACAACAAAGGGCACGACGACCGACACCTCCGGAAGCTACACCTTGCTCGTCGGCAAAGGCGAGTCGCTGAGCTTCAGCTTCATCGGCTACAAGACACAGGTCATTCCCTTCACTACACAAAAAACGCTCGATGTCACCCTTCTCGAGGACAACACCTCGCTCGAAGAGGTCGTTGTAGTCGGCTATGGCGTTCAGAAACGTCGCGACGTGGTCGGAGCGATCGAAACGCTTTCGGGTAAAAATCTCGAAGAGCGCGTCGGCTCTTACCAGAATGTTTCGCGCTCCTTGCAGGGTGCGATCCCCGGCCTGACGATGACCTTCTCGGACGGTAAGCCCACCCGCGGCGCGGACATCAAAATCCGTGGTGCGGTGACCAGTATCGGTTCGGGCGGTAGTGCCTTGGTATTGGTCGACGGTGTCGAGACCGACATCACGACGGTCAACGCCGACGACATCGAGAGCATCTCGGTGCTAAAAGACGCCTCTTCGACCGCCGTTTACGGATCGCGCGGAACGTTCGGCGTGATCTTAATCAAGACCAAGACCCCCGAAAAGGGCAACGCAAAGATCTCCTACAACGGCACGTTCACCTTCTACCAGCGGACGCGAACACCTCAAATGGTCACCAACGGCTACGACTACACCACCTCGTACCTCGAGTCCTACCGCAACAACATGGGCAAAGACCCCACGAACATCAACAACATCTTCAAATACAGTGCTGCATGGTACAAAGAGCTGGAGCGCAGAAATTCCGATCCCTCGTTCGAGAAGTGGCGAATCAACAACAACAACCTCTACGAATACTACGGCAACACCAACTGGTATGAGGCCTTCTACAAGGACTACACCACCGGACATCAGCACAACTTGAGCGTCACGGGCGGCGGGAACACCGCATCGTACTACGTTTCGGGCCGTATCTTCCAGCAGGACGGGATCTACAAAGTCGGCGAGGAGAAGTACCAACAATACAACCTCAAAGCCAAAGGCTCGGTCAACATCAAGCCGTGGTTCAGAATCGAGAACTCGACCGACTTCATGCGCCGCAACACCACCCAGCCGACCACCCACACCGGCATCGGCTCGACCACTCCGGCCAACATGAACCGACTGTTGAACCACCAAGGCTTCCCCGTAGCCCTGCTCACCAACCCCGACGGCACATGGACCGAATCGGCGGTCTATGCCGGTTATGCCGGATTTGTAGAGGGTAATTCGTGGCGTCGCGAGAAGAAATTCGACCTCAACAACAAAACGACGATCCACATCGACCTCATCAAGAACGTGCTGGCAGCACAGGCCAACGTCGGCTACTTCTACAACAAGACCGACCGGTACAGCTTGGCCACACCTTATACTTATTACACCGGGCCCGAAAGCTCGGGTTCGCGTCCCGGTGGCTCGTTCTACGAAGAGCGCACCTACGCCAACCAACGCATCACCTCCGATGCTACGCTGACCTTCACGCCGCGTCTGGGCGAACACCACGCGTTGACCGTCATGGGCGGCTGGAACATCGAGGACATGGACCACCGCGCCAACATCATGTACCGCGAGGGAGTCATTGATCCGCAGAAGCCCAACTTCGACCTGATGGACGGCGAGGCGATCACCCTGTCCGATAACGGCAGCTACGAATCGGCATTGGTCGGCACGTTCTACCGATTGAGCTACTCCTACAAGAGCAAATACCTGCTCGAAACCAGCGGCCGCTACGACGGAAACTCGAAGTTCCCGGCAAATCAGCGTTGGGGTTTCTTCCCCTCGGCTTCGGTGGGTTGGAGACTCTCGGAGGAGGGTTTCCTGAAGAATCAGAAAGACTGGCTCGACAACCTCAAGATCCGCGCATCGTTCGGTACGGCCGGCAACGGATTGATAAGCAGGGCTTATGCCTATCTCTCGAAGATGGATATCCGGCAGACCATTGCCGCCGGAGCTCCGATTCTGAGCAACGGGTCGTCGCTGTCGTACACCTATGCTCCGACACCTATTCCCGCCGGGCTGACGTGGGAGAAGGCTACGACCTACGACTTGGGACTCGACTTCGAGGCTTTCAACGGTCGGCTGAACGTCGTTGCCGACATCTACCGCAAGAACACGACCGATATGTACGTCATGGGGCCTGAACTTCCGGCGGTCTACGGTTACAACGCTCCCTACGGCAACTACGCCGACATGAAGACCGACGGCTGGGAGGCAAGTATCGCATGGCGCGACAGCCGCATGGTCGCGGGCAAACCACTGAACTACAACATCAAAGTTGCCGTTTGGGACAACATCAGCAAGATCACGCGTTACACGAGCAAGACCGGCACGCTGCCCACGAACTACACGGTCAATTACTACGAAGGAATGACCATCGGCGAGATGTGGGGCTACGAGTGCAACGGCCTGTTCACGAGCAACGAGGAGGCGCAGACATACGCCAACTATGCCGAATTCGACCGAGATCACGTCATTTGGCAGAAGGGTGACCCCAAATACACCGACCTCAACGGCGACGGCTACGTCAACAACGGTAACAACACGATCTCCGACCACGGCGACTTGAAAAAGATCGGCAACACCACGCCGCGCTACTGTTACAGCATTACGGCTGGCGTGAAGTGGAACGGCATCGGCCTGAGCATGATGTGGCAGGGAGTCGGCAAACGCGACTGGTATCCGGCCAAGGAGTCGGGGTACTTCTGGGGACAATACGGCCGTCCCTACTCGATGGCTATGCCGTGGCATGCCGACCGCTATACCGATCAGAACCAGAACACTAACGCCTATTGGCCTCGTCTGGTCGGCTACTCGGCATCGACGACGGCAGGTATCCTTGCGCAGCCCAATACGCGCTACGTTCAAGATGCTTCGTACATCCGTCTGAAGAACCTTACGATCGACTACACCTTCCCCAAGGCGTTGACCAACAAGCTCCGGCTTCAGAACCTCAAGATCTACGTTTCGGGAGAGAACCTGTTGACCTTCTCGCCGTTGAAGAAGCACGCCAAGAATTTCGACCCCGAGAGCATCAACTCCGGTGATACCGATTTCGGTGGCGGCAAGCCGGGTGCTGCCGACTCGGGTGACGGCGACGGCTACCCCGTGATGCAGTCCTACACGATCGGCTTGAATATTACCTTCTAAATTTGAACAGGAATATGAAAAAAATAGTATATATAACCCTTTTGGCTTGTTTTACGCTGGTCTCCTGCGAGGATTTCCTCAATCGGGAACCGATAGCCGAAATCGGCTCGGGCGAATATTTCAAGAACGAGTCTTCGCTCAAGACCTACACCAACGGATTCCTGCAATCCTACGTTCCGTCGACCAAGACCCTTGGCTTCGGCGACGGCGTCTCGGACATCATGCTGACCAAAGAGTCGACCGCATTCCTCACCTCCACTTCGTGGACGGCAAACAATCAGGGTGGCTGGAGCAAAGGCAGCTGGACACCGATCTCCAACATCAACTACTTCTTGGTGCACATGCACGAGGCACGAGGCGTGACGGCCGAGGCCGCAGCTCACTACGAGGGTACGGCGCGTTTCTGGAGAGCTTGGCAATATTTCGACAAGGTGCAGGCTTTCGGTGCTGTGCCTTGGTACTCGACCCCGATTGATCCCAGCGACGAGGAGGCACTGTATAAGACACGCGACAGCCGCGAGTTCGTAATGGAGAAGGTGTTGGAGGATCTGAACTTCGCCTGCGACCACTGCTATGCCAACCAAGAGTGGGTCAACACACAGAAAATCAACAAGTACATAGCATTGGCTATCAAATCGAGAATCTGTCTCTACGAGGGTACTTACCGCAAATACCACACCGTTGACCCCTCGACGGGTCAGCCGTGGGTCGACCAATCCGCCTCGGCTCGCTTCCTGAAGGAGGCTGCGCAGGCTGCCAAGGAGCTTATGGACGCAGGTGAATATGCGATCGTCAACAACCCGGCCAACGTCAAGACCCAATATCGCCAGCTCTTCACCAGCGAGAAGGTCGACCACACGGAGGTGATCTGGGCCCGCGAGATGAACTCCTCGCTCTCGGTATTCCACGACTTGACGTGGTACTTCACCTCGGGCAGTATGGGTGACCGCTGGTCGCTGGACGGTGATTTTGTCAACACCTACCTCAACCGCGACGGCTCACGCTTCACCGAGACCACTCCGGCCTACAACAAGACGCCCTATCAGGAGGAGTTTACCAACCGCGACTACCGGCTCTCACAGTGTATCGTCTCGCCCGAATACAAGAAACTCGTGGGCGGGGTCTCGCGCGCCGTAGCCCCGAGCCTTGCTATCTCGCTCAACGGCTATCAGGTCATCAAATACAACATCGACGACACGGCCTACGAGTCGGCAACGATCTGCTGGAACTCGCTGCCGATCATCCGATATGCCGAGGTGCTGCTCAACTATGCCGAGGCGAAAGCCGAGCTGGGTGAGTTCAACGACGAGATCTGGAATCACACGATCAAGCCGTTGCGCGAGCGTGCCGGAGTCGACGGCACACGTCCCACGACCCTCGATGTCTACCTGCAAACCTACTACGCGCAGGAGAACGGCGGCAAGATTTCCGACAAGGACATCCTCGAAATCCGCCGCGAGCGCGCTATCGAGCTGCTGCTCGAAGGTCTGCGCTACGACGACCTGATGCGCTGGCATCTGGGCCACCTGCTCAACAAGCCGTGGTCGGGCATCTACATCGACCAAATCGGCAAGCCCTACGACCTGAACAACGACGGCGTGAACGACCTTTGCTTGGTCAACAGCGTCGGCGAGGTCGGCTCGGAAACCGGAGTCTACTACGTGGTTCTCGACGGCAGCTACTCGCTCGAGAATGGAACTTCGGGTCGCCTGATGTACAACATCACGCGCAACTTCGAGGAGAAACGCTACCTGCGCCCGATTCCGCAAACCGCGCTCGAAATCAACCCCGAATTGGGGCAGAACTACTACTGGAAATAACAAACGATCGGCATCGGCCGCAGGTATAGAGTCGCTGCGGTCGATGCAAATCGAATCTGATTGAAGACAAAAAAAGAGTAATACCAATGAAAAAAATATTTTTATCAGCCATAGTCGCCCTCTGCCTCGGTTTGGTGGGGTGCTCCGACGACGATAACGCGCTGCACGAACCCACGCAGGTGGGTGACATCTACGGCAGGGTGACCGACCAGAGTGGCAACGCAATCGAGGGTGTGGTGGTCAGCGACGGCTTCAGCTGCACCCAAACCGATGCTGCGGGTCGTTACAAACTCACCTGCACCTCGGACTCGTTCCACGTCTACCTCTCGATTCCGGCGGCCTACGCCGTGCCTATCACCGACGGGCTTCCCTGCTTCTGGCAGAAGATAAAGAGCTTCCAGAAGGAGTATAACTTCTCGCTGACGGCAGCCCCTGTGCAGAGCGAATTCAACTTGATCTGCATCGGCGACCCGCAATGCCAGAACAACACCCACATCGCCCGTTTTCGCAACGAGACGGCCGCAGACATCAAAGCCACGGTGGCCGCGATGGATCTCCCCTGCTATGCAATCACGATGGGTGACGTGAACTACAACACCGAGAGCGACTACTCAAATAGCACGATGCCGCTGATGTTCAAGGCTCTGCACCAAGATGTGATGGGCGTTCCCGTGTTCAACGTCATCGGTAACCACGACAACAAGGCGTTGGCGGCAATCTCGGCCGAGAGCAGCTCGGTTGACCTCGATGCGCAACGCAACTTCGAGTATAAGTTCGGCCCGGTCAACTACTCCTTCAACCGGGGCAATGCCCACATCGTAGCCATGGACAACATCTTGAGCAAAGCCAAGGCCGCGGCGGATTACAGCCTCGGATTCAAGGAGAGCGATGTCGAGTGGCTGCGTCAGGATCTGAGCTACGTTCCCAAGAGCAAGCTCCTGATCTTCTGTGCGCACATTCCGCTGCGCGGTTCGACCGCCGCGAGCGTGAAAGCCGTCATGGAGCTGCTCTCGGAGTTCGCCTCGGTGCACATCATGACCGGGCACACCCACTATGCCCAAAATTACGAAGCGCACCCGAACAACATCTACGAGCACATCCACGGTGCGGCGTGCGGCGCATGGTGGTGGTCGACCGTCAACCACGACGGCACACCCAACGGTTATGCCGTCTACAACATCAAGGAGAGCAGCATCACCGACTGGTACTACAAGGCTGTGGGCTACGACAAGGATTTCCAAATCCGTATGTACAAAGCTCCGACCCTCTTCGCCGGCTACGGATTCCCGCAATTCTCGGGTCTGGCGGCAGCGACGGCCGACAACACGAACATCCTCGCCAACATCTGGAATGCCGACAGCCAGTGGAAAGTCGAGGTCTACGAGGACGAAGTGCTGAAGGGACAGATGACGCGTTACAACGGTTCCGACGCGTGGGCTATCGGCTACCACGTAGGGGTTGTGGGGCGCAGCCTGTCGAACTATTCGCCCTACGACGAGGCGTCGAAGAAGCTCAATGTCACAAACTACACCCACATGTATTACTACACCCCCGAGAACCCTGACGCTGCAATCAAGATTGTCGCCACAGACCGCTTCGGGAATCAATACACCCAGCAGGTGATGACAACAGCAAGTGTGGCCGATTATCCGTCGGGATACTAAACCACCTCCATACGAAAACATTCGATGCAGAATTTCCCCTTCGGCATCGAATGTTTTTTATGGATAATCAGCCGCAACAGGCCACGACTGGCATTGCCGGATCAATTTGGTCTTGTCGGCGATTTGCACTACCTTTATTACGAAAATTAAGATCCAACCATGAAAAAACTACTCTCGATTCTCTTTGCAACACTTGCCTTTGCAGCCACCGCGGCCGAGAAAGCCCCGACGCTAAAAATTGCCCAAGGGCCCTACTTGCAGGCGGTCAGCGATGAGGGATTCACCGTCGTCTGGACGACAAACCTCGATGCCGTTGCGTGGGTCGAAATTGCCCCCGACGACCAGACGCACTTCTACGGCGAGCCGCGACCGCGCACCTACCAATCCCGTGCCGGGAAATGCCTTGTCGGTAAACACCACTCGGTGCGTATCAGCGGATTGCAACCCGCAACAAAATACCGCTACCGCATAATGCAGCAATCGGTGTTGGGCAACGAAGGGGCGAAGCGGGTGCTCTACGGTGAAGGCTACGGACAAGATATCCTCCGGCAGAAGCCCTACGAGGTGACCACGCTCGATGCGGCAAAAAGCACCGCACGATTCGTTGTCGTCAACGACATCCACGCCGAGGATTCGCTCTTTCGCCTGATGCTTCGGGGAATCTCGCATGACGAGGTCGACTTCGTCCTCTTCAACGGCGATATGACGAGCAACATTGAGTCGGAAAAACAGCTCTTCGACGGCTATCTGGGAACTGCGACCGACACGTTGTCCCGCGCGGGAATTCCGATATTCATGGCACGCGGCAACCACGAAAATCGCGGAGTCTACTCGCACCGCTTCCTCGACTACTTTCCCACCACGACGGGTGAGACCTACTACACATTCCGCCAAGGCCCGGCATTTTTCGTCGTGCTCGACGGCGGCGAGGACAAGCCCGATAGCGACATCCGCAACTTGGGACTGTCGGTGCAAAACGCCTACCGCGAACAGGAGGCACGCTGGCTCTCCGAGGTGGTTGCAAGCGATGCCTACCGCAGTGCCCCGATCAAGATCGTTGTGATCCACATGCCGCCCAGCACAGGGCGCGGCTGGTGGGGCGAGCAGGAGATCCGACGGCTCTTCGTGCCGATTCTCAACGGCACAGGGGTCGATCTGATGCTCTGCGGCCACACGCACCGTTACGCCTACACCACCGACGGCTCGCGCGGCACAGACTTCCCGATCCTGATCAACGCCAACCACGAAAAGTTGGTCGTAGATGTCGACGCGTCAGGCATCACAGCGCGCACCGTCAACACCGCAGGCACAACCCTCCGCACCCACAAAATCGACAGCAAGTAGCGGTAATTTTTTTGGGGCTGTTTTCGATCCGCGAGCCTGCCTCCGGAAATCGCTGCGTCCTGTTTTCGATCCTCGAGCTTTGTCGAGAGGTCGCAAAGGCTTGTCTGGTCGAGCTGTTTTTGGCTTGCGCAGCAAGCTGGCAGTCCGCAGCTCCGCCCTGCGGAGGACTGCTATTTCGCGTTGCTGCATAGCTGCCTCCGCGAGCTGCTGACTGAAAAAAGGCTGACGCGTGGCAATAGTCTGCGACCTCTCGACAAAGCTCGAGGATCGAGAAAAGAGCACAGCGACCTCTCGACAGGCTCGAGGATCGAGAACCAATTCTTGTACCAAACACCCCGGCAACAAAGCGATTTGTTCCCGGGGTGTTAACGAATAGGCGGCGGTGATCGGCTGCTGCGACCAGCCGCCGGCCTATGATGTTGTCAATGAGTTGGCTCTATTCCTGCGGGGAGTAGTTGTATCCGTAGATCTCGTAGAGTCGGGTCAGATGTTCGAGCCGAGTTGTGTAGTCTGCGTAATCCTTGTCGCCGCAGCTCCAGCCCACCTCCGAGAGTGCGCTCATGCGCGGCAGCAACATATACTCGACATCGCCTATCGTGGTGATATATTCCGTCCACAGGTTGCATTGAACGCCCAGAATGTAGCTCCGCTGCTCCTCCGTCAGACTCTCGTAGGGATCGAGTGAGTAGACCTTTGCCAGCGGCAGGTACGAATCTTCGTACCCGAGATTCGCAGCCGTCGTCGTCGAGGGCTTGTAGTCGAAATAGCAGTGTGTTGTCGGTGTCATGATGGCGTGGTTGCCTTGGCGAGCCGCCTGTATGCCGCCCTTTGTGCCGCGCCACGACATGATCGTGGCATTGGGCGTTACGCCTCCTTCGAGAATCTCGTCCCAGCCCACGAGACTGCGGCCGTGGGCATTGAGGAACTGCTCGGCGCGGTGCGTGGCATATCCCTGCAACAGCCGTTCGGTCTTCAGCCCCTCGGCTTTCATGCGTGCTTGGCATAGGGGGCATGTCTCCCACTCAACGGTCGGGCATTCGTCGCCGCCGATGTGGATGTATTTCGAGGGGAAGAGCTCCAGCACCTCGCTCAACACACCGTTGATAAACTCGAATGCCGACTCCTTGCCCATACACAATACGCGGTCGTCGACGCCCCAGCGCGTCAGAACCTCGTACCCTTCGCCCTTGCAGCCCAATTCGGGATATGCCGTCAGAGCGGCTACCGAGTGGCCGGGGAATTCGATTTCGGGAACGACGGTGATGAATCGGTGTGCGGCGTAGTCGACAACCTCGCGAATCTGCTCCTGCGTGTAGAAACCGCCGTAGGGAATGCCGTCGAATTCGGTCGACGATGCGTAACCTACAAGGGTCTGTTTGCGCACCGAACCCACCTCGGTCAGGCGCGGGTATTTTTTGATCTCGATCCGCCAGCCTTGGTCGTCGGTCAGATGCCAATGGAGTGTGTTGAGTTTGTGGAGTGCCATGATGTCGATAGCATGTTTGACGTCAGCGACGGAGAAGAAGTGGCGGCAGACGTCGAACATAAGTCCGCGGTATCCCATAGCCGGACGGTCTTTGATTGCCACCGTAGGCAGACAGAATGCCCGAACGGGCTCGCCTTCGAACGCTTCGACCGGAATCAACTGACGCAGGGTCTGCACGGCATAGAATGCACCTGCCGCGTCACCCGAGGTGATGTCGACCCGCTCCGGGGTGATCTGGAGCGTATACTCTTCGCTGCGCATCGTGGTGTCGCGCAGGAGGTTGATTGCTCCGTCCTCGGCTTGCGTGCCGGTTTTCGATTGCAGCTCGCGACCCGAAACCGGCTGCACGACGGCGTTCAATGCCGTCAGAACATCGCTGATGCGCTCGTCGTCGAAAACGACATTGACGGCCGTGGATCTGCCTATTTTGAACTCGCCGCTGCCTACGGTGACTTCGGTCGGTTTGGGGATCACGGCTACGATGCCGTCGCTGTGGACGACCTTGCCGCAGCTCGCCAGGGCGGCCATGCAGGTCAGTGCCAGAAGTGTTCTTTTCATAGTAGTTTGGGTTTTGTTGGTTTGTTTTATCATTTTACTGTTGAGCCGAGTAGTGAGATGTTGTCTATGTCGGAGAAGAGTATTTTCAGGCTCTCCGTCGTGCGCGGGTAGGGGAATTTGGCAAGGCTGTCGAACATCGCCTGCTCGAAGAAGCGGTGCGCCTGCGATATGCTGCCGCCGAAGACGATTGCCTGCGGGTCGTAGGTGTAGAGAATCGCCGATACCAGATTGCCGAGGTGCTCTCCGAACTCCCGCCACAGTGCCAGCGTCGTGCTGTCGCCGGCGACGGCTTGGTCGTAGGCTGTTTTGCCGGTTGTGCCCCGTCCGACGAAGAAACGGCTGCTGCAATAGTATTCGTAGTCGCGGTCTAAATAGGGCAGGCTGCCGATTTCGCCAGCCCCCGTGTTGTAGCCGCGGTAGAGTTTGCCGTCGATGATTACACCTGCGCCTACGCCCGTGCCCAGTGCTACGCAGACCACGTTGTTAAGCCCCTTGCCCTCGCCGAAGGTGTGGATTCCGCGGGCAAAGCAGTTGCAGTCGTTGTCGACATCGACCCGAACGCCGAACTCCTTCTCGAGGATGCTTTTGAGTGGCACTTCGTCCCACGAAGGGATGCTGATGACGTTGTAGACGATCCCCCGACTGGCATCGACCACCGACGGAACGCCGACGCCTATGTAGTCGATTTGTGGGCACATCAAACGGCGGATCATGTCTGTTATATGACTTATGACCTGCTTTTTAGACTCTTGTGCGCGACATTGTTCCGACAAGAGCGTGATGATTTTACCCTTGTCGACGATTCCGACTCGAACGTTCGTGCCGCCCAAATCCACTCCTATTTCCATGATTGTAAAATGCTGTTATTGGTTTATTAGGGTCTTCCCGTTGCATACGACGCGGTCGGTGATCTTGCCGTTGCGTTCGTGAATCCACGTTTCAAAATTCGTGCTACCCTTGGTTATCTCGATTATTCTGATGCCTCGGTTGAGGTCGTTGTAGGTCGTGTTGTCGCCCGAAAAGCGTCCGTAGCCCAGAGCGATGCCCTGCTTGATGAAGAGGAAGTCGTTGTCGTGGTCGTGTCCAGCAAAGACCCCCTTCACATCGCCCGATTCGACAAATGCGGCAAACATCCCCGTGTTGAGTATCCCCGGGCACTCGTCTTCGGTGCGCTGTCCGACGGCCGCGGTGGTCTCCTTGCTGCTGAAATCGGTGTACTCCGGGAGCGGGATGTGCAGAAATGCAAGTGCCGGCAGCGGTTTGCCGTCGTTGGCCTCGGTGAAGTGGCGGCTTCGCGCCCGATACCATGCGATCTGCTCTGCGGTGAGCCAGCCGTAGCCCTCCAGCCCTTCGACCGTCGAGTAGTCGTGCGAATCCATGATATAAAGCAGGGCTTCGGTCTTGCCGTCGCCTCTGTTTCTGACCTGCACGGCGAAGTCGGCGAGGGTGTCGCAGTCGAGCGTGTTGAGCGAATTGGGATAGGAGGTGACGATGCGGGCAATTTCGTGTCCCGTCAGATCCTGTTCGCGGTCGTGGTTGCCCAGCGTTACGCAGAACGGCGTTGCCTGCTCTGCAAGGGGTGCAAGGATCGTGCGCCACCCCTCGGCGGCAGGGCGTCCGGTGACCACGTCACCCGTGAAAATCACCACGTCGGGTCGCTCGGCGGAGAGGATGTATCGCAGCTGTTTTAGGGTCTTCTCTGCTTCGGCTCTTCGCTCGGCCGTGCCGAGGTCGATGTGGGTGTCGGTAAATTGGGCGATCTTCAACTTTCCCTCTGCGTTGAAGGTTAGGCTCTGTGCCCCTGCCGTCAGCGTGGCCAACGTGAGCAGGAGCGTGGTTATACGGGTTTTCATATTATTTTTTGTTTACTGTTTGTACTCCCTGCTTTATGTGGTGTGTGGCTGATTGATCCTCGCCCCAGTGGATCGTAAGGTCGAACTCCGTGTTGCTCTCGACCGTGATTACGGGGCGTTCGTCGGCCGATTGCCGCGCCTTGGCCTTGAAGGTCAGGACACCCTCCGGCCCAAAGGGATAGCGTGCGATGCCGTGGGCTTCGGTCTGTGCAATGTCCCACGTGACCGAGCCGGTCGAGTAGTCCGATTTCAGCCCCAGTATGTATTCGATGAAGACGGCGATCGGTGGCAGTCCTGTCCAACCGACAAACTCTTTGCGTGCCATGAATCCCGCCTCGGAAGCCTCCGGAGCGTAATACTCCCAGAAAGTCCCCGTCTTGCGGAATACGTCGAGTACGTTGCGGTAGTGGTTCTCGGCGATCGTGTAGGCCAGCTTGGTGTAGCCCTTTTTGGTGAGTCCCGTGATGACCATATAGTTCGTGCCGGGCCAGACGCCGCCTTGCCAGTAGCGTCCGCGGGGGTTGTACTTCGGGTTATCGGCCGAGAGCGACGGTACGCAGTGGGGGCGGGCAAACAGCGAGCTGTCGCGCAACTTCGAGACCAGCGTGTCCAAACGTGCCGAGTCGAGAACATCTGCCTGCAAAGCCCAGAAAGCCCCGATGCCTTTGGTCTTACTCAACGAGTTGTCGTCGTATTGGTCGTAGAGGAAACCCTCCTGCTCCGACCACATGTGCTGGTTGATGTATGCCTTGATGTGGCGCATCTCGTCCTCCAACTCCTCGATCTCCTGCCAGCGTTCGATCTGAAATCCGATCTCGAGCAGTGCTTCGTCGACGAGCAGCTGTTGGAGGTTGGTGTCGAGCCACGTCATCTTGCCGTTACTGAAGATCAGGTTGTATTGGGGTTGCACGCGCGGCATGTTGTCCATGCCCGTGCCCCAGCCGCTCGACCAGTACATCCCGTTTTGCCACGTGCGGTTGAGTCGCCACCACTTGGTGTAGGCGCAGAGCGCAGGGAAGATCTTGTGGAGGCGTTCGATGTTGCCGTATTGCTTGAAGTAGAGCAGCTCGGCCCACGGCAGCAGGTTCGGCCCGGTGCTCACCGGGTCGTAGCGTTCGAAACAGTCGGCTCCGTCCGCCTTGATCTCGCGGCAGATGAAGCCGTCGGGGTGTTGCTTGGCGTAGAAGTTGTCGAGTGTGTTCTGGAAGGGAAAGTAGTGGTAGCCGTAGCGGGCGAACATCATCATAAACGAAGCGTCCCACATGAACAGGTTGCCGTTGTAGGCGATGTCCAGGTAGGGAGCGACCAACCCCGACCCCTCTTGCGGCTGGCGGATGTTGCCTATGGCAATCTCCCACGCACGCCAGTACATCTTGATCTCGTCGTCGTGGCCACTCCAGAATGGCGCGGGCAGAATCTTCTTCGCTTGCTCGAAACTCTTGGGTGTAAGGGTGCGCTGCTTGGCTATCCGGAATTCGTTCTCGGCGACGAGCGGCTCTTTGACGTAGGTGTTTTTATAGGGCAGGTTGTATTTCGGCCGCTCCTCCGGTGAATCGGATTCGGTCTGCGCCTGTCCGACCGCCGTAAGGCAGAGTGCGATGGCGATGGCGATGAGTAATTTTTTTGTCGGGTTCATGGTTAGTCTGTTACGGCGGTTTTTATGCGTTTTGCGATCTCGGTATTGTCGTAGACTCCGCAGAAGAGGTCGGCACGAGGGCCGTAAGCGAATACGGGCAGCATCGAGGGGGTGTGGTCGTCGGTTACGTAGTAGCCCATGACGTGTCCCGTGCGGATGTCGCCGTCGAGTAGTGTCAAGCCTCCCGTTTCGTGGTCGGCCGTCACTACGACGAGTGTTTCGCCGTTGCTGTCGGCAAAGCGCATCGCTTCGGTAATTGCTAAATCGAAACTGAGCGTCTCGAGAATCGAGCCGGGAAGACACTTCGAATGGCCGGCGTAGTCAATCTTAGCCCCTTCGACCATCAGGAAGAAGCCGTTCCCGCCCTCCTTTGTGAGGTTTTGTATCGTCTTGCGCGTTGCCTCGGCGAGCAGCGTGAGATTGGCCTCTTCGGCTGCATCGCCCATTCGTTCGTCGATGCAGATGACCGGCTGCTGCCCGATGCGGTCGATGCTGCGCACAAATTGATACTGCTTTTTGAGTTGTGCGATGAGGTCGAGGTTGTCGTTGCGCTTCTCGAAAACGTCGATTCCGCTACCGCACAATACCGTGAGTTTCCCGTCGAGCAGTTCGGCCGTCAGCGCATCGGCATCGTCGCGTTCCACGTTGTGGCCGTAGAAGGCCGCAGGTGTTGCGTCGGCGACATTGCCCAGCGTTACCACGCCACAGCGCACGCCTCGCGCGGTAAAGAAGTCGGTGAGCGACGGAATTTGGCAGCTGTCGGGGGTCATCGAGATGTGGCGGTTGTAGCACTTTTCGCCCGTGGCAAGGGCACTACCTGCGGCGGCAGAGTCGGTCGTGTAGGCATCTTTGGCCGCGCTGCGTTGCAAGCCGATGTGTTTCATCTGCATCAACGTCAGGTTGCGGTTGGCACTCTCGGCAGCACTGATTTGTGAAAGTCCCATGCCGTCGCCGATCAGGAAGATCACATTTTTGATCGGTCGGGGTTTGCCGTCGTTGCGGTAGGTGGGGGTGTATGTGGCGATGTTGTCGGAGAGTTGCAGCTTCTCGTTCTCGAAACCCTTGAAGTTGCGTGTTGTCTTGTCGAGTTTCTTGGTTCTCGTAACCCCCTTGTCGTCGTGGTGGTCGGTGTCGCGATTTGCCGCGATCTCGAAATTCTTATTCGTGAAGTCGCTGAATAGTTCCGTGCAACGCTCCACATAGTCGGTGTTGAGGTAATCGACACCGAAATTGTAGAACGTGTACCATGTCGTTACACCGTCGGGGGCTTCCCAGAAACGGATCGGCTTGCCCAGCGCATGTACCTCGGCGATGAGCCGTTCGACGCGCTGCTGCTCGTGGCGGATGAGTGTCCCCTTGCCGTTCCAGATCGACAGGTTGCGGAACGAGGTGCTCATCATGGCGATGCGTTGCAGCTGCTCGGGGGTATAGGTTATCTGGGGGTTGCCGTCGAAGCGAATGTACTCGGGATATTTGTCGAAATCTTCGGCCGAGGGGACTTGCCCCGTGATTACGATCCGAATGGCCTGCGGGTTGCGCTCGAAGTCGAAAACTTCGGGATAGCGTTCCAGCTCGGCGATCACCGCGCGCAGGGTCGGATCGGTGGCCGACTTGAGCTCGATAAGCAGTTGCAGCGGCTTGCCCTTCTCGGCGTATGGTTTGCCCCCGTGGCGTCGGAATTGGGCTACGGCCGGCTCGATGTAGAGTGCCTGCAAGGTGTTGTCGGGGCGCAGATCCGACTTGTCGTGACCCACCAGCAGCTTCCCGTTGTCGAGGAAGACATCCGCTTCGATTGAGAACACGCCCTGCGCATAGGCTTGGTAGAAGGGCACGTTGCGCTGGTAGTCGTTGTGCGAAAAGATTGCTATTGGCGTTCTTGCAACGGCCGTCGGCGGAGGACAAAGTGCCAAGACGAAGATCCAGAGGATTAGTAGGTGTCTTATTTTCATATTTCGGTACATTTAATTATTGTCTAAAAAGAGCGCGTCGGCCGGAATGGGGCTCTCTCGGTTGTCACCGGGGGCAATCCAGCCCCAGTTGAGGGCCTCGCCCTCGTAATCCTCGAAGTAGAGCAGGCGGTAGCGGTGGTAACCGCGCTGCAAGGCGATGCGCCCCTCGGCGGTCACGGCGGCGTGTGAACCGTCGTTGTCGACCACCTTGCGGCCGTCGATGTAGAGTACGCTGCCGTCGTCGCTCTTGGTCGTGAAACCCCAGACCCCGCTCTGCGGAATGAAGATCAATCCCTCGAAGAGGTAGCCGAAGTGGTCGGAATCGGCGGCCGAGGCAATCGAGGGCGACTCCATCGTGCCGCGCTGCATCTCTGCGGCCGCGGTTAGCTCCTCGACCGAAGAGAATGTGCCGCGCCGATAGCTAAAACGAGTGCCGTGCTGCATCGTGCCGCGTGGTGTGACGGCCGGAGCGAGGGTTGCACGGAGTGCATTGAGCGTCGTGGTGCGGCTGGGGGCATAGCCCTCCTTGAAAGCCTTCGCCTTGATCGGCAGCGAACGGGTGAGCGTGAACGGTCGGTCATAGGGAGTGCTTTGAGCCGTCGGTTCGCTGCCGTCGAGGGTGTAGTGTATTTGTGCATCGGGTGTTGCGCAATCCAAGTCGACACGGATGCTGTCGAGGAAGAGATTCACATCGACCGAAGTGTAGGGCGGTGATACCGAGCGACCGCGACTTTGCGAATAGGGTGCGGCCTCGGCAGTTGCGCCGCGCTGCCTGTTGGGTTTCGACGAGAGGGTGAAGGCGAGTGTTCCACCCTGCATCAACTGCTCGTAGGTCACGTAGTTGGTGCTGATCTCCACGCCGTTTAACGTCACCTGATCGATGTAGCGGTTGCGGCCGGGGGAGTTTGCCGTTATGGTGAGCTGCTTGCCGTTGGCAAGGCGAATGGTCGCCTTCTCGAAGAGCGGAGTGGTGAGCGAGAATTCGCCCGAAACGGGGCACACGGCGTAGAGTCCCAGACTCGAGAGGATGTACCATGCCGACATTTGGCCGCAATCCTCGTTGCCGACAATGCCGTCGGGGGTTGCGTCGTACATCTCGTCGATCAGGCGGCGTGTTGCGGCCTGCGTCTTCCACGGCTCGCCGATGTAGTTGTAGAGGTATGCCATGTGGTGACTCGGCTCGTTCCCGTGGGAGTATTGCCCCACCATTCCCGTGATGTCGTTCAGGTCGATCTCGATGCCCTCCGGCGTGCGGCGCGTGAAGAGCGTGTCGAGCGCAGCACCGAATAGCTCGCTTCCGCCGAACAGCTGCACCAACCCGTTGACATCGTGCGGCGTGAAGAACCGATACTGCCAAGGCGTCGCCTCGGTGTAATCGCGTCCGGCTACGAACTCGGCCAGAGGCGCATTCCAGCCACCGTCGAGTCGCTTGCCGCGGAAGAAACGGGTTTTGCCGTCGAACACATTGACGTAGTTGGTGGCGCGACGGGTGTATTCGTCATACTCCTTGTCGTAGCCCAATGCCTTTGCCATCTGTGCGATGCACCAATCGTCGTAGGCGTATTCGAGCAGGCAGGAGACCGATTCGCGTTTGATGTCGGCCGGGATGTAGCCGAGCCGCAGGTAGTATTCCGAGCCTTTTTTATTGATCTCGGACGAGCGTTTCATCGCTTCGAAGGCGTGTTTGGCATCGAATCCGGCAGCTCCGTGCAGGTAGGCTTCCGTGATGAACGGGATTGCGTGGTAGCCGATCATGCAGTCGGTTTCGCCTGAGGAGAGCGGCCAGATCGGCAGCTCACCCGTGGCATCGTAGATGTCGAGCATGCTCTTGGAGATCTCTTCGATCAGAGGCGTGTTGACGAGCGACATCAATGGCAGCCAAGCGCGAAAGGTATCCCAGAGTGAGAGCGTCGAGTAGAAGGCACTCTGTCCCTTGGGTAAATGGCCTATGGTCTGGTCGTTGCGGCGAAATTGCCCGTTGTAGTCACTCGTGACGTTGGGGGCGATTTGGGTGTGGTAGAGCGCGGTGTAGAAGATCCGTTTTTCGCGCTCCGTTCCGCCGGTGACCGTGATTTGATCGAGGGCTTGTCTCCAGCTTTCGCGTGCTTTGAGGTGAACCTGGTCGAAGTCGAGGTCGCCGACCTCGCAGATCAGGTTCTCGCGTGCATTCTCTACGCTGACCGTCGAGATCCCGACCTTGACCTCGAGGGGTGCGTCACCCTCGAATTCGGCAATGGCGACAGCTCCGTTGCGGATGATCTCGACGCCGGCGAACGGCCGTGAGAAGCGAGCTGCGAAGTAGACCCTTTGGTTGGCCACCCAGCCCGTCGTGCGGCGTACACCGCACAACTCGTTGGCTGCGGTTTGTGTTACGGTGGCCTCATCGAGCCGCTCCTCGCTTATGGCGTGGAGCAGATCGACAACCACGCGTGGCTTGCTGCCCCGCTCGAATGTGTAGCGGTGAACGCCTGTGCGAGGTGTTGCCGTAAGTTCGACGGTCAACCCCTCGTCGCGCAACCGCACGCTGTAATAGCCCGCCGAGGCCGTTTCGTCGGCGTGCGAGAAGCGATACGGCTCGAAAATATAGCCTTGACGTGTGGTGTCGACGGCGCGTGTGGTCGGGTGGAAAAGCAGGTCGCCGAGGTCTGCGCACCCCGTGCCGCTCAGGTGGGTGTGCGAAAACCCGTTGATCGTGGAGTCGGAGTGGTGATACCCGGCGCAGGCATCCCAGTTGTTGGCACGCGTGTCGGGACTGAGCTGCACGCTGCCAAACGGCGTAGTCGCCCCGGGGAAGGTGTGGCCGTGAAAGCCGGTGCCGATCAGTGGATCGACGTAATCGATCGGCTCTCTGTGGCATGCTGTTGTGCAAAGCACTATCAGTGCGATTGCGATTAAAGGTTTAATCGGTTGCATTCGGGGCGGTTTTTTACAAAAATACAAAATTATCTGTCGTAATTTTGAACATACGAAAATAGAAATTTAATTGCGGCATTTGGTGGCGATTTGCGTATTTATATCCTCATATTGCGCTGGATGTCGGATGACTGTGGGTGGGGTGATCTAAAGACAAATTATAGGTTTTGCAATAAAAATAGTATTAGTACACTATAAATGCAAATTCTTAGGCGGGTTTTTTCAGGGAATTTCTTCAATTAATCTTCGTTGAGGGGCTGTTGAGGGTCGAGTTTGAAAAAATGTCCGAAAAATCAGATTAATCGATCATTTATAATTAATTTTATAGTCCAATAATATGCTATCTTTGTTATTTGAACAGGAATATTACTAACTAATCCCAAATAAAAACCATGAAACGTATTTTACTCTATCTGGTTTCGCTCATTCTTATGGTCGAAGCCTTGGCGCAGGAGAAACCCAAGGCATATCTTGTTTCCAACGCGCATTTCGACTCCCAATGGAATTGGGATGTGCAGCGTTCGATCCGTGAATTCATTCCCAAAACACTTGATCGAAACCTGTTTCTACTCAATAAATATCCCGGATATGTGTTCAACTTTGAAGGAGGTATCAAATATTCATGGATGAAGGAGTATTATCCTCATCAGTATGAATTGATCAAAAAGTATATCAGAGAAGGCCGCTGGCATGTGACGGGAAGCACGTGGGATGCTACCGATCCCAACATCCCCTCGATCGAATCGTTTACGCGTAATATCCTCTATGGCCAGCATTTTTACCGTGATGAGTTCGGTGTTGAAGGAACGGATATTTTTCTTCCCGACTGTTTCGGGTTCGGCTGGGTTTTGCCTACCGTGGCAGCCCATTCGGGGTTGATCGGATTCTCGACCCAGAAGTTGCAGTGGCGTCAAAAGCCATTTCACGGAAACAGCAAGATTCCGTTCGAGATCGGATTGTGGGAGGGCGTCGATGGAGCGCGCATCATGTTGGTTGCCGATGCCCACAACTATACGACCAAATGGCGCTACGAAGACCTCAGCCAGAGTAAGCATCTGTCCGACATTACAAGCAAAAGTCCCCTCAAGACTGTGTATCATTATTATGGTACGGGCGATACGGGCGGTGCACCAACAATCGAATCGGTTCGGGCTTTGGAGGCTGGGCTTGCCGGAAATGGCCCTGTGAAGATCATCAGCGCGACGAGCGATCAACTCTACAAGGACTATCTTCCTTTTGAGAAACATCCGGAACTTCCGGTTTGGAATAGCGAATTGTTGATGGATGTGCATGCGACAGGTTGTTATACCTCGCAGGCTGCCATGAAACTCTATAACCGCCGCAACGAGCAGCTTGCCGATGCCGCCGAGCGCAGTGCGGTTGTTGCCGATTGGCTTGGCGCGGTAGCCTATCCCAAACGGGAGCTTACCGAGGCGTGGAAGCGTTTTATTTGGCATCAGTTTCACGACGATCTGACCGGAACCAGTATCCCTCGGGCTTATGAATTTTCATGGAACGACGAGCTGATTTCGATGAAGCAATTTGCTGGTGTGTTGACCTCTTCGGTGGGTGGCGTTTCCCGCGCGTTGAATACGAATGTGAAGGGAACTCCTGTGGTGATCTACAATCCGACCGGATTCCCGGTCGATGATATTGCCGAAGTGGTTGTCGCAGAGCAGGGAAAGAATTGGTCGGTTTACAACGACAAGGGCGTCCGCGTGCCGTCGCAGACCGTAGCCGGAGCGCGCGAGGGAGAGGTGAAAGTGCTGATCAAGGCCCATGTTCCGGCTGTGGGATATGTGGTGTATGATCTGCGCAAAGGCGGTGCGGATAAATCTTCGTCGCTGAAGGTTTCCCGACAGGGCCTTGAAAATAGCATTTATAAGATTTCGCTCGACGCCAACGGCGATATCGGTTCGATCGTCGATAAACGTAACGGTCGGGAGTTGATCGGCAAAGGCCAAGCCGTGCGGCTTGCACTTTTCACTGAAAACGAGTCGTTCAGCTGGCCTGCTTGGGAAATCCTAAAAAGAACGATGGATGCTGATCCTGTGGCGGTGTTCGGCGATGTGCAAATTTCGGTTGCCGAAGCCGGGCCTGTAAGGGCGTCGGTGTGCGTGGAACGCACCTCTGGCGATTCGCGCTTCAAACAATACATAAACTTAGTAGAGGGTAGCGACCGGATTGATATCGTGAATGATATTGACTGGCAGAGTACCAATGCGTTGCTTAAAGCTGAATTTCCGCTTACGGTAGCCAATCAGAAGGCGGTATACGATTTGGGTGTGGGTTCTATCGCCCGCGGGAATAATACCGAAACGGCCTATGAGGTCTATGCTCAGCAATGGGCAGACTTGACCGATGCAGACGGCAGTTACGGCGTTTCGGTGCTCAACGACAGTAAATACGGGTGGGATAAACCCAATGATAACACGTTGCGCCTGACCTTGCTCCATACGCCTAAAACCAAGGGCGGATATGCTTACCAAAATCGGCAGGATTTCGGTCGCCATATTTTCACCTACTCGATTGTGGGTCATCAGGGTGATTACCGCGTTGGAGGTATTGTGCGCAAAGCCGAAGTGCTTAACCAGCCGCTGACGGCATTTGTTGCGGCCAAGCATTCCGGGTCGCTTGGCCGGAGCTTCTCGTTTGCTGAATCACAGAACGACTGTGTGGCGATCCGGGCGATCAAGCAGGCCGAGGATTCCGACGAATACGTTGTTCGCTTTTATGAGACCTCCGGTCGCGATGCCCAACAGGCTTCGATTCGCTTTGCGGCGGGGATTGTTGAGGCCAAAGAGCTTAACGGAAACGAGGCTGTTATCGGAGATGCCGTTACCGAAGGTCGGGAACTTCGTTTCGCGATCAAACCATTCGGCATGAAGACTTTCCGAGTAAAACTTTCGAACCCCGAAAAAATGTTGGCAGCAGTCAAAACTGCGTTTGTGAATTTGCCATTCAAAGTTAAAACCGCATCGTTCAACTCTTTCCGCTCGGATGTGAATTTCGATGGCAAGGGCAACTCCTATGCTGCCGAATTATTCCCTTCGCAGCTTGTCTATCGTGGAATACCTTTCCAATTAGGAGATCCCGCAGCCGAAAACGGAATAAAGTGTCGTCGTGATACGATCGCCCTGCCCGAAGGCCGCTACAATAAGCTCTACCTGCTTGCCGCTGCCACGGAGCGTGATACACCCACGACATTTACAGTCGATGGCAATCCGGCTGACGCACTTGTCCCCTATTACAGCGGATTTATCGGACAGTGGGGACATACTGGGCATACTGAAGCATTCCTCAAACCCTCCGAGATCGCTTATGTCGGAACGCACCGTCACAGCATGATCCGCAACGAGGATCTGCCTTATGAATTTAGCTATATATTCTGTATTGAAATCGACATTCCGGAAGGGGCGCGACAGCTTGTCTTGCCCGATGATGCGCATGTTGTGATTTTTGCGGCGACCGTTGCCGAGGATGCCGACAACCGCGTTGTTCCTGCTGCCGACCTGCTGCGAGTCGCGCTGCCTGAAAGGGGAGCGGAAGCGGCCGAGGTGGGGCGCAAAAATCTAATCTATGGAAAACAGGCAGCGGAATGCTCCGGTCAGGTTAGACATTCCGAACGGGCAGATTGTGCTATGGACGAAGGTTTTACCACCAAATGGTGCGATACCAGCGATGCAAAACCCAAATTCTTGGATGTCGATTTGGGGCAGGAAACCCCTCTTCGCGGATGGTATGTAATGCATGCTGGACTGGAGGCGTTGAACTACATCACCAAGGAATATAGCCTTCAGGTGAAAAACGCACCCGGCGATGAGTGGAAAACCGTCGATGCGGTTTCGGACAACATCCTGTTGGAAACCGAGCGGGTGCTTGCCCAACCGGTCAAAGCTCGTTATGTGCGGCTTTTGGTCACCAAGCCCGACCAGAGCGAAGGAACTATCGCTCGGATCTACGAGTTTTCGGTATTTTAATACACATCTGAGATACATGAAGAGTGGAACCCAAAAATAGGAACCCCTCTTTTTCACTATATACAGTGAATGTATATAGCAAGTAACAGTAACATAGCGCATTAGTTGATATTAGTACTTACAGGGTTGTTACGAAAAAAGCTATTTTGATAGCAATAATAACCCTTTTTTGGCAAAAAGCACTATTCGGATGTAGTGATTCATGTAGTCCGGTAAGGCACTTGAATTTGAAGCCAATTAAGTACAAATTAAAAACTGATGCGCTATGTTTACAATTAACATCAAGGGTAAGGATAACCCCAAAGATCCCCGATTAGTAAAACTGGAGATGGTATTTTTCAGAACCGATTACGCCAGAGTAACAAAGGTAATCAATATCACTGGCTCCGCAAAAGAGTGGGACAATCAGACCCAACAATTCAAATCTAAAAGTGCGGAAGCAACAGAGAAAAACAAGCGTTTGCTCGAGTTGAAGTCAAGCTATCTGAAAATTGCGGAGGAGTGGGAAGCTGAAGGGAAATCATGGTCACCTGTTCAATGGTCTCATTGCTTCGATGTCACGGAAAATAAGAAGAGAGAGGCAAAAGTCCTTTCTGTATCGACAGCATTGGATTCAATCATCGAAAACATACTATCTCGTGAGCGTATAAAGAACGGCAAGGTAATAAGCAGTGTTGGTACTGCAAAAAATTATCGAGACCTACGAACCACCCTTACTCAATTCACAAAACAAAAATATGACCGAGCACTATCCAGTTATTACTTTAATGAGATTACGGCTGACTTTGTTAATGATTACGCATTTTTCCTTGATAAGCGAGGTCTTGAGAATGGTAATAACGGTGGATTAGAAACTCGACTACGAAGATTCTACGGTCTGCTATATTATGCGACTAAGATGAACATACCGGATATAGATCTCACCGTATTCGAGCGTGCCAGACCTAAAATGAAGTCTAAGGAATTTATTCCCAAGACCCTCTCCAAGGATGTCATTGATAAAATAGAGAAACTGGATCGTAAACTTTTAAGCCGACTGGAGTCTTTCTACGTTGACCTGTTTTTATTCAGTTACTATACCGGAGGAATGGCTAATATTGATGTTGCATACCTGACTTGGGATTGTATTGATAAAGATGGCAACCTAAACTATGAGCGAATAAAATTCCCCAAAAGGGCTTGTATGAATTTTAATTCCAAAGCAAGGGCAATCGTTGAACGATATAAGGACAAGTGCTATGGTAACTACATGCTACCTGTATTTTCAGTAAAACACAATACGGAAGCAAAACAACGAGGGCGACTGAAGCGGCTTTATTGCAACCTAAACTTAGCCTTAAGAAAAGTTCAGGATCTTATTCAAAGTGATGAGAAAATCACATGGTATGCAGCGCGTGGAACATTTATCACTGAAATGCTTGCAGCTGATATTCCTCCTGTAGAAGTAGCAGAAATGGCAGGCAATAGTCCTAATACTATTTATAAGCACTACTACAAAAATACGAATAAAAATCAAACATTTAAAAGAGCTAATGCTGTGTTGGGCTGTAAATAACATGTTTTTTGTATCTTTGTTCTCAAATATGTATAAACTAACAGTATAACAAAAATAAAAGAATTAATCGAAAAGCTCGAAGCCGCTTTTACGGCTTTCAAAACTGACGCTGTGGCTCAGGTAGAAAACGGAAATAAGGCAGCTGGAACTCGCGCTCGCAAAGCCTCATTGGAAATTGAGAAGGCAATGAAAGAGTTTCGCAAAGCTTCACTGGAAGAGTCTAAAAAATAAGGCTCTGAAAGTACCCAAACAAGAAAGGACATCGATTGATGTCCTTTTGTTATTTTATTATCCTGCGTACAATCCAGAGAATGGCGATAAACAGCAAAAACGAAAATAATCCGATTGTGATTATCGAAAGCCATATCGGAAATCCCAATCCGAACCCCAAAGCGAAGACCATTCCTTTCAGAAACTCCCGCGGATTGATGGAACTAAATAAAAACATATCACTATAAGGAGCACTCAGATAAGCCAATACACAAAACACCAATATCAAACAGGCTATCGATATTAGCAGTACTTTGAGGTTATACTTCGTTATATTGTTCAACTACTTGCTCTCCTTAACAGATAAACAGAACTCATTAGCCGGTTTAAACGCCGGAATATTATGAGCCGGAATGGTTATCGTTGTGTTCTTGGAAATATTGCGTGCAACTTTCTGCGCACGGTACTTTATCAAAAATGTGCCGAACCCTCTCAAGTAAACATTCTCACCCGAGCTCATAGAGCCTTTTACGCTCTCCATAAAACCTTCAATTACATTGGCAACCGTAACCTTATCTATTCCGGTTGATTTAGCTATTTCGCTAATGATGTCTGCTTTAGTCATTCTAAGTTCATATTTAGTTTTGTGACGACAAAGATAATACATAAATTGAGAAAATATACTCATTATCACACACTAAAACGCAATAATATCAGCAAGTTACAGCATAACTATATACAGACTTACGTGTTTGTAATCACCTTTATATCTGTTAAATATAAGAAACATCTCATTCAATGTGTGTGAGGTAAAAAAGTTATGCGTATTCTCTAATTACACCAGCCACGGATTTTTGTAAGGGTCGTAATCGGTCTGAAAAGTCGATAGCTGCCAATCCGTAACGGGCTTGTTATCCTCCGCCAGTTTTCGTGGTATCTGGGGATTCAGCCGTAGTTTGGAGGCATCGTTCAGCCACTTCATCGACTCTTCGTGGTCTTTCAGTCGCACCGTACTCACATTGTTTGGTGCAATCAGTTTGGTTAGTTCATAGATGGCAAGTCGTACCATATGTTTTTTGAGATTGTAGTTGCGAGGGTCATTCAAGGCGATGTTATGCCCAACGATAGGAACATCGGCATTCACATCCATTCCCGGATAGAATACACGTCCGTCGTAGACCACATACTCGTGCTCCTCTAACTCGTAATCATTGTACGCCGGGGCATAATCTGCAATAGCACCCCAGCAAGGAGAGTTAAAGGGGGTAATGTTATTATCAAATCCTTCCAGTGTCATCAATGTATAGAATGCTCCATTGAATGACACAACTTCCCAAAGGTTATACTCTACGGGCAACCATTCGGCGGTTTCTTTCTCTAACCAACCGACTACCATCGGGATGCGAATATCTCCGAATTTATATCCATTGTCGCCTTTACAGATATACGCCACATCGTTATACATCACTATATTGCCAACATAGTATGTGCCAAACTGGGAATATTGTGTGGCAGTTTTCTCGTCAGGACTCGATGACACGTATTCTTCCCAATACATCAATAAAGACGGCACTTTATAACCACTTATCGAGCGAATGACCTCATAGATACGCCCTTCCAAATAGATAAATGCACCCACGGGGAAAGTGATTCGTCTATCGTGCTCGGCAATATACTTCCCTTTACGGAGTTCCTGCTCAATCTCGTAGTTCTCACTAAGATTTTCGATGATGCTCATCTCGGCAGATTCCTCCGCTTGTGCAAAACGGTCGTTATTGCCTCGTGTCATTTGCGCAAGTGCTTCGGCTGTAATCACGCCCAAGTAATCATTATCATTTAGAAATCGTCTGTACATATTTGTTTTAGTAATTAAATCCATCATACACTGCGGGAGTGGTAGCTATAATACTTCCTTTGTTGTCCCCGCTTTTAAACTTATACCAACTATCCCGAAGATAGTAGCAGAGCAGGTAATCCAAGCAGTCCGAAAGGTGACCATATTTTTCATACTTCACACCTGTTTTCGAGTCGGTTACTTTCTGCTTGCACTTGGTTCCATCTTCGTTTTTTAGCTGGTAAATCAAGTCCTCTGTCAGCTTTCGGCATTTGAGGTCTATCTCAATTGTCCAGCCATTGTAGCCGGTAAATAACTCGTTCACAAACTCGCATCTGGTAACTTGTGGCGGTTGTTTTCTCAGTAGCTTCAATTTCGGGCGTAAAATACCTTTGCCGAATGTATCGAGAATCACCGTATAGTTATTGATGCCATCCTCGGTGGCTGTTGAACGTTGCAGACCAGATGGATCACCCGTTATATCCACACCTCCGATATGTTTCTCCCGATAGAGTTTCTGTTGCACTCGTCGGGATAAAGCAGGGGTGTTGTTTTCTTTATCTTGTGGCTTACCCAATATCTCTTCCAGCACATAGACCTTCTTATTATCGTAATCTATCTGGGCAGACAGCACGGACATCTGTGGAGCGACGTTAAAGTCCCATACCGTGATGAGAGGCTTGGTCGGGTCATACACACGCTCTTTAAGCCCTGTAACAAGATGTTTAGCTCCATCAAAGCGATTGTAGATCGCCATATCGTTTGCCTCCACAAAATCCCAGTTGCCATAAAGCAGGCGCTCCTTGGTGGCTTGGTCTGAAATCTTATTCAGAGCTGCCTCGTAGGTTTGACGGAAACCGATATCTGGGTTGTCGAATACGCTAAAAGGTATGTAATATTCACCTTCCCGCGTTTCTACTTTATCGCCGTTATCATCCTGCACAAAACGGCTACGCACCCAGTTGGTAGTTGGGTTGGTCGTGAGCAACATCTTCGAGACCATAAATGTCTCGTGAGTACGCCAACGCAAACGAGAAAACAATACCTCAATGGCTTTCTGACCTATCTCCGACACCTCATCGACTGCACAGATGGTCGCCTCCATCGAACCGAACCGTTCAAAGTTTGGGTCTGACGGCAGGTCGGCCATCTCCAACATCAATATGATGGAGTCATTCCAGAATGTCAGCGTTCCCGCAAGGTTGTTCACCCTATAATGTACGTCTTCAATCAGCCCCCAACGCTTGATGACCGCACGTATCGTATTCCACGTGGACTCCTTCAAAGACTTCAACGTCTTACGAGCCACAATCGCTCGAATTTCTGGAAAGCGGATACAGCTACTTACCAACCAAACAGAGGCTAAATAAGAGTTATGAGTCACCAAAAAGTCGTTGGTGATAAATAACCCATCTGAGCTGTCAATGGTAATGCACAGAGCATCATCAACCCCTGCATCTTCGATTGACACAACATAACGAGGAATAACTTTCGACTCTTTTATCCGCTCCTGCTGCCGAGGCAATGAGAGGAACATCCAGTTGTGATCTCCGCTGTTGAAAGTTACATTCCACGAGGTTGCATATTTTCGTTCGCCTTTATATACACATGATTTTACTCTGGACGTGAGCCGTGCTTTTGCGCCTAGACTCCGAACCATAAACATAAAATCTTCTGCCAATGCTTTGTTACATACCGAGAACGAACAATGACCTCTGGAGTCTACATATCCATCAGAATCCATCATGCCTTGTACGCACTGGATTCGACTGTTCATATCTCCATACATAATCTCAGGTGGAACCCGTTTCTTGTCAGAACGGCACAACATATTCAACTTGCGCAATTCTTCTTTGAAAGGTGAATAAGCAACCCCTCCACGATAGTTCTTACTTGTGATGATATATCCATATTTGGCAGATGGCAACTTTTTTATATTTGCTCCTTCCGGCAATAATGAAAGAATTTTCTCCACGATGAACACGTCAGATGTTGTATAAGTGATAGTCTTTGTCAATCCGCCATCGCCCAGCAAAGCCCCGATGATATACGGGTGAATAATACCGGTATATTGCTCACCAAATTGCTGCATTCCACACAATGGTATATTTACCTTTTTACGTGCGGTAATGGCATTTCGCATATCAGCCATCGAAATCACTCTGTAGAGTCCATCTATTTTTACGCCCCACAAATGGTCATCACAACATTTTACCTCAATGCCGTCCGAGGTTGTAATTTTGTATAGTTGCTTCTTCCCCTGTGGGTGCACAGCTATAATTTTAGCTGTTTTTCCATTCGGAGTATTCACTTCCATACCAATTCGCAAGTTTCCCATCTTCACAAAACCAGATGGGGTTAGTGCTAAATCCTCATTTGACAGAGCTTTGCCCCCGCCAGCAGCTCCGCCTCCAAGTATTAGTTGCGGAATATTGGCGTTACCACATTGATAACAGAATGGTTTATATTGAGCATTATGGTTCGCATCATAGCCAACGAGTTGTTGCCTTACAGCCCCTCCACATTTCGGGCATTCTGGCTGCAACAGTTTCCAGAGTTCGTATTGTTTGGGCGATGGAGTGAAATCAATGTGCAGATTGTCGGGGGCTCGTAATTTACGTAGCTTTCCCATTACACAATCTCAATGGTGATATTCTTCTCCTTGCTCAGTATCTCATTAAGCCGATCTGATGTGGCACGCGACTCGGCAACTTTACCTTTGATAGTGTTCTTGCCAACGATGATGCACCCGGCAGAATCAGCATCAGTATTTCCGGAATGGATAAGAATGCCTAAGAAGTGAGGAACATCGTGTAGATACGGCAACATACGTTTGAAGCGAGGACTACGTTGCATCGTGATTTTATACGTGCCACAGGGAATGGCAGTTCGAGCATATACTTTCTCTTTGCAACGGCAACCGATTCCCTGCGGAGTATCCGGACATAGCAAAGGTAGTATTCTCACTTTATCCTCTATGGTGTTGCAGAATAGTACGCCATCGATGTAAAGGTCGCCCACGGTGTAAGTATTGCCTTTGAATTTTCGTTTCAGTAATAGTTTCATCTTCGAATGTTTTTGAATTACACTCGAAGAATAGGGCTACTGTCGGGCGGAAGTTTGTTTTGGCAAAAAACAAAAAGCAGAGGCACTTTTGATGTCTCTGCTTAAATGTATCATAATATGACGGTTATTTCTCGGCTTGTTCTCTTAATTTTTCAATGGTCTCATCTGTTGGTTTGAACATACGGGTCTGAGTGAAAACAATAGAAACTTTTTCAGCGATTTGAATCCGCTGACGAGTTTTTGGGTGCAATGTCTCTTTGGGTTTATTGTACTTGAGAGTAAACTTCCCGAAGTTATTGATATGCACCTCTTCGCCACTTTCCAGTGCTTTAAGAATAGCTTCAAACAATGGGGCAACAAGAAAATTTATCTCCCACTTCTTGAGAATTGTTTTTTTTGCTATTTCTGCTATAATAGATCTTTTGTCCATAATTCATCTTTGGATTTAAATTATACAATTTATCTAAAAGAGTTCCGTTTCATCACCTCTATGAAACCGCATTACTCAAATTCGCTTATCAAAGATCCAAATCTTAATGAATCACCACCATAATTAGATTTAACCTCTTCAAATTTCAAAACGTAACCCCTATTATTGCATAGAAAATCAAGTATTAAATTAATATTTTTTAGTTTGTAATTCGGAGGTAATAACATGAAAATTCAAAATAAATATATCGACAAAAACAATTTAGAAAATATTACATTGCTTACAAGGAACTGTATTTCGGCAATACGTCAGCTTCGCGTCGGTGAGCCGGTATTTATGAGTCACGGAGCGTGCATAGACCTCGACTCCGGCAAAAGGGTGTGAAGCTGTGGTTGCCATATATGCACGGCAATCAATAGATAAAAAGGACAGTGTTTCAATCGAGTCGCAGATTGACATGTGCGAGAAAAATTGCAGTAAAGAGCTGAGAGTATACAAGGATAAAGGCTACTCTGGCAAAAACATTAACAGACCTGCATTCGAACAACTCATTTCTGACGTGTGCGGCGGACAGATTGAAAAAATACTTGTTTATAGACTTGATCGCTTCAGCCGCTCAATTGCAGACTTCGGCAGAGTGTGGGAGCTGCTTGAAAAGCACGGCGTACAGTTTGAATCTGTAACAGAAAAATTCGACACCTCCACGCCAATGGGAAGGGCAATGCTGAACATTATAATGACATTCGCCCAGCTGGAGCGTGAAACAATTGCTGACAGAGTAAAGG
>CAZHEY010000004.1:56006-117880 GCA_964532025.1 uncultured Alistipes sp. | reverse complement strand
GAACAGAACACAAGCGACCTCTCGACGGAGCTCGAGGATCGAGAACAAAGCTCGAAAATCGTGAACTTCTACCCCCCCCCTGCGCCCAGTTGTTATAATTTATTCAGAATCTCGAGTAACTCTGATTTATTCAACGGCTTTACAATCATCTGATTGCAGCCGGCCTGTAAAGCGGCGGTACGATCGGAGTCGAACGCATTGGCTGTGAGTGCTACGATTGGGATTTTGTCGTTGAACTCCCGGATTCTACGTGTCGCTTCGATTCCGTCCATGACGGGCATTCGCATATCCATCAGCACCAGATCGAATGCCCCTGACTGCACTTTATCAACGGCTTCTGCCCCATTTATGGCGCGTGTAACACGGTAATCTTTAAGTATATGGTGTACCAGCAGGTAGTTGCTGTCGTTGTCCTCGGCAACCAGAATATTCAGATTTGAAGCCGGCGTATTCCGCTGTGTGTGTTGATCGCACGCGTCAACTTCGAAGTGCATCTGCACATCGGGATTGCAGGGGATGAAGGCCCAGAATGTCGAGCCGACATCGGGCGTGGAGTCGAATCCGATCTCGCCCCCGGTATTCTCCACGATCGCCCGACAGATCGAAAGGCCCAACCCCGTTCCCTGTGCGAATTCGTTGAGCTTTTCGAAGCGCGTAAAGACCTTGTTGCGATTCTCTTTGGGAATACCGACGCCGGTATCTTCGACGTAGATGCGTATGCCGTTTTTCTCGACCGTATAGCCGATTTTGATGTGTCCGTAGAAGGTGCATTTGGCCGCATTGGTCAGGAAATTGATCCAGACCTGCTTCAGCCGGTTTTTGTCGAGCAACACCTGACAATTCGCATAGGGCATGTCGAGGAGCAATTCGACCTCGCCGATTTTGATTTTCGGCTTGATGATCGTGTAGAGCTCGTTGGCCAGATCGCTGATGTTGAACCACTCGCGTCGCCATTCGAGAATCCCCGACTCGATCTTCGACAGGTCGAGGATGTCGTTGATCAGCCGCAGCAGGTATTCGCTGTTGGTGGAGATGATGTTTTTGTACTCCTGCTTCTCGGAAAGTTCGTCGCTGTCGGCCAGCAACTCCGAAAAACCGACGATTGCGTTGAGCGGCGTGCGGATCTCGTGGCTCATGTTGGCCAGAAACGACGATTTGAGTTTGTCGGACTGCTCGGCCTTCTCTTTGGCCAGCTCGAGTTCGTGTTGGTACTTCTCTTTTTCTGAAATGTCGGTGATGATGGCGATGATGTGGCGGTGACCGTTGACCGAAAGAAACATCTTGCGGGTCACCTCCAAGGTGACCATGTGATCGCCGATGGGTAGGTGGCGAATCGAGGTGCAGACGTGTCCGCCCTTCATGACTGCGATCTCATTATCCTCGATGAAGTCGGGGGTGTATCGTGCGTCGATGATGTTCTCGACCGTATGGCCGAGGAAGTCGGATATGTGGCATTGGTGGATATTGGCAAGTTGCTGATTGGCCATGATGTAGCGGTTGCCGTCGTCGATGTCCTTGATGAAAAATCCTACCGGAATTTGTTGCAGGATGTTGTTGAGCACCAAGTTGGTCTCGGTGATGCTTTCGGTTGTTTTGTGGAGCTGTATACGTGCCTGCTCGCGGGTCGAGACATCGGCGACTACACCGACCAGCATGTGCCGGCCGTCGGCGGTCGAGAAGATCGCTTGGGTCTTCTCCAACCACACATTTTGGCCATTCGAGGTCTCGTGGTGCAGGCTCACGATGGGCTTGCCTCCGGCCTCTATGGCCGCTTCGTTTTCGGCATAGTAGTCGTCCGCCACCTCTTTGGGAAGTGTCTCGTAGTCGGATTTGCCTATAATCGGGCTTTTGGCACCGCGCAGTTGCATGAGGTTGTCGTTGATAATCACGTAGCGCGATTCGTTGTCGAGATCTTTGACGAACAAACCCAGGGGGATCTTATCGAGGATGTTGTTGAGCAACGAGAGCGAGTACTCTGTCTTTTTATTCTGGGCCACCAGCTGCTCGTTGATCTCAACCCAGTCGCTTCGGTCGCGGCTGAACCCGATGTATTTGTTCACACGACCCTCTTGGTCGTGCATCGGAACACCGTCAATGGCGATGTAGCGGTAAGAGCCGTCCGGAGAACGGAGTCTGTATTGGAATTTGACGATGTCGAGCGTCTCGTTGTCGAAGCGACTGAACAGGGCGCGCATCTGCTCCACATCGTCGGGATGCACGAATTGGATGTACTCTTCGAAATTCAACGCCAACCCCATCGTTGTCGTGCCCTCCGAATACTTGATTATCTGCTTCTTTTTCAGGTCGTATTCCCACTGGAAGATGTTGCAGGCTTTGGCGATCAGTTCGGTGCGCTTTGCATTCTCCTCCAACTGTTTACGCGCAATATACTCCTCGGTGATATCCTTCTTTGTTCCCGTGATGCTCACCACCTTGCCCGCCTCCCGTTTGCCGACCATCATCGTCCGGTAGTAGCGGTATTCGGGGCTGGAGAGCGTGTCGCGGTAGATGATCGTCGCCCGTTCGACCCGCCCTTCGATGATGTCGCGAAATGAGGCGTGGATCGAGTCCAGATCGTCGGGATGGGTGAATTGCTTGAGCGACTCCAGATTAATCCGGCGGTCGTCCTTCAGCGAGTGGAATCGTTGTCGTATGACATCGTATGTCCACGTTTCGATCCGGCTGGCCTCCAAGGCCAGTTGTAGGTTCTCTTGCGTATCGCGCAACTTGCGCTCCTGCAAGATCATCTCCGTGCGATCGTGGTTGACCAGCAGGTAGCTGATAATCTCGCCCTTTTCGTTGCGGATGACCGAAGCCTTGACATCGAAGAGCCGAAAGCCCCCTGCTTTCGAGGCGTAATAGGCGTTTTGATGCACCTTCTGGAAGTCGTATTCGACGATGTATTCGAAGTCTTTTCCGGCGCGCAGCTTGTCGTAGAACTCCTCCGAAAGGTTCGGATTTTCAAAGAGTTTAAGCCCTTCGATCGACGCCTTGTCAGTGATGCCCATCAGCTGCATCTCGTAGTTGTTCATCTCGATCAAAACCCCGTCCTTGTCGTAGACCTCGATCCCTGTGGGTGCTGTCTCGTAGATGGCCTCGAGCAGTCTGTGCTTCTGCTCGGCCTGTTCTTGAACCTGTTTCTTGACCGTAATATCCTCGTTGATCAGCAAATAACCGTCGATATTCCCCTCCCGGTCTTTGATCACCGTGAACTTGATCTGCAAGGTTTTCTTCCCCACCAGATCGGTTTGGATGTAGCCCTGTGTTGCCAGAGCGAAATCGTACTCCAACTCACATTCGGCATCCTCGCCGCGGTGCAGGCCGTCGGCAATCTGTGCCGGGAGATTCGGCTCTTCGAATAGGTTAAGCCCCAGCAGCTCCGATTTGTCCTTGAGCCCGAAGATGTTCATATTCTTCTGGTTCATCGACACCAAGCGTCCGGTTTTGTCGTAGATGATGATTCCCAGCGGCAGGTGTTTATACATCGAGTCGAGCAGCGCAAACTGCTGCTCCAGCAAGATTTCGTTTTGGCGGCGTTGGGTAATGTCGATGATCGTTGTGATGATGTAATAACCGCTGGCGCGGCTATTGATCTTCTTCTTGGTGAAGACCAGCCAGCGCAGGATGTTGTCCTTCTTGTCGCGAATCACCTTTTCGATCTTCAGCGGATCGCGTAGCTCCATGGCCTTTTGGTCGGCCAGATCCTCCTCCTGCTGATTCCAATATTTCGACTTGACCACGTCGTCGCATTCGAAAAACTCTTTTGCCACGTCGTTGAACAGCAGGTAGGCTTTCGACTTGTCCGGGTCGATATGACGCATGTATACGCCCACCGAGATGTTGTTGATCGTCACATCAATCACGTAGTTAGTGAATCCCTCGCGGGCCTCGAAGATGTTCTCCTCGTCGATCTTGATCACATTTACGTAGAGCAGCCCGTCATTCCCCTTCTCGGCGTAGCAGACTGCGTAGGTCATCGTTTTGTCCTTGTGGGTGGTGGTGTATTCGAAATAGACATTCCGGTTTTCGTTCTGCGCCTTGTGCAGATTTTTTGCGATGATCATCGCCGAGTCGCGGTTGGTCTTGTCGGTAATGTTCGGCAAATCGTCTACGTTGTGGCCCAACAACGACTCTTCGTCCATTTGCAACAACATGCAGTGCTGCGGATTGATGATCTCTACGACTTCCAGATTTTGGTCGTAGACGATAGTCATCCATGTCTGGTAGATCGGACGCTCGTGTATTCCCCTTTGTGTCTTCATTTATGCTTGTTGGATTTGTAGCCCGGTGTAAGCTAAAATTCGGTTATTCTGGCAATAAAGGTCTTAAAAATAAATTGAGTGACCAAAGAAAACTGTTTTTTTTCTTAACTCGCTTTGCTTTTTTTTGCATCAAGCAGCAATCGTTGTTGGTAACTCCATTTGGGGTTAGGTCGAGAATTTTCAGGTGAATTGTTTTCGGCTTGCGCAGCAAGTCGGTAGGCAGCAGCTCCGTCACGCGGAGGCCTGCTCTTCGCTGTGCTTCGAGCCGTCCCCGCGAGCTGCTGCCTGAGAGCAAAAACAAAACCCCAAAACGCTCGAGTTGTAGCGTTTCGGGGTGGTTTGTTTGAGTGGCCCTGCTATTCCTCGATGAAGTCGATGTTCACTTCGCGTTGGAAAGCCTCTTGCAATGAGATGTGCGTCTTGGTCGATGCTACGCCGGGGATGCGCAGAATGCCGTCGAAGATCGTCCGCATCAGGTGCTCGTTGTCCACACAATAGAGCTTCACCAGAATATTCCCCTCACCGGTGATGAAGTGGCACTCCACGATCTCGGGAACGCTTTTCAGCTCTTCGACCGTCTGCTTCAACAGCTGGGGGTCTTTGAGTGTGATGCTGATGTGCGCACACACGTCGAAGCCCATCATTTTGGGATCGACAATCAGCCGGCTGCCCAGAATCACGCCCGACTCGTCGAGCTTGCGGATGCGCTGGTGGATGGCCGCACCGGAGATGCCGCATTCGCGGGCAATCTCCAGAAAGGGCATGCGTGCATTCTTAATCAGAAATTTGAGTATCTTGCGATCAATCGCATCTAACTGTACTTTGGCCATGTTTTTTTATTTGATTACGTGGAGTTCCCGACCCACCTTCGTGAAGGCCGCGATGCAGCGGTCGAGGTGTTCGGTCGTATGTCCGGCCGAGACCTGTACGCGGATGCGCGCCTGTCCCTTCGGAACAACGGGGTAGTAAAATCCGGTGACGAAAACGCCCTCGGTCTGTAACTTTGCCGCGAACTCCTGCGAGAGCTTGGCATCGTAGAGCATCACGGCGCAAATGGCCGACTGTGTGGGTTTGATATCGAATCCTGCGGCCAACATCCCCTTGCGGAAATGTTCGACATTGGCCACCAGACGGTCGTGAATGGCATCGTTCTCGGCCAGCATCCGGAAAACCTCGATTTCAGCACCGACAACGGCGGGGGGCAGCGAGTTGGAGAACAGGTAGGGACGCGAGCGTTGACGCAGCATGTCGATGATCTCCTTGCGGCCGGTTGTGAAGCCGCCCACAGCTCCGCCGAATGCCTTGCCGAGTGTTCCGGTGAGGATGTCGACCTGACCGCGCAGGTTGTAGAGCTCGGTGATACCGCGTCCGGTCTTGCCCAGAACGCCTGCCGAGTGGCACTCGTCGACCATGACCAGTGCGTCGTATTTTTCAGCCAGCGCGCAGATCTTATCCAGCGGCGCGGCATTGCCGTCCATCGAGAATACTCCGTCGGTGCAGATGATGCGGAAACGCTGTGCCTGTGCTGTTTTCAGACAGTTTTCCAATTCGTCCATATCGGCATTGGCGTAGCGGTAGCGCACCGCCTTGCACAGGCGCACACCGTCGATGATCGAGGCGTGGTTCAGCGAGTCGGAGATGATCGCATCCTGCTCACCGAACAGCGGTTCGAAGACTCCGCCGTTGGCATCGAAGCAGGCAGCGTAAAGGATCGTGTCCTCCGTGCTGAAGTAGTCGGCGATCGCCTGCTCCAACTCTTTGTGGATATCCTGACAGCCGCAGATGAAACGCACCGACGACATGCCGTAGCCGCGAGCATCCATGCTCTTCTTGGCAGCTTCGATTAGCCGCGGATTGTCCGAAAGGCCGAGGTAGTTGTTGGCGCAAAAGTTCAGCACCTTCCGACCTGCAACCTCGATCTCGGCACTTTGGGGCGAACAAATCACCCGTTCGTGTTTGTACAGCCCTGCGGACTCGATTTCGGCGAGTTGCTGTTGCAGATGCTCCTTGATTTTTCCGTACATATTTGTTTTAATTTTAATGAATATCCGCGTTTGTGGTAACAACTTGTTACAAACATACGAAAAATATCCATATATTCGACTCTTCTGGTTCGATTTTTTTGCATCCGGTAACAAATCGTTACAAACCCGATTGCCGGAATAACCGATCGGTTGTGCCCGATTTTGGTAGGATGCAGGGCGTGTAAAATATAAATATGTGCAGATTTGGACTTTTAGTCTTTTTGAACTACTTTTGCGTCAACAAGAGCATTATCTACCCTGCTAATTATGAATTTACAAGAGTTTGAGGATATCCTATATCGTGGTTGTAAAATTGAAGTTTCGAGTAGCGAAATTGAGAAAATAACAGCATCTTTCGAGTTTTTACGCCATTTTGCAAAGGATAAAGTTGTCTACGGCATCAACACCGGATTTGGCCCTATGGCCCAATATCGAATCGACGATGCCGATTGCAAACAGTTGCAATACAATATTATACGCTCGCACTCGTGTGGTGCTGGCAACCCCCTGCCCGAATTGTATGTCAAGGCTGCGATGGTGGCTCGGCTGCAAACCTTCGTGCAGGCGCATTCGGGGGTGCACCCCTCGCTGGTGGCGTTGCTCGTGAAATTCATCAATGCAGGGATCTGCCCGGTCGTGCCCCAACACGGAAGCGTCGGGGCGAGTGGAGACTTGGTGCAGCTGTCGCATATTGCCCTTGCTCTGATTGGCGAGGGAGAGGTGTTCTACAAGGGGCGCAGATGCCCTGCAAGCGAAGCCTTGAAGGCCGAATCTATCGAGCCGATGAAGGTGTATATGCGTGAGGGACTGGCGGTAACCAACGGAACAGCTGTGATGACCGGCGTGGGGCTGGTGAATCTCTCGCTGGCGAAAAAACTGATCGAATGCAGCATTGCGGCTTCGGTTATGATGAACGAAATCGCCTCGTCCTATGACGACTTCATGGCCGAGGAGCTGAACGTTCTGAAGCATCACCGCGGACAGCGGGATATCGCCCAAGCGATGCGGACGTTTGCCGAGGGCAGCCGCTGTGTGCGGCAACGCAAAATAGAGCTTTACGACACCAAGCATACCGAACGGGTTTTCGAGCACAAAGTGCAACCCTATTACTCGCTGCGTTGTGTGCCCCAGATCCTCGGGCCGGTGCTCGACGAGCTGAATAATGCCGAGCAGGTTCTCATCGACGAGTTGAACTCGGTCGACGACAATCCGGTGGTGGATTGCCGGACGCAGACAATCTACCACGGAGGAAACTTCCACGGCGATTATGTGTCGTTCGAAATGGACAAACTGAAGATCGCGATCACCAAACTCACGATGCTCACCGAGCGTCAGTTGAACTACCTGTTTCACGACAAAATCAACGGGATACTACCCCCGTTTGTCAATCTGGGGGTCTTGGGTCTGAACTACGGACTTCAGGCAGCCCAGTTTACCGCGACATCGACAACGGCGGAGTGCCAGACGCTTTCGAACCCCATGTACGTTCACAGCATTCCGAACAACAACGACAATCAGGATCTGGTGAGCATGGGTACAAATTCGGCACTGATCGCCAAAACGGTCATCGACAACTCGTTCGAGGTGATGGCGATTCACCTGATCGCTATCGCACAAGCGATCGACTGCCTGAAGATCCAAGAGTCGATCAGCGCACGTTCGAGGGCTGTCTACGAGCAAATCAGGGCGATCTGCCCGGTATTCATCGACGACACGCCCAAATACAAAGAGATCGAAGGCGTGGTCGCACTTTTGAAAAACAGCAATTCGAAATTTTAGGAGCTATCCAGAATCAGGGATGAAATACGCATTGGTAACCGGAGCGAGCCGGGGCATCGGACGTGCCGTCAGTTTGAAATTGGCACAGATGGGATATCGCATACTCATTAACTACAATACGGGACACGACGGTGCCGAGACGACGTTGGAGCTGGTGCGGCAAGCCGGTAGCGACGGCGAGCTTCTTCAGTTCGATGTGGCCGACGGTGCGCAAACCGCAGCGGCTCTCGAGGCGTGGCATGCCAGCCACGACAAAGAGTATATCGAGGTGCTGGTCAACAACGCCGGAATCCGCAAAGACAACCTGCTGATGTGGATGCAGCCCGAGGAGTGGAGTGCGGTCTTGAACATCGGGCTTAATGGCTTTTTCAATGTCACGCAACCGCTGCTTAAAAATATGCTGGTCAAGAAGTTCGGCCGCATCATCAATATCGTTTCGCTGTCGGGCATCAAGGGGCTTCCCGGGCAAACCAACTACTCGGCGGCCAAGGGCGGCTTGATCGCCGCCACCAAGGCTCTGGCGCAGGAGGTTGCCAAAAAGGGCGTCACGGTCAATGCCGTAGCCCCCGGATTTATCAAAACCGAAATGACCGACGGACTTGACGAGGCGGAACTCAAACGCCACATTCCAATCGGCCGTTTCGGCCAAGCGCAAGAAGTGGCCGAATTGGTGGGATTCCTTGCGAGCCGGAATTCGTCCTACATCACAGGTGAAGTTGTTTCGATAAACGGAGGATTATATACATAATGAATAGAGTTGTTATCACGGGTATGGGGATCTACTCGTGCATCGGTAAAAATTTAGACGAGGTTCGGGAGTCGCTCTATCAAGGTGCTTCCGGTATCGGTATCGACCCGCAGCGCAAGGCAATGGGGTATCGCTCGGGGCTTACGGGAATTCTCGAAAAGCCCAATTTGAAGGGGGTGCTCGATCGGCGCAACCGGGTCTGCCTGCCCGAACAGGGTCACTACGCATACGTTGCTACGGTTGAGGCGATGCGTCAGGCGAAGATCGACGCCGACTATCTGGCACAGCACGAAGTCGGCATACTCTACGGCAACGACAGTACGGCGCGTGCCGTGATTGAGGGGGTCGACATCCTGCGCGAAAAGCACAATACGCAGCTCATCGGCTCGGGCAATATTTTCCAGTCGATGAACTCGACCGTTTCGATGAATCTGTCGGTGATCTTCAACCTCCGCGGGGTGAATTTCACCATTGCCGGAGCATGCGCAAGCGGTTCGCACTCGATCGGCATGGCCTACCTGCTCATCAAAAACGGACTCCAAGAGTGTGTCGTGTGCGGAGGTGCGCAGGAGGTAAACGTCTATTCGGTCGGTAGTTTTGACGGATTGGCCGCATTCTCGATCCGCGAGTCCGAGCCGACAAAAGCCTCGCGGCCCTTCGATAAGAACCGTGACGGACTGATTCCGAGTGGCGGCGGAGCAACGCTCATTGTCGAAAGCTACGAATCGGCCGTCAGGCGCGGGGCGGATATCCTTGGCGAGATCATCGGGTATGGCTTCTCGTCGAATGGGGAGCACATCTCCGTTCCCAATGTCGACGGGCCGAGCCGCTCGTTGAGAATGGCTATCGAGCAGGCCGGCATCGACAAGCACGAAATCGGCTATGTCAATGCCCATGCAACCTCGACCCCGGTGGGCGATGCCAACGAGGCGAAGGCGATTGATGCCGTATTCGCAGACCATAAGCCCTACGTTACCTCGACCAAGTCGCAGACCGGCCACGAGATGTGGATGGCCGGAGCAAGTGAGGTGATCTACTCGCTGCTGATGATGCACAACGGCTTCATCGCGCCCAACATCAATCTGGAGGAGAAGGACGAGGTGGCCGCAGGGTTGAATATTCCGACCGAGCGGGTCACGACGCAGTTCGATACATTTCTGTCGAACTCCTTCGGCTTCGGAGGAACCAATTCGACGCTGATTATAAGGAAATTCAAATAAATATATGTAATATGACAAACGAAGAGATAATCAACAAAATCAACGATGTGCTGGCCGAAGAGTTCGAGGTCGATGCTTCGATAATCACACCCGACGCACCGCTCATGTCGACGCTCGAGTTGGATAGTCTGGATCTGGTCGATGTGGTTGTGCTCATCGAGCAGAACTTCGGCGTAACGCTCAAAGGGCCTGATTTTGTCGATATAAAAACATTTGCCGACTTCTACAAATTGATCCTCGGTAGAGTCAATGGATAGTGCCGAACAGCCGCAGTGGAAGGGCAAGTCGCGAGGTGGCTCATTGGGCTACCTCAGTTTCATTCTGACGATTAAATATCTCGGAGTGGGGGCGGCCTATGCTCTTTTAACCGTGGTTGCTCCCTACTTTGTGCTGTTTGCTCCCAAGGCGACCGCCTCGATCTGGCGATACAACCGCCGGATATTGGGCTACGGATGGCTGCGCTCTGCGGCGATGATCGTTGCCCACTATTACCGCTTTGGGCAGACGCTCATCGACAAATTGGCGATCGTCAACGGAATGGGTGACCGCTACCGCTACGAATTCGAGAATTACGAGGAGTTTTTGAGCGTTCTCAATGCCCCTTCGGGTGTGGTCATGATCGGCGCACACGTCGGGAGCTGGGAGGTCGGCTCGCCGTTTTTCGACAAGTACGGCAAGAAAATCAACATCGTCCTCTTCGACGGCGAGTACCGGAACATCAAAAAGGTTGCCGGACAGGAGGATGCGAAGAACTACAAGGTGATCCCCGTGGGTGAAGACGCGCTGCAATGTGTGATTGAGATCAAAAACGCAATCGACCGGGGCGAATACGTCTGCTTCCAAGGTGACCGCTACCTCAACGACAAGGCGACCTTGCGCCACCGCTTCTTGGGACACGAGGCGACATTTCCGGCCGGGCCATTCCTCATCGCGTCGCGGTTGAGTGTGCCCGTGGTCTTCTATTTTGCGACCAAAGAGCGCCGCCGCCACTACAAATTCCACTTCGTGATTGCGCGCCCCACGACGCGCAATTCGGTCGCCAAGCGCGAAGAGCAGTTGCTCAACCAGTATGTCGAAACCCTCGAACAGATCGTGAAGCAACACCCCCGGCAATGGTTCAATTTTTATGATTTCTGGAAATGATGGAGGTGATCTTGCTCATATCTGCCAACCGACACAAAATACCCTACCCGGTCTACCCGATCGGGTTATCGTATCTTCGTGGGTATCTCGAGCGGCATATCGCGAATTTCAAAATCGAAATTTTCGACTGCAACAACGCCTCCAATCAGCAGCTTGCCGATGAGATCGAGCGGCTGAAACCCAAATACATCGGGGTGTCGCTGCGCAATATTGATGGGGCGAATTCGCTCGACAGAAGCAGTTTCGTCGAGGGCTATCGGGAGATTCTGGCCACCATACGGGCGCACAGCCGCGCGGTCGTGATTATCGGCGGCGCGGGGTTCTCGATCTATCCCCAGAAACTCTTCGAGCTGCTTCAGCCCGACTACGGAATTGTCGGCGAGGGGGAGCAGTCGCTCTGTTGGCTGATCGAAGCCCTCGAACAAGGGGCGGCGACGCACCAGATCGAAGGCGTTGTCGGACAATACGATGGACGAGTGTGTGTGACTCCGCATCGGAGCTACCTTCGCTCGCTCGATGTGCAGTTCGAACACTCGCTTGTCGACTACTACTGGCAACAAAGCGGGATGCTCAACATCCAGACCAAGCGCGGCTGTCCGTTCCACTGCATCTATTGTTCCTATCCGATCATCGACGGCAGTCGTGTGCGGACGCTCGATCCCGACGTGATCGTCGAGAACATCCGGGCACTCAAACAGCAGACCGAGATCGACTACCTGTTCTTCACCGATTCGGTCTTCAACATCAGTCCCGACTACAACGCCCTGCTGGCTGAGAAGCTGATACGCAGCGGCGTGAAGATCCGCTGGGGTGCTTACTTCGCACCCCACAACCTCACCAACGAGATGTTGCGGCTCTACAAGGAGTCGGGTTTGACGCACGTCGAATTCGGTACGGAGTCGTTTTCGGATCAACAACTTGCGGCATACGGCAAGACGTTTACCTTCGACGACGTGCTGCGCAGCTCGCAGCTGTGTCTCGACAACAACATCTACTATGCCCACTTCCTGATTCTGGGCGGTTACGGCGAAACGAAACGCTCGCTTGCCGAGACCTTCGAAAATTCGCGCAAAATACAATATAGCGTTAACTTTCCCTATTTCGGGATGCGCATATACCCCGGCACGCGTCTTCAGCAGCTGGCAATCGAGGAGCGGGTGATCTCTGAAGAGGATTCGCTCATCGAGCCGACCTACTACATCGCCCCGGGATTCGACGTCGAACAGGCAAAAATCGACGCCCTTGCTACGGGCAAGGCGTGGGTCTTCCCCGATGATCCCGCAAGCGAGATGATCGAGGTGTTGCGAGGTAAAAAACACAAAAAAGGAGTCTTATGGGAGTACCTACGAAAACCCTGATCGGGGCGGATGCCATTCCGGATTATATTCCGCAGCGAGAACCGGTTATCTTGGTCGATGCGTTGGTTGAGGTTACCGAAAACGGATCTCTGAGTACGTTGAAAATCGAGGACGACAACCTGTTCTGTTCGCAGGGTGTATTCGATGAATGCGGTGTTATCGAACACATCGCCCAATCGGCTGCACTCCGCATCGGCTACTGCTACAAGAGCCGCGGCGAGCAAGTTCCGCTGGGATTTATCGGGTCGGTAAGCAACTTCGAAATCGAGTCGCTTCCCAAGGTCGGGGAGCTGCTCCTCACGCAGATTACTGTCGAACAGGAGGTCTTCGGCATTACGCTTCTCTCGGCGCAGGTGCATATCGGTGCACGCTGTATCGCCCGCTGTCGAATGAAAGTTGCCGTAAATCAGAATTAATTATGGTCAGAAAAAAGAAAACTCCGGCAAGTTTGGTGTGCCGCACCTCTCTTCGAGTCCGTTTCAGCGAGGTGGACTCGATGCAGATCGTGTGGCACGGTGAGTATGCCCGCTATTTCGAGGACGGACGCGAAGCCTTCGGGCAGCAATTCGCGGGTCTCGGATATATGGATATCTACCACAGCGGCTACGTTGCGCCTCTGGTGAAACTCCAGATCGAATACAAACAACCTCTGCGCTGCGGAGATCGCGCGGTGGTCGAAACCCGCTATATCAACAGCGATGCGGCGAAGATAATCTTTGAATATACCCTCTTTCGGGAGGAGGATATGCAGGTGGTGGCAACGGGCGAGAGCGTGCAGGTCTTCCTGAATGGGGAGAACGAATTGGAGTTGGTTAACCCGCAATTTTACGTAGATTGGAAAGAGAGATGGATCACCGCGTGACAACCTATATCGGGGCGACCAACATCATCAGTGCCCTTGGCTTCGGAACGAACGAGAATCTCGAGCAGATCGCGCAGTCGCAGTCGGGCATCACTACGCTCGATCGGGGTGTCCTGTGTGCCAAGATAGATCGGCAGAGAGTTCGTGAGGAGGCTTCGAAACGGAATATCGGTGGCTATACGACGCTCGAACAGCTGATGATTATCAGCATCGACGACGTGGTGGCTCAAAGCGGCGTGTGCCTTTCCGACCCGGATTGCGGACTGCTGTTTTCGACCACCAAGGGAAATATTGATGCCCTTTGCGAGGAGTCCCCGACCGACCCTGAGTCGCCCTATTTGTGGGCTATGGCTCAACGAGTAGCCTCCTATTTCGGGGTAAAACGGCAACCGCTGGTCATCTCGAATGCCTGCATCTCGGGTCTTTCGGCCATCATCACCGCCTCGCGATTGATCCGCTGCGGAGATTACAAACAAGTCGTCGTGGTTGGCGGCGATCTGCTGACCGACTTCGTTGTCAGTGGGTTCAGCTCTTTCCGGTCGTTGAGCCAAAACCCTTGCCGCCCCTACGACCTGCGACGCGACGGATTGTCGCTGGGCGAGGCGTGCGGCGCGCTGTTGCTCACCTCCGAGGCTTCGTTGAGCGGCGGATGCGTGGTGGAGGGCGGCGCGATAAGCAACGATGCAAACCACATATCAGGCCCTTCGCGAACTGGCGACGGATTGGCTTTTGTGATTCAGAATGCACTGGCCCAAGGCTCTGCCGACCCGGCTTCGATCAGCTTTGTCAATGCCCACGGTACGGCTACGCTCTACAACGACGAAATGGAGGCCAAGGCGATCAACCTGTGCTCGTTGCAGGATAGACCCCTCTCGAGCCTTAAACCCTATTTCGGCCACACGCTGGGGGCTTCGGGCGTGATCGAAGCGATCGTCTGCGTCGAACAACTCAAGCGGGGCGTGTTGTTCGGGACGAAGGGATTCGTCGAATCCGGTGTCTCTGTGCCGATCTGCGTGCAGGCGTCGGATTGTCACCTCGAGATGCGTCGCTGCGTGAAGACAGCCTCCGGATTCGGGGGTTGCAATGCTGCGGTAGTCCTTGCCTTGGAGCAGTTTGCGCAGGGCGTGACCTCGAATGCCCCCGTCGTGAAGTCCGAGGTGGCGACTTGTGCCGTTAGGCAGGGTTCGGTTCGGCTCAACGGGAAGGAGCTTCTCGCATGTGACGATCCGTCGTTCGACGAGTTTATCCGAGCTGCTTTCAAATCGTTGCAGTCCCCCTATCTGAAGTTTTACAAGATGGATAACCTCTGCAAACTGGGCTACGTCACCTGCGAATTTTTGTTGCACGACCGTTCTTATCAGGCGCAGGAGGTTGCCCTCATTCTATCCAATAGCAGCTCTTCGCTCGAAACGGATCTGCATCACCAACAGATTCTCGACTCCCACCCCGAGGGGGGCACAAGCCCCGCGGTATTCGTCTATACGCTTGCCAACATCGTGCTGGGCGAACTCTGCATAAAACACCGAATCCAAGGCGAAAACACCTGTTTCATAAGCCGGAAGTTCGATCCCGAATGGTTGCGCCGGTATGCCGGAATCCTGATCGACGAGTTGGGTTACAAGGCGGTTATCTACGGCTGGTGTGAGAAGTTGGGCGAAAAATACGATGCGCAAATGACAATAATCGAAAAACAAGAATAATATGGAGACACTTATCTACGAACTGAAAGAACAAATCATCGAAGCACTGAATTTGGAAGACCTGACCCCTGAGCAGATCGAGACCGATGCGCCGCTGTTTGGCGACGGCTTGGGGCTGGATTCGATTGATGCCCTCGAAATCATCCTGATTCTGGAGAAACAGTACGGAATCCGAATCGCAAATCCGGCCGAGGCAAAACCGATATTCTACTCGGTGCGGACGTTGGCCGACTACATCGTTCAAAACAGAAAGTAATGGAGATCTTCGTTAGTGGAATCGGCATTGCTTCGGCAATTGGGATCGGCGTTGAGCGTTGTCTGCAATCACTTCGTTCTTCGCAGGACGGATTGTGCCGTGCGCACTACCTCAAAACCGCGCACCCGATGCCCGTTGCGGAGGTCAAAGCCACTAACGAGGAGCTGAAAGCGTTGCTCGGCATCGACCTTCGCCAATCCTACTCACGCACGGCACTGCTGGGTATGGTGGCCGTCGGAGAGGCCATGCGCGATGCGCAGCTCGACCCCACGACCCTGCGTGTGGGGCTTGTTTCGGCAACTTCGGTCGGCGGCATGGATCTCACCGAGAACTTTTATCGGGAGTTCCGCCTCGACGATCGACGCGGCCGTCTTCGAGATGTGGTGTCGCACGATTGTGCCGATAGCACAAATCGGATCGCGGCCTACCACCACATCACGGGCTTCTCGACAACGATAAGCACCGCTTGCTCCTCGGCGGCAAATGCGATCATGCTCGGGGCACGACTCATCCGCCACAACCGGTTGGATGCCGTCGTCGTTGGCGGCACGGATGCGCTCTGTCGGTTCACGCTCAATGGGTTTGGCTCGCTGATAATCCTCGACTCGGGGCGGTGTCGTCCGTTCGATGCTTCGCGCAATGGGCTGAATCTGGGCGAGGGGGCTGGATTCCTCGTGCTGCAAAGGGCCGAGACGTTGCGTCGCACGCCCTACTGCACGTTGGCCGGCTATGCCAATGCCAACGATGCCTTTCACCAGACGGCCTCTTCGGCCGAGGGTGACGGGGCTTATTTGGCGATGAGCGGCGCGTTGGCGTCCGCCGGAATGACCCCCGACCAGATCGACTACCTCAATGTACACGGAACAGGGACGAAGAACAACGATCAGTCGGAGGGGGCGGCGATGCTCCGCATCTGGGGCGACCGGATGCCGCCGTTCAGCTCGACAAAGCCCTTCACCGGGCATACGTTGGCTGCCGCAGGGGGTATCGAAGCGGTGTTGAGTGTCTTGTCGATCGACCGGGGGATGATCTATCCCAACCTCAACTTCGAGACTCCGATCGAGGAGTTGAAACTCCAGCCGCAGACCGAGCTTCAGACCGAAGTCCCGATTCGAGCCGTCATGTCCAACTCGTTTGGGTTCGGAGGCAATAACTCCTCACTAATTTTCAGGAAGTCGAGATGAAGTACTACATTGATAGCGTAGCCTCACACCGCCAAATCGCAGATATCAAGGTGTTAGTGACCGATGCAACGATGCGTCGGCGCATGAGCCACATCTTGAAAATCGGAGTCGGAACGGCGATGCAGGCCCTCGAAAGAGTCGATGCCGACAGCATCGACGCGATCATCACCACCACCGCGCTGGGCTGTTTGGCCGATAGCGAGAAGTTCTTGAAGACGGTCATCGACAACGACGAGCAGCTGCTCAACCCTACGCCCTTTATCCAGTCGACTTTCAACACCATCGGCGGCCAGATCGCGCTGCTGACCCGGAACAGAGGGTATAACATGACCTATGCACACCGCCAGTACAGCTTCGAAAGCGGATTGCTCGATGCCCAGATGCTGCTCGATGAGGGGGCTGCGCATCGGGTGTTGCTCGGCGCGATTGACGAACTCACACCCACGCAACATCGGGTCATGGAGCGGCTGGGATACTACCGCCACGGCCTTGTGCCCGACGAGGGGGCTACGTTCTTCGTCGTAAGCGATCGTCCTTCTGAAAAGTCGATCTGCACCCTCGAAGCGTTGGGGATCGGCACTACGCCCCACGCTCGGAAGATCCTCTACGCCGACAAGAGCTACTTCACGGCCAGCGCGGCAACGCTCCTGCGCGGCATCGAGATGCTCTCCGACAGCGTTCCGAGCCTCTGTGTTGTGAATGGCGACTATAATATCGAGATAGCATGTATGTAGCCCTTGCGATACTCCTCGTTGCGACGCTGTTTCTGGTCTATGCGTCGGCCGATATCTCGTCGGGGGTCTACCTCGATGCCCTCTGTCGCATCAAGACCTCGCGGCGTTGCGTTGCGCTGACCTTCGACGATGGCCCGAACCCCACGACGACCCCTAAAATACTGGCGGTGCTGCGGCAATACCAGATCAAAGCGGCCTTCTTCTGCATCGGAGAGCAGGCCGAGAAGTACCCCGAAATCGTGCGGCAGATTGTGGCCGAGGGTCACCTTGTGGGCAACCACACGAATACACATCGGGGCAGTTTCCCGCTTTGGGGTAAGCGCAGGATGCAGGCCGATATTGAGCGTTGCTCGCAAACGCTTTCGCGGATTACGCATGAGCCGATCGGCTACTTCCGTCCCCCGTTTGGGGTGACTAATCCCACGATCTGGCGTGTGATTCGGCATCTGGGGCTTTCGACCGTCGGCTGGAGCGTCCGCTCCTACGACACGATGAGCACGCCGCGCAGCAAGGTCTTGCGGCGCATCATGCGCGGGGTCGGTAACGGAGCGATCATCCTGCTCCACGATCGGATTTCGGGCAACGAACTCTTGCTCGACGAGCTAATCACGACGCTCCGTGCCGAGAATTATAGCATAGAACGATTTGATAAAATTGAGACAATATGAAAACATGGATAGCTATCGCGATGACACTCTTCGTGTTGAACGTCGCGGCGGCAGATTATGGCAAGCCGATTGATCCGGAAAACGGATTTGCCCAGCGGCTTGAGGCAGCCAGCCGATCGACCGAAAGCATCACCTGCGAGTTTGAGCAGACCAAATACCTGGCTGCGCTGGTGAAACCGGCAATTTCGAAGGGCCGCTTTTATTACATCAAACCCCAAAATATCTGCTTGGAATACAGCGTGCCGAGCGGGAATGCGATCGTCATGACCGATACGAAATTCAAGATCGTTCAAGCCGGCAAGAGCTTGGTTTCGGACAGCCGCTCGAACCCGATGCTGCGCCAGCTCAATACGCTCCTTGCGGCCTGCCTGACCGGCGATATCGCGATGTTCAGTGCCGAATCGGAGGTCGCATACTACGAGTCGCAGGCGCACTATACGGTCGTCATCACTCCGCGCAACAAGCGTTTGAGCAAATACTTGCGGCAAATTGTGCTTCGGTTCGAGAAGGCGGATATGACCCTCTCGACGCTGCGCATGGACGAAGCCCAAAGCGACTACACGCTCTATGAGTTCAAAAACAAACGGCTCAACACCGCAATTCCAACCGAAAAATTCACGATCTGATGGAGCAGGCGTCCTTATACCAAATCCTTGCGCATCGCGTGGAGGCTCAAACGCATTCGTTTGAGGTGGCACTGAATCGTGCGCATCGGGTTTTCGAGGGGCATTTTCCCGGGAATCCCATACTTCCGGGTGCTTGCACGCTTCGGATCATCAAAGCGTGTGCGGCGGTAATTGTCGGCCGTGAAGTGCGTTATGCGACCATTGACCAATGTAAGTTCACCGCGGTGGTCGTCCCCGACGATACGCCGATCCGGGTGCACATCCAGCTGTCTGAGCAGATCCTTCGCGCCACGGTGGAGTTCCGGGGAACGGTCGTCGTCAAATTAAAATCAACAATAACAACCCGATGAAAATGACTTGTGCCGACCGAATGCAAGCACTGGGCTGCGCCGTGCTGATCCCGACTTACAACAACGAACGCACGATCGCGCAGGTCATTGACGATGTGCGCCTCTATTGCCGCGATGTGCTTGTGGTGAACGACGGGTCGACCGATCTCACGCGCCAGATTCTTGCCCGGCGCAACGACATTCAACACTACGACTACGTCGAAAACCGAGGGAAGGGCTACGCGCTGAAGTTGGGTTTCCGCAAAGCGCAGGAGCTGGGGTTTCGCTATCTGATCACCATTGACGCTGATGCACAGCACTACGCCGACGATATTCCTCATTTTATCGACCGGATCGAGCAGTCTCCCGATACGCTCATCATCGGGGCGCGCAATCTCACGGCCGAGAACATGCCGGGGAAGAATACGTTTGCCAACAAATTCTCGAATTTCTGGTATCAGGTCGAGACGGCACACACCCTCACGGATACGCAATCGGGCTATCGGCTCTATCCCATCGAGCGTCTGGCCGGAATGCGCTTTGTCACACCACGCTACGAATTCGAGGTGGAGGTGCTCGTTCGCGCGGCATGGCGCGGAATTCCGGTGGTGAATATTCCGGTCAAGGTGTTCTATCCGGATGCCAGCCAGCGTGTGTCGCACTTCAGACCGCTCCGCGATTTCACGCGCATCAGCATCCTCAATACCTTCTTGGTCACCATCGCTTTGCTGTATTACTATCCGCTGCTGTTCTTCCGCTCGCTGAATCCGTCGACCCTCAAAGGGTTTATAGACAAACACATCATCCACACCAAAGAGTCGAACGCCCGAATTGCCGGGGCGGTGGGGTTGGGGCTGTTTTGCGGCATCATCCCCTTGTGGGGCTACCAGATGATCTTCGCCGGTGTCGTCGCGCACCTGCTCAAATTGAGCAAGTTCATCGCCATTGCGGCCTCCAACATAAGCATCCCGCCGATGATCCCGCTGATCCTGTATGGAAGTTTGTTTATGGGCGGACTGCTGATCGGTTCACCGACGTGGATACCGCTTCGGGAGGTTACGTTCGAAACGGTAGCCGCCTCGCTATTCCAATACGTCATCGGAAGCATCGCTTTGGCCGTTGTCTGCGGTCTGATCGGGGGCGTGGTCACCTATTTTATTTTAAGATGTTCAAAACGCAAGTGCAATGGGTAGGTTATTTGTCTCGATATATCAATACTTTGCCACTCGCCACAAGCTGCTCTATCCGCTCTTGATCGGCAGCTTCGCTCTGATGCTGTTTTTTGGCTTGCAGGTGCGCTTCACCGAGGATGTTACGAGTTTCTTTCCCGACGGGAAGGACAATGCTAAAACGTTGTCGGTTTTCAAGAATCTCAAGGTTAAAGATAAAATCTTTGTCCTGATTTCCCCCTCCGACACCCTTGCCCCCTCCGATCCCGATGCGCTCATCGAGGCCGGTGACCGGTTTGTGGCGCGGTTGCTGGAGTGCCACGATACGCTTCTGATTCGCTCGATTCACTCGCAGGTGGATGAGCGGCAACTCGCTGCGGCGGGCGATTTCATCTACGACCACCTGCCAATCCTGCTCGACGATGCCGCTTTCGAGACGATCGACTCGCTTTTGAGCGAGGAGACCTTAGATCGGCGCATGGAGCAGAACTACAACTCGTTGACCTCGCCCTTGGGAATCGGTCTGAAGGAGTTTATCTTCCGTGATCCCGCCGGACTGGGCTACGGATTGCTGGCCGGGCTTCAGGATTTCGGCAAGACCGTAACCTATCAGATTGTCGATGGGCACATCTTCTCGCCCGACCTCTCCACGATGCTGATCATCATCGACCCGCGTTATGGAATGGGAAGCACGGGAAACAACGACCAGCTGGTCGACGACATCGAAACCGCGATCGCCTCGACACAACAGGCGACGGCGCAAATCCACATCGAATACTTCGGTGGCCCGTGTGTGGGGGTCTACAATGCGCGGCAGATAAAACAGGATACGATGATTACCCTCTCGGTTGCGATTCTGATCATCTTGCTCGTGCTCTCGTTTGCATTCCGCACCCGGTGGGCGATGGTGCTCATCGCGTTGCCCGTGGCCTACGGAGGGGCGTTTGCCCTTGCCGTGATCTACCTCATACAGGGCTCTATGTCGGCCATATCCATTGGCGCGGGAGCTGCCGTGTTTGGCATCGCCATGAGCTATTCGATTCACGTGCTGGCCCACCGCAACCACATACAGACAATCAGCCAGTTGATCGAGGAACTTGCCTATCCGCTTACGATCGGCAGCTTTACTACGATCGGCGCATTTCTGGGGCTGATGTTCACCAGCTCGGGGATTTTGCGCGACTTCGGACTCTTCTCGGCGTTGACGCTGATCGGCACGACGGTCTTTACCTTGCTCTTTTTGCCGCACTTCCTGCCCAAAGAACAGCCGAAAACGGCCAACCGGCTCTTGAAAATCATCGAACGGGTGAATCGCTACGCCTACCACCGCAACAAGTGGCTGGTGGGTGGAATCGTCCTTCTGGCCGGAGTCTGCCTCTTTACCTACAACGACGTGCGGTTCGACAGCGACATGATGCACTTGAGCTTGGAACCCTCGCACCTCAAACGAGCCGAAAAGCACCTCTCCGGCAGCTTCGATTCGAACAACAATACCGTGTTGATCGTCTCGGCGAATCGGGAGATCGACAGCGCGGTGGCATCGTACCACAAGACCAACGCCGTGCTCCGCGAGCTGCAACGTCAAGGGGTCGTAGGCGAGGTCGTGGGGGCAGATCCCTACTTGATAACCCAACAGCAGCAGCGTCGGCGGATCGAACGCTGGCAACGCTACTGGACACCCGAACGCATTGCGCAGGTCGAGGCGCAGGTGGCCAAGTCGGCCGCCAAGCAGGGGCTGAATGCCGCGGCCTTTGCGCCGTTCTCCTCGATCTTACGCAAAACATATACGCCGACAGCGTATTCCGAAACGACGACGCAAGACCCGCTTTTCGAGAACTTTATCTCCTCGACCGAGGAGCTGTCGATGCTCATCACGAACATCAAAATTGCGGAGAAGGACAAGGGGGCGGTCTACAAGCGGCTGGCGGCCGAGGACGATGTGGTGGTTCTCGATAGGCATTACTTCTCGAATCAAATGGCCGTGTCGGTCAACAACGACTTCTATCTGATCCTCTACATCTCGTCGCTGCTCATCTTTCTGGCCTTGGTCGTTTCGTATGGTCGCATCGAGTTGGCGGCAATGGCTTTCGTTCCCATGGCGTTGAGCTGGTTGATTATCTTGGGGCTTATGGCGTTGTTCGGGATCGAATTCAACATTGTGAATATCATTCTTTCGACCTTCATCTTCGGCATTGGCGACGACTTCAGCATCTTCATCATGGACGGACTCCTATGCGAATACCGAACAGGACGCAAGATGCTCACGGCGCACAAAACCGCGATCTTCTTCTCGGCATTCACGACCATTGTCGGTATCGGAGCATTGGCTTTTGCCGAACATCCGGCACTCAAATCAATCTCGACGATCTCCATTCTCGGCATCGTGTCCGTCGTCTTGATCTCGTATACGGTTCAGCCGATACTCTTTCGCCTGTTCGTCTCTTCGCAAACAGCCAAAGGCGGATTCCCCTATACACTCGCCTCGCTGCTCAATACGCTCTATGCCTTCCTCTATTTTCTGGTCGGCTGTCTGGCGATCCAACTGCTCATGCTCGTGCTGTTTGTCGTTCCGCTGGCGCGCGAACGCCGCAAAGGGCTTGTGCATCGCGCGGTGAGTTGGTCTACGCGCTTCTTCCTGCGCACGATGATTACCGTGAAGCGGGTTTGTGTGAACCCCACGGGGGAGCACTTCGAGAAGCCGGCCGTAATCGTTGCCAACCACCAATCATTTATCGACATATTGGTTCTGCTCAGCCTCCACCCGAAAATGGTGATGGTGACCAACGGCTGGGTCTGGAACTCTCCGTTCTTTGGCCGCATCGTGCGTTATTGCGACTTTTTCCATACGGGCGAAGGTCTTGAGGCCATCACGGCTCAGTTGCAAGAACGGGTTGCCGAGGGCTACTCGGTTATCATCTTTCCCGAAGGCACGCGCTCGGCCGATTGCACTATCCGCCGATTCCACAAAGGGGCGTTCTACCTCGCCGACAAACTGCGGTTGGATATCCTGCCGATCGTGCTATTTGGCAATGGTTTGGCCTCTTCGAAACGGCAGCCGTTCTACATCAAGAAGGGGTTGCTGGTGTCGAATATCCTGCCGCGCATCAGCTGCGACGATCCGCAAATGGGGCGGACGTATAAGGAGCAGAGCAAATGCTACGAAAAACTTTTTAGAGAACAATATGCCGCACTCTGTCGGCGTTATGCCACCTCCGAAAATCCCTATTTCTACGATGCTCTGATCAAGAGCTACACCTACAAAGGGCCTGTCTTGGAGTGGTATATGCGCGTGAAGGTGAAGTTGGAGGGGAGCTATAAACGCTTCGACGAGCTGATTCCGCGCGCCGCACGGGTCGTGGACATCGGATGCGGATATGGCCCGCTATCGTTTATGCTGTCGATGCTCTCCAGCGAGCGAGAGGTGTTGGGCATCGACTACGACCGGGAGAAGATCGAGGTTGCAAACCACAGCTTCCTCCGAAAAGAGCGGTTGCGTTTCGAATGTGCCGATGCTATGGAGTATGCGCTGCCTCAAGCCGATGTGTTCATCATGAACGATGTGCTTCACTACTTGAGCTGTGAGGATCAGCGTCGCCTGATCGGTCGCTGCATTGCCAAGCTCAACCGTGGCGGCCGGATCATCATCCGCGACGGGGACAGCTCGAAGACCGAGCGTCAACGAATCACCAAACTAACCGAGATCCTCTCGACGCAAGTTGTCGGCTTCAACAAGACCCAAGGAGCACTTTGTTTCACCTCGTCGCAATCGATTGTCGATCTGGCGCAACAGCACAACATGAGTGTGCAACAGCTGGATAACGACACCACGACCTCGAATACGATTTACATCCTGCGGCGCAATGAATAGATACGACGTGATCATCATCGGCAGCGGCCTGGGCGGCTTGGAGTGTGCGGCGATCCTCTCGAAAGAGGGCATGAGTGTCTGCGTGCTCGAGAAGAACGGCGCGGTGGGCGGCTGCTTGCAGTCGTTCTCGCGCTTCGGTCACCTGCTCGACACCGGAATCCATTACATCGGAAGCATGGATAAAGGGCAGATCCTCAATCAGTATTTCAACTATTTCGGGGTCTTGAACCGCGTGAAATTCAAACGGCTCGACAGCGTCGGGTTCGACGTGGTGAGCCTGCGCGGTAAGGAGTATAACTACGCAAGCGGATTCGCGAATTTTGAACATACGTTGTCCGAATATTTCCCGCAACAACGCCGCCAAATCGGGCTGTATACCGAGCGGATCAAGAATATCTGCGACCTGATCAGCGTCGAAAACCTCTCGCAAGGGGTGATCAACCGCCGCGGATTCGAGCAGTTCGGCATCTCGGCGGCACAGACTATCGCGGAGTGTGTGGACGATCCGACCCTTCGGAATGTACTGGCCGGAACGGTGACGCTTTATGGCGGAGAGCCGGATCTCTCGTCGATCTATTGCCACGCGATGATCTGCGGCTCGAATATCGAGGGCGCATACCGTTTGGTCGACGGAAGCCAGAGTCTGGCCGATGCCTTTGTCGCTACGATTCGCGAAAACGGAGGGGTCGTGCTGACGAATTGCGCGGTCAACCGGATTGTGGTTGAAGAGACTAAGGTGGTCGGGGTTGAGGTCGAAGGCGGCGAGCGGTTCGAAGCGAAGAACTTCATCTCCAACGTCCACCCGAGTATTACGCTGGATTTGCTGGACAAGACCCCGGCGATAAAAAAAGCATTCGTGACGCGTGTGCGTTCGCTGAAAAACACCTACGGATTATTCTCCGTCTACCTGATCCTGAAACCCAACTCGTTCCGCTACATCAATCGCAACTACTACCTTTACGATACGGACGATGCGTGGTGCGACTTCTCGCAGCCCGGAGCACCTCGCTTTGCGCTGCTTTCGGCGCAGGCGACGAGTGCCAATCCGGAGTTCGCCGATGTGGTGACCTTGCTCGCTCCCATGTACTTCCACGAAGTGGCGAAGTGGGGCGACACCCGACCCGATCGCCGCGGAGCGGATTACGAGGCGTTCAAAAATGCCCGCGCCCAACGCCTGATCGACTTTGTGTGTGAGCGGTTTCCGACCCTTCGCCCGGCAATCGACCGGGTGGTGACCACTACGCCGCTCTCCTATCGGGATTACACGGCGACCCCCGAAGGCTCGGCCTACGGCATTGTCAAGGATTTCCACAATCCGCTGGCCGGTCTGCTCTCTGCACGCACCAAGATCCCGAACCTCTATCTGACGGGGCAGAACCTCAATGTCCACGGGGCTTTGGGCGTGACCTTGACCGCGGCGTTGACCTGTGCGGAACTGGTCGGCAGTCCCTATTTGGCAAAGAAAATCGGGAGCGTTTAAGCCGATTCCGCGACCGGCGGACTTCGGCTCTTGTGGGTAGAAATGACAAATATTGGCTAACTTTACAGAATATGAAAAAGGTATTGAAATGGATTGCGTTCTCGATCTTTGCGGCGGTTGCCTTGCTGGGCTGCACGCTGTGGTATCTCTACGCTTCGGCGGATATGCAACAGCCCGAAATCGAGGTGGATCTGGCCGATTATCCGCTTTGCGACAGCGCGGCATACCGCACATGTAACGGGAACTACCTGCGACAGAATAGCTACGGGCTGTGGGAGGAGTACCTCCACGGGAAAGACATCGACCGCGGGGTGGCTTCGGGGGTGCTGTCGAAGGAGCTGTTGCGCTATCAAGAGCAGGTCTTTGTCGACCAGATACGCGAGTTTATCCCCTCGGATCGCTATTTGAGCTTCCTGCGCTTTTTTACGATCATCTTCAACCGCAATTTGGGACGTTATATCCCCGAGGAGTACCGAAACGAAATCTATGGAATCTCGCTCTCCTGCTCCCACGACTACGATCGCATCGGGACTCCCTACCAACGTCAGTTGAACTACCATGCGGCGCATGATATCGGCCATACGATGCAGGAGTATATGCTCGTCGGGTGTAGCTCATTCGCGGTGTGGGGCGACCGTGCGGCCGATTCCACCCTCACGATCGGTCGTAATTTTGATTTTTATGTCGGCGACGGCTTTGCGAAAAACAAGCTGGTTTTGTTTGTCGCTCCCGAATCCGGGTATAAATTTGTCTCGGTAGGCTGGGCGGGGATGATCGGCGTGCTCTCGGGCATGAACGAGAAGGGGCTTACGGTGACGATCAATGCCGCCAAAGGTGCAATGCCGACCTCCGCGGCGATGCCCATTTCGCTCCTTGCACGCGAAATTCTGCAATACGCCGCCACCATCGACGAAGCATACGCCATCGCCCGGAGCAGGCACACGTTTGTTTCCGAGTCGCTTCTGATCGGGTCGGCGCAGGATGCCCAAGCGGCCATTATCGAGAAAACGCCCGAGAAAATCGCCCTGAAACGAGGAGCTTCAAACCGCGTTGTCTGCACGAATCACTACCAGTCGGCGGCTTTTGAGCAGGATTCTCACAACCTTGAAAACCTGAAATATTCCGATAGTCCCTACCGTTTTTCGAGACTTGAGGAGCTTTTGAGCCAGCATGCGCAGCTCTCGACGACCGACGTTGCTGCGATTTTGCGCGACCACAAGGGAGTCGGGGGGAGCGACGTGGGGCTTGCCAACGAGATGACGATCAATCAATCTATTGCGCACCACTCCGTGATTTTCAAACCCCAGCAGGGACTTATGTGGGTCTCGACAACGCCTTGGCAATCGGGTGCTTATATCTGCTACGACCTGAATCGCGTGTTTGCCGATACAAGACCTACGGCCGAGGTTACCTTGCCGCACCTTACCATTCCGGCCGACTCGCTATTTCTGCGGTATAGCTATCCCGATATCGTGAAATATCGGGCTTTGGCAAAAGAGATCAAGGCGGCGATCTCGCATAAAAAGAGGTTGGACGACAAGCTGATCGACCAATTTATTGCCTCGAACCCCCACCTCTATCACGTCTACGAATTATCCGGCGACTACTACTGTGCTTCGGGAGAGGTGCAGCGAGCCAAACAGCTGTGGCGCAAAGCACTGGAGCAGGCTCTGCCGACCGAAACCATCAGACAATCCATTACGAAAAAACTTACCCATTCATGAATCACGATAACGACATTCAGTTTCAATCTCCTGCCGAGATCAAACACTATCAGGAGGCTCGCCTGCGCGAGGAGCTGCTCTACCTCAAGAGCCATTCGGCGTTCTACGCCCGCATGTTCGAAACCACCGGAATCGACGTGGCCGCGATCCGCACGATCGAGGATTTGCAGCAGCTGCCCGTCACGACAAAACAAGATTTACAACTTCACAACCAAGACTTTGTCTGCGTTCCCAAAGACGAAATCATCGACTACGTAACCACCTCCGGAACGCTTGGTGAGCCGGTCTTGTTCGCGCTCTCGGATAGCGACTTGAATCGCTTGGCACGCAACGAGATGCTCTCGTTCACGACGGCCGGATGCGCCAAGGGCGACGTGATCCAGCTCATGACGACGATCGACCGCCGATTTATGGCGGGACTGGCCTATTTTCTCGGAGCAAGGGAGCTGGGTGCAGGCGTCATTCGTGTTGGCAACGGAATCCCCGAATTGCAGTGGAATACGATTCGGAGCGTCCACCCCGATACGTGCATCGTCGTTCCGTCGTTTCTGCTCAAACTGATGGACTATGCGCAGGCCAACGGGATCGACTACCGCAACTGCTCGTTGAAAAAAGCAATTTGCATCGGCGAGCCGATACGCAATAACGACCTGTCGCTCAACGTGCTTGGTCAGCAGCTTGCCGCGCGCTGGGACACGATGACCTTCCATTCGACCTACGCTTCGACCGAGATGCAATCGTCGTTCACCGAGTGTGCCGAGTGCAAAGGCGGACACCTGCAACCCGAGCTGATTATCGTCGAATTCTTGGACGACAACAACCGCCCTGTGCGCGACGACGAAGCGGGTGAGGTGACTATCACCACGTTGGGCGTTCGCGGAATGCCGCTGTTGAGGTTCAAAACCGGAGATATCTGCTATCACTTCAGCCAGAAGTGCGGGTGCGGACGCCAGACCATGCGGCTTGGGCCGATAATCGGACGCAAGGGACAGATGATCAAATACAAGGGAACAACGCTTTACCCCTCGGCACTTTACGATATTCTCGACAACGTCCCGGCGGTCAAAAATTACATCGTCGAGGTCTACACCAACAGCATCGGCACAGATTCCATTTTGGTGAAAATCGGAAGCGACGATCAGTCCGAGAAGTTCGTCAAGCAGCTCAAAGACATGTTCCGCTCGAAGATTCGGGTTGCACCCGATATCTGCTTCGAGCCGATCGAGGCGATTGCCAAAAGACAGTTCCCTGCAATTAGCAGAAAACCGATAAAATTTGTAGATTTGCGTTAACATAAAAACCCAATCGTATGAAAAAACTTCAACTGTTACTTCTGTTTGTCACGTGTTGGCTCGGAGTGTCGGCACAGAACGACCTGATTTCCAGCACATCCATTGATTACTACGGAGTGGATTTTTCCCGAGCGAAGGTCTTTGGGGCGAAAGAGACTCCCGAGGCGTTGAAAATGGCATTTAACCAGATCAATGATCTGGTTGTCGGTGAATATGCGAAATATGACATCGGCAAATTCTTCAAAAAGAGTTCTGTCGAGCTGGTCATAGACCCAACTTTGGAGAGCAACAAGGCCATTGATGTTGAGAATATCAAGGCACCAAATTCATCCTACTCGTTGAGTGCGGCTCAAATTGAGGAACTTGTGAGCGGCTACAATCTCACGCCGAAGAACGAGCTGGGGCTTGTCATCATCTGCGAGCTGCTCGACAAATACGAGCTTAAAGGCACTTACAGCGTGGTATTTTTCAACACGAAGAGCCGCGAAATCCTCGCTATCTATGCCCTCACAGGTAAGCCGAAGGGGTTCGGATTGCGCAATTTCTGGGCTGGCTCGCTCTACGACATGATGAAAGGATACAAGTATGCGGCTAAAAAATAACTTCGTCTACCGAACCTAAATCTACCTACTTTCTATAATGATGAAAAAACTTCTCTTCTTATTGTGCGCTTTGTGCGCAGCTGCGGGAATGCTCCTCGTTGGCGGTTGTGACTCGAAAAATTATGAGATCGTCGATGGCGTTCTCGTCTTCTCTGTGCCCGATCGTGCCGCCGGACAACAGTCGGTGCTCGGATTGCGTACCGAGCCGATCGACGTGGTGCGTGTGGGATTCATCGGTCTGGGAATGCGCGGGCCGGGTGCTGTCGAGCGATTTACTCACATCGACGGAGTGGATATCAAGGCGTTATGCGACCTCTATCCCGAACGGGTCGACTCGGCGCAGGCGATTCTTACGCGTCGCAATTTACCGGCAGCGACTGCATACAGTGGCGAGGAGGGGTGGAAAAACCTCTGCGAGCGCGAGGATCTCGATCTGGTCTACATCTGCACCCCGTGGCAGAATCATGTCGAAATGGCGGTTTATGCCATGCAGCACGGCAAACATGTTGCTGTGGAAGTTCCTGCCGCGACTTCGCTTGCCGAGTGCTGGCAGCTGGTCGATGTTGCCGAGCAGACCCAACGCCACTGCATGATGCTCGAAAACTGCGTCTACGACTTCTTCGAACTGACGACGCTCACCATGGCGCAGCGCGGATTGTTCGGGGAGGTGTTGCACGCCGAAGGGTCGTATATCCACAACCTCGAACCCTTCTGGGATGCCTACCAAGGCAACTGGCGGCTCGACTTCAACCAGTCGCACCGTGGTGATGTCTATGCTACCCACGGACTCGGCCCGGCATGTCAGGCACTCAATATCCACCGCGGTGACAAGATGAACTATCTGGTGGCGGTCGACACCAAATCGGTTAACGGCGCAAAGATTGCCGGCGAGAAGATGGGTGCAACGAGTTTTGCCAACGCCGACCATACGCTGACACTGATTAAAACCGAAAAGGGGCATACGATTCACCTGCAACACAACGTCTACACGCCCCGTCCTTACAGCCGTATGTACCAACTCACCGGAACGAAGGGTTTCGCTAATAAATATCCGGTAGAGGGCTATGCCTTCGAGCCGGAGCAGTTGGCCGATGAGGTTCTCGACCACGAAAATCTCAACGCCCATGGCTTTGTTCCTGCGGAGGTGAAGGCCGCGCTCATGGAGCGTTACAAAAGCCCGATTGTCCTCGACATCGAAGCCAAGGCGCGCGAGGTGGGCGGTCATGGCGGCATGGATTTCATCATGGATTACCGCCTGATCTACTGCCTACAACACGGTTTGCCGCTGGATCAGGATGTCTACGATGCGGCCGAATGGTCGTGCATCGGCGCACTGACGGCCGCTTCGCTCGAGCGTAATAGTACGCCGGTTGCAATTCCCGACTTTACGCGTGGCGATTGGGATAAAACAGACGGCTACCACCACGCCCTGCTGGTCGAGTAGCGTTTCGCGGAGAGGGCCTTGCTTGCTGCCTGTCGGCTTTCCAGCCGGCAGGCAGCTGCGTTTTTTGCGCTCCTCGAGCGGGCTTCGGAGGTTGTTGTGTTCTGTTTTAGATCCTTGAGCTTTGCCTCGGAGATCGTAGTTGTTGCCGCAAATATCCGTCTTCGATCCTCGAGCCTGTCGAGAGGTCGCAAGGGGGTCTGCGAAACTGTTCTCGATCCCCGAGCTTTGTCGAGAGGTCGCAAGGGGGTCTGCGAAACTGTTCTCGATCCTCGAGCCTGTCGAGAGGTCGCAAGGATTGCATGGTAAAGATTCTGGTCGAGGTGTTTTCGGCTTGCGCAGCGAGCCGGTAGTCCGCAGCTCCGCCCTGCGGAGGACTGCTATTTCGCGTTGCTGCATAGCTGTCTCCGCGAGCTGCGGACTGAAAAGGCAAAGGCGCGCAAGAGTAGAACCTCTGCGACCTCTCGACAAGCTCGAGGATCGAAACCCAACAATCCTTTGCGACCTCTCGACAAGCTCGAGGATCGAGGACGATTCATCGAGGACAGAACATTCGCGACCTCTCGACTGGCTCGAAAACCAACAACCTTTGCGACCTCTCGACAGGCTCGAGTATCGAAAACCAACAGCTCTTGCCTCGGAGGTCGCATAGAAGTTGGCCGAAACGTGTTTCCAGCTTCGAGATGTGCGCATTACAAGCCGAGTCGGACAACAAAAAGCGGAGAGAAAAACTTGTTTTTCTCTCCGCTTGGTTTTATTCCTCCAGCAATCCTGCCCCCCCCCTTTATGGGGCATTCGGGCGATTAATAGTACTTTATCGTCGAGCCTTCGATAGCCGAAAGGAGGTTGTTGGCCGCCGAGGATGCACCGATGCGGAACAGCTCGGTCGTCAACCACTCCTTGCCGAGAATCTCCTCGACAATCGTATAATAGAGGGCGGCATCTTCGGCTGTGCGCACGCCGCCGGCTGCCTTGAAGCCGACCTTGCGGCCGGTCTTTGTGTAGTAATCTTTGATCGCTTGGCACATCACGATGGCCGCTTCGGGCGTTGCCGCCACGTCGATCTTGCCCGTCGAGGTCTTCACGAAGTCCGCGCCGGCAAACATTGAAAGCAGCGATGCCTTGCGAATCAGCTCGGGGGTTTTCAGTGCTCCCGACTCAATGATTACCTTCAATACCACCTCGTCGTCCATCTCCGTGCGGATCACCTCGACCTCGTTGGCCGCTTCGTTATATTCGCCCGACAGCATCCGTCCGACATTGAGCACGATATCTACTTCGTCAGCACCGTTTTCAATCGCCATGGCAACCTCCAATGCTTTGACCTCCAGATAGGTTTGCGATGCGGGGAATCCTCCGGCTACGCTGGTGATGCGCATCGGCGTTCCGTCGATCGCCAGCCCGACTGTTTCGACAAAGGCTGGGTAGACACAGATCGAAGCCACATTGGGGATCTGCGGATATTTGGCATAAAAATCGGCTGCTTTCTGGGCAAATGCTGTAACGGATGTCACCGAATCGTTGCATGAGAGCGTTGTGAGATCGATGGCCGAGTAGCAGAATTTATAGACGTCGGTTGTGTGGTTGCGCGCCTGCGAAACTTTGCTGATGCGGGCAACCTCTTCGTCGACTTGTGAGGCACTCCATGCCGGAGCGTACTCATTCAGGTGATTGGCATATTCCATAGTAGTGTTCCTGTTTTTTACAAAAATAGGAAATATATTTGGTAAGGACTCATTTTTCGTCCAACTTTTTTCAACACCGTGCAAAAAGAGAGCCTGAACCAATCGGTTCAGGCTCTCTCGACGGAAAAGAATCAATTATTTGATTGCTTTCAGATTGATATCCTTCGCAGCTTTCTCTGCCAGTGCAGGATTCTTCGATACTGCACTCTTCAGCTGTGCTTTTGCGGTATTCAGGTCGCCCTCTTTGGCAGCGATCACCGAACGCAGGTAGTCAGCCTCGGCAGTCACATCCTTTGCGATGGCTTTCTTTGCACCGGCCAGATCGTTCGACTGAACCATTGCGATAGCGGCGTTGTAACCCTCAAGCGTCTTGGTAGCCGTCTTGTAGTCGCCTTCAGCGGCTGCAATAGCACCCTTTGCTTCAGCGTCGGCAGCTGCTGCATATTTCTTTGCTTCAGCCGTGTTGCCGTTAGCCAAGTTGGCCAGGATCATGTTCTTCGACATGGTGTTCGACGAATCCATTTTGGCAGCCTTCTCGATCGACTTCAGACCAGCTTCTTTCTCGCCGGCTTTGATCTGTGCAACACCCAAGTTGTTGTAAACACGAGCGTCGTTGTACTTCTTCGAAGCAGCAGTCAGGATCGAAGCCTGCTCCTCGGGAGTCTTAACCAGCGACTCAGCAGCGTAGAGGTACTCCTCAACGGTCAGCTCTTGGCCATTAGCCACAGCAGCCAGAATCTCGGCATCGGTCTTACCCTGAATGTCGGTGCTGTTGACGATCTGCGAACGACGCAGTTCGGGAAGCACGTCCGACTTCAGCTCACCGAAGACAGCCGACATGTTCTTGATCTCGTTCTCGCGCTCTGCGGGCGAATTGTAGAGGCTCAATACCTGAAGAATCAGGTTTTTGTCCTTGATGTTCGATTTCTCAACCATCTCTTTGAAGCCGTCCCAGTCCTCACCGTAAGCAGCAGCGTCTACATCCAGACCCGAATCTTTGAGCAGTTTGGCAACAACCTTCTTGCTCGACTCGCTACGAGCCTTCGAGAGTTTGTCGTTGAACTTCTCCGGGCCATCAGGCGAAGCATAACCCTTCACAGCGATGTTCTGCGTTGCGCGGTCGTTCTCCTTGTTCTTCTCTACGTTGCCCTTGAAAGCGTCGAGGTTTGCGTTCTTCTGGTTCTTCTTGGTTACGTTCGACGAGTTGATCGCATAGAGCAGGTCGGTCTTGTTAACTACGGTAGTTACCTTCTTGTAGTTGTTGGCCATTGGATCCATGATATCACCGTACTTAATGTCCTTCTGGAGTGTGTTCAGACCGTAAGCGACAACCAAACCGAACTCTTTTGCGATAGCGGTTTTAGCCGTAGCATCGTTGCCGGCCAATACAGCAGCCTGCTCCTTGGTCGGAACAGCACCGGTGTTCAGGTTCACGAGCGTGAACTCTTTGCACTTGCCTTTCGGGCATTTGATCTCGGCGCGGAGTTGCAGTTCGCACTTGTCCATGCGGGGATCGTAGGGGAACTCGACGTGTTGCGTGAAGTTACCGCCGTTCTTCATATCTACAACGGTGTAGTTCTCGTCAACTTTCGAACCTTGGTAGTACTTGGCAGCACCTGCTACTTCGCCACCCTCGAACACGATTACCGGAGTAACTTTGATCACGGCTTTCTTGTTGTAATACTTAACCGGGAAGGTTACATTAATGTCGGCAGCAACGATGCCATTGTTGAGCGTAAGAATCTCGGGGGCAACGGAAACCTTCACCTCATCGCGATTTTTAGCCATCTTCTTGAAGCAATTACAGCTTGAGAATGCCAATGCGGCAACTACAAGCACCATGCTCAATTTCATTAAGTTTTTCATAATGGGTAAAATTAATGTGTTATTTTTGTTTGTATTGTTTGTTCCTCTCCTTTATCTGCTTGTTTCTGTTGATTTTAGGACTGATTAAAACGCCCAGTACACCGCAAATATAGAAAACTATTGCTAATTGTGCAATATTTAGGATGAAAAATATTGTCTATTTCTCATCCTGAATATTCACACAACCAGTCTCTTTACTCCTCTTTGCGCTCGCGACGCTCACCGCGTTCTCCGCGATCGCCACGATCGCGGCGGTCACCACGATCCGGACGCGGACGACGCTCCTGCTCTACATAACCTTCCGGTTTGGGAAGCAATGCTTTACGCGACAATTTGAGTTTGTTGGTCTTGGCGTCTACACCGATCAGCTTCACGTCGATCTCGTCGCCCTCCTTCAATCCGGTTTCGTCCATCGTCTCGAAGCGTTTGTAGTCGATCTCCGAGATGTGGAGCAGGGCATCTTTGCCCGGCATGATCTCGACAAATGCGCCGAAAGCTACGATCGAACGGATCTTACCGTGGTAGGTCTCGCCCACTTCGGGAATCGCTACGATCGCCTTGATGCGGTTGAGTGCTGCGTCGATCGCGTCCTTATCCTGTCCGAAGATGTCGACAAGACCCTTGCTGTCGGCCTCGGTGATCGTAATGGTCGTACCCGTGGTCTTCTGGATGTCCTGAATTACCTTACCGCCGGGGCCGATCACAGCTCCGATCATATCCTGCGGAATGACGATCTGCACGATGCGCGGAACGAACGGCTTGTAGTCTTCACGCGGTGCGGCGATGCACTCGGTCAACTTGCCCAGAATGTGCATGCGGCCCTTGCGTGCCTGCTCCAATGCGGCAGCCAGTACGTCATACGACAGGCCGTCGACCTTGATATCCATTTGTGTGGCGGTGATACCGTCTTTAGTTCCTGTCACCTTGAAGTCCATGTCGCCCAAGTGATCCTCGTCACCCAGAATGTCCGACAACACAGCCCACTTGCCGGTCTTCGAGTCCGAAATCAGACCCATAGCGATACCCGACACGGGTTTCTTCATCTTCACTCCGGCGTCCATCAGTGCCAGCGTACCGGCGCAAACCGTAGCCATCGACGACGAACCGTTCGACTCGAGAATATCCGATACGATACGCACGGCATAGGGATTCTCCTCGCCCAGCGGAATCATCGGTTTCAGTGCGCGCCAAGCCAAGTGGCCGTGGCCGATCTCGCGGCGGCTCAGGCCGCGTGCGGCTTTGGCCTCACCCGTCGAGAAGGGCGGGAAGTTGTAGTGAAGCACAAATTGCTCGGTTCCCTGTACCAGCACCTCGTCTTTGACTTTCTCGTCGAGTTTCGTTCCCAACGTCACGGTAGCCAGTGCCTGCGTTTCACCGCGGGTGAAGATTGCCGAGCCGTGTGCCGAAGGCAGGTAGCCGATTTCGCACCAGATCGGACGGATCTCGTCGGTGCGACGACCGTCCAGACGCTGTCCCAGATCGAGCACCATGTTGCGCATGGCCATTTTCTGAACGTCGTCGTGGTAGTATTTGTGGATCAGCGGAGCTTTCTCCACCAATTCCTCTTCCGTATAGCGGGCTGCAAATTCGGCTTCGAGGGCGTTGAACAGATCCTCGCGCTCGTGCTTCATCGTGCCGCTCGTAGCGATGGCGTATGCTTTGTCGTAAAGCTCTTTGATGATTGTCTGACGCAGTTCCTCGTCGTTCTCCTCGTGGTTGTATACGCGTTTTACGTCCTTACCCAGCTCCTTCGAGAGCTCGAGCTGTACGGCGCAATGCTTCTTGATCTCCTCGTGCGCGAATTTGATTGCGCCGAGCATCACCTCCTCCGAGACCTCTTTCATCTCGCCCTCGACCATCAGGATGTTGTCGATCGTACCGGCAACCATGATGTCGAGATCGACGTTGGCCATTGCCGAGAAGTTGGGGTTGATGACATACTCCCCGTTGATACGTGCGACACGTACCTCGGAGATCGGGCCGCCGAACGGAATGTCGGAAACGGCGAGTGCAGCCGAAGCGGCCAATCCGGCCAGTGCATCGGGCTGAATATCTTTGTCGGCCGAAATCAGGTTGACCGTCACGTAAACCTCCGCATGGTAATCAGCCGGGAACAACGGGCGCAATGCGCGGTCGATCAGACGGGCTACGAGCACCTCGCTGTCGTTGGCCTTGCCTTCGCGTTTCATGAATCCGCCGGGATAGCGGCCGCACGAAGCGTATTTTTCTTTGTACTCCACCTGAAGTGGCATAAAATCGGTGTCGGGTTTTGCGTCCTTGGCCGCTACGACCGTTCCGAGCAGCATTGTGTCGCCCATTTTGACGACCACTGCGCCGTCGGCCTGCTTGGCCAGTTTGCCCGTTTCGATTTCGATCTGTCGGCCGTCGGCCAGTGTGATCGTCTTACGGACTGCGTTGTACAGCTTGTTTTCTTCCATAAAAATTAAACCTATTGTGTTATTCAGATTGTTGTCGTTTACGAAAATGAAGGCAACCCCTCGCGGGAATTGCCCTCATTTCTGCCTTGGATTACTTGCGGAGGTTCAACGTCTTCAAGATAGCGCGGTAGCGCTCGATGTCGATCTCCTTCAGGTACTCAAGCAACTGGCGGCGTTTACCGACCAGACGCAGCAACGAACGCTGCGTGCCGAAGTCGTGTTTGTTGCTCTTCAGGTGTTCCGTAAGGTGGTTGATACGGAAAGAGAACAACGCGATCTGACTTTCGGGCGAACCCGTGTCGGTGTTAGACTTGCCGTATTGGCCAAAAAGCTCTTGCTTTTTATCAGCTGTTAAATAAGCCATGATATAAAGTTTATTTAAGTTCCACTCTACGACGCATCCCCCTTACTCGTGGATAACGCCAGAGCGTTCGGCAAAGGTACGAATATAATTAATAAGTAAGTGCTAAAAATTGAGAATTATTACCTTTTTAATGCAAAAACCGACAAGATGTCGCATAAAATCGTATTTTTGCAGTTAAATCTGTGACCCGTATGATCAAATCGCTTGTGTGCGTGACAACTGCCGCGTTGTGTGCGGTGCTATTCTGGGCCTGCGGTCAGCGACCTGCAACCTATACGACCGTCGAGGGTGTAATGCTCGGAACGACCCTGCGCATCGTGGCCGATGTGCGGGATACTTCGCCCCAAAAACTCTACAAGGCAGCCATGGAGCTGGATCGCGAGGCCAAGGCTTCGATGTCGATCTATGACTCGACTTCGCTGTTGAGCCGCATCAACGTCAATTTGGTCGATACGGTCGACCACCACATCGCCTTCAACCTCCATTTGGCCGACAGCATCGGTGCTTTGAGCAACGGTTGTTACGACGTGACGGTCAAGCCGTTGGTCGAAGCGTGGGGCTTTGCCGGCAAGGAGCGCACGGAGCATCCGAATCTCGATTCGATTCTCGAGTTCGTCGGTCGGGAGAAAGTTCGCATCGAGGGCAACCGGCTCATCAAGGCCGACCCGCGGGTGCAGCTCGATTTCAATTCCATAGCCAAAGGATATACGGTCGACCTGTTGGCGGCATTGGTCGAACGCTTCGGGGCTGAGAACTACATCGTTGACATCGGTGGCGAGGTGCGCTGCCGGGGGCTTAACAAGCAGGGACAGCCGTGGCGCATCGGCATCGAAACGCCCTTCGACGGCAACATGACCAACGGCGATTTCCTCCAGCGGCGCATCCAACTCTCTGGCGGAGGGCTGGCCACGTCGGGGAACTACCGCCGCTTCTACCTCGATGCCGAGGGCAACAAGGTCGCTCATACGATTGACCCGCGCACGGGGCGCAGTGCCTTGTCGCGGTTGCTTTCGGTCACGGTTGTTGCGCCGACCTGCGCCGAGGCCGACGCGCTGGGAACGATGTATCTGGCCATGGGGGCGGAGCTGGCAATCCAGACTGCCCGGCAGAATCCCGCTGCGCAGGTCTACTTCATCCTCTCCGGCGAGGGGGACACCTACGAAGAGTATCTATCACCCGCCATGCAGGCGTTGATTATGAAATAAGAAAAAGAGTATGAAACAGGCAATTCTCCTCTATAATCCCCAGTCGGGCAAGGGTAAAATCACCCGCAACATCGAAGGTATCTGCGCAGCATTCCGCGTGGGCGGATACGAAATCACCCCCCAGCCGATCGACTTCGCGGCCAATCCGTTCGACGGACACGAAACGATCGACCTGATGGTTGTGGCCGGGGGTGACGGAACGGTGAATTTTGCGGTAAATGCCATGAAATCCAAAGGCTTGGATCTGCCGCTCGGGATCATCCCGGCAGGTACGGCCAACGATTTCTCCGGAGCGATCGGCATGTCGCGCGACCCGCTTACGGCCGCACAGCAGATCGCTACGGGGGTCGAAGATCGCGTCGATTGCGGATGTGTCAACGGGCTTTACTTCGTCAACATCTTCAGCTTCGGTATCTTCACGACCACCTCGCAGCGCACTTCCGACGAGCGCAAACACCGGATCGGGAAGTTGGCCTACCTGATCGAGGGGGCGAAGGAGTTCCGCACGATGCACGCCGTGCCGCTGGAGATCGTGGCCGACGGCGAGCGTTTCGATTTCAATTCGCTCATGGTGTTGGTGTTCAATGGTGAGACGGCCGGAGGATTCCGCTTGGCACGCCGTTCGTCGATCAAAGACGGACTCTTCGACTGCTTGCTGCTCGAGAAGCACAGCTTCCTGCGCTCGACGCTGGCCATGGGACGCTACCTGCTGGGGGCGCATCCGCAGACCGTTCGCGAATTGCGCGCCCGGAAGATCGAAATCCGCTCCTCGATCAACGAGCCGACCGATGTCGACGGGCAGAAGGGGGCTGAATTTCCACTCCATATCGAGTGTCTGAGTGGTGAGTTGCGGATTTTGTGCCCACGCCAAGAGTAAGAGCTTGCACCTGTTTTTGTGCCGAGATTTTGGATCTATCGGCTAAAATTGTTATTTTTGTCCGAAAATTTACTACTTATGGCGGATAGCGGCAGACCGGCGTATCGCGGCCGGGAAAATCTCCACAAAGTTTCCATCTCGCGCATCAAGAAAGAGATGGGCGATGTCTCCTATCTCTCCGACGATTTGGTTATCGCCACCTTGTCGACCCAGAACAACACGACGGCCGATTATCCGGCATCTATCGACGGGTTTTCGGCGATCATCATGATCAGCGGCGAGGCGACCGTGTCGATCGACATGCAGAACTACGTGGTGCACCCCAATACGATTGTTTTTTTCAATCCCGACAGCATCATTCGCACGATCAAGTGCTCCTCGAATGCCACCGCCTATTTTCTGGCTTTCTCCAAATCGTTTGTCAACGAGATTCAGATCGACCTTTCGACCTCGTTGCCGGTCTACATGCGCTTCGGCAAAGCCCCCGTATTGGAGGTTTCGGAGCAGGATGTCGAGGAGATCCGCCAGCTCTTCAAACTCATCAAAACCATGCTGTGCAGCGACAAAGAACGTTACCGTACGGAGATCATCCGGACGCTCTTTACCACCGCATTTTACCTGATCACCGAGATCAACCAGCGCGAAAAACCCGGCGAGATCAAGCAGGGGCGTTGCGAGGTGTTGTTCGATGAATTCATGGGGTTGCTGCAACAGCACAACAAGCGCGAGCGCAACGTGAGTTTCTATGCCAAGGAGCTGGGTATCACGCCGAAATACCTCTCGTCGGTAGTCAAGGAGGTGAGCGGAAAGACCGCGGCACGCTGGATCGACGAGTCGGTGGTGCTGGAGGCCAAGGCACTGCTGAAATATTCGGGAATGAGCATTCAGGAGATTGCCTACCACCTCAATTTTTCGACCCAATCGTTCTTCGGCAAATACTTCAAACAACATACCGGAACTTCGCCTTCGCGTTACAAACGGAAGGGATAGTGCATTTTGCTATAAGGATTTAGCTGTAAGAGGTCGCGGGGTTCTGTCTTCGATCCTCGAGCTTGCTTCGGAGGTCGCAGCCGTTGCTGCAACTATCTGTTCTCGATCCTCGAGCTTGTCGAGAGGTCGCAAACTCACTCAAATTACACGTCCGCCTTTTCAGTCAGCAGCTCGCGGAGGCGGCTATTGAGCAACGCGAAATAGCAGTCCTCCGCAGGGCGGAGCTGCGGACTGCCGGCTTGCTACGCAAGCCGAAAACACATCTTGTCAAATAACCCTTTGCGACCTCTCGACAAGCTCGAGGATCGAGAACCAGAAAAAGCGACCTCTCGACAAGCTCGAGGATCGAGAACCAGAAAAAGCGACCTCTCGACGGAGCTCGAGGATCGAGAACAGTACATTGCGGGAAATCACCTATTAATCACCCCCCCCCTCGATTCGTTACGGCACGGGGTCGTAGCCGCTGCCGCCCCACGGGTGGCATTTCGAAAGGCGGCGCACGGTGAGCCATAGTCCTTTCAGCGGGCCGTATTTGCGCAGGGCTTCAAGCGCATATTGCGAACAGGTGGGCGTGAAGCGGCACGACGGCGGTGTGAGGGGCGAGATGCAGAGTTGGTAGATGCGCACCAAGAGTATCAACGGCATCACGCAGAGCCGTTTACAGATGCTCCACAACCGAGTCCAGAATGCGTTGAACGGCACGGCAGATTGTTTTGTAGGGTAAGATTTCTTTCGACGAATAGACCAACGCCAGATCCAGATTCACGGGTGGCGTGTCACCAAGGAGCTGCTTTTGAAGACGATAGGCTTCTTTGGTGCGTCGTCGCAGGAGGTTGCGCTTGTTGGCGCGCTTGTGAAACCGTTTTGGAACGGAGAACAACACTTCGACCGACGGTTCTACGTCGGCCTCGGCAAACCACACATACCGAAACGGAAAGATAAATCCGCTTTCGCCACTCTCGAACAGGCGTTTTACCGCTCCGAGTGTACGCAGGCGCTCTGTGCGCGGAAGTTTCTGATCGGTCATAGCTCTCGAAAGGGGTTTGTTGCCGGCGGTCTGCGCATGGGGCAGACCGCTGCAACGGTTTTATTTGCGGCTGCCGGACTCTGTTGCCGGACGGCGTGCGCGGGTTTTCTTGGCCAGTTTGTGTTGCTGGCTGCGGATGAACTCCTCCTTCCGGGCATCGGTGACCAATGCAACCGGCTCTACGGGTTCGCCGTTTTTGATTTTGTCGAGGTAGAGGTCGATGGCTTTGACCATGGAGGGCACTTCGGGGGTGGGGGCATTCGCCAGCACGGTGATTCCGCCCGAAAGTGCCGCACGCAGCGTTCCTTCGCCGAAAACAGCCACCGCCGGGAGGTTCTCCGCCCCGAACCTCTCGAGCAATACCTTGATATCCGAAGGCGAATAGAGAGCCACCAGTCCGTAGTCGGAGAGTTTCAACTCGTCGAGGTCGGCTGCCACCGTGCGGGCAAGGATCACGGGGTCGACTGAGAGCTTGAGTTTAGCCAGCGTTTCGGGTAGCTCGGGCTTGTGCGGTTCGCTCAATGCCAGCAGGAATTTCTCCTCCTTATGCTTGATAATCAGCTCGACAAACGAGGTAAACGATCCGTCGGCAAACGAAATTTTCCGCTTGCGATAGACGATATATTTTTGGAGATACAATGCCACGGCTTCAGTCTGGCAGATATACTTCATCGTTTCGGGAACGGTGATCCGGGCCTCTTCGCAGATGTGGAAGAAACTGTCGACCGTCGTTCGCGATGTGAAAATCACAGCTGAGTGGGTAAGTATCTCGACCCGTTGGGCGCGGAACTCTTTCAGAGAAACGCCTACCACGCGGATGAAAGGTTGATACTCAATCTCCACCTCGTGTTTCTGGGACAATTCGTAGAACGGGGACTTTTCAGCAATTGCCGGTCTCGGCTGCGAAACCAATACACTCTTCACTTTCAATTTTTCGCAAAATTTAGGGTTGTTTCTTTTCTATCCCCTCGCGACAAGCAGGCATACAAAGCTGATCGGGAGGATTTCGACGATGCAAAGGTACAAAAACCAATGCAAAATCGAAATTTTTTTGGAAAGAAACAGATTTAGTATCTCTTTCAGATATAGAATAATGACCGTAGTCGCCTCTGCCGCGACGACCAAAAACCAGAATCCGCCCGTTCCATAGGGGCATAGCGCAAAGAGCAGTAGGGCTGGGGATGTGATGACGACCAGTAGCGAAAAATAGGTGCGTTTGAGTAGCTGTAATTGGGTTGTAAAGGGCTTCGAGAGCGTCACCACGCCGATGATATTGACCGTCAGATATTGGTAAAGCGCGATGACACACCACGCCAATGCCGAGAGTAGGCTCAATGCCAGCACGGCGGTATGGGGCAGGATGCCGGCCAGCTGCACGGGCATCAGCGAATCGCCGTATTTGATAACCAACACCCCCATGAAGAGGATGCCGATGGTGGTGGTCAGGTTGAGAAATCGCGAAACGCCGCTGGTGCCGGGATCCTCCGAGAGTCGTTTTCCCGAAGCCTGATTGCGTGTGATGCGCTCGAGCAGCATGCGGATATCACCCAGATTGCGGTAGAGCAGCAGGGCATAGGTTACCGCCAGTGCCAGCACAAATCCTTGATAGACTACATTTCCGGTGAGCGTTTGGCGTGCCGGAGTAAACGAGCGGGGCGTCAGTGCCAGCATCGAGGGTTGGCCGTAGATGCTTTTGACCGAGACGTCGCGCCATGTCGACTGCTCGGCGCGCAGTTGCAAGCGCAACGAATCGGCCGTACAGTAGAGCGCAAACGGAAAGTCGGACGAATGGTCGACCGACTGACTTGGTACGGTGTCGCACATGGTCGAATCCCGAACCGACGTTTCGAGAGCCGACGAATCGGCCGAGCCGGTTGATCGGGCGGTCGTATCCGCAGCCGATCGAAGCGGCTGCAATGCGTTGTGATGTAACGATCCGGGCATCAGGCAAACGTGCGTTTGAGGGTGATACGAATCGTTGTTCCCTTGCCGAGTTCGGAGTCGATGACGGCAATTTTTCCTTGGTGGTAATCCTCGACAATGCGGCGCGAAAGCGATAAGCCGAGTCCCCAGCCGCGGGTTTTGGTGGTGAATCCCGGGTCGAAGATCCGCTTCCAATTACTCTTGGGGATTCCCTTGCCCGTGTCGCGCACGTCGATCATCACCTGTTTGTCGTCCGACGAAATCTTCACATCGAGTGCGCCGTGCCCCTGCAAGGCATCGAGCGAGTTCTTCATCAGGTTTTCGACCACCCATTCGAAGAGTGCCGCGTTGATATTCGCCTGTACGGGCGCGATGGCCAGTCCGTTGTAGTCGAGCGTCACGTTACGCGGAATGCGCTTGCGGAAATACATCACCGACTCTCCGACCACCTCGTTGATGTTGGCCGGCGTGAGCGGAGTCTCCGAGCCGATCTTCGAGAAACGATCGACGATTTTCATCAGGTGTGCGAGGTCTTTCTGCATCTCCTCGACGGCCGACTGGTCGATCTCCTGCGTCCGCAGGTATTCAATCCACCCCAGCAGCGACGAAGTTGGCGTTCCCAACTGGTGGGCGGTCTCCTTGGCCAGTCCGATCCAGACGCGATTCTGCTCGTCGTGTTTCGACGATCGGAAGGCGATGAAGCCCAGCAGCACGAAGATCGTGATGACCAGCAACTGGATATAGGGAAAGTAGTAGAGCGATTTCAACAACGCCGATTTACCGTAGAAAATGATGTGGTAGTGTTCGTTCGTCCACATGAACCGAATCGTCAACGGCGTGTTCTCCTCGGTGAATTTGTCAATCTGCCGCCGCAGCCGATCCGGGTGGTTGATGATGCGCTCGGGGATCAGGTGCGAGCTGGCGACCTCCAGATTTTCGTTGGTGATGATGAACGGGATGTTGTTGCCGTTGCTGACGATGTCGGCAATGAGCGGATCGCTCATCGCATTGCCCAGCACATCGCGGTTCACCCGCTCCATGACGTGCGCCCACAGTGCCACGTCGTGTTGCTCTTTCTCGCGGAGCCGCTGTGCCATGTTGTTGGTATAGAGCAGCGACGCCGCGCCCAAGAGCACTCCGGCGACGATGACGACAACGCGCTTGCGAAACGAAAATAGGTGGCCTCGGAACTTCATGGTTGCGTTTTTATTTGCGCGAAGTATCCTGCTCGCGCGTGATACGTAGGTACTCACTCTTCTCGCCCAGCACGCCGGCAGCCCGCTGCACGTCGCGATCCGTCGGCAACGCATGTTCAATCACTCCGGCCGTGTAGCCGTGACGTAATACGATGTCGTTGTTGATCGACGAAATGACCTCCTTGCGGTAGGTCTCGAGGTTGGTCGCCGTGTCGTCGCGCAGGTTGCTTTCGATGGCGGCAAGCTGTGCCTCCACGTCGCCGAAGCGGTCGTTTTTCGCAGCCTCCTTCAGCCCCTTGAGTGCCCGACGCGTTCCCGATTCATAGGGTACGCTTTTGTCCTTCATGAATGCCGTGAAGTCGGCGTAGTCTTGATCCGTGATCGAGAATCGCGCCAGATTGGTCGGCTTGGCGGGGTGGCGGCGCATGTAGTCGTCGCCGAAATCCTCGATGAATCCCAGCGCATAGAGCGTGATTGCAAAACGCGAGATATACTCCGGCTCGGTGCGGATGTCGGGCATCACGCCGCCGCCGTCGTAGACCTTGCGTCCGGCCTGCGTGGTAAACTCCGAGATCAGCGAGTCGGGCACACTCCGCACGTTGCCCTCTTGCGAATGCGAGTAGTCGATGGCCTGAATGCAGCGTCCCGACGGGATGTAATATTTTGCGGTTGTGAGTTTGAGCATCGCGTTGTAACCCAGCGGCCGTGGCGACTGCACCAGCCCCTTGCCGAAGCTGCGCTGTCCGATCAACACCGCGCGATCGAGATCCTGCAATGCTCCCGATACGATTTCGGCTGCCGAGGCCGAGTTTCCGTCGATCAGCACCGCCAGCGGCAGGTCGGGGAGAATCGGTTCGGCCGAGGTGCGGTAGACCTGCTTCGACTCAGCCGTGCGACCCTTGGTCGAGAGCACCTCCGACCCCTTCGGCACGAACATGCCCAAGATCTTGACGGCCTCCTGCATGATGCCGCCGCCGTTGCCGCGGTAGTCGAGAATCAACCCCTTGAGCGTATCCTCGCCACGCAGCCGCTCGATTGCGCTGCGCATCTCCTCGTAGCACCCTTCGGTGAAGTCGCTGTGGCGGATGTATCCGATGCCGTCGGCCACCCACCCGGCGTAGGGCACTCCGGGTATGGCAATGCGTTCGCGTTGGAGCGTGGTGGTTGTGCGGCTGCCGTCGAGGTGCTCGACTGTCACCTTGACCTTGCTGCCCGGTTCGCCTTTGAGGTGCGAGGAGACCTGCTCGGTGGTGAAGCCTTTTGCCGACTTGCCGTCGATCTCCAGAATTCGGTCGCCAATCTTGAATCCGGCTCGGTCGGCCGGTGAATTTTGGTAGGGTTGTGCTATGATGACCCAATCGCCCTTTTTGCGGATCAGCGAACCGATACCGCCGTATTTTCCGGTGGTGAGCAGTTCGAATTCGGGCATATTCTCTTCGGAAATATACTCCGTATAGGGGTCCAGATCGCTGACCATGCCGGCCGCCGCACCCTGCATGAGTTTGTCGGGGTCGACCGGGTCGACATAATTCAACGAGAGTTCGCGCATCATATTGACCGTGATCTCCATGTTGCGCCCCAGCCCGAAATCGTTGCGGGCGGCAAAGAGCGTGACTCCCGCGACGGCGATGAGTGCGACGGCGGCGGTCACTCCGCGAAATGTTTTTCTATTCATTGCGTAGCATGTGTATGTACGAATCGAGCCGGTATTCGACCCGGGCCACTCCGCGGCGAATGCCGTCGAGTAGGATCCATTGTCCGTACTGTGAAACCTTAATTTCGTCCTCTCCCAGCAGCATGAGTTTGCGCACGAAGTTGTCGGCGCGGAAAATCAACTCTCCGTCCTGCTCGCTGCGAAGCGAAAAGCCTGCCGCACGGAATGCGTTGATGATCTGTTCGCGGTGCTCCTCCACATCCCCCTCGACTTTGCGTGTCACAAATCCGAAGCGGGGATAGATGATCGACAGCACCACGATCGCCACAAACAGCAACAGGTAGCGGTCGGTGTGGAACGCCACATAGATCGTGTCGTCGAACGACAGTGCCGAAGTTCCGGTTGCCAACATCAGCCCCATGAGGACTACACAAAGAACGCACAAGGCGAGGAAATATTTTACGGAACGAATGAGGTATTTCATACGAATGAAAGATTTAAGTGTTAAATGTGAGAAACTTCTGTTTTGGGATCGCTGTCGATCTCGATTTTTTGGAAACGGGTTTTTTGCTAATTATGTTTCGACCCTCGAGCTTGTCGAGAGATCGCTGTGTTCTATTCTCGATCCTCGATCCTGTCGGAGGTCGCTGTGTTCTATTCTCGATCCTCAAGCCTGTCGGAGGTCGCTGTGTTCTATTCTCGATCCTCGAGCCTGTCGGAGGTCGCAGGGGTATATGGTGTTAATTTTCAATTTTCAATCGGTTGATCGCATCGGCGACCTCCTGCATCAGCCACTTGGGGGTCGATGTTGCGCCGCAGATGCCGACCGAGTCGACCCCGTCGAACCAGCTCAACTCGAGTTCCGTCGGCTCTTCGATCACGTGGGTTTGGGCATTGGCCGCCCGGCATACCTCCGAGAGCACCTTCCCGTTCGAGGATTTGCGACCGCAGACAAAGATCACGACATCGAACTGCCGGGCAAAATCGGTGAGGTGCAACTCGCGTCCCGACACCTGTCGGCAGATTGTATCGTCGATATGCACTTCGGCCGGATTGGTCGCCCGGCGACGCATCTCGGCGCAGATCTCCTCGAAGAGCGAGATGCTCTGGGTGGTTTGCGACAGAAAATAGATCGGTCGGGTAAAGTCTACCGCCGCAAGGTCTTGCGGGGCTTCGATTACGAGTGTCGGCGCAGCAACTTGCCCGGTTAGTCCGACCACCTCGGCGTGTCCCCGTTTGCCGAGAATCACCACCTGACCCTTCACGGGACGCATCAGTTCGTGGGCCTTGATTACCCGATTTTGCAGGCGCGCGACAACCGGGCAGGTTGCGTCGATCAACTCAATGCCCAGCGTTTTGGCCTGTGCATAGGTGGTGGGGGGTTCGCCGTGGGCGCGGATGAAGAGCCGACTGCCCGCTATGCGGGGCATCTCGGCGCGGGTGATGGTGTGCAGCCCCAATTTTCCGAGCCGCTGCACCTCGATCCGGTTGTGGACAATGTCGCCGAGCGAATAGACCGTGCCCTCCTCGCGGAGTGCCTTTTCGGCCTCTGTGATCGCCCGGACTACGCCGAAGCAAAAACCCGATTTATCGTCGATTACGATGCGCATATTCATCCGCAACACATTCGCAGGGAGCTGCTATGCGTTGCGTGTCTTTATTTTTTCAAGCTCCTTCAGAAACCACGCCATTTGTTCGGCGACGGTCATGTGGCTGTTGTCCAGCACGATGGCGTCGTCAGCCTGCCGCAGCGGCGAAATCGCACGGCTCATATCGGCTTGGTCGCGTGCCCGGACGTTGCGTTCGATCTCCTCGAGTGACACGTTGTCGCCCTTGGCTCGCAATTCATCGTAGCGGCGGCGGGCGCGTACAGCCGGATCGGCCGTCATGAAGATCTTCAGCTCGGCATCGGGGAAGACCACCGTGCCGATATCGCGGCCGTCCATGACCACACCGCGGCTGCGTCCCATCTCCTGCTGCATGGCGACCAGCTTCTTGCGCACCTCCGGAATCGCGCTCACGCAACTCACGCAGTTACTCACCTCGATCGTCCGGATTTTACCCTCGACCAGATCGCCGTTGACGTAGATGTCGCTCGCTCCGCGTTCGGGATTGAAGCGAAACGTGATGGCGATCTCTCCGAGCTGCCGTACTACGGCATCCTCATCGACAATCCCCGAGCGGATCGCTCCGTGTTCGAGGGCATAGAGCGTCACGGCGCGGTACATCGCTCCGGTATCAATGAAGATGTAGCTCAATTTGGCTGCAATCGCCTTGGCGAAAGTGCTTTTGCCACACGACGAAAAACCGTCGACGGCAATGACTATTTTGTGTTTAGTGTCCGACATTGGGAAAAATATCAAAGAAGGTAGACAGTATGGTGTAAATTCCTAATACGCCGATCACAAGTCCGGCGACATGGTTGATTGTCAACATGTGGCGCGGTCGGAATCGACGGCGGAAAAGACTGATTAGGCAGGCCAGTAGCGTCCACCATGCGGCTGCACCGCCGAAGAATCCGGCGATCACGAACAGTGCCCGCAACCAGCTGCCGAAGCCGCCGCCCTCGACATCGCCGCCCGAAATCTTGAAGACGGCGAAGAAGGCCAGAATGTAGGGAATGACCATGATGAAGTTGGCGATCGTCAGACCGAAGATCGACGCGAAATCCTGCCACAGACTCGTCTTCCCGGCACGGTTGCGGCGGATCTGCGGCACGGGGTTCTGCGAAAAGATGTAGACTCCGACGATAACCACGAAGATGCCGCCGATGATGCGTAGCAAGGTGTTGTATTGCTCGATACTGGTTTGGAGCATCGAGTAAAAGAAGAGAGCGGCCATTGCCATGAATGTATCGGCGCATGCCACGCCGAAGCCCGACACGATGCCCGAACGACGACTTTTGGAGAGCGTGCGCTGGATACAAAGCACCGCCACAGGCCCGACGGTGATCGATGCCGCCACGCCCACGCAGATGCCGCGGAACAGAACTTCGAGAATATCAAATGCCATTTTTTCGACTTTGCGGAGTTTTTTAGAGAACAAAGGTACGAAAAACAGTCGAGATACACCCCGATTGTGCAAAAAAAAGCCACTGACTTTTTGTTAGCCCCCTTCGTATGTTGATAAATTATCGAAAACTTTACGACTTACATTGCATATCTGTGGCTGCAAATTCGTATTTTTGTAAAAAAGAGAAGAAGTTATGGCTGAAACGAAACAATTCGGGCTTGATATTGAGCTGGACGATACGGTAGCACAGGGACACTATTCGAATCTTGCAATCATTTCACACTCCACATCGGAATTTATCCTCGATTTCGCAACCGTGTTACCCGGCGTGCCCAAAGCACGCGTCAAGAGCCGCATCATACTCACCCCCGAACATGCCAAACGGCTTTTGCGATCGTTGCAGGACAACATCGTGCGCTACGAAAGTACGATGGGCAAGATCGAAATCCCGACTCCCGGCCCAACGCCTGATGCCGGCCCTAAAATGGGCGAAGCCTAAAAGTTAGGGCGCGCACTGACGCTCGAAATCAAAGTCATTTGGTGAATTTTGTAGAGGGTTATCCGATTCGATAGGTTTCGGTGTGCTTTGGTGTGTCCAGTAAGCCGAAAATAGGTTGTATCGTCAGAATTTTCGATCCTCGAGCTTGTCGAGAGGTCGCAAGTGGGCTGTTGTTTTCGATCCTCGAGTCTGTCGAGAGGTCGCTTTTTTCGGTTTTCGATCCTCGAGCTTGTCGAGAGGTCGCAACTACGATCGTCGGCTCTTCAGTCAGCAGCTCGCGGAGGCGGCTATGACGCAACGCAAAATAGCAGTCCTCCGCAGGCCGGAGCTTCGGACTGCCGGCTTGCACAGCAAGCCGTTCTTGTCGCAAAGATTCGCATTCTCAAGCCTGCCCAAAGGTCGCAAATGGGACTATTGCTCTCGATCCTCGAGCACTGTCGAGAGGTCGCAAAGACTTCTGTTCTTGAGCTTACCACGGAGGTTGCGAAGATTCCCTTGTGAATAATTTTGGTTGAATTGTTTTCGGCTTGCGCAGCAAGTCGGCAGTCCGCAGCTCCGCCTTGCGGAGGACTGCAAATTCGTGTTACTTATTTGCCGTCCCCCGCGAGCTGCTGACTGAGAATGTTGACGGGGAAATTGAATAGCTTGCGACCTCCGGGGCAAGATCGAGGACAAAAAACTTTGCGACCTCTCGACAGGCTCGAGGATCGAAAACAGGAATCGTTGCGACCTCTCGACAGTGCTCGAGGATCGAAAACCAAAAAAACTTTGCGACCTTCGGGGCAGGCTCGAGAACCAAAGCACGGCGACCGCAGCCCCCCCCCTGACCCTTAGGGTCTTTTGGGGGCGGGGTCGATCAGGACAACCGTGTCGGTGACGTGGCCGTTCATGGTGTCGGTCTCGACAATGGGTACTGCGCCGGCGGGTACTGTGCCGGAGGTTTGCTCGAGCACTTGGTCGCGTTGCAGCATCGACTGAAAATTTTTCCGGTGGAGCATGGAGATAACCACGACGATTATCACGCCCAAAATCACGATAGCTCCGATTGCCCGCTTAATCATTTTTTCGTTTTGTTTAATACCTCGATCGCGCGTGTAGTCACGTTGTCGACGGGGTAGATGTTTGCATAAAATCCGTTGTCCTCCAACGCCGTGTTGCGGCCGATGTAGGCGCGCAACTGAGCCTCGATGAGCCTGCGTGAGCGGGCGATGTCGGCGCGGCGCGGCGCGACTCCCTTGCGGGCGGCATAGCGGACGAAATCGTCGACCAGACCTTTGTCGCTGTCGAGCAGGGCTTGCAGTTGGGCGATCGACCTAACATCACTCAATGCTTCGCGGTGTCGGTCGGCATACTCGATCGTGTAGCGGTAGAGTATGTTGCGCCCGGCGACCTCGATGAAATAGGGGGTTACGTCGGTCGTGTCGGCCGGAATAAACAGGTCGGGCATGATTCCGCCGCCGCCGTAGACGACTTTGCCGCCGGGTGTTGTCCGCTTGAGCGAGTCGGCGAAATGGATGCTGTCGGCCGAGAAAAATTCGTTGTTGCGGTAGCGGTTGAGCAGATCCTCTTCGTAGGTGGCTTCGTCGCCAATCGTGTAGGGTTTCTGGATCGACCGCCCGGTGGGGGTGTAGTAACGTGCTGTTGTCAAGCGCAATGCCGATCCGTCGTTATACGGAATCTGCCGCTGTACAAGTCCTTTGCCGAACGAACGTCGACCAATAATCGTACCACGGTCGTTGTCTTGTAACGCGCCGGCCAGAATTTCGCTCGACGAGGCACTGCCTTCGTCGATAAGCACCACGACCTCCATGTCCTGCGCCGAGCCTGTGCCGTCGGCATATTCGCGCAGTTGCTCGTGGTGGCGGTCTTCGGTGTAGACGATCAGCTGATCCTTATGCAGAAACTCGTTGGCAACCCGTATCGCCTGATCGAGGTAGCCGCCCGGATTGCCGCGCAGGTCGAAGATCAGCTGTTTCGCCCCCTCCTTGCGGAGCTGTGCCAGTGCCGTGCGGAATTCGTCGAATGTGGTGCGGGCGAATTGTCCTAACTTGATGTAGCCGATGCGGTCGCTGATCAGGAATGCCGATTCGAGGCTCTTGATCGGAATCACGCCGCGCACGACATCGACCTGCACCCGGTCGGAGATGTGCTGCCGTTCCAGAGAGAGGTGTACGGTCGTACCTCGCGGGCCTCGAAGCCGCTTGACGATCTGGTTTTGAGGGATCTTCTGCCCGGCGACTAACGAGTCGTCGATGGCCATGATGCGGTCGCCGGCCTTGATTCCGGCCTTGTCGCTCGGCCCTTGCGGAATGACGTTGAGCACGATCACCGTGTCGGTCGCCATGTTGAAGACCACGCCGATGCCGTCAAACTCACCCTCTAACGGTTCGTTGACCGCCTGCATCTCGGAGGCCGGAATGTAGACCGAGTGCGGATCTAACTCCTTCACCAATACCGGGATCACGTGCTCGGAAAGCGAGTCCATCGACACCGAATCGACATACTGACTCTCGATGAGTGAGAGCGTGTAGGCGAGTTTGTTTGTCGGCTGGGCTATCTGCCGGAGGATCCCCTTGATTTCGGAGGTCGTCGTGTTGCGACCCATGTATTGCCCCAAGAGTAGTCCGAGTACGACACCGCCGGCCAAAAGCAGCGGAAAGAGTATGGCGTGTTTTGAATTCTTATACATCGACAGAGTCCCGGCTTATGCCGGAATAGATTGGTTTATTGTGCTTTGTCCTTATTCTTGAACGTGTAGGTCAGTCCGACGCTCAACAGCGTGCGGGTCTGCACATCTACATTTTGTGCGCGGTTGTAGTAGAGCTGGAAGCTGACGGTCGTCGTGAGGAATTTCGTTGCCCGGATGTCGAGCGTATTTTCCCAACGCACGGTCGGGTGAATCGGCAGGCGCGGTTTGTCTTTGATATTTTTGTCGCCGGTCTGCCACTCTTCGTAGGCGTGGCGGTATTCGGTGTAGTTGCCGATCTTGTGCTTCTGGCCGATGTCGGTGATCCAGCCGAGGAACGAGAAGATCGTCGTGCGGTAGCGCAGGTACTCCGATTTGCCGAATTTACGATCGAAATCAATCTGAATCGACGAACCGCCCTCGTACTTCGAGGTTTTGTCGGGGTCTTCGATACCGTAGTTGTAGGAGGGCTTGATCTGCTTGCCCTCGTCGTCGAGCTGCTCCCGGCGAATCCATTCGCTCTCGGCAAACGTTCCGCTGAGGGCGATTGGGGAGATGTTGATGTGGATCGGGAATTTCTCTTTGGGGCTTTTGTAGGTGATACCCAGCGAGATGTCGAGATATCCCGGGGTCATGAAGGTACTCTTCAGGTGTTCGCGCTTCTGCTCCGTGCGCGATTTGTATCCGTTGACAAATTGGCTTCGGAACTGGAATGTCGCTCCGTAGGACCAGTTCTTCGACATCTTGAATGCCGGAGCGATCGAAAAGGCGAACTCATCCTGATTCTTGAACCATACGCCGTCGCTCTGCTTCACCTCGTTGCCGTCGGCATCTTTGCTTGTGGTCTCGACCTTCATGCGGTTGTAGCCCATTTTGGCATTGAATTTCGTCTCGAGCGAGAAGAGATTTTTGGTGAAGAGGTGGCGGAGGTTGAACGTGGCAACCAATGCGATCGAGTTGTCACCGCCCGAAACGCTGATCCAAGGGTCGTTGTAGGAGGTCAATGAACCCTGCAACCCGCCGCTCAACTCGAGGTAGTTGCGTTCCTTGCGGATGCGGGCGCGTTCGGCGCGGTAGCGCGCACTACTGAAGTATCCCACATCGACAGCCGTCGACTTCAGGTTGTCCTTGAAGGAGACCTCTTTTTCTGCGTCACCAACCTCATCGACTGAGATTTGTGCTGCCGCCGGCCGTGCCAATGCGATGAGAGCCGTCAACAGGAGGATGCGATATAAATCGTTCATAGTGTAGCGTGATGAGAGTATAAGTAGATTCAATGTGCAAATTTATGAAAATATTTACAAAATTCTTAACTTTGTCTGAAAGATAAACAAAAACGAATCGTAAAATGAAATATTTCGGAGCGCATGTCAGCGCATCGGGCGGCTTGGAGAATGCACCCCGAAACGCACACGAGATCGGGGCTACGGCCTTTGCTCTCTTCACTAAAAATCAGCGGCAATGGATGGCCGCGGCACTCACCCCGGCGCAGATCGACGCCTTTCGCAACGCCTGCGAGCAGTGGGGCTATCAGCCGTCGCAGATTCTCCCCCACGACTCCTACCTCATCAACCTCGGTCACCCCGATCGCGAGGCTCTCGACAAGTCGCGCGAGGCGTTCTATGCCGAGATGCAGCGTTGCGAACTGCTGGGGTTGGATCGGCTCAATTTTCACCCGGGCAGCCACCTGCGGCTGATCTCCGAAGAGGAGAGCCTCGACCGCATCGCCGAGTCGATCAATCTGGCCCTCACCAAGTCGCAAGGGGTGACGGCCGTGATCGAGAATACGGCCGGTCAGGGGTCAAACCTTGGCTTTCGCTTCGAGCATCTGGCCTACCTGATTGATCGGGTCGAGGATAAATCGCGCGTCGGGGTCTGCATCGACACCTGCCACGCTTTTGCGGCCGGCTACGACCTGCGGACTCCGGAGGCGTGCGCGCAGACCTTTGCCGAATTGGATCGGGTGGTCGGCTTGCGCTACCTGAAGGGCATGCACTTGAACGATGCGATGAAGGTGCTGGGCAGCCACGTCGACCGCCATACGCCGCTGGGCGAGGGGATGATCGGCGAGGCTTGTTTCCGGTATATCGCGCAGGATGCACGTTTCGACGGAATCCCGCTGATTCTCGAAACCCCCGACGAGACCCATTGGGCTGAGGAGATCGCTCGGCTCAAACGCTACGCCGCCGAGTAATTCCGGATCAGAGCTTGTCGAGGCAGGCTCTGATTATTTTTGCGCTGTCACGCACCTCCTCTTCGCTGATCGTCAGCGGCGGCGAGATGCGGAATGCCGTGTCGCAGAACAAGAACCAGTCGCTCAGAATTCCGGCCTCCTTGAATAGCTCCATGATGTGGTAGAGCCGTGGCGATTCACCCAGCTCAACGGCCAACAGAAGCCCCGAGCGGCGGATTCCGCGCACGGCGGGGTGGTCGCCTAAAAGCGATTCGTAGAGCGCGCCTTTGGCTTCGACCTGCTCGATCACCCGATTCTCTATCAGGTAGTTGAGCGCAGCTAATCCGGCGGCGCAGCAGACCGGATGTCCGCCGAAGGTAGTGATGTGTCCCAGTGCCGGATCTTGTTGCAGGGTATCCATTATGGCGTGGCTGGCGACGAACGCGCCCAGCGGCATGCCGCCGCCGAGGGCCTTGGCCAGACAAACAATGTCGGGCGTGACGCCGTATTTCTGCATGGCAAAGGGATATCCTGTGCGTCCCATGCCGGTTTGAATCTCATCGAAAATAAGCAGTGCCCCCACATCGTCGCAACGCTTGCGCAACGCTTGGAGATACCCCTCCTGCGGCAGACGGACACCGCCCTCGCCCTGCACGGGCTCGACCAGTACGGCTGCCGTGCGGCGGGTGATGCGCTCGAGCTGTGCGAGGTAGTTGAACTCAATGGCCTGCACATCGGGCAGCAGCGGACGAAAGGCATTCTTCCACTCCTCGCCCTCGGGTGCTCCCATCATGCTCATCGCGCCGTGCGTCGAGCCGTGGTAGGCGCGGCGCATCGAGATCAGCTCGGTACGCCGGGTGTAACGCTTGGCCAACTTCAAAGCCCCCTCGACCGCTTCTGCTCCCGAGTTGAGGAAGTAGACGCTTTCGAGTGGCGCAGGCAGCAGCTTGGCGAGTGCGGCAGCATACTCCACCTGTGGAGCTTCGACCATTTCGCCATAGACCATGATGTGCATGTAGCGCGCGGCCTGCTCCTGCACGGCGCGGACTACGGCCGGGTTGGCATGGCCGACATTGCTCACCGAAACCCCAGCAACCAGATCGTAGTAGCGTTTGCCCTCCGGGGTGTAGAAAAATGTTCCTTCGGCACGTGCCACCTCGACCAACATCGGTGAGGGTGAGGTCTGTGCGATATGTGCTAAAAATTGTTTTCTTAATATTGTGTTCATTGCTTCGGAAATTGTCGTTCGAGAATCTGCTCGGCATCCTTGACGCTCTCGCAGGCCCAGCGGTAGAGCACTTCGGCCTGCTCCTCGGCGTTCATCTGCCATGCGTCGACCTGCGTGCGGATGCGCGCCGTGAGTAGGTAGATCAGGATCGCGGCCGAGGCCGAGACGTTGAGGCTCTCGACCATACCGCACATGGGGATGAGCAGGTATTCATCGGCCTCGCGGATCACCTCGTCGGAGATCCCGGCATGCTCCGTGCCGAATACCAGCGCGAATTTACCGCGTGTGACGTCGAATGTTTCGGGCGTGCACGAATGGCGGTGGGGCGTTGTTGCGACGATGCGGTAGCCGTCGGCACGCAGCGCGGCCAGTGCCTCGGAGGTCGTGGCGTGGCGTTTTACGTCGATCCAGCGGTCTGTTCCGCGCACGATGCTGGCCGCCGGCTCGAACGGGCAGAGCGATTCGACGGTGTGGACGGTCTGCACGCCGAACGCCTCGCAGTTGCGCATCAGCGCGCTGGCGTTGTGGGGGTGAAAGGTGTTCTCGGCTAACAGGGTCATGTATTTGGTGCGTGCGGCGAGTGTCTGTTGCAGGGTTGCGGCTCGCGCTTCGGTCATGAATTCCATGAGGTACTCCGTGCGACGCGTGTACCAGTCGAGCGGTCTATTTTCTGTATTTATCATCTTCATCGAGTATCTTGAGGTAACTTTCGTAACGTGAGTAGGCGATCTGCCCCTCCTTGACGGCTTCGACCACGGCGCAGCCCGGTTCGTGGGTGTGGGTGCAGTTGTAGAAACGGCACTCCTGCCCGATGCGCATCATCTCGGGGAAGTAGTGCCAAAGCTCCGCCCCCTCGATGTCGATCAGCCCGAACCCTTTGATGCCCGGCGTGTCGATGATCGCGCCGCCTTCGGCCAGCGGATACATCGTCGAGAAGGTGGTGGTGTGGCGACCCTTGTGGTGGCTCTCCGAGATCTCGCCCGTGCGAATGTCGAGCGAGGGGTCAATGGTCTGGATGAGAGTCGATTTCCCGACTCCCGAGTTGCCCGAAATCAGCGTCCGCCGCCCCTCCAATAAGGCGCGAACCGCCGCGATGCCCTCGCCGGTGGTCACCGAGACCTCATTGACGCTGTACCCCGCGCTGGCGTAAGTAGCGCGAAATGCCGCCACCTCCTCCGGATCTTGCAGGTCGATCTTCGAGAGCAGAATCACCACGGGGACTTTGTACGCCTCGCACGTCACCAGAAACCGATCGACGAACTCCGTGGCCGTGGCCGGTGAGCGCAGGGTGACCATCAGCAGGGCTTGGTCGACATTCGCGGCGATGATGTGCGACTCCTTTGAGAGGTTCGAGGCGCGACGTATCACGTAGTTGCGTCGCGGTAGGATGTCCGCGATCGCGTAGTCGCCGTTCTCGTCGGCCTCGCAGACCACCTCGTCACCGATGACAACCGGGTTGGTCGAGCGCACGCCGCGTAGGCGGAGCTTGCCCCGGATGCGGCAACGCAGTGTTGTCGCCTCGTGGAGCACCTCATACCAGCTTCCTGTGGCGCGTGTGACTGTGGCGGTGATTTTTTTATCCATTGTCAATCCTTGTCTTTTTGTAGTGGGAACTGCTCGCCGACCCATTTCATCAGCGGGAATACGCGCTCCGAGAAGTTCTTCACGGGAACGTAACATTTTGATTGTCTGATTTTCTGGTGGCTTATTATGTGGTAATCGGTATTGATCGTGTCGAACGCCGAGAGCAGCGCGCCGATTACTAATAGGTATTTGAACACCGATGTCGCGACGCCTAACAGCGAGTCGGGGAGTCCGAAGCCTGCGAAGTGAAAAACGCCGCGCAGCAGGCGTGCGACAATGGCTACTGCGAGTAGCGTAATGACGAGTACAGCGATGAAACCTCCGGGTTGAGCTACGGCCGGGTCAAGACCGAGTAATTTGCCAATATCGCCCCCATAAGTGGCTGCAAGGTAGATTCCTGCGAAAATTCCGGCTAACGTGCATACCTGCGTGACAAATCCTTGCCGCCAGCCATGCCAAGCGGCGATGAGCAGAAGGAGTATAAAGAGTAGATCGATGATGCTCACTTTACAGAGTTTTTGATTTGCTGTAAAGATACTACTTTTTATAGAAACAGATAAAAAAAACAGTCAAAGAACGATTAAATATGATATATAAATATAGGTATCCACCAACTTAATGTAACTTATGGATGATCAACTCCTCGAGTGTAACATGTAGCGCGTCGCAAATGGCGCAAAGTGTTTTCACTGTTAGGTTTGTGCGACCCCCCTCGATACGACTGAGGTTCGATCTCTCCATTTCACAACGGTACGCTAATTCCTGTACCGTTAAATTCTGCTCTCTTCTCAACTCCTTGATCCTTCTGGAAATATATGCTATTTCCTCGTGGTAGTTCATCCTGTAAATAAAAAATCTGACAAAAATTTTGAAGTGCAAATTTTTATATATATATTTGCACCATGCGTATCATATATGATACACACAATTAATGCCAAAAACCCGCTTGTACTAACGTAGAAAGACGATTTTACATATTTAGAACTCAACATTAATTCACCAATTTTATTATGAAAAACAACAACATGTTTAGAAAATTCTTAGCACTGTTCCTGGTTGGAACTATGCTGGCCGCTGTCGGTTGTAAAGATTACGACGACGACATCGACAAACTCAACGGTCGTCTCGACGGCTTGGAGGGGACGGTTGCTCTGAAAACCGACCTTTCGGCGATCAACGCTTCCATTGCGGCATTGGAGGCGATTGATCACGGTGCATTCCTCAAAACCGCTGATCTTCAGGGTAAGCTGGATGCTGCTTTGGCCGGATATGCCAAAAAAACCGACCTCAAAGCGTGGCTGACAAGCGACGAAGTGAAGGCGTTGCTCGTGAAAGAGGGTTATAAGAACGAGCAGCAGATCAAGGATCTGATTGCAGCGAACTCTGTGAACGAGGCCAAGGTGAAGGAGATCTTCAACACGATGATCGCTTCGACGGAGGCTTATGAGGCGTTCAAGAGCAAGGTTCTGGGCGACATCACGACCGAACTCGGCAAGTGGTCGCTTAACAAAACGCAGCTTGACCAGATCCAGACCGCACTGGGTACTGCAATCGCTGACGAGAACAGCGCATTTGCCAAATCGATGAATGCATGGCTGGGTACTGAATTTGCTAAATACATGGCAAAGTATGTCAAGGGTAACGAATTCAAATCGGCTGCTTCGGGTGCTGCGATTGATGCAATCAACGCACAGATTGGTGATGCACAGAAGACGCTGAAGGAGAACATCGAAAAGATGATCGATGAGGCGATTGAAAAGAACAACGCCTTATACGTCAAGGCTACGGATCTGAACACGAAATTCGGAACTTATCAGGAGACGATCGAGGCACTTGCCGGTAGGATCGCCGAACTTCAGGGTCGCATCCAGTCGCTGGTTTGGGTTCCGGGTTCTCAGTTTGAGTTGATTGAAAATCGGTTTGTAGTCGATGCTGCTTACTATATTAGGAATGGAAATTCTCGCTATATGCTGATCGAGAAGAACCCCAGATCGCTCGATCTGACGTTCAAGGTGTCGCCCGCATCGTTGGCTTCGAAACTCACCAAAGAGACGGTTCGTTTCGATATTGAGGGCCTTAGTTGGTACCCGACACGTAGTGGCGAAGAGGCTGCTCCCGCTCTGGTGATCGACGAGATCGAGGGTGACGACGTAACCGGTAAAATTGCGCTCAAAGTGCACTTCGAAAACTACATATTCGAGCAGAATGTGGGTCCGCAATCTGTTTCGAAGATAGCCGAAGAGCAGCCGGAGGCATTGGCTTTTGCAATGCATGTAGAGATTCCTGCCAAGGCCGAAGGTGAGCTGGGTATCGACTACACATCGAATTATGTGGGAACATATCCGGCATTCGGTGGCCAGATAAACCCATATCTTGTTGTAGCTAACGAGGATGCTACTCATGTCTACAAAGGAACGAGTCGTTTCGACACAACGATGCTCTACACTACGACGGCTACTCGCGAGTTCCTTAAGGAGTTCGATGTACGTTTCGCTGATTATGATCATGAGACGGATGAATCTACTTTTGTTGATCCGAACGAGAAGTGGTCTAACTTCCCCGCAATCGAGCGTGTTGGCCCCACAAAGGCTGCAATCGTATCGGGTCACGAGAAAAACTATACGTTGACCGCTACGACGGCTGCGATCAAGACTTCGTCGACCGATTTGATCCACGACGAGATTACCTCCGGGGAATTCGCATATATTTATGCCATTGGCGAAAAAATATTCCCCATTGCAACGCTGCGTGAGCATATTCACATCAAGGGCTTTGATACTCCGGTTGAGGCAACTTCGACTGCTTCGGCAATCTGGAACTACACGACCGCTTCAGCTCCCGCCGATGCATATGAGACCAATAGCGTGGCTCTGACTGCTGGTAAACTGACAGCTGCAATCTATAAAGAGATGAAGACTAATCTCGGTTTTGCTGCGATTTTCGATGCACAAGGCAAGCGGGTTGAAGATCCGACATTCGACGCTGCTTTATCGTTGACGTCGACGCCGACTGCCGATACCGATATTCAACTCGTGAAGGTTCGGATCCGTGGTGAGCTGAATGCTGATGCCGACTACACACTCGAAGCAACGTGGACTCTGGCAAATAAGAACACCGTGACGATTACTGTTCCGTTGCATGTAGTGGGTATGCCTAAGATTGCTGATGCTACGATCACCGAATCGATCACTTTCGACGGCGCGCGTTCTTACAAGCTGGCTGGTAGCAAGGACTATGCTAACCTGCTCTGGAATGAGGCTTGGGCAAGCACGGCAACGCCGTTCTTCAAGGATAAGAAGCAATTTACCGACGCTGTTTATGCAGGAACATTCAAGGCTGTAGCGAAGAATAAAGCAATTCTGCTTAATAGCGCACAGTCGATTAGTATCACGTTCAATTCCGATGCTGCTTATGGTGACTACGCTCCGGAAGCTACGATCGAGATGTCGTTAGGTCAAGGAGACGCGCCGCTGATCGGTAAGATCAAGACTGCTGTGAAGTTTGAAGATCCGGCTGCTGGTTTGACCCGCGTCGAGAACTTCTTCGACAACGATCAGGCTCTGGCACAGACAACGCTCGTAGGTGACAAGTTCACGATCGTCGACAAGACGCTCGATGGAGCTTACCAATACATGGGTACGCTGAAGAATACCAAAATCGAATACTCGCTGGATAACAAACAGTTCGGTGACTTCGATGGCGTGAAACCCGTGATTGCCAACAACAAGCTGGTATGGAACGAGTGGAACAAGATGACCGTTATGGCTACCGTTACGCTGAAGGCTGCCGACGGAACGGCTCTTGCTACCGAGGACTTTGTTGTCGCAATCAAAGACCCCGTTGTTGCTAAAGCTACGTTGAAGACGGATGCCAAGATTTCGCTGTCGAAGGGTTCTAAGACCGTTGACATCGCAAGTCTGATCACGCTGAAAGAGACGGTTAACGGCAAGGTTAACATCTTCGATGCTGCGGCTTCGAAGGGTCTGGAGGCTAACCTGATGACCGCATTTGCCAGCAAGGTAACCTATAAGATCGACGAAGCATCGGTTAAACCTCTGCCTATCTCTGCCTTTACGGTAGATGCAGACGGCAACTTCACGACGACGCTCGATCCGAGCCTCGAGCTTCTGAAGGACGCTGTTATCAAGGTGAATGTTGAGTACACCTATCAGTTTGGTAATCGTGCTATTGAAACGCAGGTTACGATTATCAAATAATCTTCCCCGATTTCTGCTTACGGAAATCCAAACTGCTTGGTAGGAGGGTTTCGTGAATTGCAAGTTTCTTCAGTTTACCTCCAAGCTCGGTGGGTCGCGAATGCGACCCACTTTTTTTTGTATGCTGGGGTTGGGGGGGGGCTGCGGTTGCTGCGGCTGGGGTTGGTTTTTCGATCCTCGATCCTCGAGCTTTGTCGAGAGGTCGCAACGGTTCTGTCTTCGATCCTCGATCCTCGAGCCTGTCGAGAGGTTCTGTTCTCGATCCTCGAGCTTTGTCGAGAGGTCGCAATGGATGTTGGTTTTCGATCCTCGAGCCTGTCGAGAGGTCGCAACGGTTCTGTCCTTGCCGCGCCTTTGCCTTTTCAGGCCGCAGCTCGCGGAGACAGCTATGCAGCAACGCGAAATAGCAGTCCTCCGCAGGGCGGAGCTGCGGACTGCCGGCTCGCTGCGCAAGCCAAAAACATGTTGCCAACAGATCCTTGCGACCTCTCGACAGGCTCGAGGATCGAGAACCTTTCACCGCAAAAAAAAGATACCCATTCGATCCTCGATCTTGCTTGGGTGGTTATGGGGTATGTTGATTGTCCTCGATCCTCGAGCTTTGTCGAGAGGTCGCAAATGTTCTGGTTCTGTCCTCGATGAATCGTTCTCGATCCTCGAGCCTGCCTCGGAGGTCGCAACGGTTCTGTCCTCGATCCTCGAGCTTTGTCGAGAGGTCGCAAACTTTGGTTCTGTCCTCGATGAATCGTTCTCGATCCTCGAGCCTGCCTCGGAGGTCGCA
>CAZHEY010000004.1:25732-55906 GCA_964532025.1 uncultured Alistipes sp. | reverse complement strand
AAGTTCTGGGCGAAAGTTTCTCGGCCTTTTGTTTTGGCGGATTGTGTATTTTTGCGTGAAAGTTTTTGTTTGTCAAATATTCTTCTTTTCTTTGTAAACCAAACGATCCGACCTGCGGCTTATCCGAAGGTTGTGCTTTTTATTGCCCTTATGGCTCTTGGGTCTGTGATTTCGGGGGAGAATATCATGTGGCCATGTTGAATTTTGATGCACTTTTTCTTCAGTACAAACGTAAGTTTACTATTTTCACGGCCGAAATGGAGGCATTGGTGCGGCAGTCGCTTTGCAAGTTACCCGAAAAGGCGTTGCAGATCTTCACGATGAGCCGCGACCTTCGACACCGCGTGAGCAATGCGGAGATCCCAAGCGGAGGGGCTGCGGCGTGGCTTTCCGATCATTTACCAATTTATATTGACCTAAAATAATGAAAAAACTCTTTTTAGCAGCCTGCGTGGCTGTTCTCGCCGAGGTTGCGACGGCACAGATTCGGAACGAACACGTCTACAAATTCCCCGAGCGGAATGCGTTTTACACCCGCAATGAGTTGCGGTTGCCCGACATCGCCGGGTACGAAACCCTTTCGGGCGATTTCCACATTCACACGGTTTTCTCCGACGGCAAGGTGTGGCCCGATGTCCGAGTTAACGAAGCGTGGCGCGACGGGTTGGATGTGATTGCGATCACTGACCACCTCGAATACCGTCCCTATGGTCGCAAGATCGAAGGCGACCTGAACGAATCGTGTCGTATCGCGGCCAAGCGTGGTGCTGATTTGGGAATTCTGGTGGTTCCGGGGTGTGAGATTACTCGATCAAAGCCCGTGGGACACATCAACGCCCTGTTTGTCAAGGACGTCAATCCAATGCGCTGCGACGATCCGCAACAGGCTATGGATGAGGCTCGCAAGCAGCAGGCTGTGGTGATGCTCAACCACCCCGGATGGCCCGACGACCACTTCGAGTTGAGCGACGTGCAGCGCAAGTGGTTCGATGAGGGGCGTTTTGACGCGGTCGAGATTTACAACTGGCTGGAATGGTATCCCAATTCGATGGATCTCACCGAGGAGCGGGGGCTGGCCTACCTCTCCAATTCGGATATCCACGAGCCGATTGCCGATCGTTACGGGGTTGGCCGGGGGCTGCGTCCGATGTCGTTGCTCTTTTGTCGCGAACACTCACTTGAGGGGGTTCGTGAGGCGATCGAGTCGCATCGGACTTTAGCCTATTTCAACGGCATACTTGCCGGACGGAGAGAGCTGCTGACCCAATTTGCCAAAGCGTGTCTTGCGTGGCGTGTGATCCAAGAGCAGGCTGGTCGTTATGAACTGACCAACAGCTCGGAACTGCCTTTCGAACTGCTTATCGGAGAGGACTACTACAAAATAGCACCGAACTCGACAATTCGTTTCACGATGAAGAGCAAGCAGCCGATGATCTTGAAAAACTGCCTTGTCGGTCGCGATCAGCCGCTGGAGATCTCTTGGCAATAATCGGGCGTCGGAAACTGTTTCCGATGTGACGTTTCTCGATCCTCGAGCTTGCCTCGGAGGTCGCAAAGGGCTCTGTTCTCGATCCTCGAGCTTGTCGAGAGGTCGCAAAGGGCTCTGTTCTCGATCCTCGAGCTTGTCGAGAGGTCGCAGAGGGTTCTGGTTGAAGAACGTTCGTGATTTCACGCCAAAAGCCGCTTCGCGTTAATGTGGCCGAGGAGCGAAATTCGAAGCTGCTATTTGAAAATTACATTAAAAGTCGTATTTTTACGGGGCGAATGCGTAGGCTATTCGCCCCTTTTTTGAAAACCTAAACCGAACTTATGAAAAACCGAACCGTCTTCACCCTTCTCTTACTGTGGGTTACGCTGTCTGCGAGTGCAGGCGTTCTGCAAACCGGTATTATCCCTGAACCTCAATCTGTTGTGGCCGGAAAGGGCTACTTCGCCTGTGGCGATGAGTTGCGCTATACGACCAATCTTTCGCCGCGTGAGCGGGAGGATCTGCGCCTTTGGGTCTCGACATTTGCTCGCGAGGCGATGCCGATGAAGTTGGTCGAGAGTCCGGCGAAAAATGCACAGCTTGAGGTGTCGATTCGTCCCGGAGGTGCAGCCGAAGGCTACAAACTCGACATTGCAAAGCACAAAATAACCATCACGGCATCCGATGCCCGAGGAGCGTTTTATGCCTTCCAGTCGTTGGCGCAGCTGGCCGCGAAGTTCGGCCGCCAGCTCCCCGCGATGACCCTTGTCGATGCGCCGCGTTTCCCCTATCGCGGGTTTATGCTCGACGTGTCGCGTCATTTCCGAAGCAAGGAGTTTGTCAAAAAGCAGCTCGATCTGTTAGCTTATTACAAGTTCAACCGCTTCCATTGGCATCTGACCGACGGCGCGGGCTGGCGCATCGAGATCAAGAAATATCCCGAGTTGACCGACATCGCCGCATGGCGTCCCTATGCCGATTGGGAGGGCTGGAACTTCGGTGGCAAACGCTATTGCTCGAAGGACGATCCCAAGGCGCAGGGCGGATTTTATACGCAAGAGGAGATCCGCGAGGTCGTGGAGTATGCGCGCCGCCTGCACATCACCGTGATTCCCGAAATCGAGATGCCGGGGCATAGCGAAGAGGTGCTGGCCGTCTATCCCGAACTTGCGTGTAGCGGGAAGCCCTATTCGAGTTCCGATTTCTGCATTGGCAACGAGAAAACATTCACATTCCTCACCGACGTGCTCTCGGAGGTCATCGAGCTTTTCCCGTCGGAATACATCCATATCGGGGGCGACGAGGCTTCGAAACAGAGCTGGAAGAGTTGCGATAAGTGCCGTGCGTTGATGAATCGCGAGGGGATGCAACACATCGACGAGTTGCAAAGCCACCTTGTGCACCGCATCGAAAAGTTCCTGAATAGCCGCGGCAGGCAGCTGCTCGGCTGGGATGAAATTCTCGAGGGCGGACTTGCGCCCAACGCGACCGTCATGTCGTGGCGCGGGGTCGAGGGCGGCATTCAGGCGGCTCGTGCCGGGCATCATGCGATCATGACCCCGGGCAGCCATTGCTACCTCGATTTCTGTCAGGACGATCCTACGCGCGAACCACCTGCCGCTGCGGCATTCCTGACGCTCGAGCAGGCTTATTCGTATGACCCGGCTCCCGACTCGTTGGGCAAAGAGGTTGTGCCGATGATTCTGGGTGTGCAGGGAAATCTTTGGTGCGAGCATGTGCCGACCGATAGCCATACCGAGCACATGATGTGGCCGCGGTTGCTGGCGATTGCCGAGGTGGGTTGGAGCGATTTTGCGACACGCGACTACGCCGGCTTCCGCGCAAGGGCACTCGATGCCGTTGCTTTTATGCAAGGGTTGGGTTATACCCCATTCGATCTCAAAAACGAGGTTGGGCCTCGTCCCGTATCCCGCGACACGTTGCGCTGTCTCTCAACCGGAAAGCGCGTGATATACCGCACGCCCTACCACGAAAAATACACGGCGGCCGGCGATGCAACCCTCACCGATGGGCTGCGCGGCGGCTGGAACTATGGCGACCACCGCTGGCAAGGGTGGCTGTCGAGCGATGTCGATGTGGTGGTCGACTTGGGCGCGAAAGAGCCGCTGAAGCGCATCGCTGCCGATTTCATGCAGGGTTTTTATGCCGATATCTGGATGCCCGAGTACGTCGATATCGAGGTCTCGGACGACAATATCTCCTATACGACTTTGACGCGGGTTGTCAACGACCTGCCGCAGGAGTTTAAGCCCGATCGTTACCAAGCCTTTGAGTGGCGCGGCACGACTGCGGCGCGTTATGTGCGCATTAAAGCGAAGATCAACAACCGCCCCGGCGGGTGGCTCTTCACTGACGAAATCATCGTCGAGTAGCCCGGGGCATACTGAGGGGGGGCTCGATCCTCGAGCCTGCTTGGTGGGTCATGGAGTGTGGTGATCGTTCTCGATCCTCGATCCAGTCGAGAGGTCGCAAAGGTTATTGGCTTGGCTCGGCTTGCGCAGCGAGCCGGCAGTCTGCAGCTCCGCCAATGCGGAGGACTGCTATTTCGCTGCGCTCATAGCCGCCCCCGCGAGCTGCCGACTGAACGGCCAACTTTCCAGCTAAAAAACATCTTGCTTGGATGATTGCAAATGGGTGGCGAGGAAATCCTCTTCGATCCTCGAGCCTGTCGAGAGGTCGCAAATGGTCTTTGTCGCAACTTGCTTGCTGTCACCTTCCGATTGTGCCGCTGGATACCTTATGAACTTGCCTATTTTACCGATTATCAGCGGTGTAGAGTCGGTTGCGTATCAACTTGTCGACCACCGTTAAGAAGAAATCTATATCCAAAAGTGACACGAAAAAGAATCGGATATTCATTTTTTTTATAACTTTATGCGATGAGAGATTTTGCAGCAATAGATTTTGAGACAGCAAACGGCAAACGCTCGAGCGTCTGCTCGGTGGGTGTAGTCGTTGTGCGTGAGGGGCAGATTGCCGATAGTTTTTACAGCCTGATTCGCCCCGCGCCCAACTACTATGCGTGGTTCTGCCAGCAGGTGCACGGATTGTCCGACCGCGACACGCGCAATGCGCTCTGTTTCCCCGAAGTCTGGGAGGAGGTTCTGCCCAAAATCGAGGGTCTGCCGCTGGTGGCGCACAATGCACGCTTCGACGAAAGTTGCCTGTGGGCTGTCTACGAACACTACGGATTGGATTACCCTAACTATCAGTTTTACGATACGTTGCAAGCCTCGCGCCGCACCTTTAGCTCGTCGCTTCCCAACCACCAGCTACACACCGTAGCGGCCGCCTGCGGTTTTGATCTAACCCACCACCACAACGCCCTCGCCGATGCCGAAGCCTGCGCCGCAATCGCAATGAAAATACTATAACGGCTACTCTCTCCTTTTAAGAACAGATGTTGTTTTTGTTACATTGAAATTCTTTAAAGTTCTTTAAGAATTTTAGAGAATTTTAATGTTGCCCATATACGAACGGCTCTAAACTGAATAGCCCTCCTCCAATAAGAATTCCAACTTGAGCCCTGAAACGCGGCGTTGTGGAGCGGCTTGTTTTGCACCTGTAAAAATAAAAATGGCTGATAACCATCTGATTATCAGCCATTAACTGTGAGCGGAAAACGAGACTCGGACTCGCGACCCCAACCTTGGCAAGGTTGTGCTCTACCAACTGAGCTATTTCCGCAAAATGTGTTACCCTCTCCCGAAAGCTGCGCTTGTGTGGTAATGCCAAGATGTGCGCCGAAAAGCCGCGCTTGTATTTTGACACAAAAAGTTGCGCTTTGGGACTGCAAATATAAGGCGAAAAATTTATTCTGCAAAATTTTTCCGAATCATTTTCCTTGAAAACAGAACACCCCGGCCGTGTGGTCGGGGTGTTGGAGGTTAAAACAGCGGCTGTGAAGCCGGGGAACTAACGTACTTTGAAACCTTCGTCGGCGCGAACCGGGATCGGCATCTGGGCGTATACGCCGCTTTCGAGTTTGTTGCGCACCGCTTTGAATGCTTCGATCGTGTAGTTTACGTCCTCGATCGTGTGTGCGGCAGTCGGGATGACACGCAGGATAATCTCGCCCTTCGGGATCACCGGATAGATCACGATCGAGCAGAATACGCCGTGGTTCTCGCGCAGGTCGACGATCAGATTCGTGGCTTCGGGAATACCACCCTTCAAGAAGACCGGAGTTACCGGCGAGTTGGTCACGCCGATTTCGAAGCCGTTCTCCTTTAGACCGCCTTGCAGAGCGCGGACGATCGTCCAGAGCGTCTCTTGGTATTCGGGGTGTTCGCGGATCAGCTCCAGACGCTTCAACGCTCCGATTACCATCGGCATCGGGAGCGACTTGGCGTAGAGCTGCGAGCGCATGTTGTAGCGGAACAGGTTGATCAGCCAGCGCGGCCCGCTGACGAATGCGCCGATGCCGGCCATGGATTTGGCAAAGGTGTTGAACAGCACGTCCACGCCGTCAACCACGCCGAAATGCGAAGCCGTACCGCGACCGCCCTTGCCCATCGTGCCGAAGCCGTGTGCGTCGTCGACCAGCAGTCGGAACGAGAAATCTTTCTTCAGCGCGACGATCTCGTCGAGCTTACCCAGATCGCCCTTCATGCCGAATACGCCCTCGGTAATGACCAGTACGCCACCGCCTTGCTCCTCGGCCAGATCGGTTGCGTGTTGCAGTTGCAGGCGCAGCGACTCCATGTCGTTGTGGCCGTATACGAAACGCTTGCCCTTGTGCATGCGCAGGCCGTCGATGATGCAGGCATGTGCCTCGGCATCGTAGACCACCACGTCGCGCGGGGTGAGCAGGCAGTCGATAATCGAGATCATGCCTTGGTAGCCGAAGTTGAGCAGGAAGGCATCCTCTTTGCCGACAAATTCGGCCAATTCGCGCTCCAGCTGCTCGTGGTAGACCGTCTGGCCGCTCATCATGCGTGCGCCCATCGGGGCTGCCATGCCGAATTTAGCTGCGCCCTCGGCGTCGGCCTTGCGTACCTCCGGCAAGGAGGCCAGTCCGAGGTAGTTGTTCAAGCTCCAGTTGAGCATATTTTTGCCACGGAACAGCATGTGCGGGCCGATTTCGCCCTCCAATTTCGGGAATGCGAAATAGCCGTGTGCATACGACATATATTGACCAATCGGGCCGCCGGCATTTTTTTCGAGGCGGGTAAAAATATCAACCATTTTATTTGAATTTAAGTTTGAATTTTCGTTTGAATCCGACAAAAGTATAAAAAACCTTTAATCAATCAAAATTACCCTATTTTTATCGTTGCAAGATAAGTATTTATACCTATTTATTGCCCGATGCCGAGAAATCGGCAGATGCTTTTGTTCTCAGGCAGCAGCTCGCGGGGACGCTCGAAGCGCAGCGAAGAGCAGGCCTCCGCGTGGCGGAGCTGCTGCCTACCGGCTTGCTGCGCAAGCCGAAAACAACTCGCAAAAAAATCTCGACTTAACCCCAAATGAAAAGACCAACAAGTATTACTCTTTGATCCGTTACTCCTTTGTGCCGAGTTCGCGTTGCGAAACGGCCAGTGCAGCGATGCTGATGCGGCAGTCGGGGACGGCGCGCAGGATCTCGGCGGCACACGAGAGCAGGGTGCTGCCCGTGGTCATGACATCGTCGACCAGCAGGATATGCCGTCCGGCCAGCCGTTCGGGATGCCGCACGGCGAATGCTCCTTCGACATTTGCGGCGCGTTTGTGGCGCGCCTGAAGAGCCTGACTGGCGGTGTTGCGCCGACGGTAGACACTTCTCCGGTTGAGCGGCACGTGCATCGCCGAGGCGATCCCTTCGGCGATGTATTCCGATTGGTTGTAGCCGCGGAGTATGCGTTTGAAGGGGTGCAGCGGCAGGGGCACGATCAGATCGACATCGCCGTAGAGGTCGCTGGTGGCCAGTTGACTGCCGTACCATGTACCCATGATGCGAGCCGTGCGCCATGCACCGCGGTATTTGAACGCATGGATCATCCGTCGCCAGCGGCTTCCGTGGACGAAGAAGAGGAAGCCCGAGGCTTGCGTGACCGGAACCATGCCCCAGCACCGGCGTGCTACCGGATTGTCGGCCTCGCGCCAATAGCCCGTCAGCGGAGCCATGACGCGACACAACGTGCAGACTCCCTCTTCTCCGACGCTCAGCGGCTCGCCGCATACGGCGCACGTAGGCGTGTAGAAGAGTGCGAGCAGGTCGCGGGCAAACTCACTGAGGATCGACATTGATCACGACGGTTATGGTTTTGAATTCGGGCGTTTCGGCAAATCGAGCCAGCTCGGCAGCTAACAATTCGCGGGCGCGGGCAAAGGATGCGCCACTCTCGATTTTGAGCAGAAGCCCGACCAGATATTCGCCGCGGATGCGGTCGACGGGGGGTGTCATCGGCCCTAAAAGCCGCCGTCCGAAGCGGGTGCGCAGGCCGTCGGCCAGCGATTGGATTCCGCGTCGCAATACCGCCGGATCGCGGTGGCGTAGCGTGAGTGAGGTCAACCGCGCATAGGGCGGATAGGAAAAGGCTTCGCGTTCGGCCAGCTGTCCGCGTGCCATAGCGTCGAAATCCCCGGCCGCCACCTCGCGGATCACGGGATGTGACGGGTCGGAGGTTTGGATCACGACCTCGCCCCCCTCGGCGCGTCGTCCGGCACGCCCGGCGACCTGCGTCATGAGCTGGTAGGCTCGTTCTGCGGCGCGGAAATCGGGGTTGTTGAGCAGGTTGTCGGCATTGAGAATCCCCACCAGCGAGACCCCTCCGAAGTCGAACCCTTTGGTTATCATCTGTGTGCCGACCAGTATGTCGGTTCGATGCGATTCGAAATCGGAGATGATCGTATTGAACGCCTTCTCCGAGGTGACGCTGTCGCGGTCGAGCCGTGCGATGCGGGCTTCGGGGAAGAGCTTGGCGATCTCCTCCTCGACCTTCTCCGTGCCGAATCCCATGGGGACGATGTCGGCCACCTTGCAGGCCGGGCATTTCGAGGGGATGTCGGTCGTGTGACCGCAGTAGTGGCAGATGAGCTTCGAGCCGCCTTTGTGGTAGGTCAGTGTCACGTTGCAATGGGGGCAACGAGCCGTCCAGCCGCACTCCGTGCATTCGACGTAGGGCGAGAAGCCGCGTCGATTCTGAAAGAGCATCACCTGCTCGCCGCGCGTGAGTGCGCCCTCAATCTTGTCTAACAGCAACTTGTTGAAGTGCGCCTTCCGCTCGCCGCGCCGTGCTGCGCGCATCGTGTCGGAGATCAGCACTTCGGGCGGTCGTGCCGCGCCATAGCGTTCGGTCAGCACCGCTCGGCCATATTTTCCCGATTCGGCATTGAGCCACGTCTCGAGTGAGGGCGTGGCACTGCCCAACAACGTGTGTCCGTTGATCAGACGCGCCGCGACCACCGCGCAGTCGCGTGCGTTGTAACGCGGCGAAGGGTCGCTTTGCTTGTAGCTGGCGTCGTGCTCTTCGTCGACGATGATGAGCTGCAATCGCTTGAGGGGTAGAAATATTGAGGAGCGGACGCCGACCACAAACTCCCCGCCCTCGGAGCGGTTGAGTCTTAGATAGGTCTCCGTGCGGCGGCGCGCCGTCAGTTTCGAATGGTAGGCCGTAACACGGCAGCCGAAGATGCGCTGCATGCGTTCGATGAGCTGTGCCGTGAGGGCGATTTCGGGGACTAACAGCAACACATCGCCGCCGCGTGCGAGCGTTTCGGCGATCAGGTGGATGTAGATTTCGGTCTTTCCCGATCCGGTGATGCCGTGCAGCAGGGCGGTCGATTTTTCGGCCGCGAAGGCGGCTTTGAGTGCGGCGAGGGCATCGAGCTGCTGCGGAGTTAATTCCGGCAGACGGAACGACGATCCGCCCCGTTCGATGCTCAACTCCCGTTCGGTGGCAACGATCAGCCGCTTGCGCTCCAACGCATGCAGAACGGCATAGTCGGCCTGCAACAAGCGGCGTGCAATTTCACCCGTCGCAATGCGCTGCTGGTCGGTTGCCGAGGCGATCTCCAACAGGGCTTCGTATTGTCGCGGGGCACGGCGTTCGAGCTTCTCGAAGTGGGCATTGAGCTGCTCCGGATCGCGCAATTCGGGTGCGAGGGCTACGTAATATTCGGTGCGGGGGCGGTATTCGTCCTCGGCGAACTCCTCCTCGGAGTTGCCCGAGGGCTTCATAAGTGCTGGTAGTGCCACGCGCATCACCTCGCCCAAGGTACACATGTAGTATCCGGCGATCCACTCCCAGAGTGCCTGTTGTTTGTCGGTGAGCAGCGGCACGCCGTAGAGCGTGCGCTCGATCGGTTTGATGCGTTTGAAGTCGGGACGACGGTCGTGTATGCGCCAGACGATCCCGGTGTAGTATTTGCGAACGCCGAATTGTACGACCACCGCTTGTCCGGCCGCTACCTCCATGCCTTCCGGCACGGCAAAAGTATAGGCAGGTTGCGCCAGCGGCAAGACGATATCGGCATATTGCGGCATCAAAGTTTGGTGAGGGCTTGAAACCCTTTTCCGTAGACACCCATCACCGAGCCGACGGTGATGAAGGCTTCGGGATCGATCGTTTTGACAAATTTGAGGATGATCGACGTCTCGCGTTTGCGGCAGACGACCATGACGATTTTAGAGGGTTTTTTCGAGTACCAGCCCTCCGATTCGATCAGCGTGACCCCGCGGTGGGCGTTCTGCACAATGGCATCGGCCATCTTCTCGTAATCGTGTGTGACGATCAGCACCTGACTCGACTGCTGGTTGCCCGACATGATCAGGTCGACCGTGTAGCTGAATACGGCGGTCATGACATATCCGTAGATCACCGTGTCGATGTTGAATCCGACGAGCATCGACGAGCCGATGATCAGGAAATCGGCGTAGATGACGATTCGGCCATAGCTCACCGTGCGGTATTTGTTGATAATCATCGCCACGATATCCACGCCGCCGGTTGATCCGCCCTGCATGAAGCTTATTGCCACGCCGACACCGGCCAAAATACCGCCCAGAATGACGGCCAGAATACGTTCCAGATGCAGAAAGTCCCCGGCTGGAAGTATCGATTGCCAGAAGTTCAGCCCCACGGAGATCATGAAGATGCAGAAGACGGTTTTCACACCGAAATTCCACCCCACAATAAATCCGCCGATCAGCAGCAGTATGCTGTTGATGATGAAGGCCATAGTTCCGATTTGAATGTCGAACCCGAACTGCATCAAGGCGTGACAGAATACGGTCGCCAGACCGGTTGCGCCGCCGCCGATACCTTTGACGGGGATGATACAGCCGATCCATGCAAACGAATACACGAACATACCGAACGTCATCAGGAGGTACTCCCGAATGTTGGTCAACATGCTTTTGGTCGAGGGGGATTTCATGGCGATTTCGTTTAGCTATTATTGTGCAAATATAGAAAAAAAATCGCCTTGATACGCATTGCGTTCGCTCAATCTTTTTTCGAGCATCGATAAAAGCTGTTCGTTGCGCACCAAACCCCAGTTGCGACCGTAATGGTAGCGCGGAGGTGCTTCGGAGGCAAAGCGTTCGACGACCAGATCGGGACGCAACCGACGCAGGATTTCGATGAACAGATCGAGGTATTCGTCCAGCTCCCAGAAGCGAAACCGAGCGGGATCGGCATCGTATTCGGCGGCCATAGGCGTGTCGCGGAATACTTGGAGCTGGTGAAATTTGACGGTCGTCAGCGGCAGGGCGTTGATCGTCGCGGTCTGCTCCAGAAGCATCTGGTCGCTCTCGCCCGGCAAGCCGAGGATGAAGTGGCCGCCGACGTGGATGCCGCGTTCGGCGGTGAGCTGTACGGCGCGTTGTGCGCAGGCGAAATCGTGGCCGCGGTTGACGGCACGCAGGGTCTGGTCGTAGGTCGATTCGATGCCGTATTCGATCGCCACATAGTGGCTGCGTGCCACCTCGGCAAAGTAGTCGAGCTTCTGCTCGTCGACACAGTCGGGGCGCGTGCCGACGACGATCCCGGCCACATCGGGGTGGGCGAGTGCCTCGTCGTAGAGTGCCCGCAGGCGGTCGAGCGGCGCGTAGGTGTTCGAAAACGACTGGAAGTAGACCAGATAGCGCGAGGCATTGCGATAGCGGTTGCGGTGGAATTCGATCCCCTCGTCGATCTGGCGGGTGACGCTCTTATCGGGCTGGCAATACGAAGGGGTGAACGCTCCGTTGTTACAGAACGTACACCCCCCGATTGCGATCTTTCCGTCGCGGTTGGGACACGAGAATCCGGCATGGATTGCCACCTTTTGCACGCGGCCGCCGAACATCCGCCTAAAATAACCGGCATAGGAGTTGAATCGGCGTTCGTCGCCCCACGCGTAGACCATCTTTACAGCCCCCAGTCGGAGGTGTTGTAGGTATCCTTCGGCGCGTTGGGTATGTTGGCGAAGAAGGTCTGTCCGGTCAACTGCTCCATCTCGCGTACCGAATGCAACATCCCTCTCGATTCGTACTCCGAAGGTTTGGCTACTTCACCCTTCGAGTAGGTGCGGTGTTCGACCATGACGGCGATGCACTGCAATTCATCGCGTGAGCAGTTGGCTACCCATTTGTTTTTATGTCCTTTGGTACGGAGCAGAATCTTGTAGTAGTGGGTCGGGATTGTTGTGCCTGCTACCTTTTTATTTTTATTCGCCCAGTAGCAACCGATTACCTGATAAGTCGTATCGGCACTTTGAGTCCATTGTGTATCAACCCAATCCTCGATTGTGTTCCATGCGCCGCCGCCCGTGTTGAAGTAGGTTTGGAGCTGCGGAGCGATGTTCGAATAGTAGAATACCTGTTCGTTGGTTTTGCGGCTGACCAGACGTTCTCCCGATCCGAGCATGTGGCCGCGCGTGTAGCCAGTCCATTTGCCCGGTTGCGAAATCGAGATCGTCGGATCGGCTTTGTAGGCATTGGTGCGATTGGTATTCTTTTCTGAATAGAAGGTGTGCATCGGGGCTGCGACCCAGATTGCGCATTTGAGCGAATTGCTGTAACATACGCCATAGTTGCGTGCATACTTTCCATTCGGTGCTTTGACATCGGTGATATGATACGCATAGTAATAGTCGCTGTTTGAGCGATTCTCTGCCGGAAGCTCTGCCCAGCCCGAGTACTTCGCGCCGCCGGTCGCACCGCCGCCCGATTCCGATGCGGTGGTGAAGCTGCCCGAATTGCTCTTGTAACTCTTTCCGTTGCGCTCGGCGCAGAGAGCAAATTCGTAGGTCGTGGAGGCTGCAAGCCCGGTCAGCGTCGTGGTCTTCATGCCGGCCGAAGCGTCGACCTCGACGGTAGTGTAATTTGTCGACGAGGCGGCTTTGTAGCGGAAGTAGAGCGTATAATCGGTGATCTCTCCAAAGGTAAACTGGCAGTTGAGCGTCGCCGTCGAAGCGGTGACGTCGGAGGCGACCGGTGAACCGAACGTCGGACTATCCGGGTCGGGATTAGGATCTGTGCCGTCCGAAGTGCCGGTTATGAAACCTGCCGGGTTGCTCTGCATGCGCTCGCTGCCGACTTTGACGTAGGCGTAGACGCGGTAGAGGGTTTCGCTCGACAAGCCGGTCTGTGTTCCGGTGAGGGTGCTGCCGGCGATTTGCGGCGTGGTCAGGTCGATGGGCTCTCCGCCCGCGATCGGGACAAAGAGAAATCCGGCGGTGGCTTCGGAGAGCACTCCGTCGGCAAAGTTTGTTGTGCAGGAGACAACGGCGGTTGTTCCCGTTACGGTAACCTCGGGTCGGTTGAACCAATTTGCCGAAGGGTCGGCGGTTTCGCATGCCGTCAAGGCAATGGTTGCGCCCAGAAGGAGCAGTGTGAAGATTTTATTCATAATTTGAGTTGAGTTATTCTTTATTCTTTGAGTCGATCCAGATTGTCACTGGGCCGTCGTTGAGTAATTCGATCTGCATGTCCGCGCCAAACTCTCCGGTCGGCACGGGGTGTCCCAGCAGCTCGCCGACGCGTGTTGCGAACTGCTCGTATATCGGGCGCGAAACGGCTTCGGGGGCGGCTTGGATGTAGCTCGGGCGGTTGCCTTTGCGGGTGGACGCTTGCAGGGTAAACTGACTTACGACGAGCACTTCACCTCCGATTTGCGTCACGTCGAGATTCATCACCCCCTGCGTATCGTCGAAGATGCGCAACCGCACCAACTTCCCAGCCAGATATTCGATGTCCTCCTGCCGATCGTCCGGCCCGATGCCGACCAATGCCAGCAATCCGTGACCGATCGAGGAGTAGCACTCCCCGCCGATCGAAACCGAGGCGTGGCGCACACGTTGAATCAACAACCTCATGGTTACAGCTTATCGAAGTAACTCCACAGGTTGTCCTCGGCAGGCACGGGCGCGGTGACGCTAACCGGAGTGTGCCGCACGGGATGATCGAACTCGATCTTGCGCGAATGGAGCGAGATGCCTCCGCCCGGAATCGACCGCTTCGCACCGTATTTCAAATCGCCGCGGATCATGCACCCGATCTTCGAGAGCTGGGCGCGGATCTGGTGGTGGCGGCCGGTGAGCAACTCCACCTCGACGAGCGTGTAGTTCGTCGATGCACCGAGCGTCGTGTAGCGCAGTCGCGCCTCTTTCGCTTCGGGCTTGGGCGTGTCGTAGGCGCGCGAGCGGTTGGTACGGCTGTCGCGCAGGATGTAGTGGCGCAACTCGCCGCGCTCGGGGTCGGGCGTCTGTTCGGTCAAAGCCCAATAGATCTTGCGGATCTGCCCGTCGCGGATCATCTCGTTGAGCCGCACGAGTGCCTTCGAGGTCTTGGCAAAGAGCACCGCGCCGCTTACCGGGCGGTCGATGCGGTGCACCACGCCGAGAAACACATCGCCCGGCTTGGCATCGCGTGTTTTGATGAAGGCTTTGATCTGGTCTTCGAGCGCACTCTCGCCCGACGGATCGGGCTGCACCAGATCGCCGCAGTGTTTGTTGACCACCAGCAGGTGGTTGTCTTCGTAGAGGATATCTTCGGGTTTGAACATCAGGGCATTTAGAGTATAAATGTAAAAGGAAGCAGCATTTCGGCCGAGTCGACCGCCGTGGCTGTGCCATGGCCGCTCATGATGACGCGGATGGGCGATCCTTGGCGACGTTGGACATCGACCAACACCTGACGGCATTGACCGCAGGGCGTACATTCGCGTTCCGAGGGGTTCGAGGCAATGGCCAACGCCTCGATCGGATCGTCGGCGTAGTTGGCCTGTGCGTAAAACAGAAGCGTTCGTTCGGCGCATAACCCTGCCGGATAGACCTCGCTTTCGAAATTGCTGCCGTGCAGAATTTTGCCGCTGCATAGGCGTGCTGCCGCACCTACATGAAAATTCGAGTAGGGGGCATGTGCGCTTCGCGTAGCCCGCTCGGCCTCGGCCACCAAGGCCTGATCGGCTGGCGAGAGTTCGGCCAGCGATGCGTAATGTGCGTACTTGAAACTAAAACGTTTTTCCATAGCGACCTCCTTTTTTATAGGGGTGAGGGAAACAAAGATAATAAAACTTTACGAGATGCGCAGCACGAACCCTCTTTTTTTGCGATCTTCCTACTCCAATACGAATTTCGTCTGGACGTTGTATTGCAGTTTTATGAGCTTGAAATCGAGCGGTTCTTCGGCCGGAGCACTGTCCATGGCGGCAGAAGCCTTGACGCGGGTCAGTGCGAAATTCGATTCGAAGAAGGGGGTGTTGTTGTTCGAGTCGTAGATGTAGAAGCACTTGCCGATCTTTTGCCCCACGGCCTCGGCCAGAGCACGGGCGTTCTGCTGGGCATTCTGCATCGCCTCGATGCGCACCTGTGCCTTATGCTCCTCGATCTTCGAGTTGGTCATGCGCTGCATGGTGACATCCGAGATTCCCAATGCGTCCAACTTCTGCCAGACCTTTGCGACCAGAGCGGCCGAGGTCAGCTTGAGCTGATAGTTCGCGGTGGCTACCGAGGTGTTTTTCTTGAAGAAAGAGCTGGAGAGATCGGTCACTTTGAGCTGCTCTTCGACATTCACGCCGAGACGCTTGAGGGCTGTGGTCATCTCGCGTTGCTGGCTTTCGACCGAAATTTTTCCCTTCGAGTCGCGCTCGTCGATGGTGATGGAAAGGTAGAATTCGTCGGGCTCGATCATCTTTTCGGCGTGGCCGTTGACCTGAATATAGCTGGGGAAAGCCTCTTGGCTCTGTGCCGTAGCCGACAACGCAATGCACGCCGCCGCTACCAGTAAAATCATTTTTTTCATTTTTTCTCTTTTTATGTGTAGTTTGCAAATAAAACGCCATTCCCGGCGAAATACTGCATCGAAACATCGGCTTTACCGTCGCACGAGCTTCACGACGTTCTCCACGTGGTGGGTGTGGGGGAACATGTCGACCGGCTGCACAGCCTCGACACGGTAGGCACTATCCAGCAGAGCCAGATCGCGCGCCTGTGTTGCCGGATTGCAACTTACGTAGACGATTCGCTCGGGTGCAGCGCGTAGAATCACCTCGATCACCGGCTCGTCGACACCCGCGCGCGGTGGGTCGAGGATGATCACGTCGGGGTGTCCGTTGGCTGTGACAAATCCATCGTCGAGCACCTTTTTCATATCCCCGGCATAAAACGCCGTGTTCTCGATCCCGTTCAACTTCGAGTTGATCTTCGCATCGTCGATCGCCTCGGGGACATATTCGATGCCCACCACCTTGCGGCAGCGTGCGGCGCAGAAGTTGGCAATCGTGCCCGTGCCGGTGTAGAGGTCGTAGAGCACCTCGTCGGGTTTCAGATCGGCAAACGTGCGCGCCACTTTGTAGAGTTCGTATGCCTGCTCGGTATTGGTCTGGTAGAACGACTTCGGCCCGACCTTGAATTGTAACCCCTCCATCTGCTCGATGATGTGGTCTTTACCGCGGTAGCAAACTGGATCGAGGTCGCCCGTCGAGTCGTTGAACTTGGTGTTGACGATGTAGAAGAGCGAGGTGATCTCGGGGAATGTCGCGTCGAGGTGGTCGAGCAACGCCGTGATGTGGGGCTGGTCGTCTGCGCCGAAGACAACGATCACCATCACTTCGCCCGTCGAGGCTGTGCGGATGACCATGTTGCGCATCAGCCCCGTGTGTGCCCGGGCGTTGTAGAACGTGTATCCGTGCTCCTGACAAAACCGCTTGACCTCCTGCCTGATCGGGTTCGAGGGGTCGGGTTGCAGCCAGCATTTGTCGATGTCGAGCACCTTGTCGAACATGCCGGGGATGTGAAATCCCACGGCGGAGGCCGACGACAGATCGTCGCCGCTCTGGATCTCTTCGGTGGTCAACCAACGGCGGTCGGCGAAGGTGAACTCGAGTTTGTTGCGGTAGAATTGCGTATGCGCCGAACCGAGGCACGGCGCGATTTCGGGCAGCTCGATCTTGCCGATGCGCGTGAGTTGATCGCGCACCTGTCCGGTCTTGAACTTCAGCTGCTCGTCGTAGGGCAGGTTTTGCCATTTGCAGCCGCCGCAGACCCCGAAATGGGCGCAAAAAGCCTCGGCACGCAGGGGCGATTGGTGTACGTAGCGCACCACGAATCCCTCCATGAAGCGGCGGCGTTTGGAGCGGATCTGAACGTCGACCACATCGCCGGGGACGGTGAGCGGTACGAATACCACCACGTCGTTCCAACGCCCCATGGCCTTGCCTTCGGCGGCCAGTGTAGTTATTTCAAGCCCCTCGATCAGGGGATAATTTGCTTTTTTTCGTGCCATTGTATGCGGACTTTGTTAATGTTTTTTGACCTTACCTCGTAGGTCGTAATAGATCACCCATAGAATGAATGGAATCGCCTGTATGATGCTGTTTCTGATTACAATCGGCAACTCGTCCTTGAACAGCAGATTCAGCAACAAGTTGACAAAAAAGCAGATCACCCAAAAAACTGCGATTTTACCGAAAAGGCGTAGTGTAAATACCAATCGTTTCATAATTTTCACTCCGGAGTGTATTGCAAAGATAGGCGGTTTTTAAGAATTAAAAAACAGAATTTGCAAATAGGAGTTCGTCGATTCGGCCGCTCGGCTCTTCGCGCTGTGCTTGAGGGCGATTAATCGCGATTTTGGCTCGATTTTCCGGCTCGTTATTTTATTATAGGATAAATAGATAGTGGTATCGGAAAAAATAATGGAGGTTTTTCGTAAATTTTACTGTTAATTTTTTCACAAAAACAAAAGTTTTTCTACCTTTGTGCCGTCAAAGTTCGATTTTTGCATACGGCGACATTGGGTTAGAAATGATGTTTAATCTTAAATAATAATTACTATGGACAAAATGGATCTGAAAAAGTATGGGATCACCGGTGCAACCGAGATCGTATACAATCCTTCCTACGATGAGCTTTATCGCGAAGAGACCAAAAAAGGTCTGCGCGGCTTCGAAAAGGGACAGCTGACCGACATGGGCGCTGTGAACGTAATGACGGGTGTCTACACCGGCCGTTCGCCCAAAGACAAGTTCTTCGTGATGGACGACACCACTAAAGATACAATCTGGTGGACTTCCGACGAATATAAAAACGACAACAAACCCGTTACCAAAGCTACGTGGAAAGAGCTGAAGAAGATCGCTTCCGAGGAGCTGTCGGGCAAAAAACTCTACGTTGTCGACACATTCTGCGGTGCAAACGAGAACAGCCGCCTCAAAATCCGCTTCATCATGGAGGTGGCATGGCAGGCTCACTTCGTGAAGAACATGTTCATCCGCCCGACCGACGCCGAGCTGGAGACCTATGGTGAGCCCGATTTCGTGGTGCTCAACGCTTCGAAGGCTAAGGTGAAAAACTACAAGGATCTGGGTCTGAACTCGGAGACGGCAGTTGTGTTCAACCTTACCGAGAAGATGCAGGTGATTATCAACACCTGGTATGGTGGTGAGATGAAGAAGGGTATGTTCTCCTACATGAACTACCTGCTGCCGTTGAAGGGCATGGCTTCGATGCACTGCTCGGCCAACACCAACAGCAAGGGCGAAACCGCTATCTTCTTCGGTCTGTCGGGAACCGGCAAGACCACCCTTTCGACCGACCCGAAGCGTGAGCTGATCGGTGACGACGAGCACGGCTGGGACGACGACGGTGTATTCAACTTCGAGGGCGGCTGCTACGCCAAGGTGATCAACCTCTCGCAGGAGAATGAGCCGGATATCTGGAACGCAATCCGCCGCAATGCGCTGCTGGAGAACGTTACCGTAGGCGCAAAGGGCGCAATCGACTTTGCCGACAAGTCGGTAACCGAGAACACCCGCGTATCCTACCCGATCTACCACATCGACAACATCGTGAAGCCCGTATCGAAAGCTCCCGCTGCCAAGAAGGTGATCTTCCTGTCGGCCGATGCATTCGGTGTGCTGCCTCCGGTGTCGATCCTGACTCCCGAGCAGACCAAATACTACTTCCTGTCGGGCTTCACGGCTAAATTGGCCGGAACGGAGCGCGGTATCACCGAGCCTACGCCGACCTTCTCGGCTTGCTTCGGTGCTGCTTTCCTTTCGCTGCACCCCACCAAGTACGGTGAGGAGCTGGTGAAGAAGATGCAGAAGTCGGGCGCCAAGGCTTACTTGGTGAACACGGGCTGGAACGGAACTGGCAAACGTATCTCGATCAAGGATACGCGTGGTATCATCGACGCAATCCTCGACGGTTCGATCGACAAAGCTCCGACCAAGTCGATGCCTATCTTTGACTTCAAAGTTCCGACCGCTCTGCCGGGTGTAGATCCGAAAATTCTCGATCCGCGCGACACCTACAAGTCGGCTTCGGAGTGGGAAGTGAAGGCTGAAGACCTCGCAGGTCGTTTCGTGAAGAACTTCTCGAAGTTCACCGGAAACGACGAAGGCAAGAAACTGGTTGCCGCAGGCCCTAAAATGAAGTAATTCATCAATCATAATCGGAAGCATCCGAACGTCTTACGGCGTTCGGATGCTTTGTTTTTGGGGTTACCCAAAGATATATTTGATAATTATCGGGCAAATACCTAAATTTGTCCTATGACATCACTCTATCACGACATCATCTTCGGCCCGGTACATTCGCGGCGGCTGGGTCTTTCGCTGGGGGTCAACCTCCTGCCTACCGAATCGAAACTCTGTTCGTTCGACTGCATCTACTGCGAATGCGGTTGGAATGCCGAGCACCCCGGAGGTCGCCGGTTCAACCGGCGCGAGGATGTGCGGCAACTGCTGGAGCAGACCCTGCGCCGCATGGTTGCTGCCTCCACACCTCCCGATGTGATCACCTTTGCCGGCAACGGCGAACCGACGCTGCACCCCGAATTCGAGGAGATCATCGGCGAGACCCTCGCCTTGCGCGACGAGCTGTGCCCGTCGGCAAAAGTTTCCGTGCTCTCGAACGCTACGCAGATCGGTCGTGAGAGCGTGCGTCGTGCCTTGCTGCGTGTCGATAACAACATTCTCAAACTCGACTCGGCCTTCGAGCAGACCGTGCGGCGGATGAATAACCCGGCCGGTGGCTATACGATTGCTCAAACCGTGGAGTGGATGAAACTTTTTGACGGACAGCTGATTATCCAAACAATGTTCCTGCGCGGCGAGGTCGACGGACAACGCGTGGACAACACCACCGAAGAGGAGCTGACGGCTTGGTTGGGGCTGCTCGGCGAGATCCGCCCTCGGCAGGTGATGGTCTATTCGCTCGATCGCGATACGCCTTGCCAGACCTTGGAGCAGGTTTCGCATGAGGAGTTACAGGCGATCGCCGCGCGCGTTGAGACGCTCGGCATCCGCTGCTCGACGACGTAGGCTACTGCGTCTGTTGCAGGGTGTAGATCAGTCGGGAGGTCGGATAACCCCGAAGTTCGGCTTGCTGGATGATGTGTGTCAATGTCTGCTCGGAGAGGGTCGGCGTGCGCGATAAGATCCAGAGGTAGCGCGGCGAACGGCTGCCGACCAGTGCCCATTCGTATCGGTCGCCGAGGGCCAAGACGCGGTAGTCGGCATAGAAAAACCAGAAGAAACTAACGCGCAAACGCCCCGGGGTGTGGGTCGTATGGGCTTTTCCATGCGCCTGCTTGCGAATTCCGGTGCGGCTCTCCGTGCCGCTGTTCTCGACCGAGATCCGGCCGCCGGGCTGCAACGTATAGAGGGCGCGCACCTGCTCAAGCCCCCGCTCGAAGCGGTGGTCGAAGCGTGCAATTTCGTACCACGTCCCCATGTAACGCGCCGCATCGAATGCCGCGACGGGTGTCCGGTCGATCGCCCCGGCATCGCGACCGACTCGCCAGCCTATCAGCAGCAGTAGGATAACCAGAAGAATGTAGACCATTTTCACGCGCGTTGTTTATGCCCTCCAATGCAGATTCTATGCCGCAATGAATGCGCCCTCCCTCCGCCTGAAAAACCGAGACCCAACAAAATAGTTTGCGACCTCTCGACAGAAAACAGACCGCCCCCGATTTTCTTTGCGACCTCTCGACAGGCTCGAGGATCGAGAACTCTTTGTTGCGTAAAAGTCCTGTTCGACCCTCGAGACCTCTTTGTTGCGTAAAAGTTCTGTTCGATCCTCGAGCCTGTCGAGAGGTCGCAAAGCCCCCCCCCTCCGAGCTGCTGACTGAAAGAGCAAGAGAGCCCAATTCATAGATCTGATGCGGTATTAGACGACATTGCGACCTCCGAAACAAAGTTCGAGGGTCGCAATGTCAATCTTTGGGTCGCGCGGTACGTCTGAATCCGATGGGGTGTCAGCTCTTCGCGGACTTTCGGGTTTAGACGGTCATGATCTCTTTCTCCTTGCGAGCCAGTGCCTCGTCGAGTAACTTGGTGAATTTTTCGACCAGCTTCTGGGTCAGCGTCTCGCCGTCCTTGGCTTCGTCTTCGGGCATGCCCTCCTTCTGGGCTTTCTTGAACCCTTCGACCGCATCGCGACGGGCGTTTCTCAAGCTGATGCGTGCCGTTTCGGCCTCACCGCGCACCTGCTTGACCAGCTCCTTGCGGCGTTCCTCGGTCAGCGGCGGAATCGACAAGCGGATCTGTTCGCCGTTATTCGACGGTGTCAGCCCGATGTTGGAGTCGATGATTGCCTTTTCGATTGGCCGGAGCATATTTTTGTCCCACGGCTGGATGAGAATCGTGCGAGCATCGGGTACGGTGACGCTGGCTGTACCGGCGATGGGGACTTGCGATCCGAAGTAATCGATCATCACGCTATTCAGCACATTGGGCGATGCCTTGCCTGCGCGAACGTTGAGCAGTTCCTCTTCGAGGTGGTCGATGGCCTTCTGCATACGGGCGGTGGCCTCGTTCAAAATTGTCTTGGTATCCATATTTATTCAAGTGTTTGTTCGATGGTTTGAATTAGGGCGTTGAACTCTTCGGGTTCGTAGCCGATTGAGGTGGTGATGATCTTCCCGTCGCTGCCGATCAGGAAGTTACGCGGAATGTAATTCGTGGCGTAGCGGTCGTAGATCGTCTGCGCGGGATCGAGTCCCATGGGAAAGGTGTATCCCGTTTTCTCGCGAAATGCGGCCACCTCTTCGCGTTTTTCACCACGCGAAATAGGCAGGAAGACGAACTCCCGGCCGGCGAAGTGGTCGATTAGATCGGCCTGCACACGGGTCAGCTCCTCGCGGCAGGGAGGACACCACGTCGCCCAGAAGTTGAGCAGGACGACCTTGCCACGCAGCGAGGAGAGCGTCAGCTGCTCTCCGTTGAAGAGCGTTACCGTGAAGTCGGGGGCAATGTCGCCGGCCTTGACCAGCGTCGTTGCCTCGAGGTCGGAGCTCTTGGAGCGGTTGCCGCACGAAGGCAGTAGCAGGATCACGGCGGTGACCACGACGATCAGCGCCAGTAGTATCCAGAGCTGTTTGTTGCTTTTTTTGGTTGCCATATTCTCTTATTTTACGCGTGTTCCGATGCGTTCCCCGGCAAGAACCTTGCCCAGATTGCCCGTTGTATCCATATCGAACACGATGATTTGCAGCCCATTTTCGCGGCAGAGCGTAAAGGCGGTCATATCCATGACCTTCAGCCGGCGTGCAAGTACCTCGTCGAAGGTGATCTCGTCGAAACGCGTCGCCGTGGGATCTTTTTCGGGGTCGGCCGTATAGACTCCGTCGACACGTGTGCCTTTCAGCATCACGTCGGCCTCGATTTCGATACCCCGTAGTGCCGATGCCGAGTCGGTCGTGAAGTAGGGATTCGACGTGCCGCCGCCGATGATGACGACATATCCGGCTTCCAGATATTCGATCGCCTTGGCCTTCGAGTAATACTCTCCGATCGGTTCCATGCGTATCGAGGTCAGCACCTTGGCCTTCACGCCGTTGTCCTCCAGTGCCGATTGCAGAGCCAGCGAGTTGATGATCGTGGCCAGCATGCCCATTTGGTCGCCTTTGACGCGGTCAAATCCGTTTTTTGCACCCGACAATCCGCGGAAAATGTTGCCGCCGCCGATGACGATGCCGATCTGAACCTGCGCTGCAACAGCCTTGATTTGCTCGGCATAGGATTGCAACATCTCGGGCGAAAGGCCGTATTTTTGCTCTCCTTGGAGCGATTCTCCACTCAGTTTCAGTAGAATTCGTTTATATTTCATGGTGTTTGCATAGTTATTCGTTACGCGAAGATAACTATTTTTTCGGGAAAATTCACAGATAATAATTATCTTTGTCGACCATGGCATCCGAAGATTCTAAAATACTTGAGCAGATCGACTCTCCGCAGGCACTGAAAAAACTTTCAGCCGAGGAGTTGCGTACCTATTGCGACTCCTTGCGCCGCTACATCATCGATCAATGTGCCGTCAATCCGGGACATCTGGCCTCCAGCCTTGGGGCGGTGGAGCTGGCGGCGGCGATTCACTACGTATTCAATACGCCCGACGACAAAATTGTCTGGGATGTCGGACACCAGACCTACGCCCATAAGATCATCACGGGTCGCCGCGAAGCGTTTCAGACCAAGCGACAGCTGGGCGGCATCAGCGGTTTTCCGCGTATGGCCGAGAGCGAGTACGATGCCTTTGGCGGCGGACACGCTTCGGTGTCGATCTCGGCGGCCTTCGGCATGGCCAAGGCGGCCGAGTTGCGGGGCGAAAAACGACAAGTTGTGGCGGTGATCGGCGACGGATCAATGACCGGCGGATTGGCCTTCGAAGGGCTGAACAACGCCGGAGCCAGCAAGCGCACCAACCTGTTGGTGATCCTCAACGACAACAACATGGCGATTGATCAGGCTACGGGAGCGTTGAAAAACTACCTGCTCAAGATCTCGACTTCGGTACACTACAACCGCTTCAAACAGTGGCTCTGGGGTATTCTGTCGCATACGCCGCGCCTGCTGCGCCTCTGCCAGAAGGCCGGCAATGCCGTGAAGCAGGGGCTGCTGAACAAGAGCAACTTCTTCGAGAGCCTCAATTTTCGCTACTTCGGCCCGGTGGACGGCCACAACCTCAAGGAGTTGGTGCGCACGTTGCGTGCCCTGCGCGATATCGACGGCCCGAAGCTGCTGCACGTAATGACGGTCAAGGGCAAGGGCTACCTTCCGGCCGAGCACAACCAGCCGGTTTGGCACGCTCCGGGGCGGTTCAATCCTGATACGGGCGAGCGGATTCGCACGGCAGATCCCGTGGCGCGCTATCAAGATGTTTTCGGCGAGACGCTGCTCGATCTTGCGCGCACGGACAGTCGGGTGGTGGGCGTTACTCCGGCTATGTCGTCGGGTTGCTCGATGAATATTCTGCTGCGCGAGATGCCCGATCGCTGCTTCGATGTGGGCATCGCCGAGGGACATGCCGTCACCTTTTCGGCCGGACTGGCCGCGGCGGGGATGATCCCGTTCTGCAATATCTACTCCACGTTTATGCAACGCGCCTACGACAATGTGATCCACGATGTCGCGATTCAGGATCTTCCGGTGGTGCTGTGCCTCGATCGGGGCGGCTTGGTCGGTGAGGACGGTGTGACCCACCACGGGGTCTTCGATATGGCGGCATTCGGTGCAGTTCCGATGCTGACGATCGCCGCGCCGATGGATGAGCGCGAATTACGCAATATGATGTACTCGGCTCTGCTGTCGGGTCACCCCTATATGATTCGCTACCCACGCGGAAAAGGCGAGGGTGTTGCATGGCGCAATACTCCGTTCGAACAGATTGAAACCGGTCGTGGACGCTGCTTGCGTGAAGGGGCAGCCGGATGCGATGTGGCTCTGGTGACGATCGGCACGGTCGGCAATGCGGCGGCACGGGCTGTCGAGCGCGCTGTCGGGCAGGGCATTGGGGCGGCACACTACGATCTGCGTTTCGTTAAACCCCTCGATACGGCGTTGTTGGATGCGATCGGCCGCCGTTACCGCCGCGTGATCACCGTCGAGGACGGTTCGCTGCGCGGGGGTGTAGGGGAGGCCGTGGCAGCTTACTTCAACGAAAACGGCCTCGATGTGCGTTGTCGCTCGCTGGGGATCGGCGACCATTGGGTCGAACACGGCACACCCGCCCAGCTCCATGCGCTGTGTGGGTACGACGAGGAGTCGATTTTCAAGGCACTCACCGACCTCTACCAAGCCTAAAATCCGAACTTTTGTTGCGCGGCAATCTTTCAGTCAGCAGCTCGCGGGGACTGAAATGAGCAACGCGAAATAGCAGTCCTCCGCAGGGTGGGGCTGCGGACTGCCGGCTTGCTCTGCAAGCCGAAAACCCGTCAATTCCGATAAATAGTCTTGATCTCTGCGGAGTCGTTCTCGGCCGGGACAAACTTGTAGAGTTGGTCGCCGCGGTGGATGATGCCCGGGGTGTGGATGGCGCACAACGCGCCCTGCGCTACCGCATCGACGGAGTTGCCGTCGGCGTCGTGTAGCTCCTCCACCTGCTGTTCGGCCACGCCGGTGGTAGCCCCCATGAAGAAGATCGGCTCGCCCACGGCAAGCGGTGCAGCTTCGATAAGCACTTCGGCCACCGAGATCTTTTTATAGAAATTGGTCACCTTGCCTACGTATACTTTGCGCTGGGTGGCCGAAGATCCGTAGTTGGCACTGTGCTCCACCACGGGACGTCCGGCGTAATAACCCTCCCAGAATCCGCGGTTGAAGACCGTTGCTAATTGCTCTTTCAGTGCGGCGGCTCGTTGTGGCGTATACTCGCCGGCTTCGATCGCTCGCAGGGCACTGTCGTAACACGCCACCGTGCGCTTGACGTACTCCGCGCCGCGAGCACGTCCCTCGATTTTCAAGACGCGCACCCCCGACGAGATCATCCGGTCGAGGAAGTCGATCGTACACAGATCTTTGGGCGAGAGGACGTAGCGGCCGTCGATGTCGAGTGCCGCACCGGTCTCCTTGTCGGTGACCGTATATTTGCGACGGCACAGCTGACGGCATGCGCCGCGGTTGGCCGAGCAGTTGGTTTCGTAGAGCGAGAGGTAGCATTTGCCCGAAATCGCCATGCAGAGTGCCCCGTGGGCAAACATCTCGATCTCAACGAGTTCTCCGCGTGGGCCGCGGATGTCGTTTTCGACGATCTCGCGGTGGATTTTGGCCACCTGCTCCAGCGAGAGTTCTCGCGCCAGAACCACCGTGTCGGCCCATTGGGCGAAAAATTTCACCGCTTCGGAGTTCGAGATGTTGCTCTGGGTCGAGATATGCACCTCGACACCGATGCGCCGGGCGTAGAGTATGGCCGCAAAGTCGGTGGCGATGATCGCATCGATGCCCTCTTTGCGGGCACGGTCGATCACTTCGTGTACGGCGGCGATCTCCTCTTCGTAGACGATCGTGTTGACCGTGAGGTAGGTCTTCACCCCGGCGGCATGCGCCGTAGCGACAATCTGTGCCAGATCGTCGAGCGTAAAATTGGCCGCTGATGCCGAGCGCATGTTGAGTTTCCCTACGCCGAAGTAGACGGCGTCGGCTCCCGCCTGAATAGCTGCTGCAAGTGATTCGTAGCTCCCTACGGGAGCCATGATTTCGATGTCGGAACGTCTCATTGCTAATAATTTCTTCCCATGAGTCCGGCCGAATATGCTCGTAATTGTGTCGTCTGTGCCGCATCGACCGAGAGCGTGTCGAGCACCGCGAGTGCCCGATCGAAGCGCAGTGAAATCTGCTGTTCGGTCATTCGCGGGGAGTCGTAACGATCGTATACGGCTTTGACGGCTGCGATCTTCTCGGCATCCGAGAGTTTCGGATTGGTATGTGCCGTGCGCAGAATCTCGCGGTCGGCTTCGTTGGCACGGCTCATCGCCGTAATCATTAGGTAGCTCTTCTTGCCTTCGAGGATGTCGCCGCCGATGGCTTTGCCCAGCCGCTCGTCGCCGTAGCTGTCTAACAGGTCGTCCTGCAACTGGAACGCCAGCCCCAGTTCGATTGCAAAGCGGCGCAGCTTGCGGCAATCCTCCTCCGATGCGCCGCCCAGTATCGCGCCGATCACCGTTGCTCCGGCCAGCAGTACCGAGGTTTTCAACTCGATCATGTGCATGTATTCGACCACGGAGACCTTCTTTTTCTGTTCGAAATCCATGTCGTATTGCTGTCCCTCGCACACCTCGAGTGCCATTTCGTTGAACACGGTGAGGATGCGCGGCAGGAGCGCGGCCGGCACGTTGCTCAGAAGCCGGTAGGCATAGATCATCATCGCATCACCCGAAAGTATGGCGATGTTCTGCCCCCATTTGGCATAGACCGAGGGTTTCCCGCGGCGCACGGCGGCGTTGTCCATGATGTCGTCATGCAGCAGCGTGAAGTTGTGGAACACCTCGACGGCCGCGGCTGCCGGGAGTGCCTCCAGCGGGTTTTTGCCGAACACCCCGCATGCGAGCAGCAGCAACATGGGACGCAGGCGTTTGCCACCTCCGGAGAGGGAGTAGCTGATCGGTGCGTAAAGCCGTTCGGGATCGGCCGGAAAATCGGCTTGAGCCAGATAATTCTCGATTGCGGAGAGCATTTGCTCGTTATTTAGCGACATAAGCGTGATGTTTTGAAACGAAATATGTCCCAAAAGTAACAAAAAACTTTGGAGTAGCCGAATTTTGAATTAACTTTGACAGGATGAATTCTAACTTTTAACCTTATATACCATGAAAAAACTCGCACTTGGCGTTGATATCGGCGGCATTAATACCGCCTTCGGCCTTGTAGACGAAAACGGCGACCTCTATGCCGAATCGGTCATTTCGACTAAAAAATACCCCTATGTAGACGATTACCCGGCTTATGTGCGCGATCTGTGCGATGCCATGCGCGCGTTGGTGCAGAGCCTGTCGTTCGAATACGAGCTGACCGGAATCGGAATCGGCGCACCCAATGCCAACTACCACAAGGGGACGGTCGAGACTCCGGCCAACCTCTGGAAATTCAAAGAAGGAGATAAGAATCTCGACGAAAAACGACGTGTTTTCCCGTTGGCACACGACATTTCGAAATGTTTCGGCGGTGTAAAAACGCTCATCACCAACGATGCCAATGCCGCGACAATCGGCGAGATGATCTACGGCAATGCCAAGGGCATGCGCGACTTCATCATGGTTACGCTCGGCACGGGACTCGGTTCGGGATTCGTTGCCAACGGCGAGATGATCTACGGCAACGACGGCTTTGCCGGTGAGCTTGGACATGTGATCGTCGAGCGCAACGGCCGCGAATGCGGTTGCGGACGGCGTGGCTGTCTGGAGACTTATGTCTCGGCGACGGGTATCAAACGAACGGCGTTCGAATTGATGGCCAAGATGTCGACTCCGAGTAAGTTGCGCGATATTGCTTTCAATGATTTCGATGCCTCGATGATTTCGGCCGCTGCCGAGCAGGGCGATGCACTTGCCAAGGAGGCATTCCGCTTTACGGGCGAGATGCTGGGTCGGGCACTGGCCGATGTGGTGACGGTGACCTCCCCCGAGGCGATTTTCCTCTTCGGCGGTCTGGCGAAGGCCGGGAAACTGCTCTTCGAGCCGACCCAATGGTACATGGAGGAGAACATGCTCTTCGTCTTTAAGAATAAGGTGAAACTGCTGCCGAGCGGCATTCAAGGCAAGAATGCGGCAATCCTCGGTGCTTCGGCGTTGATCTGGCAGGAGATTTCGAAATAGATTGCTTGACGGGAGTTGTTTGCGCAACTCCCGTTTCTGATAAAACCCCCTCCCATGAAGAGACTTTTGATTTTTTGCCTTCTCGCGCTCTGCGTGAGCGGCATCGCGGCACAGGAGACGCCGCAACCCCGATTTGTCGATGCTACGACGTTGAATATCATCGGTAAAGGACTGCCCACCGAGCAGCCCTACCACCGCATTGACACCACCCGTTATAAGGGTTTTTCCAAATCCGAGAATCAGCAGGTGCGCTGCTCGGCCGGCTTGGCGGTGGTCTTTACGACCAACTCGTCGCGCATCGACGTGTGGCCGACCTATCGCTACGAACATCGGTCGGACAACTGCCCGGGGATTGCCGATGCCGGCTTCGACCTCTACATCCGTCGCGACGGCCAGTGGCTTTATGCCGCATCACTTGCCCCCAAGAAACGCGGTGAGTCGCTGAAGCTGATCGAAAATATGGATTCGACGACCAAAGAGTGCCTGCTCTACCTCCCCCAATACAGCGAGTTAGGCTCGTTGCAGGTGGGCATTGATCCCGATGCTACGATCCGCCCCATGGAAAATCCGTTCCGCCACAAGGTGATGATCTTCGGCTCGAGTTTCACCCACGGCATCAGCACCAGCCGTGCCGGTATGGCCTATCCCATGCAGATCGAGCGCAATACGGGGATCTACTTTTGCAGCATTGCATGTAGCGGCAACTCGAAGTTGCAACCCTATTTCGCCAACTACCTTTCCGATGTGAAAGATGCCGATGCCTTCGTGTTCGACGGCTTTTCGAATCCGCAAGCCCCGATGATCGAGGAGCGGTTGATCCCCTTCATTGCGCGTCTGCGTGCTGCCGTGCCGGGAAAACCCCTGATTTTCGTGCAGACGATCTACCGCGAACGCCGCAACTTCGACCAGCGAACCGATGCTATCGAATCGGCGAAAATGGAGACCGCGCGTCGCATTATGGCTCAGGCCGTGAAGCAATTCTCCGATGTCTATTTCATCGACTCCCCGGCACTTACCGGCTCTGACCACGTGACCTCGGCCGACGGGACGCATCCTTCGGATCTGGGCTATTGGCGTTGGGCACAGAATCTCCAGCCCGAGCTGCTCAAGATATTCCGCAAATACGGGATTCAGTAGTATTTGAGCTTGCGATCCTCGAGCTTTGTCGAGAGGTCGCAAAGAAAGTCAGTTCTCGATCCTCGAGCTTGTCGAGAGGTCGCAGGGAAAGTCAGTTCTCGATCCTCGAGCCTGTCGAGAGGTCGCAAAAGATACAATTAAAAAACATGCAAGAACGCACGGAACTTGGGGTATAATCCCCTGTGTTTCGTGCGTTCTTTTGTCTCTTCTGTTGAGCATTCGTTCGGTGTGTTGCGGTTTGTTTTTCAGTCAGCAGCTCGCGGGGGACGGCAAATGAGCGACGCGAATTAGCAGTCCTCCGCAGGCAGGAGCTGCGGACTGCCGGCTTGCGCAGCAAGCCGAATCCCTTTCGCCCAGAACCTTTGCGACCTCTCGACAAAGCTCGAGGATCGTGCGCAGAATCTTTTGCGACCTCTCGACAGGCTCAAGGATCGTGGGCAGAATCTTTTGCGACCTCTCGACAAAGCTCGAGGATTGAGAACTGACTTTCTTTGCGACCTCTCGACAAAGCTCGAGGATCGTGCGCAGAATCTTTTGCGACCTC
>CAZHEY010000004.1:0-25632 GCA_964532025.1 uncultured Alistipes sp. | reverse complement strand
TCGACAAAGCTCGAGGATTGAGAATCAAACTGCCTCCTCCGCTGCGCCGACGACGAAAAAGGGTCAGACTTTTCGAAAGTCCGACCCTTTTGTTGTGCTCCTGCGGCTGTGTTTAGCGCATGGCGATCTGTGTCTGCCCGATCTGGCGGCCTTCGCAATAGAGCTGCACTTGATAAGCTCCTGCGGCAAACCCATTGCTGTTGAAATAGATGCCCACTTCGAGATCCTGATTTTGGTAATCGACCTCGCGCATGGCCGAATAGCTCAACCGCTCGCCCTCGAATTCGAATGTCGGCATCGACTCGGTGGTCAGCACATAGCCGTCGGGTGAGGTGATGCGCACGTAGATCGCTTTGTTGCCGGGCGTAGCCAACTCGTTGGCCGTGAGTGCAAAGTCGATGCGTAGCCGGGCGGCATTCTTGATGCGCGAGACAGGCTTGCTCTTCGAGTTGAGTGCCGTTAGGCGGATGTCGCGTGCTTTGATCACCGCTCCCACCTTGACCTTGTTGTCCAACTCGGCCGCCTTCTCCTCGGCCATGTCGGCGCGCAGCTTGGCACTCGAGATCTCCTTGCGGAAGCCTACGTTTTCCTTGATTAGCTTCTTGTTGAGGGTGTTGAGCGAGTCGATCTGGTGAACATAACCCTTCATGATCGTGCGCAATGTGCCGACCTCCTTTTCGTATTGTTTGATCTTGGAGAGACTCCACGAACGCTCTTTTTTCAGGCGCAGCATCAGCGAATCGGCTCGTCCGCGCTCGATGTTGAGGTTGGCGGCGATCGTGTCGTTGGTGATTTTCAGATCGTCGTAGTCGGTCATCAGCCGTCCCAGATCGTTCTGGATCGAATCGCGGTCGGCCTGCAAAAGCTCGTTGTCGATCATCTGCTGGCGGTGGATGCTGAAGTAGAGGATGGACAGCGCGACCAAAATGACCGACAAGATGATGATGACGATGCGGTAGCCGTGAATCGATTTGTCGACTGCGGAATGAGGGGTTGTGTAGTCGTCCTCGTCTTCGAATTCCGAAGGATCGTATCCTTGTTTGTTATCTTCCATAATAGATAGCGTGCTTTATTTTGATACAAAGGTACAAAAAATTTATTTCAACAGGCTTGTCAGCGGATATTTAAGCCCTTTGTAGCCCGAAATGTAGGCATTGATGCTGCCCACCTTGACCGGAGATTCGATGTAGAGCGGGATTTTGTTCTGGTCGTCGGAGATCCAGATTGTGAAGGTCGAGCCGTCGGAGAACGAATAACCCTCGGTCGTGCCTAATTGGCATTCGAATTTGAGGGCCTTGAACTTGCCGACGTTTCGGATTTTCTTGACCTCGCGTCCCAAGAAGCGGTAGTTGAGTTGGCGGATTGTGTCCTGCAAGACCATCTGAAGCGAAGCCGGTGTGCCGATGCTGAATTCGTCGATCTGTGCCGTGCGTAGGTTGAAGAAGAGCGAGATCGGATCCATGCTTTGCGGCGTCAGTGCCATCTGCTTCTCCTTGTAGGGTTTCTGGCGGCTGCGCCAGCGGGTGTGAACCGACAGTGCCTTCCAATCGTAGTTGTAGTAGCTCTGAAAGGTGTATTCGCTCTCGTGGACGTTGCTCGTGAATCGCACCGGACGCAGCGTCTCCGGGTTGATCCAGACCGTGTAGATGTCCTCGATGTTGTAGAACCAGCGATAGGTTGGCAGGGTGCGCCCCGTGCCCTCGACCTTGAAGTAATCCGTGTCGTTCACGCGCTCCTGCGAGGTCAGCACTTCGACCGAGCCGACCTCCGTATTGGGAAACATCTTGGCTTTGTAGCTCACGCGGTAGAAAAGTTGCTCGCCGGGGTGGTAGAGCTGTGCGGCGAGGGGTAGACCGATGATTAGTAATAATATGGTGAGTGTGATTTTTTTCATTGAGAGCAAGGGTTTATAAGATAAACGGTATCGTTGGAAACTTTATTACGAAATTTGTGAAAAATCAATCTCTTCGCGGCCGGAGTAGCGGTGTCGTAACTCGGCCAGCCCGCGATTCTGCGGTTGTTCGAGCCGCGGATCGGCCTTGAGAATCGCTGCCGAGGCTTCGCGCGTGAGGGTGAGGATCTGCACATCGGCCGTGGGGCTGGCGATTTTTAGATCAAAGGCCATGCCGCTCTGCATCGTGCCGCTCAGGTCGCCTGCCCCGCGCAGTTTGAGATCAAGCTCCGCTAAGCGGAATCCGTCGTTGGTCTCGCACATGGCCGCCAGCCGTGCCCGCGATTCGCGCGAGAGCTTCTCGCCCGACATCAGCACGCAGTACGATTGCTCGCCGCCGCGACCCACGCGTCCGCGCAACTGGTGGAGTTGCGAAAGCCCGAACCGCTCGGCCGATTCGATCACCATGACCGTAGCATTCGGTACATCGACCCCTACCTCGATCACCGACGTGGCTACCAGAATTTGCGCTTCGCCCGACTTGAATTGGCGCATCGACTCCTCTTTGTCGGCCGGTTTCATCTTGCCGTGGCAGATCGCGGTGACGTATTGCGGCAACGGAAAGTCGCGTGAAATGGATTCGTATCCGTCGGTCAAGTCCTTGTAGTCCATCGCCTCCGACTCCTTGATGAGTGGGTAGACAACATATACCTGTCGCCCCTTGGCGATCTCCTGCCGCATGAATCCGAAGAGCCGCAGTCGTGCGGCATCGGTGTAGTGGACAGTCTTTATCGGGTGGCGTCCCGGCGGCAGCTCGTCGATCACCGACACGTCCAGATCCCCGTAGAGGGTCATGGCCAGCGTGCGCGGAATCGGCGTGGCGGTCATCACGAGGATGTGGGGCGGCTGCTCGTTCTTCGTCCAGAGCCGTGCGCGTTGCTCCACGCCGAAGCGGTGCTGCTCGTCGATCACCACAAAACCCAGATTAGCAAACTGCACGCGGTCTTCGATCAGGGCGTGTGTGCCGATCAGGATGTCGATCTCGCCCGATGCGATGCCCTCGAGCGCGGCGCGCCGCTCCTTGGCTCGCGATGCCCCGGTCAGGATCGCCACCTGTACGTCCATGCCTTCGAGCATCCGGGAGATCGTGGCCAGATGCTGACGCGCCAGAATTTCGGTCGGAGCCATCATGCAGGCTTGGTAGCCGTTGTCTACGGCCAGCAACATCGACATGAGCGCAACCAGCGTCTTGCCGCTGCCGACATCGCCCTGCAACAGGCGGTTCATCTGAAAGCCCGTCACCGTATCCCGCCGGATTTCGCGTATCACGCGTTTCTGTGCGTTGGTCAGCTCAAAGGGCAGTTTCTCCTTGTAAAAGGTGTTGAACACACCGCCGACTTTCGAGAATAGAAATCCGTTGTTCTTGGCCATTCGCTCCGTGCGCCGCGACTGCACGTTGAGCTGCACACCCAGCAATTCGTCGAATTTCAGTCGGTATTGTGCCTGCCGCAGCAACTCCTGCGACTGGGGGAAATGGATGTTGTGGTAGGCTTCGCGCAGCAGAATCAGTCCGTATTGTGTGCGTAGCGCAGCGGGCAGCGGGTCGTTGATGCGCTCTTTGACCAGCGTCCAGACGTTGCAGACGATCTGGTATATTCCCTTTGCGCCCAGCACATTGCCCAGTTTCTCGGTCGAAGGGTAGATGCCCTGCATTCCGCTTTCGGGGCGGCGCGAGAGGGCTTGCTCCATGGTTTCCAATTCGGGATGCACCACCGAAAGCTGGTCGCGGTAAAACGACGGCCGCCCGAAGATGAGGTATTCGCGCCCGACTTCGATCCGCTTCTCGATCCACTTGATCCCCTGAAACCAAACCAGCTCGGCCGTACCCGTCGGATCTTGGGCGAAGACCGAGAAGCGGCGTTTGCGCCCCTCGCCGGCATAGGCGACCCCCGTGATGCGTGCCCGGAACTGGACATAGGACAATCCGGCCGCATCGGTAATCTCGCCGATACGGTAGATGCGCGTGCGGTCGATGTAGCGGAAGGGGTAGTGGCTGAGCAGATCGCCCAACGTGCGGATGTTCAACTCCCGATCGAGGAGTTTTGCTCGCACTTCACCAACGCCTGCGACGAATTTGATATCGCTGTCAAGGTAGTCCATTCTGCAAAAATACTATTTTTTAGTTATCTTTGTAGGAGCTAAAAGCTAAAAGCGATGAATCTTTCGAAATTTATACGTCGTCCGACCCTCGAAGTCCGCATCGGGAGGCTCACCATAGGTGGTGCGCAACCCATTGCCGTACAGTCGATGACCAATACCAATACCAACGATACGGCGGCTTGTGTCGCCCAGATCGAACGCATCGACCGAGCTGGCGGACACATAGTCCGGCTGACGGCGCAGGGGGTGCGCGAAAGCGAGAACCTGCAACGGATCGTGCAGACGCTTCGTGCCGACGGCTACCAGACCGCGGTGGTTGCCGACATTCATTTCCTGCCCGAAGCGGCGGCCGTGGCTGCGCGTTATGTCGACAAGGTGCGCATCAACCCCGGCAACTACCGACTCGACCGCGGCGATCTCGAGGCGTTGATCGAACAATGCCGCACGCGCGGCGTGGCGTTGCGCATTGGTGTGAACCACGGCTCGCTTGCCAAATGCATCTTCGATGAGTGGGGCGATACGCCGCAGGGAATGGTCGCGGCGGCTATGGAGTTTTTGCGGATCTGCCGGCAACAGGCATTCGATCAGGTCGTTGTCTCGATGAAGTCGAGCAACACACGTGTCATGGTGGTCGCTTATCGGCTGTTGGTCGAGGCCATGGATGCCGAAGGGATGCACTTCCCGATTCATCTGGGTGTCACCGAAGCCGGCAACGGCATCGAGGGGCGCATCAAGAGTGCCGTGGGCATCGGAGCTTTGCTTGCGGACGGAATCGGTGATACGATCCGGGTCTCGCTGACCGAAGCTCCCGAATGCGAAATTCCCGTGGCACAGCTGTTGGTCGACCATTTCGCCGACCGTCCCGGGGAGTTTCCGGTGCTCCACCCCGAACGTTATTCGCCGACCGAGTACCGTCGCCGCACGGCGGCGCAGCCGCTCATTCACAGCGAATCGCTGACCGGTTACCGTGTGATCGAAGCCTTGTCGGGCAATCCGACGGCCGAGTTGCGGGCGGCGATTCTCAACCTTGAGACGCCCGATCCGGTGGTTGTCAAGCGTCGTTACGAAACCTCCTCTCCCGACGAGCTGGCCGTCCAAGCGGCGGCGGATCTGGGGGTGCTGTTTCTCGACGGGCTGGCCGACGGGATCTGGATCGACGCTCCGGCGATTGCGGAGTCGACCGTGCGCGAGATCGAATTGATGATCCTGCAAGCGGCGCGTGTGCGCTTCTCGCATACCGAATACATCGCCTGTCCCGGCTGCGGCCGCACGCTCTACGATCTGGAGCAGACCTTGGCTCTGATCAAGGCGCGCACGTCGCACCTCAAAAACCTGAAAATCGGTGTCATGGGGTGTATCGTCAATGGGCCGGGGGAGATGGCCGATGCCGACTATGGCTACGTGGGGGCTGCGCCGGGGCGCATCACCCTCTACAAGGGGCGCACGGTGATTGCCCGCAACATCCCCCAAGAGGAGGCCCTCGACCGCTTGATCGAACTCATCAAGGCCAACGGCGAATGGACAGAGCCGGAGGCGCAACCCGAAGCGTGATGACTCTACTGCCCGCTGCCTACCTCCCTTCGGTCGAATATTTCGCTGCGCTGCGCCGTGGCGACTGCATCGTCGACCTCGGCGAACACTTCATCAAGCGTTCGGAGCGAAACCGCACACGCATCCTCTCCCCGAATGGGGTGCTGGATCTGACCGTGCAGGTGTGCCACGCCAACCGACCCTGCCAACCCATGCGCGACCTGCGTCTCGACTACTCGAAGCGTTGGCCGCATCAGCATTGGGGGGCGTTGATCGCCTCCTACAAGGGCTCGCCCTATTTCGACTATTATGCAGCCGAGTTCGAACCGTTTTATCGCCGCCAGTACGATTTTCTGGTCGACTACAACCTGCGTCTGACCGAGGTGCTGTGCCGTCTGGCGCAGCTCCCGATGCCACCGGTGTCGGAGTGTTACCTCGAAGCCGCGCCCGGGGATCTGGACTTGCGTCCCAAGCACAAAGAAGGCCCGGCGTTTCTTGCCGAGCCTTATGTTCAGGTGTTTGCCGATCGCATGGAGTTTGTCCCCAACCTCTCGTTTATAGATTTGTTGTTCGCCGAAGGGCCGGCGAGCGCTTCGGTTTTAGGATGTTGCCGATACGAATAGTCACGCTGTCGCGTAGCGTGGCCGATGTGGCTTTCACCTCGACCACCCCTCGCAAAGCGACCGAATCGGAACGATACTGACACGGTGCATACTCGGTGAGTGCCACCGTATCGGCACCGACCCACAACTGCGGCGCGCCGTCCGACGAGTAGACGCGGAACATCTGCCGTTCCTGATCGCGTAGTATGTGGCGTTTGTCGACGATGTGCAACGTCGGACGCGTCTTGTTCCACAGCGCGCGGTAGAGGTAGTACGCATCCTTGCATTCGCGGCGGTTGAGCGTCACCAACCCCTCGCCATTCAGCCCGTAGGGGCTGCGCGAAGAGCCGTAGTCGAACATCGTGTTGATCCACGTCCCCCAAAACAGCGAATCGTTTTGCAGGTTGCGCGCATACTCCTCGTGAAACCGGGTCTGCTTCTCTTCGGGCATCCAGTTGGACTGCGGCATTGCCTGTGCCGTGTAGCTCTTGTGTCCGACAAATCCGCTGCCTCCGTAGCAGACTCCCGAACGCAGGTTCGGCCAGCCTTTCTGCAATTTGTTGCGCCAAACCGCCACATCATCTGCCGAGCCGCGCGACCACCCCACATCCTGCCGCCAGACAATCAGGTCGGTGATGAAGTTGAGGCTGCCGTCTTGGTCGCTGCATGCCACCGTCGGACGCGACGGATCGAGCGCGTGCGCCCGCTCGTTGAGCTGGCGGATATAGGGTATCGGGTCGTTGCCACGCGTCCAGAGCCGCGAGAAGATGCCCCACATCACCACCGAGGGGTGGTTGATCTGCTGGGCGATGATCTCCTGCAACTGATCCAGTCCGTTCTGTTCGAATTGCGGTGTGGCGTAGTAGGCGATGTCGCTCAAGTAGGTGGCGCGCTGCAACGGCAGGTCGACCCACACCAGCAACCCCTGTTCGTCGCAGCGGTCGTAGAGATAGGAGGCGTGCGGCATTACCGCCGACCGCAGGGCATTTGCTCCCAAGTCGCTGATCTGCATCAGGTCGGCATCGTAGTCCAACGAGGTGAACGTTCCGCCCATCTGGTTGTCGTGGTAGAGCGTGACGCCGTGTATCGGGGTGCGGATGTCGTTGATCGCAAAGCCGCCCGTCGGGGTGACCTGCAAGGTGCGGAATCCGGTGCGGATGGTGACGCTGTCGCTTGCCACCGGGCCTTCGCCGATGCGTGCCGTGACGGCATAGAGTGTCGGGGTAGCGGGACTCCATAACATCGGTTGTTCGATCGAGAAGGGTATGGAGAGCGGCTTGCCGTCGAGTTTGGCGCGCACGTGCTTGGTGAAGACGCACGTGCCGTCGGGGGCGGTGATGTCGAGCCTCAGCAGAGCCGATGATTCGCCTTTGGAGGAGAGGTGCACCTCGATTTCGCCCTCGGCCTCCTCGGTCGAAACCTGTTGCGGGTGCATCAGGATGCCCTGCGTTCCCAGATAGAGCGGTGAGATCGCCGTGCGCTCCGTGAGTAGCAGCTCGACTTCGCGGTAGATGCCGCCGTAGAGGTTCATATCGGTCGAGGTCGGCAGTACGTCGTCCCGGAAGCCGTTGCTGACGACCACCAGCAGCGCATTGTCCGCCCCGAAGCGCACCTTGTCGGTGAGTTCGAGCGTGAATGCGGTCGCTCCGCCGCGGTGTCCGCCGACGTAGTTGCCGTTCACGAAGACCGAAGCCACGCTTTGTACGCCCGAGAAGCGCAGGAAGAGTCGTTTGGTGGCCCACTCGGCCGGAATGAAGAGGTCGTTCTGGTAGTTGCCGGTTGCCTCGACCCACGTTCCCTCGCTCAGCGGATCGGTGTTCCAGCTGTGCGGCAGGGTGATGTGACGGGCATTGTCGGAGCTATTTTCCGAGCGGAAGAAGAAGCGCCAACCCTCGTTGAGTGGAAAACTATCGCGTGCCTGTGCGGTGAAGCACATCGCCAGCAGCAGACAGGTCGCTATATAACGTTTCATGATGAATGGTGTTTTATGTTTTTGCAAAGATATAAAAAAGCGGAAGATTTTTATTCTGCATTTTCGGTTTATTCTTATTTTGCCCTTGCGTCGTGCCCAGCAGAGGCTGCGATCTTCGGGGCTTTTCGGCCTGAACGCTCAAGGTGTGAAGGGGAAGTTTTGCTGCAAAGGCTGCCCGAGTAAAATTTTTTGGCAATTAAATTGCTTATTCGGTAAAAAAGCGTAGTTTTGTGAAAAGATTTTTTTGCGATGAGGCTGTCGGCATTCATACTCTCGGTGGTATTGGCGTTTCTGTTTTCGGGTGCTTCGTCGCCCGAGAGGAGCGGTAGCCGGGTGGTGTGTTCCGATCTGTTGCAGTCCTCCGAGCAGACGGCTCTGGCTCCCGACTGGTCGGATTGCTTTGCCCTCGAGACCGCGCAGCTCTCGGTTCCCTATCCGATGCGCTTGGTGCGCAAATCCTACGAACGTCAGCAAAAACTCTCTGTTGATATCCGTGACGCCTATTCAGAACGTTATTTCACCCGGATTCAATGTGGCTCGAATCCAACTGCCTCCCGACTCCTGTCGGCGATCTCGTTGGTCGTGCCTTTTCACGATGCCGACTACCTGAAGTTCGGCATCCTGGTCATTTAGCCGCTCATTTTCGATTCTTCATACCCTTTATTCGACACCCGTCAAAGGACGTGCTGTGTCGGTTTGTTTCGCGCGTCATGGCGCATCATGTTTAATAAATTACGAAAATGAGTTTGCTATATATCATCCAAGAAACCCTGTTGATGATGGGTTTCACATTCGTTGTGGGAGTCGCTTTTGCCTATGTGCTGAAGCTGATGATCGCGCTGTTCTCGCTCTGCAACAGCGGCGAGCGGTCGCGGCTGCTGAAAAACAGTCGGCTTTGGGGGCGCGCCTACCGCATCCAGATTACGCGTACCTATATTAATATACATGCTACCGCGTGCGGTGGTCTACTTGGTGGAATCCTGCCGTCGACCGATGGCCGGAACGAGGCGTCCGGCTTCATGGATAAATTGGCCGAATACCACTTCGGCAATCGCGAGGAGAGCGAGCGCAAAGATTCGGAGATGAAATGCCTATACGAATTGCACCATGGAGAAATTTGATCTGGGTAACATCTTTCAAGGCATCTCCACCTTACTGCAATCCGATCCGTCGATCATGTATACCCGTATCGGGCTGATCCTGCTCGGTATTCTGCTGGTCTACTTGGGACGCAAGGAGATTCTCGAACCGCTGGTTATGATTCCCATGGGATTGGGTATGGCAGCCGTCAATGCCGGGGTGTTGATCTTCCCCGGGGGCGAGTTGGGAAACCTGTTTCTCGATCCGATGGTCTCGGATACCGACGGCCTGATGAATACGTTGCAGATTGATTTTCTGCAACCGATCTATACGTTTACCTTCAGCAACGGCCTGATTGCCTGCTTGATTTTTATGGGAATCGGGACGATGCTGGACATCAATTTCCTGTTGGCCAAACCGTTGCAGAGCATGTTTCTGGCTCTCTGTGCCGAATTGGGGACGTTTGCCGTCGTTCCGATTGCCTATGCCATGGGGCTGTCGCCCAACGACAGTGCTTCGATCGCCATGGTCGGCGGTGCGGATGGGCCGATGGTGCTCTTTACGTCGCTCAATCTGTCGAAAAGCATCTTTGTGCCGATCACCGTGGTGGCCTACCTCTACCTCGGGTTGACCTATGGCGGATACCCCTATCTGGTGCGTGCGCTGATCCCCAAGCGGTTGCGCGCGATCAAGATGCGGCCGCCGAAGAAAGCACCCAAGCAGTACTCCCCGGCGGCGAAGATCTCCTTTGCCGTGGTTATGTGCGTGATCCTCTGCCTGCTCTTCCCGGTTGCTGCGCCGTTGTTCTTCTCGTTGTTCATCGGCATCGTCATCAAGGAGTCGGGGTTGACCCACGTGAAGGAGTTTATCAGCGGCCCGATGCTCTATGGCTCGACCTTCTTCCTCGGCATCTTGCTGGGAATTCTCTGCGATGCCCACACGTTGCTCGACCCGACGGTGCTGAAACTCCTTGTGTTGGGAATCCTTGCGCTGCTGATTTCGGGTATCGGTGGCATCCTCGGCGGCTACATCATGTACTTCATCAAGCGGGGTAATTTCAATCCCGTGATCGGAATCGCGGCTGTGAGCTGTGTGCCCACGACGGCCAAAGTTGCGCAGAAGATCGTCTACAAGGACAATTCCTCTTCGATGGTGCTGCCCGACGCGCTGGGCGCGAACATCACGGGTGTGATCACCTCGGCGATAATCGCCGGAATCTATGTGACCGTCTTCCCGCTGCTTTGAGCCGGCCGTTGCCGATGCAAAAAAACGCTACAACCGATTGTGTTGTAGCGTTTTTCTTTTATTTTGAATTGTTGCTGACCACCAAGAGGTGTCTGGATTTGCCGTCCTCGCAGCGTTCGTTGAACTCGGAGGGGGTGTAGACCCGACCGTCGATTTCCAGACCGATCGGTTCGCCTTCGACCTCGATCTCGACCTGCGTGTGCGAGATGGAGACTTTCACGATGCGGTCGCGAAAGTTGATTTTGAATGCAAGCAAGTTCCATTGCGCCGGCAGATGCGGCGTGAAGGTGAGCCGGCCGTTGCGGATGCGCATGCCACCGAAACCCTCGACCACCGAGAGCCACGAACCGGCCATCGAGGTGACGTGCAACCCCTCGTCGATCTCGTGGTTGTAGTCGTCCAGATCGAGCCGCGCGGCGCGTAGGTACATTTCGTAGGCTTTGTCCATGCGGCCGATCTTGGCCGCGAGAATGGCGTGCACGCAGGGCGATAGGCTCGATTCGTGGAGTGTGCGCGCTTCGTAAAAGTCGAAGTTGCGGCGAATCGTCTCCAAATCGAACTCCTCCTGAAAGAGATACAGCCCCTGCAATACGTCGGCCTGCTTGATAAAACACGAACGCAGAATCCGATCCCAACTCCACTTCTGGTTGATCGGGCGTTGTGCCGGATCGAGGTCGGCGGCCAGCTGCTGCTCCTTGTCCAGATAGCCGTCCTGCTGGAGGAAGATGCCGCGTGTTTTGTCCTCACTGAGGTAGGTGTTTGCGGCGATTTCTTCCCAGCGGGCGGTTTCGGTCGCTTCGTCGAATTGCCGTTTTGTGCAGATGCGCGCGTAGGCTTCCGGGTGATTTTCGCGCACCCATGCCGCTGATTCGGCCGCGTAACGCATCGACCAGCAGGCGATGTAGGAGGTGTACCAGTTGTTGTTGACGTTGTTTTCGTACTCGTTTGGCCCTGTCACGCCCAGCATCACGTATTTCCCGCGGGCTGCCGACCACGTGATGCGCTGACTCCAGAAACGGGCAATGGCGATCAGCACCTCCAACCCGTATTCGGAGAGGTACGCCCGGTCGTCGGTGTAGCGGATGTAGTTGTAAATGGCATAGGCGATTGCGCCGTTACGGTGGATCTCCTCGAAGGTGATTTCCCACTCGTTGTGGCACTCCTCGCCGTTGATTGTGACCATGGGGTAGAGTGCCGCGCCGCCCGAGAACCCGAGTTTTGCGGCGTTCTCGATCGCCTTGTCGAGCTGGTTGTAGCGGTAGATGAGCAGCTCGCGCGCTACGTCGCGACCGGCCGTGGCCATGTAAAATGGCAGGCAGTAGGCTTCGGTGTCCCAGTAGGTTACCCCACCGTATTTCTCACCCGTGAAGCCCTTTGGGCCGATATTGAGCCGCGTGTCGACCCCCGTGTAGGTTTGCAGGAGCATGAAGATGCAGAAGCGGATGCCCTGCTGTGCTTCGCGGTCGCCGTCGATGACGATGTCGCATCCGTGCCATTTGGCCTCCCATGCCTGCCGCTGCTCGGCAAGCAAAACCTCGAAGCCTGCTGCGGATGCTTCGGCTGCGGCCGTGCGTGCTGCTGTGGAGAGGTTGGCCGGGGCGTGGTTGAGCGACGAGCAGATACCGACGTATTTGTGGAGCGAAGCCGCCTGGCCGACCTCGCGGATTACGCGGCAGCGTGCCGCTACGCGTTTGGCCGTTGTGGTCGGTTCGAATGTGCCCGCTTCGAGGTGACACCGCTGCGCCCATGCCACTTCGAATCCGCTCTTTTTTGTGCGCATCTGCACGCAGTCGTCCTTCGTTGAGACCTCGTCCCAGAATTTCTCGTCGTAGTTGGCATCGGTGTTGCGCACGTCGGCGTCGATGTAGGGTTCGAAGTCGATCTCCATTTGGCGGTTGAGGGGGGTCACCGTGTAGCGCAGCGCGCCGATCTCGCGGCGGGTGAGCGAGATGAACCGCACGACTTCGACCTCGACCTGTGCGCCGTTGCGCATGCCGATCCGCATGCGACGGGTCAGAACGCCGTGGCGCATATCGAGTTCGCGGTGGAACTCCTCGACCTCGACCTGAGCCAGATCGAGCCGTTCGCCGTCGATCGTGATGCGCACGCCGATCCAGAACGCAGCGTTCAACACCTTGGCGAAGTATTCGGGATAGCCGTTTTTCCACCAGCCGACGCGTGTTTTGTCGGGGTAGTAGACCGCGCCGATGTAGTTTCCTTGCAAGGAAGCTCCGGAGTAGTCCTCTTCGAAGTTGGCTCGCCCGCCCCAAATGCCGTTGCCCAGCGCAAAGAGCGATTCGGAGGATTGCACCCGAGCCGGATCGAAGCGATCTTCGAGTATTTTCCAGTCGTCTGTTTGGATGAATTGATTCACAGTCTTTTATTTTTCGATTTTCTCAACTAATTTTTCCAACGTGAAGCCCACAAATGTCGGCAAAAGCAGGGTCGCTTTGCCCAGTGCCGAGCCTTCGCCGACTCCCACCGAGCGCATGCCGGCGCGCGTTGCTGCTTCGATTCCGGCTGCCGCATCCTCAAAAACCACACACTCGGCTGGCGACTCTCCGACCGCCTCCGCGCCTTTGGTGAAGACCTCCGGGTCGGGTTTGGCGCGCGAGACCACCGTGCCGTCGACAATGGCATCGAACAGATTGCGCAGGTCGCAGCGGTCGAGGATCACCCCCGCGTTTTTCGACGCCGAGCCCAGCACCGTGACGATGCCTTTGGCTCGGAGCTCAAGCAAGAAATCGCGCACCCCCGGCAGCACCTCGGCGGCAGTCATTCGCTCGATGTACTCCAGATACCAGCCGTTCTTTTTGGCCGCCAGAACCTCTTTTTCGGCGTCCGAGTAGTGCTCGTTCATCCCTCCGGCACGCAATACGATCTCCAGCGAGGCCATGCGGCTGACCCCTTTGGTCGCCTCGCCAGCCTCGGGCGTGAACTCAAAACCCAACTCCGCGGCCAGTCGCCGCCATGCAAGGTAGTGGTAGCGCGCGGTGTCGACCAGCACCCCGTCGAGGTCGAATATGCAGCATTTAATCATCGGACTTTCATTTTTTTTCGCAACCGGAATTTGTGCCGATCCGCGGGTCTCGCCCCGCAGCTTTCGGCCGCATATTCCGCGGTAGTTATCCTATCAAAGGTAGGGCAAAATCTCCTGTTTTGCAAATAAAAAATGCGCTGCAACGCCCGATCAGCACCGATTGCCGCCCATTTCTCACCGCCACCTCCGCCACCTCCGCCACCTCTGCCTCTGCCTCCGCCGCCCCTCGCCACCTCCACCCCGTCCTCCCTCCTCGCCCTCGGATCATCTCCGCCCCCGCGAACAGCTCGTTGGCTGGAAGCGGGACATCTCGGGTCGGATATCAAATGAGATGCAGATAGTGCTCCGAATACAGAAAATGTTGTTTTTTGAATAGATAATTTAATTATAATGGATTATCTGTACGAAATTTGTTATATTTGTCTGCGTAAATCAAGTGGTGTACATGGAAATACTCAAACAATTCGGAATAGTGCCTATCAGCAGCGCGGTGCTGAAGTCGGTGTTGGTGGATTACAAATCGGTCAATACCAAGATTCATGCGTTGGAGAAACAGGGTGAGTTGATCCGGCTGAAGAAGGGGCTCTATGTCGTGTCGCCGAAAGTGGCGGGGCGCGAGCTGTCGCTGGAACTGATCGCCAATCACCTTTACGGCCCATCCTACGTGTCGATGCAGAGTGCGCTGCGTTATTACGGTCTGATTCCCGAACGAGTTTATACCGTGCGCTCGATGACGACCAAGCATAGCCGTGAATTTAAGAATGAGGTGGGGGTATTTTCCTACCGGGAGGTTGCCGATGATTATTTTGCCGTCGGGGTTACGCAGGCCAAAACGGCTGTCCCTTTTTTGATTGCCACGCCTGAGAAAGCGTTGTGCGATACGATTATTCACACCCCCGGGTTGACGCTGCGTTCGATTCGAGCGATAGAAGAGTATCTGACGGGCGATCTGCGTTTCGACATGGATCGGCTCTTTGCGCTTGACACCTCGGTTCTTCGTGCCTGTGTCGCGGTCGGCAAAAAGAAAACCGAATTGCAAAACCTGATAACCCTGATTCAACGATGACGATTTTCGATGAAATGATCTCTCGATACACGATTACGACCGAGATCGAGCGACAGAATGCACTGCACGAAGTGATGCAGCAGGTTACCTTGGCCGGATTGTATCGTGGCGGTTTTTTTGAGCAGGCGGCCTTCTACGGAGGTACTTGTTTGCGGATTTTTCACGGTCTGGAGCGTTTCTCGGAGGATATGGATTTCTCGCTTGTCGCCAAAGACGAAGCCTTCGATCTTGAGGCGTTTTTCCCCGCGATTGTCGAGGAGTTCAAGTTGCTTGGCCGTGAAGTCGAGATTCGCCGGAAGGATAAACGGAATTTCGGACGGGCCGAGTCGGCTTTTTTGAAGGATAACACCCAGACTTACGATGTGGCGTTTTGCACGGATCGATCGGCGAAGATCAAAATTGAAGTCGATACCAATCCGCCGCTCGATTTTTCGACGGAACAAAAACTGCTGTTGCAGCCCTTCTCCTTTATGACGCGTTGTTTTACACTGCCCGACTTGTTCGCCGGAAAGATGCATGCATTGGTCTTCCGCGGTTGGAAAAACCGAGTCAAGGGCCGTGATTGGTATGACTTCGAGTGGTATGTCCGCAAAGGGGTGGCACTCGATTTTCGCCATTTGCAGGCGCGGATTCGTGAGTTTAATGGACTCGAAATGAACCAAGAGGAGTTCGCGGCCCTGTTGAACGAGAAGCTGGCTGGGACGGATATAGCACAGGTGAAGCAGGATGTACAGCCTTTTGTCAAGCATCCCGAAGAGTTGGCAATCTGGTCGAACGACTATTTCTTGCAACTGGCCGGAATGTTGAATTTCCAATAGCCCGAATCGAACCCCCGATGCGGTTCTTGACCGGTAGCATCTTTGCTCTCGGGTCAGTATTCGTTGTGATAGCGGTGTGCGCAAATTACCTAAAATAGGCGATTGCTGTGTTTTTTTGGAGGCCCTACCTTTGCCGGCAGAAAAAACAACACCATGTACCGTATCTTCGGCAACCTATTCATCCTCCTTTTATCGTTCTCGGCCTACGGGCAGCACAACGCTCCGCGTGCTGTCGTTGTCGTTGAGGTCTGCGACTCGCTGTCGCAGCCGCTTGCCTATGCCACTGTGTCGCTACATGCGATTCCGGAGGCCGGGCGTCCCGATGCGTCGATAACCGATACGAACGGGAAATGCCGCTTCTCGCTCCCTGCGGGGCGTTATCGCGTGCAGGTGAGCTATGTCGGTTACGCATCGGGTTCATTCGAGTTGGAGCTTGCGGAGGGGGTCTCTCTGGAGCGTAGGGTGCGGTTGCGGCCAGCCAACAACGCAATCCGTGAGGTGGTTATCACCGCCTCGGAGGTGCGAGGAGCTGCGTCGGGAGTTCGTATCGGGCAGGAGGCCATGCAGCATCTCCAGCCGTCGAGTTTCGAGGATCTGCTTGAGCTGCTGCCCGGAGGGAGGGCTACCGATCCGACGTTCGGCTCTTCGAACCAGATCCACCTGCGCGAAGTGCCCACATCGTCGTCCAATTACGACACCTCCTCGCTTGGGGTTGCCTTTGTGATGGACGGCGTGCCGATGTCCAACGATGCGGCGATGCAGTATCAAACCGGACTCACCCAGATCGGTGATCGCGTATCGCTCAATACAGGTATCGACCTGCGGACGCTTCCCACCGATGAGATCTCCTCGGTGGAGATCGTGCAGGGCATTCCCTCGGTCGAATACGGTGACTTGACCAGCGGCTTGGTGAAGATCCACCGCAAGGAGGGGAGTCGCAACCTCGAGGCGCGCTTCAAGGCCGACCTGAAGAGCCAGCTCTATTACATCGGCAAGGGGTTCGAGTGGGGTGCTCCCGCCGAGCGACTGACGATGAACGTGGGGCTGAACTGGCTCGATGCACGAGCCGATCCGCGCAATACGCGTCAGAACTATCGCCGCATGACCGCTTCGTGGCGCATGAAAAAACGCTGGGAGGGGGCTGCTGCCTATCGTTATGCGTTGGGTGGTTCGGTGGATTACACCGGATCGTTCGATCGGGTGAAAAGTGATAAGAATATCGACGAAGGCCCTACGGGAGTGCCGATTGAGCGGTATCGAGCCGACTACAATTCGCTGGTTGCGGCACTCAACTTCTCGGTTGAGGCCAAGCAGCGGGGGTTCTTCCGCAGCTTCGATTTCTCGGCCTCGCTCAACGCCGAATTCGACCGCATCGACCGCTGGCGTTATGTGGTGCTGGGGGGCAATTACCCCATTCGCACGGCTGTCGGCGAGGGCGTTTACGATGCGGAGATCCTCCCCGACCGCTACGAGGCCACGCTGCGTGTGGACGGCAAACCGTTCTACGCCAACGCCAAGGGGGTGGCGCAGTTCGAGGCTGCTGCCGGGGCAAGTCGCCATAAGATCCGTGTGGGTGCGGAGTGGAATCTATCGAAGAACTACGGGGGCGGCCTGCTCTACGATGTGACGCGCCCGATCTCCGACCAGATGCGCGCCCGTCCGCGACGCTACGATGCTCTGCCGGCGTTGCATCGGCTGTCGGCCTTTGCCGAGGATCACCTCTTCGTCACCGCCGGAGAGTGGCGCATCGAAGCAATGGCGGGGCTGCGCACGACCCTTATGGCGAACCTCGGTAGCCGTTACACCTTGCAGGGTCGCTGCTATTTCGATCCCCGAGCCAATCTCTCGCTGCACCTTCCCTCGTTGGAGGTGGCGGCCGAGGCGTTGCACATCACCCTCTCGGGCGGTGTGGGGTGGCACACCAAAACTCCGACACTCGATCAGCTCTTTCCCGATCCGGTCTATGCCGACTACATGCAACTCAACTACTACCCGGCCGATGCCTCGAAGCGTCGTGTGAATATGGTGGTCTATAAGGTCGATCCGACCAACTATTCGCTGACGGTGGCGCGCAACTTCAAATGGGAGGTGCGCAGCAACCTCGAATGGGCAGGCTATGGACTCTCGGTGACCTACTTCCGCGAGGATATGACCTCCGGATTTCGCACCTCCTCGCGGGTGCTCACCCACACCTACCTCGATTACGACGAATCGGCGATCGACGGTTCTACACTCACCGGGCCGCCCTCGCTCGAAGGGTTGCCGTATACCCAGCAGACGGTGTTGGAGACGCTCGGCACGACCACGAACGGCAGCCGCACCCTCAAACAGGGGGTGGAGTTCACCCTCACGACGCGGCGCATCCGCCCCTTGGCTACCAAACTCATTGTCTCGGGTGCTTATTTCCGCACGCGCTACCGCAACAGCGAGCCGCAGTACATCGCCACCTCGGTTGCTATCGACAACAAACCTTACCCCTACATCGGTCTTTATGCCCAGCAGGACAACTACCTCTACGAGGTGTGCAACACCAACTTCCTGCTCGACACCCAGATCCCGCGCTTGGGGTTGATCTTCTCGACCTCGCTCCAGTGCCAGTGGTTCGCAGGAATGCAGAGTCAGTGGTGCGATCCGCGGCCGATGAGCTACCTCGATAAGGAGCTGCACGAACACGCCTTCACCGATGAGTCGGCGGCCGACGGGGTGTTGCAGCACATGATCCGCCCGGCCTCGTCGGTGGCCTACCTCTATCGCCGCACGCCGTTCAGCATGTATGTCAACCTGAAAATCTCGAAGCGGCTCTACCGCGAGCGGATCAACGCATCGCTGTTTGTGAATCGGCTGTTCGATTACAGCCCCTCCTACTACGACGAAACGGGTGGCCTGCGCCGCCGCTACTCCTCGCCCTATTTCGGCATGGAGCTCAATTTCAAACTTTAAGACGATGATACGATCTATCCTGCTTGTACTCTCTACACTTCTATTCTCGGCCTGCGCCAAGGACGATGAGGGGATCTTTACGCGCCTGTCCGTGCGGCTGGTGATGCCCGACAACCGTCCGGTCGAGCAGTTGAAGATCTGCGATACGCTTTCTTATTTCTACAACATCAACACCTACGAGCGGATCGCCTTTCCGCCCGTTGTCGACAACAACGCCGTTGTGACCCTCCGCAAGGGGGTCTACACGCTCATCGTCGAGGCCGATGCGACCTATTCGCCGACCGAAACGCGACGACTTCGGGCTGCCGACTACAACCAGACGACGCAGGCCGTCACTTGGGTCGAAGATTCGGAGTCGCTGGTGTTGTTACTCAAAACCGTAAACTGATCCATGAGAACCCTGTTGTTGTTGCTCCTCTTGTTGCCCGCCGTGGCATTTGCCCGGCACGATGCGCGCGATTTGCCCGATACGCTCGATGTGCTGCAACGCGCATCCGCATCCGACGTGGAACGACAAGCGGCCACCGCCCCGTTCCTTGCGGCTTCGTCGCTGGCCAAACTCTACACCCACGCCCCTTCGCTCTCGCAGCTCACGCTGCGTGTTGCGTGGCGGGAGGAGCAGCAGGCGTTGTTGCAGCCGTTGGGTGACGGGGCATTGGGCGGAGGTATTTATGCCGATAGCTACCGGCGGCTCAACGACCGCTCGGCGGTGTGGGCCGATGCGCGCTACCTGCGCGGCAGTCGGCGCAATGTCTGCTGGAATGCCACTTCGGACTACCTGCTGCTCTATCCCTATGTCGTGGCCGACACCGTGGGTGGTGCGCTCTCGACCGAGGAGTATGCCTTCGGGGGTGGGTATACCCGCCGCATCGGGCGCATTGGGCTTGCCCTTCGGGGCGATTACCGTGCCGGGCAAGAGTATCGGCAGGTCGATCCGCGTCCGCACAACGTCGTGTCGGATTTCACCCTGAAGTTGAGTGCCGGAGTCGAGTGGGGGCGTTATACGGTCGGTGTCGACCTGCAAGGTCGGCTCTACAAGCAGCAGCAAAGCATCGCGTTCTACGATCCGCGCGGGGCGAATACCGCGGTGCTGTTTATGACCGGGCTGGGCGGCTATGTCGCCCGCTATTCCGGCACACGGCTCAACAACCAAGTTGCCTACGACAGCAAGGGTTACCGGCTGGCCGCGCAACTGATGCCGCGCAACGTCGAGGGGTGGTATCTACGTACCTCTTACGGCGATTTTGAGACCGAGCAGAACTACGTGCCGAACAATTCGATCCCCGTAACGCTGCTCCAAACCCGCGAGGCCGCGCTCACGGCTGCCTATCGCAGCGATCGCTGGAGCATCGGTGTGGAGAGTAGCTACGAACGCCGCCGAGGAATCGAGATGGTTGCCGACCGCAACGGTCAGGGCAAGATCGTCGATCGGCAGGCGATGTATCGCAACCGGACGTGGCAGGCCGCTGCCGGGGCGACGATCCGCTGGCAACGCTCGGTGGTGAGCTATGCGCTTCGGCCGCGGATCGAGGGGTGGTATTCGGATGCGACGTATCGTTATCCGGCACGGCGCATGACCCTTGCCCGACTTGAGGGCGCGGTGCGTGGCGATGCGGAGTGGCTCTGCTCGCGGTGGCGTGTGAAGGCGACCGCTGGGGTGGGTTATTCGCTCTCGCCCGATGAACGGATTTCGCTGGCCGGAATCGAGCAACGGATGTCGGACTACTTGACCGCAACCGCCTCACGCTTGAGCGAGAGCTGCTTCGTTCCCGAACTTTCGCTGCGCGGCGAACGCCGCTTGGGACGCTTGTTGGCCTGCTTCGCCGAGACGGGGTGGATGCCCCGATTTTACCGCGGAGGACTTTCCGAACATCGGCTGACGGTGGCTTGCGGCATGTTGTTTTGAAATTTATTTAACTAAATACTTAAAAAAATGATGAAAAAAAATTTTCTGATGATGACGGCGGTTCTGTTGACCGTCGGGTTTGCGGCTTGTTCGAAGGATAGTGCCGAGAGGACGGTCGATCCGGTGACGGTGTCGCAATCAATGCGTGCGCGGGGTGGTAACCTGTTGGTGAGCCTGCCCGAGGAGCGGTATGAGGTGAGTATTCCGAAGGAGGCCGAGGGCTGGGTGTCGGTCAACAGTTCGGAGTCGTCGGGCAAAGCGTTGGTGCTTTCTGTCGAAGCCAATACGACCGGTGCGTCGCGTTCGACCGAGGTCATCGTGCTGCGTGCGGCTTCGACGACCCGTTTGGCAACCGTTACCATTGCCCAGAGCGATGTCGCGCTGCGTAACGGTGAGTTTGTGATCGAGGAGATCTACTTCACGGGAACGGCACTCTCCGAAACCGGAAAGCCCGACCGATACCTCGGTGACCAGTATATCAAGATCCGCAACAACACCGACGAGGATCTCTATGCCGACGGCATGATGCTCATCCTGTCGAGTGGGTTGAATTCGGGCATGAATGCCGAGATGCCCGAGGGAAAGGATTTTCGCAAGGAGTGCTGTGCAGGTAGTGCCTTCTACATCATCCCCGGCAACGGGCAGCAGGTGTTGGTGAAGGCCGGCAAGTCGCTGGTGGTGGTCAACAATGCGCAGAACCACACCGTGAGCAATCCGGCGTCGTGGGACGCGACGAAGGCCGACTTCGAGTGGTATGATGTCTCGTCGAACGATGCGTACCTCGATATCGACAACCCCGACGTGACGAATCTCGACAAGTGGTATGCCCAGACGCTGACCGTGCACACGCTCCACAACCGCGGCTTCAACGCCATTGCTATCGCCATGCCTCCGGTAGGGCTTGATGCGGTAAAGTTCTTGGCTGAGTATCCCCTCGCCGGAGCTACCTACATCTTCCACTCGCCCAACGGTTCGGACTACACGATGCCGCTGAATAAGTGTTACCGCGTGCCTAACGAATGGGTGCTCGATGCCGTGAATACGGGATGCCGCGATGATTATTATATCGGCCCTTGGGATGCGTCGCTCGATGCTGGCTATGCGTGGTGCGGTACGACAGACGGCGACCCCGACCGCTTCGGCAAGTCGGTAATCCGCAAGAGCACGAAGGACGGTAAGTTGGCCGATACCAACAACTCGACCAACGACTTCGAGTCGAACGTGAAAGCCTCCTTGATTGCACAATGACGCGAGACGCTGTTATTGAGTGCCGCAACCTGACCCATTACTATGGTGAGCGGCTAATCTACAAAAACCTGAGTTTCGAGGTTCCGCGTGGGCGGATCCTCGGACTTTTGGGTAAGAACGGTACGGGTAAGACCACGACGATCAACATCTTGAGCGGCTATTTGCAACCCCGCAGCGGCGAATGTCTGATTTTTGGCGAGGAGATCCGCACGATGCACCCACAAACGCGTGCGCGGATTGCTCTGCTCATTGAGGGTCATGTGCAGTATGCCTTTATGACTATCGAACAGATCGAACACTTCTATTCGCACTTCTATCCTCGTTGGGATCGTGATGCCTACTACGGGTTGATGGAAAAGTTGAAGGTTGCGCCCGGCCAGCGGATTTCGCGCATGTCCTGCGGGCAGCGTTCGCAGGTCGCATTGGGGTTGATTATGGGGCAGGGAGCCGATCTGCTGGTGCTCGACGACTTCTCGATGGGGCTTGATCCCGGATATCGCCGTCTTTTTGTGGAGTACCTGCGCGAATATGCGCGGGCGGAGGGGAAGACCGTTTTCATGACCTCGCACATCATACAGGACATGGAGAAGCTCATCGACGACTGTATCATTATGGACTACGGAAGCATTTTGGTGCAGCAGCCCGTTGCGGAACTGTTGGGGAAATTCCGGCGTTACAACCTCGATATGGAGGTCGATAGCGCACTATCGCAAATCGGGAAAATCTACCACCCCGAAGTGAAGAACGGATCTACGGAGTTCTACTCGTTCCAGACGCCGGCCGCTGTGCAAGGTGCGCTGGCGCAAGCCGGAATCTCGGGTGGAAACCTGCACTCCGAGACCTTGAATTTGGAAGATGCGTTTATCGGACTTACCGGAAAATATTAGATGCCATGATAAAAACCCTATTTTATAAGGAGTGGATTAAAGTTCGTTACCTCTTCTTCCTGAGTGCTTTGTTCCTGTTTGGAGGTGCTGCCTATGCGCTGCTACGAGTGGGGCGTGTGGTTACGTTCCGCGGTGCTGCGCACGTCTGGGAAGTGATGTTGCAGAAGGAGGTGATCTTTGTCGACATTTTGCAATACCTCCCTGCTCTGTTGGGTGTCGTGTTGGCACTCGCGCAATTTGTTCCAGAGATGACACAGAAACGCCTCAAATTGACCCTGCACCTGCCGTTTCCCCAGCGTCGGATGCTCCTGCTGATGCTGGGCTTCGGGCTTGGCGTGCTGTTGCTGCTGTTTGCCGCGCAACTGCTGGTGCTGTGGAGTTACTTTCAGGCGTTGCTCGCCCCGGAGCTGGTGGCGCGCATCGTGTTGACCTCGCTGCCGTGGTATCTGGCTGGGCTGACGCTCTACCTGCTTACCGCGTGGATCTGTCTCGAACCCGCATGGAAGCGGCGGTTGGCCAATCTGCTGGTTGCAGTGGGTTTATGCAGAATATTCTTTATTTCCGACACCCCACAGGCTTACGACGGCATGTTGGGATGGCTTGTCGCGTTGCTGCTCTGCGCCCTTTTTCTTCCGCTGCTTTCGGTACACCGGTTCAAGTTGGGGTGTCAGGACTACTAAAAACAAACGATTTATGATAAAGAGTATAAAAATAGTAATTCTGCTCCTGTCCGCGCTGCTGTTGGCATGGCTGCTTCCGTGGTGCTATTCGTTCGTCGCGGCATCGCCCTCGCGGTCGTTGTTCACGATGTACAGTTGCGTGACACATAGCTTTGCGTCGATTACCTTCGACGAACAGGGTCGTGTCGGCGGCCGCGATTTCCGAGGCAATACCTACACGGAGCGCGAGTTCGACAGCATCCTGCCCACGTTTTACCAGCGTCAGCTTGCTGCCGAAGGGCGTTTTCCGGCGCAGATAGAGGGCATCGACGTAACTTCGCGTGAAGTAGAACGCTCGAAAATCATGTTTCGAAGCACCCCTGCGGAGATCAATCGACGCACACCGAGACTCTATCAGCTGCTCGAATCCATGCCCCGAAGGGTGGATTTTTCGATGCCGGACGATGTTTTTCGCATCACCGATCAGGGAATTGAGTTCGTGGTCATGGAGACCAACCAGATCGACGCGCGAAAGAGTGCTGCCTTTACCCGTGTGATGTGCGATAAGGGCTTCGCATTCCCGGCGCGTGCCGTTGCGGGAAATCCCACCCCACGCAAGGAGTACGACAACGGCTATTTGTTGGTGGATCATAATTACGGCGTTTACCACCTCAAGCAGGTGTGCGGACGTCCGTTTGTGCGCCGAACCGAAATCGCCGACACGTTGCAGATCCGCGAGCTCTTCGTTACCGAGTTCTCGGATCGTCGCCTGCTGGGGCTGCTCGTCGATAAGGATCATCGTCTCCACGCGCTCGATACGGAGTATGCGCTGCACCCAATCCCCGTAGGAGCGTTCGACCCTTCGCAGGATCAAATGACCATTATTGGTGATATGTTCTACTGGACGGTGTCGATCGAGGGTCTCTCGTCGGAGCGTCTTGTGGCCGTCAATGCGCGGGATTACTCGCTCGCGGACGAATATCGCCCCGAGTCGGATGCCCGGCCGTGGGAGCTGTATGCCGCCTACCTCTTTCCGTTCGAGTTGTCGTTCACCTCGCCGCTCGACGGCTATGTTCAACCGCGAATCACGGCTTTCTCGCTCCGGGCATTGGTGTTGGGGATGCTGCTCGCTGCGCTGTATGCCTTTATTCGTCGGCGGTCGTTGCGCGAGGAGTGGTGGTCGGTTGTGGGGGTATTGCTGCTGGGCTTGTTCCTGTTTGTTCCCTTGCTGGTCTTCCGGCGATAACAAAACAATGGCGGATGAGGTTGCTCATCCGCCATTGTTTTTAAGATTGGGTATTAGGTCAACTCAGCAGAATAAACAGGAGCGGAACAATCACTCCTGCAAGCAACTCGATTCCGCCGCGTCCCCAAAGCCCTTTACGACCGGGCATCATCACCAGACCCGAGAGGACGATTGTCACCAGTGCACCCAAAAAGATGTCGGAAAAGAGTGTCCACCAACGCGAGGGATTGTAGTGCAGGCGATTCAATGCGCTCAACACTGGCCGCTTGCGAACCGACTCGTAGACCGCTCTCCCGCTCTCCAGATCGAGGGTCAGGGTACTTCCGCCTCGGATGAATACCTTGAGTTGTTCCGGTTCGGGAAGGTAATGTTTGAGGTAGTTCCCCTTCTCCCCGGCTTGCTCCAGCAGCTGCTCGACTTGTGCGCGTGTCCATTGCCGGGGCAGGGGTGTGGGCACGGCGAGCTCTTTGCGCACGATGGAGTAGTCGGCATTGAAGTCGCGTTTGTGGTTGAGCATGAAGCCCGATAGGGCATAGATCAGCAGAACGCCCGTAAAGAAAAAGGAGAGGTCGCGGTGAATCGGCCTACTCCATTTTCTTACGACGGTCATCAAAGATTTTGTCGCCATCGTTCGCTACTGGATGATTTCATACTCCGCCCCTCGATGTGGTAGAACGAGAGGTACTCTTTGCCCTCCTTTGCCTTGCGCTCGGCGATGCGTGCGCGGAAATCGGCGATTCGCTTGGCTGGTGTCGCGGCTATTGCCTCGTTCCGAGCCTGCTGCTCGGTACTGCATCCTGCCTCACCCTGCCCATGCTGCTCGGCCGTCTGGGCTTTGAGCTGCTGCTCCCACGAGGTCAGGTAGGTCTCGTCAATGCGGTCTTCGGTCAGGATGCCTGTCACGCGAACCACGCTGTTTACGCATTCGGGTTTGAAGCTGCCGATCTTCTCACCGGCCTCGATGCGAATGGTCTGCGTGTCGTCGGTTCCCATCAGAAAGATTTTGCGTCCTCCGTGACGGCAAATGTGTGTGCAGACCCCCTCGACCGTGACGTTTGTTCCGCTCAGCCGCTGGGCGTCAGCCAGTAAGTTGTCGACTTCCAAGGCGGTATTCTGTGCTGTGGAGGTTTCGGTAGCAGCCTTCGGGCGCGAGTTTCCGCCGCATCCGGACAGGGGAAATAGCGCAGCGATCAACAGTGCGCTGCAAATAAAATGTCTGTTCATAAGATGATTTTTTTACACCACAAAGAAACGCCTTTTTGGACAGGGCGGCAATACCTGTTTTCGGGGCAGGGTGGACATTTGGGGTGATGAAATTCGATAAGAAATAGTTCAGTGGACA
>CAZHEY010000003.1:58058-123071 GCA_964532025.1 uncultured Alistipes sp. | reverse complement strand
TCAATCTGATGTATTACGTAGATTTCTACAGTCTGTTCAACCATCCCGAAAAAGACTGGCAGGGCATACTCGAGGCTGCCGCCGGTGAACCTCCTCAGCCATCACTTTTTGATTAAGGGGGGGGCTTGTCGTAGCATAAAACGACACTCGACCGCTGACTATCAGCAGCTGAGCCATCTCTTTTTGCGCTTTCTGAGTTTTATCGGACAGCAATAATTTGCTATACCACTTCATCTCAACTATTTGAGTGTGAATACCATTTCGATCGGGTAGTGATCGGAAATATAAGGTACGCCGTAGTTGTCTTTAAGCGTCGCAAAACGTTGGCATTTGATCGCACCGCGATAGAACAGGTGGTCGATCAGGATCGTATCGGGAGCAGAGCCGAAGCCGTTGAATGTTCCGTCGTAGCTGGTCTGGGGTGCTTTCACACGGGCATCCGACATGTATTTCTGCAACGGTTTGAAGATTCCGTTTTCGGTCGAACTATTGAAATCTCCGCCCAGCACAACCGGCGTTTTCGACTTGGCGATCTCACGAATTTTTTCCACCATGAGTTTGATCCCCTCTTCGCGGGCAACCTTTCCCTGATGATCCAGATGCGTATTGAAATAGAAGAGCCGCTTGCCCGTAGCCTTGTCCTGCAACTCGACCCACGTCATGGTTCGATTGCAAGCACCGTCCCAGCCGCGCGACACCTGATCGGGCGTCTCGCTGAGCCACAACGTACCGCCGTTGAGTAGGTTGAAACGATCGCGCGAGTAGTAGATCGCCATGGTTTCACCTGCCTTATCGCCGTCATCGCGACCAACCCCTACGCGGGCGTATGCCGAACATTGTTCGTCGAGGTAGAGCAGTTGATCGGCCAGTGCCTCCTGCACGCCAAACACATCGGGGGCTTCGCGCTCGATCATCGCCACAGCTGCCGCCCGCCGGTTCTCCCAACTATTCGATCCGTCACCGGCTCCGCTGTTGCGCAAGTTGTATGAAATCAGTTTGATCTGGGCGTCGCTTTCGGCCGCCAGAGCCGGCATGGAAAGGGTAATCACCGCCAGCAGGATGCTCATAAATTTGTTCATATCCGTTGATTAAATTAGAGTTTTTCTTGTTTCAGTTGTTCGACAAATCGGTCTATGCGCATCATCTCGCGCGGTATTTTTATTCGTTGAGGGCAATGTGACACGCATTTTCCGCAGCCGATGCAATGGCTCGCCTGTCGCAATTTAGGCACACTCCGGTCGTAGCCGACAAGGAATGCGCGCCGAGCCTCACGGTAGGTTGGATCTTGGCTATCCTTCGGTACATTCCCCTCGTTCACACAACGGTTATAATGGGCAAATATTGCCGGGATATCCAATCCATAGGGGCAGGGCATGCAGTATTGGCACGCGGTGCAGGGTATCGTCGGGTATTTGAGCATCCGCTCCGCCACATCCTCCAACAGCGCAAATTCTTCGGGCGAAAGCGGCTCAAGAGGCGAATAGGTGCGGATGTTGTCCTGCAAATGCTCCATATAGGTCATGCCGCTCAACACGGTCAGCACGCCGGGATAAGAACCCGCAAAACGGAATGCCCACGAAGCGGCACTTTGGGTCGGGCGTTGCTCTTTGAGCTGTCCGACCAAGTGGTCGTTGAGCTGCGACAGGCGGCCGCCCAGCAGCGGTTCCATAATCACAACCAGAATCCCGCGTTTTTCGAGTTCTGCGTAGAGGTATTCGGCGTTGACATTCTGTGCCGAGGCGTGTTTCCAGTCGACGTAGTTCATCTGAATCTGCACGAAGTCCCACTTGACATCCATCGAGAGCATGTAGTCGAAGATCTTGACGTCGCCGTGGAACGACCACCCGAGGTTGCGGATGCGTCCGGCTGCGCGCTCGCCAAGCAGGAAATCGAGCATGCCGTTGTCGATGTAGCGTTCGCGGAAAAGTGCCATCGAGTCGTCGCCGCCACCAACCGAGTGCAGGAGGTAGTAATCAATGTAATCGACCTGCAACTCTTCGAACGAGCGGCGATACATCGCCAGCGAATTTGCACGCGTCGGATTGGAGAAGTTCGACATCTTGGTCGCAACGAAAAACCGGTTGCGCGGATGCCGCTTCAGCGCAATGCCTGTTGCTCGCTCCGAAAGCCCCTGCACATAGACCGGCGCGGTATCGAAATAGTTAACGCCATGCGCCAAGGCGTAATCGACGAGTCGGTTCACCTCCTCTTGGTCGATCTCCTCGCCCGACGCATCTGCGCGCGGACGGGTCGGCCAACGCATGCAGCCATAGCCCAACAGCGACACCTTATCCCCCGTCGACGAAGCGGTGCGACAGGTCATTTTATCGGTTGGCACTTCGCCCTGAGCCGCCGTAGACGGTGTATCCGAGGCGGAACGGCCTCCGCAAAATGTGGCCGTCACGGCTGCAACTCCACCTCCGAACACCTTCAGAAACGAACGGCGATCTATCTTCTTCTGTTCCTTCATACTCTATCCATTTACACCGTTCGGTGACGTTCGTGTCCCTCCACATAGATCGCACTGAAGGGACGTGCCGGACACAAATTTTCACACGCTCCGCAACCGATACAGCGTTCCTCGTTGATGGTCGGAATGCGCGGCGAAGCACTATCTTGCGGATCGAGACGCACCATGCGGATCGCACCTGCGGGGCAATGGCGCGCACAATTCGAGCAGCTCACCCCGTCGGTCACCGCCACACAATTCGCCTGAATCCAGACCGCGTGGCCGATCTGCGTGGCCGACTTATCCTCACGCGTAATCGGGCGGATCGCTCCGGTCGGGCACACCTCCGAACACTTCGTACATTCGGGGCGGCAATATCCGCGTTCGTAGGAGAGAACCGGCTGCATGAGGGTCATCAGCCCGCCGGAGGGTCGCAGCACCTGATTGGGGCACACCCCCACACAGAGCTGGCATCCCGTACAATGCTGCGCGATATGCCGTGCGCTCATCGAGCCGGGAGGGGTGATCGGCGTTGCGCGGTCGGGGATCTTCTTCTCCTCGATCAATGCCAGACCACCGTCCACCTTCTTCTCCTGCGCGCGTACAGCCGTATAAGCCAACAGCCCGACCACGCCCAGAAACTTTCGGCGCGAATGATCCTGCGGTTGCACAGAATCCGCACCTGCCACAGCGGGTCGAGTCGTTTTTTTGGTACGGCGCATCGTATAGGAGATCGCATTTTTACGACATTTGCCCAGACAATCCATGCAGTCGACGCAACGCGAGTGGTCGACATGGTAGTTCTTGGCGTCGATGCAGGCCGCCTTGCAATTACGCTCGCAGAGCCGACATCCGCCGCATTTCTCGGGGTCGATCCGGATTCGGAAAAGAGAAAACCGGGAGAGCGTTCCCAATATCGTCCCGACGGGACAGATCGTATTACAATAGGTGCGACCATAACGCCATGACAGAACAAACAGCACGGCAAATGTCCCTGCGGCAAGCAGGAGAGTCGCAAGGCTTTTCAACCACACGTCGACCGAATAGAACGCGTAGCTATCGAAACGAGCGGCAATCAAAGCCAGCAGGTTGTTGCCCCACTCGTAAAACGGGGCAAAGAGGTTGGTGGCGATCCGGCCGTAAGCACTATATGGCGCAAGCAGTGCCATAACCGAGCCGATACCGGCAAGCGTGGCCGCAACAAAGGCAACCAATACACCATAGCGCAGCCACGTAAGTGCCGGTGAGTAGGTATATCGATTTTTCTTACGTTTGCCCGCCACCCAAGATATCACGTCCTGCATCACCCCCAGCGGACAGATCACCGAGCAATAGATCCGGCCGAAGAGCAGCGTCAGCAGCACAAGTACCACCACGACGCCGACATTCACGGCCAGCAATGCCGGTAGAAACTGCACCCGTGCCAGATAGCCGAACCACGCATGCAGCGTTCCCGTGAAATCGAGAAACAGCAACGTAATCAGACCGAAGCAGACAGCTGCTCCTGCGATTCTAAATTTTCGCAACATAGATCCAAAATTGAATTCAACGCTCCACTCATGCGCAAAATACACACGAGGAGTACAAAGTTATCAAAAAATAGCCAGATACAGCGATCGGACTCTCGCTTTTTTGTCTTTTTTTTCGATTCGACACGAACCGCTATTTGTTCGAATTGCGGTATTCCGTTGGCGATTCGCCCGTATGTTTTTTGAAATAGCGTCCCAGATACGACTGATCGGGGAAGTGCATACGATAGGCAATTTCCTGCACCGAAAGATTAGTTGATCGCAGTAACATTTTGATCTCCAGCATAACCGAGCGGTCGATAAGTTCCTTGGCCGAATTGGGCGAAATTGCGCGCACGATCGACGAGAGGTAGCGTGTCGAGATGCACAAGCTATCGGCATAGAAGGTCACCTCGCGTTCGCGTATGCAGTTTTCGTGCACCAACGCGAGAAAGCGGCCAAACAGCTCGCTCTGCCGAGTCGACGATTCCGAACGACGATCGCGCCCCTGCATCGAACGTTGTGCCTTGTCGCACATTTCCAACAAGACGTTCTGCAACCGATTCTTGATAATCGTATTCCGAAATATATTCTCGTGGTCGTTGTAGGTGAAGCGCGCCAACTGAAACCAGACGGAGGCCCCTTCGGCAATCTTCTCCGAGGGGTGAAGAATCGGGTGATGGACAAGCAGCTGAAAAAACGAGGGCGGAAGCCGGAATGCCGCCTCCGAGAAAAGATCCTTCGAGAAGGCGCAATAGATAACCGAAAAATCGGAAGAGCGGTCGGTCAGCTGGAGCATCATCCCCGGCAGCATGAACAGCAAAGAATGGCGGTGCATCTCGCCCTCGAATTTATCGACCGAGACCGACGCACTCCCGCTCTGGCAAAACAGAATTGCGCCACTTCCGTTACGCGTAGAATAATTGCTAAAAAACGCCAGATCGGAATCACCGACGACAAAAGGCTCTTCGGGAGTTGTGGTTAAGGGATCGACTGAAGGCATATCTTCTTTTTTCGAACAAATATAGCGGTTATTTTAATATCAAAAGCTCATCTGTTCCGAAAAGTGACAATACTATTCGCAATATAGAGGTTAGCTGAAAGCAAAATTAGGGTACTTTTGCAACGAAAAAAGTTTTTTTAGGATTAAAAAGAGGTTTTATGAAGCAAACATTTGTTAGAGCAGCATGTATGATATGCTGTTTGGCAGCCGTAGCCTGCAAGCAAGCACCTACGGCAATGGGACCCGGCCAATATGCCGTTGCAACCATCGCTACCACCGACCGCGAAGTCGAAAGCAACTACTCGGCGACGATCCGCGGACGTCAGGACATCGACATCTATCCGCAAGTTGCCGGCACGATTTCGCAGCTTTGCGTCAATGAGGGACAACGCGTCGCCAAAGGGCAATCGCTGTTCATCATCGATCAAGTTCCCTACAAAGCCGCACTGCAAACGGCAGAAGCAAACGTCGAGGCCGCCAAAGCCAGCGTTTCGACCGCACAGCTTACGTTCGACAGCAAGAAAGAGCTGTTTTCGAAGAACGTGGTTTCACAATACGAGCTCTCGATGGCTCAAAATGCGCTGCTGACCGCAAAAGCACAGTTGGCGCAAGCTGACGCACAACGCGTCAATGCAGCCAATAACCTGTCGTATACGGTCGTTAAAGCTCCGGCAAACGGCATCATCGGCACGTTGCCCTACCGTGTCGGGGCATTGGTAAGCTCGGCAATCCCGCAACCGCTGACCACCGTATCGGACAACTCGGAGATGTATGTTTACTTCTCGATGACCGAGAACCAGCTGTTGAACCTGACGCGCACCTACGGCTCGATCGCCGAGACGCTCAAGCAGATGCCGAACGTGAAACTGCAACTCAACGACGGCTCGCTCTACGACCAACCGGGACGCATCGAGTCGATCAGCGGCGTAATCGACCCTTCGACGGGCAGCGTATCGCTGCGCGCAGCATTCCCCAACAAAAACGGACTGCTCCACAGCGGCGGAGCGGGAAGCATCCTACTGCCCAACATCTACAAAGGGTGCATCGTCATTCCGCAGGATGCCACCTACGAGGTGCAGGACAAGGTATATGTATATAAGGTAATCGACGGAAAAGCCGCATCGGCAATGGTCGAGACCGAGAAGATCTCGAACGGCCGGGAGTATATCATCACATCGGGATTGTCGGTGGGCGATGTAATCGTAGCCGAAGGAGTCGGTCTGCTGCGTGAAGGGACGCCGATCGTCCCCAAAGGCGATGCAGCCCAACCCGCCGAACCTCAAACCGAAAAGGAGGAGTAACCCATGACACTCAAGCAATTCATAGACCGCCCCGTACTGGCATCGGTCATTTCAATCGTCATCGTCATAGCCGGTATCATCGGCTACTTGACGCTGCCTGTCGAACAATACCCCGATATTGCTCCCCCGACAGTCATGGTACGCGCCAGCTATCCGGGTGCAAGTGCCGAAACAATCCAAAAATCGGTGATTGTGCCGCTGGAGGAGGCTATCAACGGCGTGGAGGACATGATGTATATCAAGTCCGACGCCTCGAATGCCGGCTCGGCATCGCTCATGGTTTATTTCCGTCAGGGCACAAACCCCGATATGGCTGCCGTAAACGTGCAGAACCGCGTTGCAACCACCACCGGATCGTTGCCGGCCGAGGTGACTAAAATCGGTGTGACGACGATGAAGCGTCAGACCAGTATGCTGAAAGTCTTCATGTTGTACAGTCCCGACGACAGTTACGACGAGGGATTTTTGAGCAACTACATGAAGATCAACATCCAGCCTCGCATCCTGCGTACACAGGGTGTCGGCGAGTTTGTCGTTCTGGGATCGGATTACAGCATGCGCGTCTGGCTCAAGCCCGACGTCATGGCGCAATACAAACTTGTGCCGTCGGACGTTACGGCCGTTCTTGCCGAGCAGAATATCGAGTCGGCAGCCGGTACGTTGGGTGAAAACTCGGACAACGCATTCCAATATACGATGAAATATCGCGGACGACTGATTACCCCCGAGGAATTCGGGCAGATCGTCATCCGCGCACTTCCCGACGGGAACGTCCTGCGCATGAAGGATATTGCCGAGGTGGAGATGGGTAATGAGTCCTACGCTTACAAGAGCCGCGCCAATGGACACAACGGTGTGACGGCCTTGTTGTTCCAGACCGCAGGGTCGAATGCAACCGAGGTTGTGAACAACATCGACAAGCTGCTGGATGAAATCAGCGCCGAGCTGCCAAAAGGAGTCGAAATTCTTAACCTAATGAGTGTCAACGACTACCTCTACGCTTCGATGAACGAGGTTGTCAAGACCCTTTTCGAGGCGATCATCCTTGTGATTCTGATCGTCTACATCTTCTTGCAGGATATTCGATCGACGCTGATCCCCGGAATTTCGATCCTCGTGGCGTTGATCGGTACGTTTGCCTTCCTGTCGGTTGCCGGATTCTCGATCAACCTACTGACACTCTTTGCACTTGTGTTGGCGATCGGTACGGTCGTCGATGATGCGATCATCGTGGTCGAGGCGGTGCAGGCGCGATTCGACATCGGGTATAAATCCTCGTACATGGCAACCATCGACGCGATGTCGGGTATCACCTCGGCGATCGTCACCTCGACGCTGGTCTTCATGGCCGTGTTCATCCCGGTTTCGATGATGGGCGGAACGTCGGGAACGTTCTACACCCAGTTTGGTGTCACCATGGCCGTAGCCGTGGGTATCTCGGCACTCAACGCCCTGACGCTCTCACCGGCACTTTGTGCGCTGATGTTGAAACCGTATCTCGACGAGAACGGCGAAATGCGCGACAACTTCGCGGCTCGTTTCCGTAAAGCATTCAACGCGGCATTCAACGCCATGATCTCCAAATACAAACGCGGTGTGCTGCTCTTCATCAAACACCGCTGGTTGATGTGGGCGACGCTGGGGCTAGCAATCGCTGCGCTGGTTCTGCTGATGCAAAATACAAAGACCGGCCTTGTTCCCGATGAGGATCAGGGTACGATCATAATGAACATCACCACCGCACCGGGTAGCACACTCGACGAAACCAATAAAGTCATCACGCGCATCTCCGAGCGGCTGGACGCCGTGCCGCAGATCCGTGATTACTCGGCCGTATCCGGTTACGGCATGATCGCCGGTCAGGGTGCATCTTACGGTATGTGTATCATCAAATTGCAGGATTGGGACGAACGTAAGGAGAAATCCGATGCCGTCAATGCCGTCATCGGACAGATCTACGCCCGCACGGCCGATATCAAAGATGCACAGATCTTTGCCGTTGCACCGCCGATGATCACCGGTTATGGAACCAGCACCGGATTCGAAATGTACGTGCAGGATCACACCGGCAACGACATGACGCAATTCTACAACCTTTCGATGCAGTTTATCGGCGCGTTGAACCAGCGACCCGAAATCGCCATGGCCTACACCACATTCAATATCAACTACCCGCAGTATGTTGTCGATATTGATGCCGCAAAAGCCAAGCGGGCAGGAATCTCGCCGACGGAGATACTCTCGACCTTGTCGGGGTACTACGGAGGACAGTATGTATCGAATTTCAACCGCTTCTCGAAAGTATACCGTGTGATGATTCAGGCCGATCCGAAATACCGTCTCGACACCCAATCGCTGGACAATGTCTATGTACGCGTGAAGGGAGAGATGGCGCCGATCAGCCAGTTTATCACGCTGACCAAAGTCTACGGATCGGAGATCTTGAGCCGATTCAACATGTACAACTCCATTGCGGTGAACGGCACGACGGCCGACGGCTATTCGTCGGGCGACGTGATCAAGGCGATCCACGAAGTGGCCGCACAGGTATTGCCCAAGGGCTACGGATATGAGTTCGGAGGTATCACGCGTGAGGAGAGCCAGACGACGAACAACACGGCGATCATTTTCGGCATCTGTATCTTGCTGATATATTTGATTCTTAGTGCTTTGTACGAAAGTTTCCTCGTTCCGTTCGCGGTCATTCTTTCCGTACCGTGCGGTCTGATGGGTAGCTTCCTGTTTGCAAAGATGCTGGGGCTGGAAAATAACATCTACCTTCAGACGGGTCTTATCATGTTGATCGGACTGCTGTCGAAGACCGCCATTCTGCTCACCGAGTACGCCTCGGAGCGTCGCGCGGCAGGTATGAGCCTGACCCAAGCAGCTGTCTCGGCGGCCAAAGCCCGTCTGCGTCCGATCCTGATGACGGTGTTGACCATGGTATTCGGTATGTTGCCGTTGATGTTTGCCAGCGGCGTAGGTGCTCACGGCAACTCCACACTCGGATCGGGTGTTGTCGGCGGCATGATTATCGGTACATTGGCGTTGCTGTTCCTTGTGCCGACCCTGTTCATCGTCTTCCAGACCTTGCAGGAGAAAATCAAACCGCTGGAGTTTGATCCCAATCCGCAATGGTCGGTACGTGCCGAAGTCGAGGATAGCAAAAACGAGAAAGAAGAGGAGTAAAGTTATGAGAAAATTCATTTTAATATGCGCCGTGGCGGCTACAACCGGATGCGGCATCTACAAACCCTACACGCGACCCGAGGTCAAAACCGACGGATTGTACGGTACGGCGGAAACGGCCGACACCACGTCGTTCGGCGACATTCGCTGGCGCGAAGTCTTCTCCGATCCGCAGTTGCAGACGCTTATCGAAGCGGCTTTGGAGAACAACACCGATATGCAATCGGCACATTGGCGGGTCAAAGAGGCCGAAGCAACGTTGAAATCGGCGCGTCTGGCCTACCTGCCGGCATTCAACTTCGCGCCGCAAGGTTCGATCAGCAGCTTCGACAACAACACGGCAGCAAAGGTGTATAGTATTCCGATTCAGGCCAGCTGGGAGATCGACATTTTCAATCGGCTGACCAACTCAAAGCGCAAGGCCAAAGCGATCTACGCCCAGAGCAAGGAGTATGAGCAGGCGGTGAAAACCCAGCTCATAGCAGGGATTGCCAACCTCTATTACACACTGCTGATGCTCGACAGCCAATACGAAGTGACCGAGCAAACGGCCGTTAAATGGAGAGAGAGCGTCCGCACCATGCGCGCCATGAAGGAGGCCGGAATGACCACCGAAGCGGGTGTAGCTCAATACGAAGCGACCTGCCTGTCGATCGAATCCTCGTTGCACGACCTGCAATACAGCATCAACAAAGCAAAAAATTCGCTCTGCTCCATGCTGGCGGAAGCACCGCATGAGATCGAGCGCGGTCGTCTGGACGCACAGCAGTTGCCCGACAACCTGATGGTTGGTATTCCGGTGCAGATGCTTTCGAATCGTCCGGACGTGCGCAGTGCCGAATTCTCGTTGATGCAGGCATACTACGCAACCAGCGAAGCCCGTTCGGCACTCTATCCGCAGATCACGCTGAGCGGTTCGGCCGGTTGGACGAACAACAGCGGAGCGGGGATCATCAACCCCGGGAAGCTAATGCTCTCGGCAGCAGCGTCGCTGTTGCAGCCGATCTTCAATGCCGGAGCAAATCGCGCCCGGGTGAAGATTGCCAAGGCACAGCAGGAGCAGAGCAAGCTCTCCTTCCAGCAAACGCTGCTCAATGCCGGTGCGGAGGTCAACAACGCCCTGACACAATGTCAGTCGGCACGTGCCAAGAGCGGTCTGCGCCAAGAGCAGATCACGGCATTGGAGCGCGCGGTGGAGAGCACCCAGCTGTTGATGCAGCACGGGAGTTCGACCTACCTCGAAGTCCTCACGGCACAGCAATCGTTGCTGACGGCACAACTGTCGCAGATCTCGGATCGTTACGACGAGATCCAAGGTGTAGTAAATCTCTATCAGGCACTCGGCGGAGGTCGTGATATCGCAGAACAGAAGCAATAATGAAACGCGGAGTGACCAGAGAAGAGATCATCCTTGCCACGCAAACCCTTATCACCCGGAACGGCATTCGTGCCGTCCGGGTCGATGAGATTGCGCAATCGCTCGGCATCTCCAAACGGACTCTCTACGAAACATTCTCCGATAAAAACGAGCTGGTGATCGCCTGTCTGGACGAGATGAACAACCAAATGCGCCACCGCATCTCGGCCTGCCTTGTGCACCGGAACGGCAACGCCATGCAACGAATGATTCGGCTCGCAAACACCTACATCGACGAGATGTATTTGGTTGACCTGCGGTTTATTCTGGATATTTGCTACAAGATTGGGTACACCGAACGATTCACCGAGCACCAAACATTCTGGCGACAGGAGTTGGTGCAAGGGCTGGACGCTTGTCGCGAAGAGCAGCTTTTGCTACCGGAAATAAACACCGCGACGTTTGCCGATCATCTGCGGAGGACACTTTTCGAATTACGGCTGGCGACAGTCACGCGCGAGGAGTTGTATTTTTTCAGCCGTACCATTTTGCGCGGCGCGGCAACACAACAAGGAATCGATCTGATTGATCGCAAGCACTGATTGCGCTCCTAACTAAAACCGACATAGCCGGACTGAGAAATTCAGTCGGCTATGTTTTTTTTTGGGGGGGGGTACTCCGCATTGAGAAATGGACAGCCGGTTGCTGACTGGGGTTTCGATCCTCGAGCTTTGTCGAAAGGTCGCAAAGGGTACATCGCGACATGTTTTCGGCTTGCGCAGCAAGCCGGCAGTCCGCAGCTCCGCCTTGCGGAGGACTGCTATTTGCTTCGCTGCATAGCCGCCCCCGCGAGCTGCTGACTGAAAAAGGGCTGATGCGTAGAAATAGTTTGCGACCTCTCGACAAAGCTCGAGGAGCGAAAACAAGCACAACACAACCGCTCGAGAGGAGCGAGAACAAAACGCAAGCGTCAATTCCGTTCCCAACCAAAAACAGAATAGCCGGACTGAAAGATTCAGCCCGGCTATTCACTACTCAACACTACTAACTAAAATACAAGTTCTGAATTTGCCTCTTCGTCATACCAAGCAGCGTGAGCATTGCCACCGGCATTTGCCCAAGCCGAGAAAAATTTATAGGTATCACGTATATCGTTGCGTTCAGCAGGGTAGTTAAACTCACCCGGAATCATCAACGCCCACATCATGAAGTTGTCCTGTTTTTGATCAGGAGAATTCGAATAAAATTTATACAGATTGCTCGGCATAAGACCTGCACCAGTCGGAATTGTTCCGAGCGAAGTCATTGCATAGCCCGGCAAGTGAATCTCGTTCGAACGTCCCTTTACAGCGACAAAATAGTTCAAGGCCGACTCCAGCACAGTCGAAGCATCGACCGGCTGCGTAAAGACCACCGTCGTAGTCTGCTGAGCCGGAACAGACGCCGGACGTCCTTTCCACGTATTCGAATTATCGAGCAACTCGTTCGTATTGTTGAAGAACGGAATCGTTGCCTGCGCTACACCGGCCTCCAGTCCGTTCGAGGGGAACGATCCTTTGCCGAATGCGTTATGCGACGAAGTTACCGATGCCACATCCGAAGCCAGCACGCGATCCAGTTGAACCGCACCGGCGATATCATAGACCGTTCCGGCAGCCACCAGCGACCAGTTGATCGTCAGCTGTCTTACGTTAGCACCGTCTTTCGAAACTTCGCGATCTACGCTACAAACGAGAATCACATCGTTCATATCATAGTCACCCAAATAGGGCCAGTTGTCTTCGAAACAGTAGGTATAAGGGCTGCCCTTGACGGTAATATATACTCATCGGGGTCGGGTTCAGGTTCGGGCTCTATCGGTTTCCGACCGCCGTTGCAGACCGTTTCGGGAATAACGACCGTTTGTTTTGCCGACATCACAGCTCCGTCGGACAAATAACGTTCGTTGATCTGATATTTTTTGTCGACCGTGTTATCATAAACCAGCTCCAGCAAACCGGCAAAATTGGTATCATGTCCCTGCTTGCTATAAGCCTTTTCCTTGATAATGACAACAGCAGGGTTCTCGATACCTGCAACTGCGGTAAAGTTATTGTGGCCGCCTTTATCGTCAATATTATACTCCTCCGTAATGAAATAGGAGCTATCGCCCAACTCAACAAGAGAGTTCTTGAGTTCTGCCGATTCGGTCTCCAAAGCCGCTCCCGATGCGATGTAGAAGTTACCTTGGTCGCCCTCCAGTTCGTCGATCACGGTGTAGCAGTTCACATAAAAATCAGCCTGCGACCAAAGGCTCTCCGCGTTCATCATACCTTTCTGGTAGAAAACCGCCTTGTTATGCAAGCCGCAATCATCAGCAAGGAAGTGCCCGTTCTCGCAGTTCGTGAAGGTCGATTTCGAATTCATTTCGAAATCATCGCATTCCACCTCGCCGTCATTGTAGATCGTCACATCGTTCGAAAGTACCAGATCGTCTGCTACGATCTTGGCCGATGCAGTGTTGTAGATAGTCAAACTATTATTGGCATCGAACTCTTCGTTGACCTTAAACACGCCGCCGTTTACCAGCGTGCGGTTGCTCATGTTTACCGATGTGACCGTAAGAGTCGCTCCCTCGAAGAGATAAATCGCCGGCTGCTCCTGATCGTTGATATTTTGAGCCGACAGATCTCGGCTGATCTCGACCTTACCCCCCGGCAGGATCACCAGTTGCGCCCGACCGATATTCATGCTGGTCGTTTTGTAAGTTCCCGCAACGTAAAGAATCGGAGAATCATAAGGTGGGAATCCGCCATTGAGGTCGATCGACGCAGAGATCTCCACACCCGAAGGGATGAGGTATTCAGCTGCTGCATAAAAGCACCATTTAGAACCTAATTGATAGTCTTTACCAGCCAGAATCTCGCGAATCACAGCCTTCGACTCAAAGTCGGCTTCTGTTTTTTCGGTCATCGTGGGGTAGGAAGGCATCGACGAAGCCACACGCGTTGCTGCTGCAAAACGGGCTTTTGATACCGGCCGACTCTTGATCGCAGCACCGGGAACGTTGACCGTCGCCTGCGCAGCGACCATGCGTACCGATTTGGTTCCGTCGGGCAAAGTCGTCTGAACATAAATGTTCTTCTCGGCAGCAGGCATCGTGAATGCCGCACTGAAAGGAGTGGATGCCGTAGCAACTCCCATAGCAACCAAATGCTCCGAAGAGAGAACCGGTGCGCTGAAAATGCGGATTACAGCATAAGCCGGCGTACTTGCGCCGTCTACGACAGGCGCAGCGACCGTCGCTTTTACATCACGGGTAGTTTTCCAATCGAAATCCGCCGGAATAGCGTTCGCATTGGACTGTCCGCCACCCACATCACTCGGTTCTTTCATACAAGAAGAGACTGTAAATGCCAAAAGCAACAAATAGACAAATTTTGTCATTATCAATTAATTATAAGTGTTAGCATAATATCACGCGACAAAGATACAAAAGTTTCTCCAACAAACAAACATTTCGTCCTTTTTCGCAACAATAAAGTCCAACTGTTTTTCGAATTTCAAAAAAAATCGCCCTTGATATCTTGTGAAATCTAAAATATCGCTATATTTGCAAACCGAACAAAAAAGCAGAATGAAAGGCAGCACCACATATCCCGACCAACACGAGGCAACACCTCGCGGAATGATGTATATGATGTGCATGCGCAGCCGAAACAACCGGGTGTAGCCTTTTCGTGTGCGAATAGATGCAATCCGGCTTCCTTGAGGTCGGATTTTTTTGTAACTACAAATTAACTGCAATATGGATTCCAAAAATTACCGTTTCGAAACCTTACAGGTACACGCCGGGCAGCACCCCGACCCCACGACGGGCGCATGCGCCCTGCCGATCTACCAAACCTCGTCCTACGTATTCGAGAGTGCCGAGCAAGGCGCAGCGCGCTTTGCCCTCACCGAGCCGGGACACATCTACACCCGGTTGAGCAATCCGACAACCGACGTTTTCGAGCAACGCATCGCATCGCTTGAAGGTGGCACGGCTGCCGTAGCCGCCGCATCGGGCATGGCGGCACAATATCTGGCTCTGGGCAATCTGGTCGGCATGGGCGACAACATCGTCAGCACCTCGTTTCTCTATGGCGGTACATTCAGCCAGTTCAAATACACGCTCGCCCGCATGGGCGTAGAGGTGCGGTTCGCCCAAGGTGACGATCCGCAGAGCATCGCATCGCTGATCGACAAGCGCACGAAGGCCATTTACCTCGAAACGATCGGGAATCCGGAGTTCAACGTTCCCGATTTCGAACCGATCGTCGCGCTGGCACATCGCCACGGAATCGCCGTGGTAACCGATAACACGTTCGGCGCAGGCGGATACCTGTGCCGGCCGATTGAATGGGGCGCAAACATCGTCACACATTCGGCAACGAAGTGGATCGGAGGACACGGAACGAGTCTGGGCGGCGTGGTGGTCGACGGCGGAAATTTCGACTGGGGCAACGGACACTACCCGCTCCTGAGCGAACCGTCGGAGGGATATCACGGATTCAATTTCTGGGAATCCTGCGGCAACACGGCGTTGGCAACACGCACTCGGTGCGAGGGGTTGCGCGACGTCGGTTCGTGTTTGAGTCCGTTCAATGCGTTCCTGCTGACACAGGGGCTGGAAACGCTCTCACTACGCGTACAACGGAGTGTGGACAACGCATTGGAGATCGCCTCGTGGCTGGAAAAGCACCCCAAGATCGAGCAGGTCAGCTATCCGGGACTGCCGTCGAGCAAATACCATACGCTTGCGAAAAAATACCTGCGTAACGGATTCGGCGGCGTGCTGACGTTCCGCGTCAAAGGAGATGTCGCACAGGCATCGAAGATCGTAGACAATCTGCAATTAATCAGCCATCTGGCCAACGTTGGCGACGCCAAGACTTTGTTGATCCACCCGGCATCGACCACCCACGCGCAACTCAACCAGCAGGAGCTGGTTGCCTGCGGGGTCTATCCCAACCTGCTGCGGCTGTCGCTGGGCATCGAACACATCGACGACATCAAATCCGACCTGAACGAAGCCCTCGAACAACTGTAATGGAACCTTACATTTACACATACAACGAGCCGTTCACGCTGGAGAGCGGGCAGAGCCTGCCGACCTTGCAGATCGCCTACCACACCTACGGACAGCTCAACGCAGCACACGACAATGTGGTCTGGGTCTGCCACGCCCTGACAGCCAATTCCGACGTGGCCGATTGGTGGCCGCATACGGTGGAGGAGGGGCGTTTTCTCGACCCGGCTCGTCATTTCGTGATTTGCGCCAACATCCTCGGATCGCACTATGGCTCGACCGGGCCACTGCATGTCAATCCGAAGACCGGCGAACCGTATTACCGCGATTTTCCGCCATTTACGATCCGTGACATTGTGCGCGCGCACAAGCTGTTGGCTCATGCGCTCGAAATCGGTCGGATCAGCACACTCGTAGGAAGCTCGGTCGGGGGATTTCAAGCCATCGAATGGGCGGTCATGGAGCCAGAGCGGATCGAGAAACTCGCATTGATCGCCACGGCAGCCAAGGCTTCGCCGTGGACGATCGCCATAGACGAAACCCAGCGCATGGCGATCGAAGCCGATGCAACCTTCGGCCAGCCACATGCCGATGCCGGGCGCGCCGGACTTGCCGCAGCACGGGCGATCGGGCTATTGACCTACCGCGGATCGTTGGGCTACAACCTCACACAGCAGGATCACGACACGCAGGCCGCACCGCACCGAGCCTCGACCTACCAGCAATATCAGGGTGAGAAGTTGTGCCGCCGCTACAACGCATACTCTTACTACGCGATACTCAACGCATTCGACACCCACGACATCGGCCACAATCGGGGCGGAGTAGCGGCGGCAGCAGCTTCGATCACGGCGAAAACGATCACGGTCGGCATCACAACCGACCTGATTTTCACCCCGGCAGAGATGCGTGAACTGCATGCGCAAATTCCCGACAGCCGCTACTTCGAGATCGACTCTCCGTTCGGTCACGACGGGTTTCTGGTCGAATACGAGCAGTTGAACCAGATCTTGCTTCCTTTTATGAATAAGAAATAACAGAGATACTTATGAGTCAAATTAAAATTGGGCTGTTCGGATTCGGCGTGGTCGGACAGGGAATCTACCAAGTGGTGGGCAAATCGAAAAATGCCAATGCCGAGATTGTGAAAATTTGCGTTCGCAACCCGAACAAACCGCGCAAAGTCAATGCCGATCCCGCGCTGTTCACCAGCTCGCCGGACGAGATACTCAACAATCCGGAGATCAACCTGATCGTCGAGGTGATCGACGATGCAAAAGCCGCCTACGACATCGTCAAAGGTGCTTTGTTGAAAGGTATTCCCGTCGTATCGGGCAACAAAACCATGCTCGCACACCACCTCCCCGAATTGATCGAGATCCAGAAAGCGCACCACGTAGCACTCCTCTACGACGCATCGTCGTGCGGCTCGATTCCGGTGATTCGCAACTTGGAAGAGTACTACGACAACGACCTGCTGTTGGAGGTCAAGGGTATTCTGAACGGTTCGTCGAACTACATTCTCTCGCGCGTCTTCGACCACAAAGATTCCTACGCAAATGCGCTGGCACAGGCGCAGGCTCTGGGCTTCGCCGAAAGCGATCCGTCGTTCGACATCGGAGGCTACGACTCACTCTTTAAGTTGGTCATCATCACGGTGCATGCCTTGGGAACTTACGTCGCCCCGGAGCGGATCTTCACCTACGGCATTTCGACGATTCACGATTCGGATATCCGTTATGCACGCGAAAAAGGAGTCAAAATCAAGTTGGTGGCGCAGGTGGTCAAGGTCAGCGACGAATTTTTTACGATGTTTGTCATGCCGGAGTTTGTCACCCCCGACAAATATATATATAGTGTCGACGACGAGTACAACGGTGTGGTCATTCGGGGCGAATGCTACGACCGCCAGTTCATGTTCGGCAAGGGCGCAGGCAGCCTGCCGACCGCCTCGTCGATCTTGAGCGACATCATGGCGCGGCTGCATAACTACCGCTACGAATACAAAAAGCAGAGCTATCTGCAAAAGCCGGACTACACGACCGACATCCCGCTGAAGATCTACGTTCGCTATTCCCAGACCGACATTCACCGCATCCTCCACTTTTCGAAAGTGCTGGAACAGTACACCAGCGAGGAGTATAGCTACACGATCGGCGAGATTCAGCTGAGCGAGTTATTGGCCAAACGCTCCGAACTCAACGGACGCGACCTGTTTATCGCGAACATTCCGATTTTTTTCCTCAATCGCGACCATTAGCACACAAAAAAGGATTCGAACCGCAAGTTCGAATCCTTTTTCTTTTACTGCAACGTTACTGCACCGTTTTCACGCACCGCACCGAGATGCCGTTCGCAACCGAAATCGTACCAGCGGCAGGTGTGCCGCCTTCGACGCAAACAATGCAGTCGCATTTCCCCGTCTCGGATTGTGTCGTGCCCAGAAGATAGCCTTTCGTCTGTGCAAATTTCTGGGTGCTATTATTCCAGAAGCCGGCGCATGTGAAAAAGTCACTCGCTCGCTCACTGCTGGCAAGCAATGCCGCCAGCTCGGCAGCATCGGGCAGATGCCAGCCCGCAGGGCAGATGCCTTGGATCGGAGATTCGGTTTGGCCGGCCGTTGCCGTAGCATAGTCGTAGAGCATACCCAGCGTCGCCACGTTCGATGATTGGTCGTTCGGATACCAAAGGCCAACACCCACACTCATGCCGCTCGGCACATAGCGCAGGTTCTCGGCCATCCAGATCCGATTATCAATCGTCGCGGTTTTATACCTCTCGTTCTCATAGACCAGATCGGAGCTTCCGCCGCCGTTGTTCCCGTTGCCGTCCAGCGATCCTCCCTCCTGCCAATCGTTCAGATCGCCACTCAAGCTCAGATCCAGATCAATATTGGTCACCACGACCGACAAGTCGTAGCGCATGCCGCCCACCAAGTCGACCGCCGAAAGTTCCTTGCTGCGGCTCTTGCCGTCGTGCGTGGCGACAGTCACGCGCATCGTACCTTGTTGTGGCACGAGAATCGCACGATACGAAGCATCGGGGGTTACCTCGAAGGCTTGGATCGAAGCCGGGCTAACGTCTGGTTTTACGCTCACGCCCGGAAGGGTCAAATCGACCGTAGCCGTCGGAATCAGTCCGTCGATCGTCACGGCAGCGACAGCCGAATCGGAGTTATTGGTCACCACAATGGTCAGTTGCGACATCAGGTGGTAGAAGAGCATGGCAACCGGGGCAACCGAAGGGGTGACGTCACGCTTCACTGCGCCTAACAGATCCGACGAGCTACAACCCAAAGTTTGGTTCGTAGCCACCGAGAATTCACGCGGGACACCGGATGCCGAGTAGGGGTGGTAGGCGGTGAGGGTCGACTTCTCATTCAGGTCGTTATACCACAGCAGGTTGTCGCCAACGAAACTCGTCCCGTCGTAGGTCAGCAGGCAATTACTCATGGGGGCGTTCGAGGTGCGGAGAACCGTCAAACCGATGCGGTCGTCCCGATCGAAATGGAGTCCCGTCACGCGGGTCTGGATTAGCGGCTGGATCGCGATCCGGGCAGTTCCCGCCGGGTGTTCGTCACAGGCCGAAAGCATCAGCACGATCGCAAGAGCAGACACGGCAGCACGCAAGTAAAATTTCATCAATAGGTTGGTTTGGATTAATACAAATGACTTATTAGAACAAATATACAACTTTATAGGTCAAACACAATGCCTATTGCAAAAAAAACAGACCGAACCGTGTTTGGGTTCAGTCTGTCGAATGGATCGGGTCGGGCAGCTTGCCGACCGGGGTAGTGGCTGTTATAAAGGTTGAGACCTCATTCCCGAAAAGAGGGGGCAGTGAAGCCCGAACTGATGAGATCAATCAACCCACGCCGCATCTTTAGTCTACATATACAATTTTACTATTATCCACATTGTAGAATTTGATCGTGTTATTGCGCTTGACACGAACCGTAGTCAAGTAGGTGCAACCACCGCAATCAAGCTCCTTGAGGTTCGGGCAATCAACGACATCCAAAACGCTGAATTTCTCTCCGTTGAGATATAAATTGTTCAGCTTTTCGCCAGCAACCGTAAGATTCGAAGCGTATTCGTAGGTGCTATAATTGTAGAGTTTCTGGCTTGCCCACGTGTCGATTTCCGTAATATTATTATCGCCCAATTTAATGACAGACAGCGGGTTATTGCCGAGATCCAATCTCGACACGTTGTGGAGCGTGCTGATATCGCAAACACTAATATTACACTTATTGAGGCTAAGCGAAGTCATCGCCTCGAATGTGCCGAGACCCTCCATACTTGAAATATTGGTGTAACTCCAAGAGCTACCGCATGACATGTACTCGGCGGTCAAGCCATTCTCGGTCATTTCGCATTTAGTGCCTTCGACGAGCGTTACATAACCCCACGCAATCAGGTTTGAACGCAGTATGGGATCGACGATATTGGTGTATATGGCAGCCTGCCCCTCTTGTTTGATTGTGATGGGGGTGACAACGCCGCTACCGTCTTTGGCCACCAGATTGATGCTACCCGTGCGCTTGCTGCGCGTCGGTGAGATCGCGAAGTTGAGCGTCGAGCCGGTGAGTCCGCGCGTCTGAGTTCTCGTGATCCACTTGGCATCGTCGGTAGAAATAACCACATCGTATGCTACGTTACTGCGGACGTTGACCTCGATGTTACCGCCTTCAGCCGTCAGCTCATATACATCCTGTTCGGGGATGATTGCCGGGTTGAGCGACTGGATAACTTTAACTCGCAACGGCTCTCCAATTTCGGGCGTGATGACGACCGTGGCAGTGCGCTCCTCGTAAGAGGTATTCGGCACGATATCGAAGTAGAGGTACGATGTCGAAACCGCACGGGTGGCAATCGGGCGAACCCAGTCCTCACCCGATGCATACTCGATAGCGTGGGTGAAGCCGATATTGCCGACCAACTTGATTGACACCATTTCGCCGGCAGACGATGCCAGCAACGAGGTCGCTGGTGCGTCCGGTGCAATATCGAGAATAATGGCAGCCGCCTGCTTGATGACAACATCTTGGATTTTATCGTTACAGATAAACGTGTAGGTCAACTGACGCTCCTCGGCAGAGCTATTCGGCTCAACTTGGAATTCGACCGTCGCTTTATCAGCACCAGCAACCGACGAGGGTACGCACCACGTTTTCTTGCCCGACAGCCGCCAGTTCGCGCTGCTAGCTACGACGACCGAGTTGGACACAACGGACTGACCGTCAGAAGCAAATTCCAACACTTCGGCACTCAGTGCTATCTGAGATTCTACCTGCGCAGAATCTTCTATCGCATCGTCGCTACACGATAGCAGGAACATCAGCGATGTTACGATTATAAATATATTTTTCATTTTGATTCTCTGTTTTAGTATTATAACCCGTTCTCTACCAATCTAACTTATGGCTTTTACCCGTATAGCGAGCACCGGTATCGTCGTAATGGATTTTGGCAATATTGTCCATGATACTCTGATAACGCAACAACTCATAGCCGTCTGCATTTCTCAAATCATACAACACCTGCACACCGAAGTCGTTATTCCTGCAATACTGCATATTCGGGACATTCGGCCAATCTTGCATATCAAGCGACGTCGGGCCCCACTGTCCCTTCTTCATCCCCTTGATAGTGGTGTAGTTGGTGCTAATAGCACCATATTGAGCATAGTAGGAGTAGTCGATGAAGTCACCGGCAAAAACACCGTTGATCGGCATCGAGAAGCCGAAGAATCCTTGTTCGGGCCACGGAGTGCATGCGCCGATGAAGTAGACCGTACACAGTTTGTCGGGCATGGCACGCTTCGTCTCGTAGCAAAGACGCGCGTAAGGCTCTGGCCCTCGGTCGACGCATCCGGGAGGCGTCGGGTGTTTGTCGTAGTCAGACCACTCGTCGTCGAAGTCCACACCGTCAAGTCCGTAGGTCTCAACAACAGCTTTGAGCTGGCTCACAAAGTCACGAGCCGTAGCCTCCGAGAGGTTGGCCACACCGCTACCGTCGTGGTTGCCCAAGATCGTCAGGCAGACCTTGATTCCCAGATCTTGCAGCGGCTTGATGTACTTGTCGCGGTGGTTGAGGATGTGCATCAGGTTGCTGTTGATGTTGAGGTAGATGCGTCCGGCGTCCTTGTCGTAGTTGATGTTGGCGGCAAAGAGATTGACGATGTCGATCATCGGTTTGCCGCTACGGGACAGAAACCACTCTCCGGCATTCAGCGGATTGTTCTTATTGCACTCTATGTAGCAGATCGTCACAATCCCCGTTCCCTTGTCGGTCGAGGGCCGGGCGGGCAGTGCCTTGACGAAGAGCAGGTAACCGTCCTCTTTCATGTTGACTTCTCCGCTGACGCTTTTGACACCGACAGGCAAGGCGTAGGTCGTGCCGTCGACAATCGTTTCGTCTTTGGTCAGGGTGACGGTCATGGGCAAAGACTCCTTCTTGTGCGGGGCAATCAGAATTGCGCCCTGCTCCTCGAATGCGATCAGGTGTTCCGGATAGCATGCGATCTGCGTTCCGTTGGCCTGATTGTAGGCTTCCAAGATCGAGTTGTCGATGCCGAGTTCGAGGTCGACAGCACAGCTCGCAGCTTGGTTCAGCGAGATGCAGAATTCGGCCGTAGCCTTATCTTGACGAAGCTCCATGGTGTTGCGCATCTGTCCGTTGGTGTTCTTGACAAAGCCGACAACCGTCTGCGTCCCTTCGTATGCGCCTTCGTCGGGCGCGAGATATACGCTCTCGTTGCACGACGAACAGATCGTTCCGACGAGCGCCAGAACGCCCACCGATAATAGTGACTTTATGTATCTTTTCATTGCTTTCATTTGGCTAAAATTATCGACTAATTCTCCGTAGCAGGCATCGCCGGCAACTGTACCTGAGTCCATTTTATGCTGCCGGGAGCCTCTCCGTGGTTCTTGTTGGCAGAGTGATCTTTGACGATCTGTCCCTGCCCCTCGTTGAATTTCCAGTAGGCAACAAGCCCCGTTTCGGTCGGCTCTACCTCGTAGACATTCTCTTGGATCTGCTCCGCCGTGCGGCACGTATTCCAGATACGGCACTCGCAAATTTCGCCGTTAAGCTCACGACCCTTCTCGTAGGAGTAGCCGATGTAGAAGGGGTGATGTGAGATGCCCATCTCCTTACCGAAGCTGGCGGGGCTCATCAACGAGATGTTGCTCTTCTCTACGACAACTTCGCCGTTTATATAGAGCTTGATCGATTTCGCCTCGGTATCAAATGTCACTGCGATGTGTGTCCACTCTTCGGCTTCAAGCATACATTTGTCGGAGGTCATAGCACCGTAAGGGGTCGTCAACTGCAACTGATTAGGGGCTAATCCGTTGTCGCTGATTCGCAACAAGAAATAGCCTTCGATGCCCATAATTGACTGAATACCCGGCTGGAAGGCATGCACCTTCACCAGAGCTTCCCAAGTGAATTTAGACAAGTCGTTGCAAGGTTTCGAAGAGGGCGTGCCCTCTCCCTTAAAGTTCGCGATTTCGATGTAATTGGAATCCTCCATATCGGCAACCACATTTATGAGTGCTCCTCCGCTAAAGATGTAATAGGCCGTCCGTGCGCTCTGCAACACCTCCAACCCCTCCGACGACACGATAGTCACGGGCAACACATAGGTGTTCTCGCGAGGCAGGGTATTGAGGTCGGAAAACAAAACCTTGACTTCGGTAGAGCGGATCGAACCTTTCAGGATAACCGCTTGGGTGTCCTCGAATGTATAATTCGCCTCGGGCAGCGGAATTGCAGTATCGTTGTAGGTGTCGTTGTAACGAGCCACGAGCGATGCGTCGACCTCGAACCGGAGATTGATATCCTGCCGGGCAGGCGAAGGGATTCCGGCTTCGAGGGTCTTTTCGAGGGACTTCAAGTTATTCTTGAGCCGAATGGCGGTCGTCTTCGAAGATGCGTTTATGTAGACCTTGTCGCCAAACGAAAAGTGGTCGGGGTTGTCGTAACTGCATCCGGCAAATGCGGTGATGCCGAGCACCGACACAATAGAAAATATATGTTTTAACTTCATAATCTATCTGTTTTTAGCGTGATGGATTCATGGTGGCTATGGCCTTACGCGTGTAGGCATAGACCATTGCCGAATTGTAGTAATCGTTGTTGATGCCGTAGATACCCACTCCGGCCGGTGAGAAGTTTGCATTGGGGGTTAAGACCCAATTAGCAGCCTCGGTAATGGCCGAGACGCTCGAACCGTCATCGGCAATGAAATATCCGGTTTTTAGATCATTGGCATCGGTCGAGAGGGGACGCACGACGGCGATGAACCGATCGGCGGGAACACCTTCGCGCAACGTCTCCAAAGCGGCATAGGTCAGCCCCTGTCGGTTGGTCTTGGCGAGCGTATTGAGGATGATGTAGCGGCAATCGGCCAAAATAGCCTTGTCGATAAGCGTTTGGGCACTGCCATAGAAACACAGCATCTTCGACGGGTTTGCCTGTTTCCATTTTGCGAACTTGTCGAAAAATGCACGTTGCGTAGCTTCGAATGCCTCCTTCTCCTCATCGGGGACGTAGGACAGATCCCTGTTTTCGTAGACGATCGTCACGCCGTCGTATGGGTATTTATCGGCTAACAGCAACTGTTTGTCGACCTCGCGCTCCATATAGGCCGTGAAATCGGCCTCGGCATCCTCGGCCTCAACCGGCTCAAATCCCTTGACGATCTGGGAATAATCGACATCGAAGACGACGCGCGTTCCTTTGGCACGCACGGTTTCGATGTCCTTCAGTTCGGCCGATGTGAGGTTGTCGGGGTAGAGCAGCGAGACGCAATCGACGCTGTCGGGAAGATCGCAAATCAGCTGGCTGCGCGACGCAATCGTCGTCTTTGCACTGTTGTCAAACCACCCATAGACAATCTGGTGGTCGGATGATTTATAGGCATTCAGGGCTGCCAGATACTTTGCATAGACCTCCGGAGCGGTCGTGCCGACCGACGGATGATCAATATCTATGCTCTGCATGTCTGTCCAATCGCTACACGATGCCAGCGACACGGCGGCACAGAGGGCAACGAGGAACGTATGTCGTTTGAAACTTACTCTATTTTTCATGATCAAAACTTATTTTTTGTTCCACCAAAGGTTTGTAGCCATATTGTCTGCTCCGCCCAGCATCTGAACAGCCTGCTGCATATTGTCGGCGTTGCTTGAATACTCCAATTGCGGATAGGGGAGACGGCGAGCATGCAGTTCGTCATCGACAATACCATTACTATTGTTTATTGGCGATTTCATCAAGATTGGGTAACCGGTACGGCGGAAATCCGTCCATGCCTCGATGCCGAGCGGGAAGTTGGCGATCCATTTCTGGGTAATGATGCGCTGGAGTTTCCGATCATCGTTATCGCCTTCGTTCCACGCGATGGTGATTTGACTCGTGTGGCCGTTGAAGCTATACGTGCCCAAGGGGTCTACGTAGGTTTCGGGGATCGAGGTGTTGTTGGCAAGATAGGCTGTTGCACCGGCTGCTCCCCATTGCTCAAACGAGAGTTGCACGCCACGCTCGTAGAACGATTGTTCCGTGCCGTTCATATTCCATTTGCGCATAGCACCCTCGGCACGCAGGAATGCGACTTCGGCGGCGTTGAAAATCATAATGCCGTTTTTGGTGACCGACGGGATATTGACACTCGCATACATCTTAACGGTCTCCATGCTCGAGGGCTGCATACCCACACGCAATCCGTGGTAGCCGTTCGTGATCTTACTCTCGGCACTGAAGGTCGATTGCGTAAAATAAGCCTCCCGGCGAGGATCGTTGTAGCCATTCATATAGGATGTGATGTCAGCCGCCGCTCTTGAGTTGTTCCACTCATCGACAATGGTTGTCAGAGGATGTGTGGTCACGGGAAGGAATGCATTGTCGCTATTCGATTCGATAACACCCACAACATGCGATACGGCCTGCTCGGCTTTCTCTTGGGCTAAAGCCGGATCGGCAGAAGATATATGGATCGCCAAACGCAACTTCAATGAGTTGGCAAAACGAATCCAGCGTTCGAGATTTCCCGAATAGATGTTGTCGAGGTTGGAACTTATCAGGGCGGTGCGATTGGCGGTAAGCACCTCGATTGCCGCATCCAACTCTTCGAACATAACCTCGTAAACCCGCTCCTGCGAGTCATACGGATTGTTCAGCTGGCCGTTGGTCTGCATATGCGTGTAAGGAATCGGGCCGTAGATGTCGGTCATACGCGACATGGCCGACACACGTGTGATGTCGGCGATAGCCAGCACGATTTGATCGTCGGTCAGTGCCTTCAGGTTGTAGTAGTTTTTGTATACGGCGACGATAATCTCCATCGGCTTGTTGAGCCAGTCTTGCGTGGGGTTATACATCGCAAAAGAGTTGTCCCACGGATACGAATCGGCAAGGTATCCTCCGTAGGTTGCACCGACAAGAGTCTCGACAAATTGATATAAGTGCACTTGCGCCGGAATGATGTTGTTCTGCATACCGCGCATGGCTACCGACAGCCGTTTTCCGTCTTGATTCATCGCATCTTCGCTGGCCTCCGAGGGGTTGGAGTTGTAGTGGTCGTAATAGCCGGTACACGATACGGCAACACTCAGGGCGACTACGAAGAGTAGCAGTTTTATAATTGTAGTTTTCATAATTGGGCCTGTTTTAGAATTTTAATCGCATATTGAAACCGACACTGCGCAGACTCGGCATCATAAAGTTGTCGATTCCCTGATAATAGTTACCCGTGGTGGCAACAGCCTCCGGATCAAAGGGAGCTTTGTTGTAGATCATCCACAGGTTGCGACCCACCAACGAAAGCGTCATCTCGACGACATTGCCGAGTTTGCTTCGCGGAATCGTGTACCCGATGCTCGCCTCTTGCAGACGGACATTGGTGGCGTTGTAGGTATAGAATTGGGGAATACCGGTGTTTTGACCGCCAACAACCGAGTAGTATTGGTAGGCATCAACCGTCACACGGTCGAGAACCACACCGCCACGATCGCGAGCCACGGCCGAATCTTCGGATACGCCGTAAAAGTCCAATGCGGCTTGTGTCGCCGAGTAGGCGATGCCACCCAGACGAGCCGAGATCATGAAGGAAAAGTTCAAATTGCCGACCGAGAAATCGTTGCTCCACGCCATATTTGCCTTGGGCAACACGCTGCCTAACTTCACATCGCCGACTTTCGTGTCGATTGACAAATCGCCCTCTGCGCCGACGTAGATGTTGTTGTTCTCATCACGGCGTAAATCGCAGAACGAGTAGAGGTCGCCCAGCGTGCCACCGGTCTTCAGCAGGAAGTGAGCCTGACCAAGACCACCCATATCCAGACGATCCTTGTTTATCAGCTCGCCGGTTTCGGGGTGACGGTAATTCTTCACCAGTTCGGTAATCTTGTTGCGGTTGATGCTGAGCGTATAGCTCGAGTTCCACGCAAATTTGCCCCAGCGGTTGTTGTAACGCAGAGCCATCTCAACACCTTGGTTTCGCACGCTACCGGTCTGCACATACAATTTGTCATAACCCGACGAGACCGACAAATCGGGGTCGAAAGTCTGGTTGAAGGTATTGGTACGGTAGTAGCTCAAATCGAGGTTGAAGTGTCGGAGGAAGCGCGCCGTCAAGCCCACCTCGAACGAGTTGGTCTTTTCGGGTTTCAGCTCACCCATCGGGTAGTGCGATTTATTCTCCCAATCCTTCAAAGAGTTGTTCCATGCAAAAGTGGTCTGTGCAAGGAAGCGGGCGAAAGGCATACCGACCGATGCGTAGGAGGCGCGGAATTTAAGATACGACAACTCTTTGGGCATATCGATGATCTCCGACAGGACGATAGATCCACCCACCGAAGGGTAGAAGAACGAACTTTTCACGGAGTGAGGGCCTGCTAACTGCGAAGGCCAGTCGTTGCGGGCGGTGAGGGTCAGGAAGTATGCGTTGTTGTAACCCAGTTCGACACTGGCAAACAGCGATTGAACCTGATCGTGCCACGCCGTGCGAAGACGGTTGGTCTTTATGTCGTCGAGGTGCATCTCGTTGAAGAGGTTGGCAATACCCGTTTTGTTGTTGATCGGGCCGCGGATTTGACCCTCGTCGAGGCGCATGTCCGAGAACGATCCTCCCAAGTTGGCGTGCAACGAGAACTTCTCATTGAAGGTCTTGTTGATGTTGATTATGGCATCGCCATAGGCTTGTTTGTCGTTGCTCGTCGTGATGCCGTAGAGTCCGTTGTTCGAGCCTTCGATGAGCGTCGAGTTGGATGTGGCATAGAATTTCTCGGTGAATCGGCCAACCGAATTGTCGACCCGGATACGCCCCATGACATTCAGCCAATCGGTGATCGTGTAGGTGGCATTCACGTTGAACATATAGCGATCGCGCTTGTTCTCACGCAGGTTGCAGTAGTTTATCCAATAGGGGTTCTGACCGTTGATCTCATCGAAACCCTGCGGCCAATACTGCGTCATAATCATACGCTGATCGTCGTAACGACGGAACATCTGGATGTCCGACCAGTCGTCGCCACGCGGAAACAGATACGAGGTGACCAAGGGGTTGGCATAAGTTCCCTGATTGATCATGTTCCGGTCGGACTGGTTGATGTAGGTCGCCCCGACATCGAGCGTTAATTTGTCGGCTATAAGCTCGGTGGTGTTGCGGAATGTGAAGTTGTAACGGTCGTAGCCGTTGTTCGGAACAATGCCGCGCGAGTTGACCACGCCGGCCGAGAAATAGGTCTGGTTTTTCTCCGAACCGGCCGATATGGCAAACGACTCTGTGCCCACGACACCCGTCTGGAAGTAATCCTTCCGGGGAGTGTAGCCAGTGCGGTTCTCGGAACTCAATTTATGCCCCCAGCTCTTGTTGAGAACCGGCGTCTGGGATGAAATGAGACCCGTGCCGTACCTGTTTTGGAATTCCGGCATCACAAACGGGGCCAGAATCTCGGTGTTGCTCGATACGGTCACCGTGGTTTTGCCGATAATACCGCGTTTGGTGGTGATGACAATCGCACCATTGGCCGCATTGCTACCGTAAAGTGCGGCGGCGGCAGCACCCGTAAGCACCGACACCGACTCGATATCTTCGGGATTGAGGTCGGCGATGGATTCGGTCGCCCCCTCCGAGCCGTGTTCCGTCCCGGCTTTCTTGGTGTAGTTGAAAATAGGAACGCCGTCGATGACATAGAGGGCGTTGCTCGATTGCTCGATACCCTTCGTTCCGCGCATCACAACCTTCGACGCACCGCCGACACCCGACGAACTGCCGTTGATATTGACACCGGCGACTTTACCGCTGAGCGAATTGATGAAGTTGGCATCTTTGACAGCCAAGAGCTTGTCGCCGTCGACCTTCTGCACATTGTAGCTCAACGCCTTCTCCGAGCGTTTGATGCCCAGTGCCGTCACAACGACCTCTTCGACCTTCAACGTCGACTCTTGCAGCACGATTTGCAGGCTACTACGGCTTCCAACCGAAACGGTTGTCGACTCGTAGCCCAGATAGCCAACCTCCAAAACAGGATTGGCGACCGTCGCGGGCAGCTCCAAGACAAACCCTCCGTCGCGATCGGTCGAGACCCCCAAAGTAGTCCCCTTGACGACAACGGTAGCCCCGATGATCGGCATCCGCTTGGCATCGGTCACCGTGCCGGAGATTTTCAGTTTGGCGGCCGGTTGCGGCTGCTTTGCGCTACGTTTTAGCAAAATCTGACGGTCACGAATGATGTATTCGGTGTCCGTTCCGGCTAACAGTTGCCGAAGAATCGTGTCGACGGTTTTACCTGCAAGTTCGATCTTCACGATCCGCTTTAGGTCGATTTCATCTGCGTTGTAGACAAAGATGAAATCGTTGGTTTTCTCGATGTGGGTTAGCACCTCTTTGACGCTGTACCGGTTGGCACTTGCAGCCGAGGTCTCCTGCGCCGAGGTGAATTGGGCGTTAAAGGCAAATAGGACAAAGCATAAGATCTTTGAAAAATATGTCAGAAACGACCTGCTTTTTTCAATATTATTCATACATTTGTATGTTTTTATACTACGTATTTCAGTTAAAAATTCAATTCCGAGTCGGTTGATACTGCAATATCAATCGGCTCATTTTTTGTTTGGTTAGATTGGTTTTTAGGTTTACATCATCATAGGCTACTGTTTTTTGGTTATTATTACGCGGTCGGTCGCAATCCGATAGTCCAAATTCATCAAAAGGCAGATATTGTCCATGATCGTCGCGAAGCTGCCGCTCATGTCGAGTTTGCCCGATATGGCCATGTCGCCGACCTCGGCGTTGAAGTCGATATTGTATCCGAAACGCTCCGAAAGCTCTTCGAGCAAAGTCCGCATGTTTTTGCCGTCGAGATAGAGCATGTCGTAACGCCACGCCACGTGGGACGAAACATCGACATCCTGCAACGACATGTAGTCGTGCTCGATCTCTATCATCTGGTTGGGGTTCAGCTTCATCGAGGCATCATCGTCGGTGGTGACACAGACGCTACCCTCGAGCAAAACAACCGAAGCATTGCCACGCGATTGGTAGGCATTGATGTCGAACACCGTACCCAGCACCTTGACGTTGAACCCTTGGGCTGCAACGACAAAGGGGTGCGACGCATCCTTGGCCACCTCGAAGAGTGCCTCCCCGTCGACAACCACATTGCGGAAACCCTTGCCGAACAGGGTCGGGTAGGCGAGCTTGGTTCCCGAATTGACGTAGACTTTGGTGTTGTCGGACAAGGTGACGATGTATTTTTGCCCCTTGGGTACGATCAGCACGTTGTATTTGGAGCTTATATCGCCCGTTTTTCGCAGCAAGATGCGCTTGTCGTCGATCGTGATGTTGCCGTCCGAGTCGTAGCGGAGCGCGTTGCTGCCGTCGAGTTTTATCGTAACATCGTCGATAATCAGCAACCCTTCGCTCACCGTGTCGGCATCGGCGGCTTGGTCGAGCACCGTCAGAAGGCGGTCGGAGGTAGTCGGTCGGGAGACCCCGATGTAGCTCGCCACGCATGCAATAATCAACGATGCGGCAATACCGCTCCACCAGAGCGAACGGTTCATACGAGGCTTTGTCAAGGACTTGGAGGCAAGGCGTTGTTCGACGGCCGACCACGAACGCGCGGCATCGCTCGAGGTCGAGCGGGAAGCTTCGTTTTGTTTGATGTTATCTATCAGTTGTTCGGATTGTTGCGAAAAATCCTCTTGTAACGCTCTTCGTCTGTTCACTATTTTCTGTTTTGATTCTACACACATAGACGAGCAAATACCGAAATGGTACTCACTTATTCAGAAAAAAAGTTTAGCAGCGTGTTATTTTCGGGTCGACCGGGAATAGTTGACCTCAAACAGACGGCGCAATTTCACCACGGCGCGGCTCAGTAGATTCTTGGAGGATTGGTAGTTGATATCCATGACCGAGGCGATATCCTCGTGGCGAAGCCCCTTGATGAAGTAGAGATAGACGATCTCCTGCTGATTTTGAGAAAGAAATTTGAGGCTATCCAGGATAAATTGGATCTTATCACCCGATGTCTCGCCTTCGTTGTAGAGGGGGGGGGAAATTGTATACTCCGATGCAAGGGCATCCTCCCCACCGAAATGGGCATCGAACTCCACGGTTGTCTTTCGACTTCTCGATGAGTCGATGAGTTTATTGCGGAAACATTTGAAAATGTAGGCCGAGACGTATTGCGTAGAGGGCAGGGTAGCGTAACGCTGAATGAGCTTAACGAACAGATCCTGAATGCAATCCTCAACAAGTTCCTCGTCGTGAATCATGTGACGACCATAGCTCATCAACCGCGGATGAAACAACAGATACAGGCTCTTGAAAGAGTCCATATCCCCATCAAGGCATCGCGCCCATACGGTGTGTTCATTCACCTCTGTCATTGGTCGGTCGGTTCAGGTTAGTCGATTTTTGCAAAAAATCACACAAAGGTAGACAAATAAAGATTTAATGCAAATTTGTGCGACAAAAGAGGTATAACGCTCGATTTTGTGACCCGCGGATCGTCGATTTGTTTTTTTATTAAAAAATAACTATATTTGCCGCCGCAATGGTTTCCAAGTCGCACCCTACGGGGAACGCGATGCGGAATGAAAAGGGAATGCAGTGAAAATCTGCGACAATACCCGTTGCTGTAAGTTCCTGCCCGATAGGGCGCAAAAGGTTTTACAATCTTTGCCACTGGCCGCAAGGCTGGGAAGGCGTAGAACCGGAACGAGTCAGAAGACCTGCCGATTGCACTTGGAATGCTTTACAACCTGCGGGAGTACGGGTGAAAGTCAAATATGCGATTTCCCGATCCGGGGTATTTCCGGTTAAGATGTGCAATCGGTAGTGGTTGTGTTCGGTGTAGATCCGTTTTTGAATTTTCGTTGTGCCGTGGCCCGTATGGAACACGGCTAATTTTTTGTCAAACTTAAAATAACAACGGAATGAAAAAACTATTTATCTTACTGACGATCGCTCTGTTTGGAGCATCGATGTGGAGTTGCTCGTATGACGACGACGACTTGTGGAACGCTGTCGACGGCCTTGACGGACGTGTCGAAGCAATGGAGAAGGCGATGAAAAGCGCCAACACCAATATTGATGCGCTGCAAAAGATAGTCGATGCTTTGCAGAAAAACGTAACGGTCACCTCCGTGGTCACAACTGACAACGGCTACACGATCAACTTCTCCGACGGCAAGACCGCCACAATCACCAACGGCAAAGACGGAACGACTGCCCCGGCAATTTCGGTAGTCAAGGACACTGACGGCCTCTATTATTGGGCACTCGACGGCAAAATCATCGAGGTCGACGGCAAGAAGATCAAAGCCGAAGGCACGGACGGCACGACTCCGCAGTTGCGCATCAATCCCGACACGAAAGAGTGGGAGATGTCGGTTGACGGCACGACCTGGACTTCAATGGGTGTTAAGGCAGAGGGTTCCGATGGTAAGGACGGTGATTCGATGTTCAAATCGGTAGACACGACGACAACTTCCGGCTTCGCGATTTTCACGCTCAAAGACGGCAGCAAGATCGAGATGCCGATGCAGGGAGCTCTCCAGATTACCCTTTCGGCAAAATCATGGCTTTTTGACTTCGATGAGAAGTCGACCTTCACGATCACCAGCAAGGGTGCCGAGAAATTGACTTGGACGAAGCCCGACGGGTGGAAAGTTTCGGTTGACGGAACGACGCTGACTGTCACAGCCCCGGCCGAAGCCAACAGCTATGCTGAGCGCAAAGGGGTGATTGCCCTGATCGGTCTGGCCGGTAACTTCTCGTGCATGGCGGAGTTAGAAGTAGGCACGTTCGAAAACAAACACACAATCTCATTTGAAGGCGAAGATTGGAGCAAATGGGTGGCAGCAAACTACAACCCCGGAAAATATTCGACGACCCAAATGGGAAATACAGATAATTATCTTTGGGTCGATGCCGCATCGCAGTTGACTACAGGCCGGCCTACCGGTTTCATGGGCGGCTGGGGCTATCCGTGGTTTGTCAGCTCCTACAACTCCAAATCGCTGGAACAATCAAAATATGGCGGCTACAAATACGATTTGTATGTGTATAACCCCACAGGAGAAGAAGACAGCACCACAGGCGGAGGCTGCAACGGCTCGGATAACTTCCTGACCACATTCGGATATATGGATTTAGAGCACTCCTACGGCGACGGTCGTCCGATTCTCAAGTTCGCCGACGGCAAAGCTCGCACAATCCAAAGTCTCTACGTCAATTCAACCTGCTACTTCTATTCGGTAGCAATGGCCGGTAATGAATTATCGCCCCAACTGACAAAAAACGTAACCTATTATGCTACGGGATACGATGCTGACGACAAAGAGATTAAGACCATCACAATGACCTTTGCCACACCGGAAGCCGTTACCAAAACGTGGACGAAATGGGATCTTTCGGAACTCGGGCCGATCGTATCGCTGCGACTGAACCAAGCCGGCGGTGCAGATAATGGTTATGGCTATTCATTACCTGCATACTATGCGCTGGACGACATCACCGTTGCGTGGTAAACACAAGTAGCGTGGCGTCCATGTCAAACTACATAGAAAGGATTGTTATCATGCTGGCCCTGTTCGCAGGGCCAGCTTGTCCTATTATTGCCCAAGAGCGCGACACCCCACGCAAGGATACGACCCAGTTTTCGATCGACGAAGTAGTCGTTTACGGCGACAAGATCAAGAGAGAGGTTATACCCGTGCAGGTACTTTCGGGCGATGCGCTGCAAAAGCTCAGCGTCTACTCCGTGGCGGATGCCGTGCGCTACTTTTCGGGCGTACAGGTCAAGGACTACGGAGGCATCGGCGGATTGAAAACCGTCAACATCCGCAGCATGGGAAGTCACCACGTCGGGGTGTTCTACGACGGCATAGAGTTAGGAAATGCCCAAAATGGGGTGGTCGATCTGGGACGTTTTTCGCTCGACAACATGGAGGCGATCTCGATGTACAACGGGCAGAAGAGTGCGATCTTCCAGACGGCCAAAGATTACGCTTCGGCGAGCGCGATCTACCTGACCACACGTCGCCCCACGTTCAAAAACAAAAGACGCAACAACTGGAATTTCGGGCTGAAAGGCGGTTCGTTTGCCACCGTCAATCCGTCGGTTCTCTGGGAGCGCAAGATCAGCGAGAAGGTAACAGTTTCGGTCAGTACGGAATTTCTCTACACTTCGGGCCGATACAAATTCAGCTACGCCAAGAAAAACGGATACGACACCACAGAGGTGCGGCGCAACGGAGATGTACGCATGCTCCGAGCCGAAGCCGCCCTATTCGGGAAGATCAAAGGGGGCGAGTGGACGGCAAAAACCTATTATTACAACTCGGAGCGCGGTTACCCCGGGGCATCGGTACGCGAAGAGCCGGGGAAGTTCAAACATCAGGACAGGCAATGGGACGATAATTTCTTTGTTCAGGGGATGTTTCGCCGACGCTTCGGATCGAGATACAGTTTGCTCCTGAATGGCAAATACGCATACGACTACCTGCATTATCTCTCCGATCCGAATTTAGACATTACCACCATGTATGTCAACAATCACTATCGGCAGCAGGAGACTTATCTCTCGGCGGCGCACCTCATCACGCTCTTTCCGTGGTGGAGTGCCTCGCTTTCCAACGACTTTCAATGGAATACGCTCAATGCCGATTTGGTCGACTTCGTCTATCCCGATCGTTATACGTTCCTCTCCGCTGCCGCCACCTCAATCGACTTCAAACGGTTTAAGTTGCAGGCAAGTCTGTTGCATACGTTTGTGAGCGACAAGACCCGCAGCAACGGAACCGAAGCCGGGAAGAAGAGCATCTTCACCCCGTCGGCCGTGGCATCGTGGAGGCCATTCCGCCACGCGGACTTGAACTTGAGAGCCTTCTACAAACGGGTTTTCCGGATGCCGACGCTCAACGACCTCTACTACACCTTCATCGGCAACAAAGACCTGAAACCGGAGTACACCACGCAATACGATGTGGGGCTGACCTATGCCAAAAACTTCGCGAAAGGGGTGCTTGCGCGCATCGAGTTGCAGGTGGACGGATACTACAATCAGGTCGAAGATAAGATCATCGCGATGCCGACCTCGAACCAATTTCGCTGGACGATGCTCAATTTAGGTTATGTCGAGATTCGGGGAATCGACGCCGTTGCACAGGGCTTTTTCCGTTTCGGCAAGGTCGAGTTATCGCCCCGCTTGAGCTACACCTACCAAAAGGCACAAGACTTCACGACCCCCACGAGCGAGTGGTACGGTGGGCAAATCCCCTATGTTCCGTGGCATAGCGGAACGGTGATCCTCAGCGGCTCGTACAAATCGTGGTCGTGGAATTACAGCTTCATCTACACCGGAGAGCGTTACGAGGCGGTGGCGAATATCAAAGAGAACTACGCCCTGCCTTGGTATACGCACGACCTCTCGCTCTCGAAAACGTTCCGCATAAGGGGGCTGGAACTACGAGCCACGGGCGAGTTGAACAACATTTTCAACCAGCAGTATGAGGTAGTGCAATGTTATCCGATGCCCGGAACGAATTTCAAAATTAAAATCAACATCCTATTATGACAAAGCGCATTTTTCTGATTTTATGCTGCATATCTCTCTTCGCGTCGTGTCGCAATGAGGAGGATATCACCCCGTCGACAAGCACAACGGTCATCTATCCCGACCCCGATGTGAAAGATGTCAAAGGCTTTTTTCTGCTTAACGAGGGGAACATGGGCAACAACAAATGCACACTCGATTATTTCGACTACCAAACCGGAGTCTACACCAAAAATATCTATGCCGAGCGCAATCCGGGAGTGGTCAAGGAGTTGGGAGATGTCGGCAACGACATCCAGATCTATGGCAACAAGTTGTATGCCGTGATCAACTGCTCCAATTTCATCGAGGTGATGGATGTGACCACGGCAAAGCACATCACGCAGATTTCGATTCCGAATTGTCGTTATATCGTCTTCAAGGGTCGATACGCCTATGTGAGTTCCTACGCAGGCCCGGTGGCGATTGACCCCAATGCTCGGTTGGGCTATGTGGCAAAGGTCGATACTACGACCTTGAAGGTAGTGGGCGAGTGTACGGTCGGCTATCAACCCGACGAGCTGATTATCGCCGGAGAGAAGCTCTATGTGGCAAACTCGGGCGGATATCGCGTCCCCAACTACGACAGAACCGTCTCGGTAATCGACCTCGAAACATTCACCGAGATCGAAAAGATTGATGTGGCCATCAACCTCCACCGGTTGGAGCTTGACCGTTATGGCAACATCTGGGTCTCATCCCGCGGCGATTACTACGGCACGCCCTCCAAAACCTTTGTTATCGACAGCAAAACGGACAAGGTGACCGACTCGTTCGACCTGCCCAACAGCAACATGAACCGATGCGGAGATTCGCTCTATGTATATAGCACAGAGTGGAGTTACAACACCCACAGCAACACCATTACCTACGCGATCATCAACACCCGAACCAAGCAGATCGTAGACCGGAATTTCATCAAAGACGGGACAGAAAAGAGTATCGAAATTCCCTATGGGGTAGCCATAAACCCGGCGACAAGAGAGATATTCGTCACCGACGCGAAAGACTATGTCACCCCCGGAACGCTCCACTGCTTTTCGCCCGACGGGAAGAAAAAATGGTCGGTAACCACGGGCGACATACCGGCTCACATCGTATTTACAACCCAAAAATTACAACCCATAAAACAATAAAAGACCATGAAAAAGTTCTTAACCAGACCGTGCTTACTCCTCTTGGCGATACTCGCGGTTGGAGTGCTTTTCTCGAAATGTGCAAAGGAAAACGAGGTTTATCAATTACAGCAGCAGGACATCACAGTTCAAGTTCCACCCGAGGGATTCTCGGTCAAAGTCGGACAGCTTCTTCGGGTTTCGGTGGAGAGTGTTTCGGACGAAGGAGTTACCTACCAATGGTCGCTCGACGGCCAAGTGATAGCCAACACCAAAAATCTGGAGTATATGATCGAGGCGGGAGGCGAATACAAATTGGTGCTCGAGGTCGCCTCGGGTCAAACCAAATTCAGCTATGAGTACAAGGTGGTTGTAGCCTTCGATGCGATCACCCCTCCGGCAGAAGGGGCAAGCCCCTACATCACCCAAGTCCTCGATTTCATGCCGGCCGTGGGGCAGTTCACCAACAACCTCCCGAAATACGAGGAGGGTGACACGCAAGAGACCATGAACCAGAAGGTTCTCGATATTATAGGTAACAACAAGAAGGGGATGATTACCCTCGGTGGGTTTGGCGGATACGTGGTGGTCGGATTCGACCATACGATCGAGAACGTAGCCGGCAAGCGGGACTTCAGGGTGTTGGCGAACGCATTTTTCGCCAATGCGAATCCCGATCCGGATGCTCCGGAGGGCGGCAGCTGCGAACCGGGGGTGATTATGGTGGCCTACGATGCCAATAAAAACAAGATTGCCGACGAGAACGAGTGGTACGAAATCGCCGGCAGCGCACACGTCGACCCGACCCAAGAGTTGTGGTATCAAAAAGCGATCAAAAATAAGAACGACGTAAAGACCTACTTCGACTACCAGATCACCTATTATCGTCCGGAAAAAGAGCCGGAGTCGGAGGAGGAGATGCAGACGTATATTCGCTGGGAGGACAACCAAGGACAATCGGGATACAAGGTGAAGAACGTCTTCCACAACCAATGCTATTTCCCGCTGTGGGCCAAGGGCGACAAGATTACCTTCAAAGGCACATGCCTGCCGCAAAACGGAATCGACGAAAGCAATCAAGGCAACTATTTCGTGCTCTACAAATTCCGCTACGGGTATGCCGACAACGAGCTTAATTCAGCAGACGAATCGGCCATAGACATCGGCTGGGCAGTCAATAGCAAGGGTCAAAAAGTCGATTTGCCGGGTGTGGACTTTATAAAGATATACACCGGAGTCAATCAGGAAAACGGCTGGCTGGGCGAGTGCTCGACCGAGCTAACCGGCATCGAAGACCTGCACCTGCTGAAAGTCGATATAGACACACGCAAATAAAAGGCAACGAATTTGAGCATCTGCTGAAAAAACTAAAAATCAGGGATTTCGGCACATATTGCGCGTTAAAAGGAATCAAAACAGTTGAGCCGAATGCCCTATTCACGCTAATCGAAGGAGGCATCGAACCGTGGGATAGATTAAAACAGCCACCCACCACCCAATAAGCCAAACACCCCCCGCGTTCGGGGCATGTCGATACAACCGAAAAACTCCCCGCTCCCGGGGAGTTTTTCACACACAAACTTCACAATACAAGACGATTTAATGGCTGTATCATCTGGGGACAAAGGTCGTGGATATTTCGGAATCGCACAATCCCCACAATTAGGTAAATCGTCGCAAAAAAAATCACACAGCACCGCTCGCTTTTTTATTTTGAATTATAAAATAATGCATTATCTTTGCAACATAATTCCACTGATCGAACGGCCGTTCGATTTTGAAAATCACATTGAAACGAATATAGTATGCAGGATACAAAAGCGCTGGAAGGAAAAAACCTCAGTGAGTTGCGAGAAATCGCAAAAGCACTCGGCATTGCAAATGTCATGGTAAAGAAGCGCGATCTGATAGAAAAAATAGCCGAAAGCTCTCAGACTGAGAGTCCGGCAGCCGATAACCAAGCGTCGCAGGCCGACGCTGCCGAATCGTCTGCCACGAAAAAACCTCGTGGACGTCGGCCTCGATTGGCCAATGCCGAATCGGCAGGCCCGGAGTCCGGGAAGCCCAGCCGCCAGGCGGTCGTTGAGATTCAGCCCGAGCTGATGCTCGAGCCGGATGATTTGCCCGAACCCGAAGAGCTGAAAGAGCCGGAGGCGATCTCTGAAGTCGATACGTTCATTCAACCGGCAGTAGAGCCCGCACCCGAAAAATCGGAAAACGGAGAGTCGAAACCGGAGCAAACAGAGCCGAAACGTCGCGGCCGCAAACCGAAGAATAGAGCCGCAGAGCCTGCACAGCAGCCCGCGTCCGCGCCCGTTGCTGCACAAGTTCCGACTGCACAAGCTCCGACTGCACAAGCTCCGACTGCGCCCGCCCGGCAGGCCGAACCGGCCAATGCTGGGAATATCACCAAAGACGACTTTGCCGGAGAGATCGACGGCGAGGGTGTTTTGGAGGTGATGCCCGACGGATATGGATTTCTCCGCTCGGCCGACTACAACTACCTCAACTCACCCGACGACATCTACGTTTCGCCCTCGCAAATCAAGCTCTTCGGGCTGAAGCCGGGCGACACGGTCAGCGGGTCGATTCGTCCGCCCAAAGAGGGCGAAAAGTATTTTCCGCTGGTACGGGTCAGCGAGATCAACGGGCTGAAACCCGAATACATCCGCGACCGCGTACAGTTCGAATACATGACGCCGCTCTTCCCCAGCGAGAAATTCTGTCTGACGGGAAACGGCCACAACAACCTGTCGACACGCGTCGTCGACCTCTTTTCGCCAATCGGCAAGGGACAACGCGCCCTGATCGTGGCACAGCCCAAAACCGGTAAGACGATGTTGTTGCAGTCGATTGCCAACGCCATAGCCGACAACCACCCCGAGGTTTACATGATCGTCCTGCTGATCGACGAGCGTCCGGAGGAGGTGACCGAAATGGCACGAAACGTCAAAGCTGAAGTCGTTGCATCGACCTTCGACGAGCAGGCTTCGCGCCACGTGAAGGTGGCCGAAATGGTGCTCGACAAGGCCAAACGCATGGTGGAATGCGGCCACGACGTGGTGATATTCCTCGACTCGATCACCCGTCTGGCACGCGCCTACAACTCCGTACAGCCGGCATCGGGCAAGGTGCTTTCGGGCGGTGTCGATGCCAATGCCCTCCACAAGCCCAAGCGTTTCTTTGGCGCAGCACGTAACACCGAAGAGAAAGGCTCGCTGACGATCATCGCCACGGCACTGATCGACACCGGGTCGAAGATGGACGAGGTGATCTTTGAGGAGTTCAAGGGCACGGGTAACATGGAGTTGCAGCTGGATCGCAAGCTGGCTAACAAACGCGTATACCCGGCCGTTGACGTCACAGCATCGGGAACGCGCCGCGAAGATCTGTTGTTGTCGCGCGAGGTGATGAATCGCACGTGGGTGCTTCGTAAATACCTATCGGACATGAATCCGGTCGAGGCAATGGAGTTCCTGCAAAAACAGATGAATCTCACCAGCACCAACGAGGAGTTCCTCGCCACGATGAACCATTAGAAGTTACTTATTAAAAGTTCTGAAGATATGAAGAAACTAATTCTTGCAGGAGCTTGTCTGCTCTTCGTCCACGGAGCATTTGCATGGGGACAAAAGGGGCACGACATCACGGCTTATATCGCCGAAAACCACTTGACTCCCGAAGCTGCCGAGCAGATCGACAAAATTCTGGGCGGTCACTCGCTGGTCTACTTCGCCAACTGGCTCGACAACGCCAGCCATGCCCCCGAATACGACTATACCCGCACGTGGCACTACCTGAATATCGACGAAAACGAAACCCTCGACAGCATGCACCGCAATCCGAAAGGCGATGTGTTGACGGCGGTCACGGAGATCACCGAGAAGCTCAAGAAAGGCCAATTAACCGCCGAAGAGGAGCTGTTAAATCTCAAGATGCTGATTCATCTGGTCGGTGATATGCACACCCCGATGCATCTGGGGCGGTTGACCGATCTGGGTGGAAACCGTCGTCGTGTGTTGATTTTCGGCAGGGAGTCCGACCTCCACTCGATATGGGACTCGGCCATACCCGAGGCGGCTCACAAGTGGAGCTACTCGGAGTGGCAGGAGCAGATCGACCGGATCAGCGACGACGAAGCCGTACTGATACAGGCCGGAGAGCCGCGCGACTGGGTGATTGAGACCCACCAAATTTGCATAGACATCTATGCGAATTCGCCGGAAGGGGTCAAAGTATCCTACAATTACATCGACAAATACACGCCATCCATCGAACAGCAATTTTTGCGCGGCGGATACAGATTGGCACGCCTGCTGAACGAAATATACCAATAGCCAAGGGCTGGAGCGGAGGGAATTGCCGAGAGGCGACACGCCCCAAGAGAAAGCCGACCGACGCTTCGGTCTCACTGCCGGACTAACGATTCAACGTTAGTCCGGCTTCTTGTTTATCCAAGAATAATAAAAACGAATTTGCATTACCGCAACCCCATTGCGGGCTAAAATGCCTTGCGCTCAAAGACTTCGGTAGGGTAGCGGACGTCGCTCAAGAAAAGACCCTGAGCGGGTGCTCCGGCACTCGAGCGCGCCAAGTCGCGGCTCTCGATGATCGCTCGGAAATCCTCCGGTGTATAGCGACCGCGGCCGACATCGACCAGCGTGCCGACGACCGCACGCACCATGTTGCGCAAGAAACGATCGGCGCGAATGGTGAAACAGAGCATGCCCGATTCGTCGACTCGCCACGCCGCCTGCATCACACGGCAGATGTTGGTTTTGTTATTCGAATTGAGTTTGGCAAACGATGTAAAATCGTTATAAGCAAGGAGCTGCGCCGCAGCTTCGTTCATCCGCGGCAGATCCAGCGGCACGCGATATTGCCATGCAGCGTGACGCGTAAAAGGGTTTTTGACCGGGTCGATGTAGTAGCGGTATTCGCGTTCGCAGGCGTGAAAACGGGCATGCGCATCGGCAGCAACGGGCGTAATGCTGCCTATGGCGATGTCGGCCGGAAGCATAAAATTGAGTTTGTAAATCAGTCGCTCGGAGTCCGTCACGCCGCACGCGCAATCAAAATGCACCACATAGTACGACGCATTGACACCCGTGTCGGTGCGCCCGGCACCCGTCACCTCGATGTTCTCGCGCAGCAGGGTAGTAAGCGACTGCTCCAGAGTTTGTTGCACGGTGGGCATATCGGGCTGACGCTGCCATCCGCAATAAGCACCTCCGTCGTATCGTAATTCAATGAAATACCGCATTGTGCATCAATTTACGGGCAAAGATACGACATATTCATTTGAAAAAAGGGAAAAAAGCCCAGAATCTCGCAGCATCCAAAAAACCGAGCGGCCAAAACCGAAGTGCACAAACAGCCCGCTACCCGGAGGGGACAACTTATCTTGTTTGAAACGTAAGGATGAAATTATTTTATCGCCGACATCGGGAAAGTTTCATTTCTGGAAAGTATTGTAGTTTATGACAAAATCTTTTTTCGGATCACCTTCGGCGCAGTCTTGAATTTTCCAAACCCATCGATCCACGACACCAGAATCCGATTTCGCACGGCGGGTTCTGCATCGGCAACTTGTGGCAGTAGTTCAAAAAGTTCAAAATCAAGGTCGTATTTATCTCCCGAAAATGCCGGATGATGGTATTTTACAAAACCCCATACGCGACCCAAGACGGTCGAATTTTCGAGCATCACACTGTCGCATTCTGTCGCATCGAAACCCGAATTTGTCGTGTAATCAACATACTCTTTTTTGCAAGACACACAAAAGAGACACACACATACGATTGTATATGTAATAATAGTTTTCATATTGTTAGTTTAACATAAAAAAGTTCATCCATTTAGCTTTAGATGCTTTTCGTCAGAAAGTTAGAAAAGATATTCGACTTTTGCAACTGTCTTTGCCGGAAAAAGGGACTCCGGCTTCGGCAGGCGGCGGCTCGACAAAGCCGCAAAGCCGCAAACAAAGTTTGCATTTGCTCTCACCTTGCACTGCCTTTCTGCGTTTTAGTGAAACTTGTGAGTTCTCACGCTCGGTTTTGCTCTCTCGTGGAGCGGCTTTTTTGTGTCCGGCGGGCAGGGCGGAGCGAAAAAGCATCAAACAACACATTGCTATTCAAGCGATCGTTTTACCTATATATATAGATAGCATGAATTGCCTATAACCTCATTCGCCATTACAACATAACCCATAGGAATAGACAGAATGTTTTGGATCAAGCAGTAATCCTTGTTGGTAAATTTCTTTTTAAGGGAGCATTGTTTTTGTTCTCAGGCAGCAGCTCGCGAGGACGGCTCGAAGCGAAGCGAAGAGCAGGCCTCCGCGTGGCGGAGCTGCGGCCTGCCGGCTCGCTGCGCAAGCCGAAAACAACTCACCAAGAAATTAATCCCAAATGGAGATACCAACAAGGATTACTGCTTGATCCAATGTTTCCAGCAACACAAAAAACATAAAGAGAGATTAATACAAGGGTAATACCGTCTTCATATCGGCTGACTTCTGAAACAAAGTTAGGAAAAATAATGCAAATAGCGGCTTTTTCTTGGCTGCGATCCCGGCAAAAAAAAACTCCTTTCCGCTTAACGGAAAGGAGTTTAGATACGCGACGATGCGTTTATCGCCGTGGCTTGATGTCGAGTTTCACAGGACGGATCATGTTTTCGGGTTTGAGCACTTCGTCCAGCTCCTCACGCGACAGGATGCCGTGTTCGAGAACCAGTTCGTAGACCCCGCGTCCCGTTTCGAGTGCCTCCTTGGCGATCTTGGTCGAGTTCTTATAGCCGATGATCGGATTAAGAGCCGTCACCACGCCGATGCTGTTATGCACGTATTGCAGGCAACGCTCCACGTTGGCCGTGATGCCTTCGACACAGCGAATCCGCAACGTATCGAAGCCATTGATCAGCAGGTCAGCCGATTCGAAGCAGCATTGTGCCATCACCGGCTCCATAGCGTTCAGCTCCATTTGTGCCGCCTCGTCGCTCATCGACACGCAAAGTTCGTTGCCGATGACCTTGTAAGCGATCTGATTCATCACCTCCGGAATCACGGGATTGACCTTGCCGGGCATGATCGACGAGCCGGGCTGACGCGCCGGAAGGTTGATCTCGCCCAGTCCGCAGCGCGGCCCAGAGGCCAGCAGACGCAGGTCGTTACAGATTTTATTCATCTTCAGTGCCACGCGTTTCATCGCCGAAGCGTAGCCCACCATGCACGAAGTATCGGAGGTGACACCCACCAAATCCTCAGCCAGCCGCACCGGCCAACCCGTAATCGCAGCAATCGACTGCGTACAACGTTCGGCATAGCCCGGCTCGGCGCAAATACCTGTACCAATAGCCGTTGCGCCCATGTTGATCGTCAGGAATTCCTGTGCCGCGTGATCCAGATTGCCAACCTCCTCGCGCAGCACGCTGGCGAAGCCATGGAAAGTTTGTCCGAGCGTCATCGGCACAGCATCCTCCAGCTGGGTGCGTCCCATTTTCAGCACCTGCGAGAACTCCTCACCCTTGCGCGCGAAGGCATCGATCAGGGCTTCGAAGTGCTTGCGCAACTCCAAATGTGTAGCATACAAGCCGATATGAATTGCCGACGGATAGGCATCATTGGTCGACTGCGAGCAGTTCACGTGGTCGTTGGGCGAGCAATATTGGTAATCGCCCCGATCGTGTCCCAAGATCTCCAGCGCACGGTTGGCAATCACCTCGTTGGCATTCATGTTTGTAGTTGTTCCAGCTCCACCCTGAATCATGTCCACCGGGAAAAATTCGTGATGACGCCCCTCCATGATCTCGCGGCAAGCCTGTGAGATTGCTCCGAAGACCTCGTCGGAGAGCAGTCCCATGTCGTGATTGGCTTCGGCAGCTCCCAACTTAACGACTGCCAGCCCCTTGATAAACAACGGGTAATCCGAGAGTCGAAATCTGCTGATAGCAAAGTTTTCCAATCCGCGCATGGTTTGTACTCCATAAAGCACCTCGTAGGGGACTTCTACACAGCCGAGCAAATCGCATTCGGTACGGTTTTTTTCGATTCCTTTTTTCATAATAATGTTACAATATTTTAGTAATACATTTTAATCCTATTCCAAATTGTAATAAGAACCACCTCAAAGTTAATAAATATATTTCATATAAAAAAGTGTTTTTTATTTCGGCTGCGAATTCGTATCTTTGTCCGATTACAAAATAAGAGCCAATGAAAGCAGCAATCATAGGATACGGTAAAATGGGGCACGAGATCGAGCAAATCCTGCGCGAGCGCGGCCACGAGGTGTCACTGGTGATCGACACCGACAACGCAGCGCACCTCGATGCCGAGCACCTTCGCGGAGTCGATGTGGCTCTGGAATTTACCATGCCCTCAACCGCTTATAACAACATCCGCACCTGCATCGAATGCGGCACGGCCGTCGTGAGCGGGACAACCGGCTGGACGGAGCGACTCGGCGAGTTGCAGGCACTCTGCCGCGAGAAGAATAGTGCGCTGTTTTATGCCTCGAACTATTGTCTGGGAGTCAATCTGATGTTTCGGCTCAACCGGCAGTTAGCCGCCATGATCGACCGCGTAGGCGGATACGAGGTGCGGATCGACGAGGTGCACCACACCCAGAAAAAAGATGCCCCAAGCGGCACGGCCATTACGCTGGCCGAAGGAGTTCTTGCCGAGCTGCACACCAAAACGGAGTGGGTGAACTACGCGCCGCAGGTGGCAAATGCCGCCAACCGCATCGAAAACGTAGCCGACGCTGCGGATCACCAGCTGGTGATCGGATCAGTGCGCGAAGGGGCTGTGCCGGGGATTCATGCGGTGACCTACGAGTCGGGGGATGATATTCTGGAGCTGCGCCATACGATCAAGAACCGCCGCACGTTAGCACTGGGCGCGGTTGTTGCCGCCGAATTTTTATGCGGCAAACAGGGTATCTATGATATGGATGACCTCCTGAAATGATTTAATTAGAGAATTATAATATGAATAAAATCAGAACAATACTTCGCAATAAATGGGTCAGCTTCACTCTGGCCGCATTGCTTTATACACTTTGGTTTGTTGTCTGGACGGGGAATTTGTGGCTGCTGCTCGGACTGCCGATCATCTTCGACCTCTACATCTCGCGATTCTTTTATCGCTACGTATGGCGTCACAATGCGCGTATGTGTCAGACAAGCAAGGCATACAGAGCAATCTACGAATGGGTCAATGCAATCATCTTTGCTACGATTGTCGCCTCGCTGGTACATATCTTCATCTTTCAGATGTACGTCATTCCCACCTCGTCGATGGAGAAGTCGTTGCTGGTAGGCGACTACCTCTATGTGAGCAAAGTAGCCTACGGCCCGCAAATGCCCAACACACCGATCGCTTTCCCGTTTGTGCACCACACCATGCCGTTCTCGCAAACCAAGAAATCGTTTAGCGAAGCGGTGAAATGGCCATACCACCGGCTGAAAGGTCTGGGGTCAATCAAGCGCAACGACGTGGTAGTATTCAACTTCCCTGCTGGAGATACCGTGTTGCTGGAGAATCAGAGCGTCACCTATTACGACGTGCTGCGCGACTACGAGCAGTCGTTCGGCGCACAGGAAGGCCGCCGAGAGCTCAACGAAAAATATACGGTCATCAGCCGGCCGGTCGACAAACGCGAGAATTACATCAAGCGTTGCGTCGCCATTGCAGGCGATACGCTGGAGGTACGCGACGCGCAGGTCTGGATCAACGGCACTCCGCAAGAGGAGATCCCGGGATTGCAGCACACCTACATCGTGCAGACCTCATCGCCGATCTCGCAATATGCGATTGAGAATCTGGGGATCACCGAGTACAACGGAAATGGCTCGGTCTACGAAATGAAGATCACCGAGCAGGCCGCCGAGAAGCTCAAATCGCTCAACAACGTCATTTCGATTCGCCGCTACCTGTTCTCACCCAACACCGATGTCTTCCCCCAATGGGACGATGCACGTTGGAGTCAGGACAACTACGGGCCGATCTGGATTCCGAAGAAGCATGCCACCGTGGAACTTACGCTGGAAAACCTGCCGCTTTACGAGCGCATCATCACCGCCTACGAAGGCCACCGGCTCGAGGTCGACAACGGGATGATTTACATCGACGGTGCTCCGGCAACCCACTACACCTTTGCAATGGATTATTACTGGATGATGGGGGACAACCGCCACAATTCGGCCGACTCGCGCTTCTGGGGCTTTGTACCCGAAGACCACATCGTCGGCAAGGCGTCGTTCGTCTGGCTGTCACTCGATGCCAACAAATCCTTCCCGTCGAACATTCGTTGGAATCGTCTTTTCCGCAAAGTGCGCTAACTATCGTGGCCGAGGACAGCTATCTTACGATTGCCGCCCCGATCGAAGCGGCGTTGCGGGAACGAAGCAGCAAGTTCCTCGCCTTCATCTATCCGGTGCAAGCCGAGGAGCAGATCCGCGAGATCCTCGACACCCTACGCAAAAAGTACTACGACGCTACGCACCATTGTTACGCATGGCGGCTGGGAGCTAAAGGCGAGAGCTTTCGCTCGAACGACGACGGAGAGCCGTCGGGAACGGCCGGCAAACCGATTTTGGGACAGCTCTTATCCCATGAGCTGACCGATTGTCTGATCGTTGTGGTGCGTTATTTCGGGGGGACAAAATTGGGCGTACCGGGGTTGATCGCCGCCTACAAGGAGTCGGCAGCGGAGGCTATTGCAGCGGCCGAGATCGTGGAACGCACGGTAGATCGGCTGATTCCTGTGGACTTTCCGTATCTGGTCATGAACGATATCATGCGAGTTGTCAAAGAGATGCAGCCGCAGATCCTCAAACAGGAGTTCGATAACCTCTGCACCATGCACTTTTCCATTCGCGAAAGCCGCGCCGACCTGCTTACCGAGAAACTCCGCAAAGCCGGAGGCAGCATCGCCGAGGGCGAGATCAATTAGAAGAACTATGTCACACGAAAACTCCATATACATCAAAGGCGCGCGGGTGCACAACCTGCGGAATATCGACGTCGAAATTCCACACGATCAGCTGGTTGTCATTACAGGACTATCGGGATCGGGAAAATCGACGCTGGCCTTCGACACAATCTTCGCCGAGGGGCAACGCCGCTACGTCGAGAGCCTTTCGGCCTACGCACGGCAGTTTCTCGGCAAGATCAACAAGCCCGATGTGGATGTCATTTCGGGCATCGCGCCGGCCATTGCCATCGAGCAGAAGGTCAATACGCGCAATCCGCGTTCGACCGTCGGCACGACCACCGAGATCTACGACTACCTGAAGCTGCTGTTTGCCCGCATCGGCCACACCTATTCGCCCGTATCGGGAGAGGAGGTGCGCTGCTTCAGCACCGACGATGTGGCGGCCTACCTGCTCGCCCAGAACGACAGTCGTGCCGTGATCGCCACGCCCCTGACGCTCGGCCAAGGACAGGGGATCATCGAGAAACTGACCCTGCTGCTCTCCGACGGCTTGATGCGCGTCTACGTCGGAGGAGAGAGCCGGCTGATCGAAGAGTTTCTACCGCTTGTCACCGCAGAGACCAACCCCGCGGATATCGCGGTGGTTATCGACCGGTTGCGCGTAAGTTCGGACGAGGACATGCAGACCCGGATTCGCGACTCGGTGGCACGCGCCTTCTCCTACGGCAACGGCATTTGCCGTGTCATTACCGACCACCAAGACGAGACCTTCTCGTCGCGTTTCGAAGCCGACGGCATCGAATTCGAACCACCGACGGAGCACCTCTTCAGCTTCAACAATCCGTTAGGAGCATGTCCACGCTGCGAGGGCTACGGTAAGGTGATCGGCATCGACGAGGATCTGGTGATCCCCGACAAGAGCAAGACGATCTACGAAGATGCCGTGGCCTGCTGGCGCGGTGAAACCATGCGCAAATGGAAAGAGCAGCTGGTGGCAAACGCCTACAAGTTCGACTTCCCGATTCATACGCCATTCTACGAACTGACTGCCGAGCAGAAACGACTCCTGTGGCGCGGAAATGAGTATTTCGAGGGGCTGGATGCGTTCTTCGCCTACATCGACTCGGAACGACGCAAAATCCAGTTCCGCGTGATGAAAGCCCGGTACACGGGCAAGACCCTCTGTCCCGAGTGCGGAGGTTCGCGCCTGCGCAAAGAGGCACTCTACGTCCGGATCGGAGGTCGAACAATCGCCGATCTGGTCGCCCTGCCCGTCGACGAGCTGATCGCATTTTTCGGTACGTTGCAACTCGACGCACACGACACGAAAACCGCCTCGCGCATCCTGATCGAAATCCGCAACCGCCTGCAATACCTTGCCGACGTGGGGCTGGGATACCTGACGCTCGATAGACTGTCGTCGACCCTCTCGGGCGGCGAAAGCCAGCGCATCAACCTCTCGACCTCGCTGGGCAGCAACCTCACCGGCTCACTCTACATCCTCGACGAGCCTTCGATCGGACTGCACCCGCGCGACACGAACCGCCTGATAAAGGTACTCAAACAGTTGCGCGATCTGGGAAATACGGTCATCGTTGTCGAACACGAGGAGGAGGTGATCCGCGCCGCCGACTACATCATCGACATCGGCCCAAAAGCGGGGTATAACGGCGGCAAGGTGGTCTTCAGCGGTACGATTCCGGCCTTGCTCAAGTGCAAAACGAGCCTCACGGCCGACTACCTGATCGGCCGACGTGCGATTACACCCCCCGAAACAGCCCGCGGCTGGAGCAAGTCGATCCTCATAAAGGGGGCACGTGAGAACAACCTGCGCAACATCGACGTGAAGATTCCGCTGGGTGTCATGACCTGCATCACCGGCGTGAGCGGCAGCGGAAAATCCTCGCTGGCCAAGGGCATTCTCTATCCGGCCCTGCGCCGCATGCTCTACGATACGGGCATCAAGCCGGGCGATTTCGACGGCATCGAGGGCGATGTGCAGCTGCTCAAGTCGGTCGAAATGGTCGACCAGAACCCGATCGGCAAGTCGTCGCGATCCAATCCGGTGACCTACATCAAAGCCTACGACGAAATCCGTCGGCTCTTCGCCGAGCAACCCTATGCCCAGCATACGGGGCTAACTCCGTCGTCCTTTTCGTTCAATATCGCCGGAGGACGCTGCGAAGAGTGTCAGGGCGAAGGAGTTATCAAGGTATCAATGCAATTTATGGCCGACGTGGAGCTGGTTTGCGAAGCCTGTGGCGGCAAACGATTCCGCGACGAGATTCTGGAGGTGAAGTACCGCGACAAATCAATATACGAGGTGTTGGAAATGACCGTTGACGACGCAATCGCCTTCTTCGGCGAGGAGAAGAAAAACGCCACCTGCCGCCGGATTATCGAGCGGCTGCAACCCTTGCAGGATGTCGGGCTGGGCTACATCAAGCTCGGACAATCGTCGTCCACACTCTCGGGAGGCGAGAGCCAGCGCGTCAAGTTAGCCTCGTTCCTGACCAAGGAGAATACGCAGGGGAGTGTGATGTTCGTATTCGACGAACCGACTACCGGACTCCATTTTCACGACATAAACAAACTGCTGGCGGCTTTCAATGCGCTGATCGAACGAGGTCACACGATCGTGATCGTCGAGCACAACATGGATATCATCAAGTGTGCCGACTGGGTGGTCGACCTCGGCCCCGAGGCCGGTACGGGGGGCGGACAGGTCGTCTTCGAAGGCACGCCGCGCGAATTGGAACAATGCGCAACAAGCCACACGGGACGCTACCTGCACCTGCGCACCAAACTTTAAGCAAATCCAAACATGGAATTTTCCACATACCAACTACCCAACGGCATCCGGGGCATTCATCGGCAGGTGAAGGGTTCGGTGGCTCACTGCGCACTGGTGATCAATGCCGGCACGCGCGACGAGCACGCCGACGAATTCGGACTGGCGCACTTTGCCGAGCACGCCTTTTTCAAAGGGACACAACGGCGGAGGGCTTGGCAGGTCAACTGCCGGTTGGAGAACCTCGGTGGCGAGCTCAACGCCTTCACCACCAAAGAGGACACGACGATTCTCGCCACAACACTCCGGGGCGACTTCTCGAAGGCCGCGGAGCTGATCGCCGACATTGCATTCCACTCGACGTTCCCCGACCACGAACTGGATCGCGAGAAAGAGGTGATCGCCGACGAGATAAACACCTACAAGGATTCGCTCTCCGACCTGATTTACGACACGTTCGAGGAGATGATCTTCGCCGGCTCGGAATTGGGACACAACATCTTGGGCAGCAAATCCGCCCTGACTCACTACAACGGGGAGCGGCTACGCACGTTCATCGAGCGAACGCACACCACCGACCAAATGGTCTTCTCGTCGATCGGTAATTTCTCGGCACATACGGCCGAAGCGGTCGCCACGCGCTACTTCGCGGCACAGGAGGCCACCACGCGCCAATTCCAACGCGCAACGCCCGCAGCCTGCGAACCATTCGAAAAGGAGATCTGCAAACACACCCACCAAACCCACTGCATCATCGGCAACCGCGCCTGCGGAATCGGCGAAGATCGGCGACTACCGCTGGCATTGCTGATTAACATCTTGGGCGGTCCATGCGCTAATTCGCTGTTGAATACGGTTATCCGGGAGAAAAACGGGCTATCTTACAACATCGAAGCCTGCTACACCCCCTACAACGAAACCGGCATCGTGGTCGTCTATTTCAGCTCCGACCACACCAATGCCGCGCAATGTATCGAACTGATCGAAGAGCAATTACACAAACTGCGCACCGTGCCGCTCACCGCACGCCAGCTCTCCATGGCCAAAAAGCAATTCATCGCACAACTGGCCATATCGAGCGAAAGCAACGAGAGTTACATGCTCGGGGCGGGCAAAAGCCTGCTCGTACATGGCGAGGTCGACACCATGGAGGAGGTCTATGCCAAACTGCGACAGCTGACCGTCGAGCAGCTTACCGAAGCGGCGGAAACGACATTCAAGAATATGTCACGACTGATTTACAAGTAGATATGGACGCACTCGAACAATACGTACACGATTTTTCGGAAGCCGAAAGCGAGTTGCTGCGTGAGCTTGACCGCCAGACCCACCTGCGCGTCATTGCGCCGCGCATGCTTTCGGGACACATTCAGGGGCAGCTGCTGAAGCTGATTGTGCGTATGCTACGACCGCAACGCATCCTCGAAATCGGCACATTTACAGGCTACTCGGCACTCTGCATGGCATCCGGACTCGACGAATCGGGCGAGTTGCACACCTGCGAGGTGGACGACGAGCTGGAGGAGCTGGCCCAGTCGTTTTTCGACCGAAGTCCCCACGGAGGCAAAATCCACATGCACATCGGATCGGCACTCGATATCGCCCCAGCATTGGGCGGTCTCTTCGACCTCGTATTCATCGACGGCGACAAGCGCGAATATCCCGATTATTACCGGATGCTCATGGGAGACAATGGCGGTAAGACGCTGGTTCACAGCGGTTCGGTCTTAATTGCCGACAACATCTTGTGGTCGGGAAAGGTTGTCGAGCCCGTGGCGCACAACGACCGACACACCCAATCGCTTCTCGAATTCAACCGCATGGTTGTGGCGGATAAACGCATCGAAAATGTGATCGTTCCGCTGCGTGACGGACTGAACTTAATACGCGTAAAATAATGGAAATAAAAGAGTTGCAAGATAGGGTAGATGCGTGGATCAACACATACGGCGTGCGCTATTTCAGCGAACTGACCAACATGGCCTGCCTGACCGAAGAGGTGGGGGAGTTGGCACGTATCATCGCTCGCCGATATGGCGACCAATCGTTCAAAAAGGGCGAGCAGGACAATCTGGCCGATGAGATGGCCGACATCATGTGGGTGCTGGTCTGCTTGGCCAACCAGACGGGCGTTGATCTCACGGCAGCACTCGAAGCCAACTTCGCCAAGAAAACCGCGCGCGACAACGAGCGGCACAAATTGAATCCGAAACTCTGACACGCCGCATCCGGCAAAGTCAATCTACATTAGGTCGAGCGGTTGGTTGAGAATTTCCCGGCAAGTTGTTTTCGGCTTGCTGCGCAAGCCGGCAGGCCGCAGCCCCGCCACGCGGAGGACTGCTATTTGCTTCGCTGCATAGCCGCCCCCGCGAGCTGCTGCCTGAGAACAAAAACAATGCCTCCTTAAAAAAGAAATTCGCCTACAAGGATGGCTACTTGATCCCAAAAATTTCGTTTTGCAATCCTCGAGCCTGTCGAGAGGTCGCAAAGCCCAATCAAAACCATATCCACACTCGATCCTCGAGCCTGTCGAGAGGTCGCAAAGTCAAATCAACCTCCCCGGCGCAGGGACGAAACGCCCCAACCGTCCAAGACCCACCCAAAAAAGGGGTTACAGAATACTGTAACCCCATAATAATTGGTTGATTTTACCGCTATTTTGCATAGCGACCGACACACAGGCCGGGACATTTACCAATCTATTCCAACTTCAGATCTTTCTTGATTCCGGCGATCTTGGCATCCAATTCAGCCAGCACCCGATCGTAGTCGGCAACCGAAGCGAGGGGAGCTTTCACCCCGAAATAGAACTTGATCTTGGGTTCTGTGCCCGACGGGCGCACCGAAACAGCCGTGCCGTCCTCGGTGAACCATTGCAGCACATTGCTGCGATCCTGCTCGATCGGCCTCTTCTCTCCCGAAGCAACGCAGAGCGTCTCGAGCGACTGGAAGTCGTTGATTTTCACCACCGGTGAGCCGAGGATCGTTTTGGGCGGATTCTGGCGGAAATCGACCATCATCCGCTGAATCAGCTCTGCACCCTCCTTGCCTTTGCGCACCACCGAGACTAGACCTTCGCGGTAGAACCCGTATTTGACATACAGATCCTGCAACCACTCGTAAAGCGTCATGCCCAGCGTATCCATTGCCCAAGCGGCCGCTTCGGCAGCCAGCGAGCAGGCAGAAACAGCATCCTTATCGCGCACATAATCGCCTGCAAGGTAGCCGAAGCTCTCCTCACCACCACCGATATACTGCATCTTGCCTTCGTTCTCACGAATGATCTTGGCGATATACTTGAAACCGGTCAGGCAATCGTAACATTTCACATCGAAATGTTCGGCCACAGCATTGGCCATTTGCGAGGTGACAATCGTCTTGACGACGTACTCCTTGCCTTTGAGTTTGCCGAGTTCGGCCCAACGCGTAAGCTGGTAACTCATCAGCAGGACAAGGGTTTGGTTACCATTAAGCAGCACGTATTCACCCTTTTTATTGCGCAACGCCACGCCGATACGGTCGGAGTCGGGATCGGTAGCCAGCACTAGATCAGCACCTTGCTTTGCGGCAAGATCAATGGCCATGGACATCGTTTTACGCTCTTCGGGGTTCGGGGATTCGACCGTCGGGAAGTTGCCGTCGATCACCGCTTGTTCCGGAACGAGCGTTACGTTCGTAAATCCGAATTTCTTCAACGAGGCCGGAACTAAATGCACGCCGGCTCCGTGCAACGGCGTGTAGACGATCTTCATGTCGTGATGCCGCTCGACGCATTCGGGCGACAGCGACAGATCGTGGATGCGTTGCAGGTAGATCTGGTCAAACTGTTCGTCGAGCGGGTGGATATTCTCGGGATGCTTGCCCGTCAATACCATGCTGACGTCGGTGATCTTCTCCACCTCGGCAATGATGTTCTTGTCGTGCGGCTCGGTCACCTGCGCGCCATCCGTCCAATAAGCCTTATAACCGTTGTACTCCTTGGGGTTGTGCGATGCGGTGACGACCACGCCCGAGTGGCATTTCAGTTCGCGAATTGCGAAGCTCAATTCGGGGGTCGGACGCAGCGCGTCGAACAGGTAAACCGTAAAACCATTCGAGGCGAAAATATCGGCTACGCGCTCGGCAAACATACGCGAATTATTGCGGCTGTCGTGGCCGATTGCAACGCGGATTTTTTCGCCTGCAAAATTCCGCTTCAAGTAGTTCGCAAGCCCCTGTGTAGCTGCGCCCACCGTATAGATATTCATGCGGTTCGAACCGGCTCCCATGATGCCGCGCAAGCCGCCTGTGCCGAATTCGAGATCCTTGTAGAAGCTCTCTACAAGTTCCTTCATATCATTCTGCATCAGAAACTTAACCTGTTGCTTCGTCGCATCATCGTAATTTCCGTCCAACCAAGTCTGAGCCTTTTTCAAGACCATCTGTTCCAATTCGTTTGCCATAATTTTATTAGTTTTATTTATAGTATGACCATTTTATGTCCCAAAAAATTTATATGCAAATATAATAAAATTAATTCAATTCTTCACTATCAACGACTTAAAAAAGACTCTTCGGAAACCGTTGTTTCTCTATATACAATAAAAGGAGAAAAGCAATAGATTTTTCAGAATCTTTTCGCAAAATTATTCACAACTTTGTATTGTCAAAAATAGTGCAACCCTTACATTCATGTTGAATAATACGCAGACATATAGCGATATGTGGCAGAACTGCCTTGACCGCATTAAGGCTCAAACCTCCACCGAAGAGTTTGAAAAGTGGTTTCAGCCCATCGTGCCGCTCGAATTCGACGGCACGAACTTGCGTTTGCGTGTTCCCAACGAAAGTTATGTCCACCAGATCGAGAAAAATTATATTCCATTTTTACGCCCGATCATCTCACAGCTCTACGGACAGCAAACCCGTTTGCACTATGCCGTGCCCAGAGCCGCCGCCCCGATACCCGTTCCGGCCGATGCCGATACGACGGCTATCTCGCGCTTCAACACGCAAACCAACACCGCAAATATAAAGAATCCGTTTGTAATTCCGGGGCTCAAGCGGATAATTATTGATCCCCAGTTGAATCCCAACCTCACATTCGCCACCTTCATCGAGGGCGAATGCAACCGGCTGGCGCGCTCGGCGGGGATGTCCGTTGCGGTGAATCCCGGCAACAACCCGTTCAACCCACTATATATATATGGCGATTCGGGGTTGGGCAAGACGCACATGGTGCAGTCGATCGGCCACGAGGTACGCCAACGCCACCCGGAGTTGCAGGTGCTCTATGTGTCGATGAACAAGTTTCAGGCACAGTTCCAGACCGCCTACAAGAACGGGGAGATTCCCGACTTCATCCACTTCTACCAGATGATCGACGTGCTGATTATCGACGACATCCAGGAGTTGACGGGTAAAACCGGAACTCAGAACGCGTTCTTCAACATATTCAACCACTTGCAGTTGGCTGGCAAACAGCTGATTCTGACCTCGGATAAGCCGCCGGTGGAGCTGAAAGATATCGAACAACGTCTGTTGACGCGTTTCAAATGGGGACTCTCGGCGCAACTCAATACGCCCGACTACGATACGAAGTTGAAGATCATCCGCGCCAAAGCCGAGAAATTGGGAGCGCAGATCACCGACGACGTGGTTGCCTACTTGGCCGACAACATCTCGGCCAACGTGCGAGAGATCGAAGGTGCACTCTCGTCGCTGGTAGCCAACGCCTCGTTCCTCGGCCGCAAAATCACCACTTCGCTGGCCAAGGAGATCCTGAAGGTCTACGTACAATTATACCAGAAGGAGATTACGATCGACCACATCATCGACGTGGTTTGCAAATATTTAGATCTCGATTTTGCCCGATTCAACTCCTCGGAGCGCACGCGCGAAATCGCACAGGCCCGGCAGATCGCCATGTATCTGGCCAAGCAGCACACCAAAGCCCCGCTGACCTCGATCGGATCGGCTATCGGTGGCCGAAACCACGCCACGGTGCTCCACTCGTGCAAAGCCGTGTCGAATCTGATCGAAACCGACAAGGCTTTCCGTCGGCAGGTCGAAGAGATCGAAAAGCTGGTGCTGGCAAAGTAAAATCGCAAAAACACCATAAACAGCAAGCTGTGACATTAATTGTCACAGCTTTTTTTTGTATCTTTAGCCCACAAAAACCGGATCAAACAGTAATCGTTGTTGGTGCTTCCATTTGGGATTAATTTCTTTGTGGTTGTTTTCGGCTTGCGCAGCAAGTCGGCAGGCCGCAGCTCCGCCACGCGGAGGCCTGCTCTTCGCTACGCTTGAGCCGTCCTCGCGAGCTGCGGCTTGAGAACAAAAACAAATTCACCAACAAGAATTACTGCATGATTCCAGAAACCTCAAAAAACTCATGACCCTACTACAAACCACCTCCGCGCGTCCCATGCGGTCGAAAAACTCAACCCCGAGATAATTATGGATCAACCCAAACTCGAACGGCTGCTGCGGCTGATGAAGCTGCTGACGGCCAACACCACATACAATGTCGACGCATTGGCCGAGCGGCTCGATATGTCGCGTCGCACCGTCTACCGCTACATCGACACCTTCCGCGAAGCCGGATTCGTGATCAAGCGATCGGGCGACTGCATTCGTTTAGACAAGGAGTCGCCACACTTCCGCGACATCTCGCAGCTGGTACACTTCACCGAGGAGGAGGCCGTGATCCTGAAAAGTGCCATAGAGAACATCGACGACACGAACCTGCTCAAACAGAATCTAAAGCGCAAACTCTACTCCGTCTACGACAATAAGACGCTGGCTAACACGGTTGTCCGCGGGAAAAACGCCTCCAACATCCGGCTGCTGATCGAAGCGATCGAGCAGCAACGGCAGGTCGTCCTGTGCGGATATCAGTCGGCACACGGCGGCGAGGTGCGCGACCGCCGGATCGAACCGTTTGCCTTCACAACCAACTACGTGCAGGTGTGGTGTTACGACCCCGACGCCCAATCGTGCAAGCTCTTCAAGACCTCGCGCATCGCCTCGGTCGAGCTGCTCGACCAACCTTGGGAACACGCCGCCGCGCACGCCGAAGGGTTCATCGACCCGTTTCGCATGCACGGCGAGGTACGCCACCGCGTACAACTCGAATTGGGCATGCTGGCCTACAACCTGCTCTGCGAAGAGTATCCGCTCGCCGAACGCGACCTGCATCCGCTGAGCGGCGGACGGTGGCTGCTCGATACCGAAGTGGCCGGATTCGCCGGAATAGGTCGTTTTGTCGTGGGACTGCTCGACGACATCCGCATCGTCGACTCGCCCGAGCTGAAGGAGTACATCGCAAATTATCTAAAAAAATTCGCCTAATTTGATTTGTGTCACAAGTTGTCACATTCTTGCCGTTCCTTTGTACCGTAAACCAAAAAAGAAGAACCATGGGAACAGCGTACAAAATCAAATGCAAGCACTGCGGAGCGCAGTTTGACCACTCGGCACACTACGGATTCGGCCTTTTACCCGCCTGCGTGGGCTGCGGCGAATACGTCGAAACCGAAACGGCAATTCGTTGCCCGGCCTGCATGAAGCGGCTCAACACCACTTTGGAAGAGTTCAACGAGCAGGTAGAAGTCACCTACCAATGGGACTAAAAACGCAAAAAAAGTAGCGTTTCGGCGCGGATATACGCAGAAAATATACTATCTTTGAAAAGTAAATTCATTTTACCGGAAACCCATGATGAAGCTCAAAATAGGGGATATAGCCCCCGATTTCAAGTCAACGACACAGGACGGTGAGATTCTGACACTTGCCAAGCTGCGCGGAGAGCGTGTGATTCTCTATTTCTATCCGAAGGACAACACGTCAGGCTGTACGTTCGAAGCGCAAAACCTGCGCGACGGCAAGGCCGAGTTGACCCGGCGGGGATTCCGCATCGTCGGCGTAAGCCCCGATAGCGAGCGGTCGCACCAAAACTTCTGCGCCAAACACGACCTGAACTTCACGCTGCTCGCCGATACCGACCACTCGGTCTGCGAGGCATACGGCGTATGGGCTGAAAAATCAATGTACGGACGCAAATATATGGGTGTGCTGCGCACGACCTTTGTCATCGACGCAGAGGGCCGCATCGAGCGGATCTTCGAAAAAGTCGATACCAAAAATCATTACCAACAAATCATAGATTCTTACAACGAATAATAAATCAATAAGATATGGCAGAAAAAGTACAAGCAAACGCGGACAAGCTCAAGGTGCTGGACGCAGTGATGCAAAAGATCGAAAAGGACTTCGGCAAGGGGTCGATCATGCGTATGAACTCACAGGAGGTCAACGATATACCCGTCATTCCGACCGGCTCGATCACACTCGACACAGCACTCGGCGTGGGTGGTTACCCCAAAGGGCGCGTCGTAGAGATCTACGGCCCGGAATCGTCGGGTAAGACCACGCTGGCGATCCACGCCATTGCCGAGGCGCAGAAAGCCGGTGGCATCGCAGCATTCATCGACGCCGAGCACGCCTTCGACAGCTACTACGCCCAGAAGTTGGGTGTCGACGTCGACAGCCTGCTGATTTCGCAACCCGACAACGGCGAACAAGCGTTGGAGATCGCGGATTCGCTGATCCGCTCGAGTGCGATCGACATCATCGTAATCGACTCGGTGGCGGCACTGACGCCCAAAGCCGAGATCGAGGGCGAAATGGGCGACTCGAAAATGGGCTTGCAAGCGCGACTCATGTCGCAAGCCCTGCGTAAACTCACATCGAGCATCTCGAAAACCAAGACGGTTTGCGTATTCATCAACCAGTTGCGTGACAAAATCGGTGTCGTATACGGCAATCCCGAGACCACAACCGGCGGTAATGCCCTGAAATTCTACGCCAGCGTGCGACTCGACATTCGCCGGGCGGCAGTCATCAAAGACGGCGAGGAGCAGTTGGGTACACGCACACGCGTTAAAGTGGTGAAAAACAAGGTTGCACCTCCGTTCAAACGTGCCGAATTCGACATCATGTTCGGCGAAGGAATTTCGAAAATCGGCGAAATCGTCGATCTGGGCGTAGATTACGGGGTAATCAAAAAAGCCGGATCGTGGTTCTCCTATGGCGAGAAAAAAATCGGTCAGGGACGCGATGCCGTCAAGGAATTGCTGAAAAACGATACCGCCATAGCGGCCGAAATCGAGGCAAAAGTACGCGACGCGATGAAAGCTCCCAAGGAGGAGACCGCAAAAGCGACGAAAGAATAGTAACTAAAGAGGATTATATGGGCTACACTGCCGATGATGAAACACTTATAAAGGAAAAATGGGATGATCTGCTCTTGTCGTGTACCAAGATTTGCAAAAACGACGAGGATTGGAATTTCATAAAACGCGCATTTTTCCTCGCCAAGGAGGCACATGAGGGGGTAAGACGCCGATCGGGCGAACCTTACCTCCTACATCCTATTGCGGTGGCCAAGATCGTCATAGAGGAGATCGGGCTGGGTGTTAAATCGGTGGTGGCATCGCTACTACACGACGTGGTGGAGGACACGGAGTACTCCGTGGAGGACATGGAGCGCATCTTCGGCCCGAAAATCGCCTCCATGGTCGATGGGCTGACCAAGATGTCGGGCGTCTTCAACGCAGACACGTCCGAACAGGCCGAGTATTTTCGCAAGGTGCTGCTGACTCTCTCGGACGACGTTCGTGTGATCCTGATCAAGATCGCCGACCGGCTGCACAACATGCGCACGCTCGGCTCGATGCCCATGAACAAGCAGATAAAAATCACGGGCGAGACCATCTATCTGTTTGCGCCATTGGCCTATCGGCTGGGGCTCTACTCGATCAAAAGCGAGTTGGAAGACCTCTGCATGAAGTACCGCTTCCCGCAGCAATACGCAGAAATAACCCAGAAATTGGAGGAGAGCGAGGCGACCCGGCGCGAGTTTATCAACAAATTCAATGCGCCAATTATCGCATCGCTCAACCGCGATAACTTCAACTACGAGATCTCGGGACGCGTGAAGAGCATCTACTCGATCTGGAGCAAGATGCAGCGCAAGCAGATTCCATTCGAGGAGATCTACGACCTGTTCGCCATTCGCATCGTCTTCAAGCCCCTGCCGTTCCCCTCGGAGAAGACCCAATGCTGGCAGATATACTCGACAATCACCGACATCTATACCCCCAAACCCGACCGCCTGCGCGATTGGATCTCGATGCCCAAAGCCAATGGCTACGAGGCCCTGCATTCGACGGTCATGGGGCCGGACGGCGTATGGGTAGAGGTGCAGATTCGCACACAGCGCATGGAGGACATCGCCGAGCGCGGATTTGCAGCCCATTGGAAATACAAGCATGCGACCATTTCGCAGGATGAGGACGAATTCGACAAATGGCTGAAACAGATCCGAACGGCATTGAATAGCCCAACGGAGAGTGCTGTTGACTTCTTGGATAACTTTAAGTTATCGCTATACACGTCTGAAATAGTAGTATTTACGCCAAAAGGCGAATCTCGAAAAATGCCTTTCGGTGCGACAGCACTCGACTTCGCCTACGACATCCACTCAAAGATCGGCAACAGCGCAATCAGTGCCAAGATCAACCACAAGCTCGAGCCGATCACCACGAAGATCAACAGCGGTGACCAGATCGAGATCATCACGGCCGACACAGCGCGCCCCAAGCCGGAATGGCTGGACGTAGCCACCACGGCCAAAGCCAAACAGGCAATCAAGAGTTTCATCAAACGCGAGCGGCAAAACAACATCGAGCGCGGTATGCAGCTGCTCGACGAGAAGATGAAATCACTGAATATCAAGCTCAGCGGCCGCGTATTACGCAAAATAGTCCCGATATACGACAGCAACAACAAAGAGGAGTTATACAGCAAAATCGGCTCGGGAATCATCACACTCGAAAACTTGGAAAAGGTCTTAAAAGTCAATTCCAAGAGCAAGATACTCAAATTCTGGACGCTTTTCATCCCCAACAAAGAGGAGGAAGAGCCGGATGAAATAACCGTTTCGAGCGATTTAACGCCGCAAAAGGAGGGTAGCACCCCATCCAAAGAACCGCAATTCGAAATTGCGGAGTGCTGCAAACCAATTCCCGGCGATAAAGTCGTGGGGTATCACGATCCCGCGACCGGGAACATCGTTGTGCACAAAGCCACCTGCGATGAATTGAACCGATTGGCGGCGCAGTTTGGCAAAAACATCATAAAGGAAGAGATTAAGTGGTCACAGCATAAAGCTATGTCTTACTTAGTTACGGCCAATCTTCGCGGCATCGACCGCATGGGAATCCTGCTCGACCTCGCCAAAGTCGTGAGCGGCGATTTCAACATCAACATTCGCGAAATCAACATCCACAGCCACGACGGCATTTTCGAGGGAAGCGTCAGTCTTTACGTGCGCAACGCCGAAAGCCTGAATGCCGTTATGGACAAACTGCGTAAGATCAAAGGCATAGAGAGTGTTAAACGCACATTAAACTAACTGGTTATGGAAGATTTAGTGCCTATTTTAGGAGTCGTAGTCTCGATAGCCGCGTTGATCGCCAACGCAGCTTCCAAGAAGCGTAAAAACACCGGGAAAGCTACGGAAAATAGCCCCTCGGCGCAAGGTATTCCGACACAATCGCTGCCGGAGCACTGGGCAGAACGACTTGAACGCGAATTGAAAGAAGCCATGGGGTTGCCGCGGGAGGAGTATACCGAGAAGCCCGAACCAGAGTCCGAGCCGGAAACGGAGTTTGAGTTGGAATCCGAGACGCAACCGGCCTTTTCATCGGCTGATTCCGACCAGAAGAGGGCGCAGCCTGCCGTTACATCTGCCCAACAAGAGGGCGCAGCCACATTAATAGGTTCGTCGATGGAGGCCGCCGTATTCGAAACGCAATTTAGCGACAAATCTGCCGCCAAAGCAACTTCTGGTACAGAGAAATCCACAGCCGAAGCTGCAATAGCCGCAGAAAACGATTTACAAGAGGATATTACAGATGATTTCGACCTACGCAAGGCGGTCATCTACTCGGAGATTCTAAAGCCGAAATTCGAGGAATAGCCCCGATAGCCCGTATGCCCAATGACACCTAAAGAAACGAAATGGCGGGCAAACGTCTACGCCCCCGAAAAGTTGAAACGCAAATTGCGACAACAGTATTATCTGCTGGCAGGCTGGAGCGCACTTGCAATCTTGCGGGTCGTCCTATTGTGCATCGGGAAAGATACATTCGGCTGAATAGCAGTCCTGATAATACTGACCGGATATTTCAACATTCTGCTCGGCATTATCAATCACAAACGACTTCTGGGCGGGAAAAGGCCGTTCTAACGAATGGCAGAGGACGCAAAGCCGCCGAAAATGATCTCATAAGGTGCGTCCGACACGTCCCGCGCCGCGACAGTTACAGAACTTATTAAACATTGAAGATATGGCAACCATTTTTTCACGCATCATCGCAGGGGAGATCCCCTCGTACAAAGTAGCCGAAAACGAGGACTACTACGCATTTCTCGACATCAATCCATTGACCAAAGGGCACACGCTCGTCGTGCCAAAACGCGAAGTAGACTACATCTTCGACCTCGACGATCAGACGCTATCCGGTATGATGCTCTTCGCGAAAAAAATTGCAGCTAAAATCAAACAGGAAATAGCTTGCGCAAGGGTCGCAGTTGTCGTTTTAGGCATGGAAGTACCCCATGCGCACATCCATTTAATCCCCATCCAAGACGAAAATGACGTCGATTTCCATCGCGAGAAGCTCAAATTGACTCCAGAAGAGTTTTCGGAAATAGCCAAAAAGCTCGCGCTAAAATAGCGAGTTTACAAAAGTATAACATACAGTTTCACAAGCGGATAGTGGGTTATTAACACGATCCGCTTTTTTGTGTATTTAACATAATATACACAGAACCCAGAGTTGTTAACAACTTCAGTCGATAACGGTCGGCTACATTCAATTTTTACTTCAATTTTACAATGGCAGGGTAGTGTATTTACAAATGTAACACGCAAAAGAGGGATTAAAAATCCATTTGTTTACATTTGTATAACTTAGCGCGATGTTAATAACTTGTATATTTACATAAGTAAACAGTGATGGCGTAAGTAGTAAATGGGTATTAGCAGCTGCTTTATGTCCAGTCAAACCATTAAACACACATAGAATATTGTTCGATTTATCAATGAATTACATGATTCATATAAATAGATACATAAGCACAAAGCATCAGTTACGACACATGGGGGCTAAGGTGCACATATAGTATGCAATGATCACATTATAGTCTGAATTATTAGCTATTTATGATATATGAACTGTATCAACACTTCATATATTAATCCGAGTCCATTTTAACCATATTCATTTGATTACAATTGTCAACTTTATCAACACCTATTAACATTTTACAAATGTATTATTTTCTTGCTTTACAAAAGAAAAGTGTTTATATTTGTAAAAAATTGGACTCATGAAGGAAAAATTGCTTGAATTGTTGAAAAGCGAAGGTTTGAAGCCCGGACAGCTTGCCGAGATGCTCGGGATCAATCCTGCCGGAGTGTCCCATATTCTCGCCGGACGAAACAAACCCGGCTTTGATTTGTTACAGAAAATTCTCAGGCGGTTTCCTCGAATCAATCCCGATTGGCTGCTGCTTGATTCGGACAAGATGTATCGGGACAATTTCGAGCCGAATTCGGAATACGAACCATCGCATCAAACGACGCTGCCTGTTAGCGATCTTTTCGGTGCGACGCAATCGAAGAGTTTCTCTGCCGACAAGAGCATGAACTCGCCACACGCAGAACCGGGCACGACCAACGGCACTCGGCCAGCCGGAGCTTCGTTCGTTCCCAGCCTCGGCCGGCCACGTCCTGCCGTCGAGCGCGTCATCGTATTCTACAACGACAAGACCTTCGAGAGCTATTCGCCAAACGCGATTGATCTTCCCAAATAAACGGCCACAGCCGTCAGGCCGTCGAGCGCGTCATCGTATTCTGACATGGTGTTACGCACCTCGTCCAGCCGGCTGTATAACGCAACGCACCACGCCACGGCCTTGTACCATATTACGCCACAAACGCAGCTGCAAAACCCTATAACACAACGTGCTGCCTTGTGCCTTACCTCGTCCAGCCGGCCGTATAACGCAACGCGCCACGGACTTGTACCATATTACGCCACAAACGCAGCTGCAAAACCCTATAACACAACGTGCT
>CAZHEY010000003.1:50504-57958 GCA_964532025.1 uncultured Alistipes sp. | reverse complement strand
GCCTTGTGCCTTACCTCGTCCAGCCGGCCGTATAAATGCACCACGCACGGCCTTGTACCAAGCACCACAAAATCCAGCCGCATATTCTGCAACGTCAAGACCCTTTAGAGCCGCCCAAAACAGAATCAATATCACATCCAACCGTTGTGCGCATCCCTGTGCCGTCAGAGAAACAGAAAAGTCGTCAGTCAGCAGAAGCAAAAAAAGTCATTATGCTGGGTAGCTGGGCTGAATGCGCTGCAACAACAAACCCAAAAAGTCGCCTTGCAACAAGAAGCCCGAAAAAGTCACCTTGCAACACAAACCCACAAAAAAACACTATGCAACAACAAACCGAAAAAGTCACTATTCAACAACAGCTCGGCCGCCAAACCGAATCTCAGCCTCCACTCCCTCGCCTCCTTTCTCTTATTTAACATAATATTAATATTAATTCATGCTTAATATATTATAATTGTGTTAGCTGCTCAATTTACTTACTGTTTTGGATTAACTAAAACCGTTCAGATTTTGCCAAGGAAATGCCACGACCAAATCGGGCCAACATACATAGACCTATATATAAATAGATTGGGATTTGGATTGGCTTTTTGCTATATTTGCACGATGAACGAAACAGCACAACAATAAAACGACTAAAAACGATGTATAAAATACTCATTAGCATGCTCTTGACTCTCCTTGCATGCGCATGCACACAGCAACCGCAAGACAACGAAAAAACGCTCTACGTCTCCATTTTGCCACTGCGCAGCTTGGTCGAAAAGATCGTGGGCGACGATTTCAAGATTGAAGTCCTCGTGCCGGCGGGTGCAAGCCCCGAAACATTTGAACCGACACCCAAACAATTCATCGGATTAAACAAGTCGCAACTCGTTTTTAATGTAGGACTTATAGATTTCGAATCGACCCTGATAAGCAAAATAAAGAATCAGCAGAAGGTAATCGACCTGAGCCAAGGAATCGCCACCTTGGCCGGTAGCTGTTCGCATTGCACCCACGATCACGGCACATCACACGGGGTTGATCCCCACATCTGGACTTCGCCCAAAGCCTTGCAGCAAATGGCGGCCAACATTTACGAGGCAATCCATCGCACCTATCCCGATTCGGTTAAATACGAAGCTAATTACCAACAGCTTTGGGGTGAACTTCAGGAACTTGACGCGCGCACAGCCGAGAAAATTGAGCAAAGCGGAATCCGTTATTTCATCATCTACCACCCCGCTCTCACCTACTACGCCCGCGACTACGGATTGCGGCAAATTGCAATCGAAGAGGACGGTAAAGAGCCGTCAGCCAAGCGATTATCCGATGTGATCCGGCAAGCTCGTCAAGATGACGTGCGACGCATTTTCTACCAAAATCAGTTTCCGGCATCAACCGTGGAGATCATCGCACGCGATATTGAAGCCGAATATGTGGCGATTGATCCGTTACGCGAAGATGTCATCGCGAATATTGACGAGATAACCGATTCAATTACAAAACGATGAACCTCGTCACACTACACAACGTCAGCGTCGCATACGAAGGCTATGAAGCGCTACAAGAAGTCAATCTGGAGATCGACGACTCCGATTTTCTGGGTGTAATCGGGCCGAATGGCGGTGGGAAGACGACGCTTGTGAAGGCTATTTTAGGCGCAGCTCCCTACGCCGGAGAGATCACCTATGCGCCCGAATTATTTCGCGAGAAAGAGCGGCTTATCGGATACATGCCGCAGATTTCAAATTTCGACCGCGCTTTCCCGATCTCCGTGAACGAGGTGGTGTTGTCGGGATTGCAGGGACGACGCGGTTTTCGCTCCCGCTACACAGCCGACGACCGGAGGCGGGCGCACGAATTACTCGACTCGGCGGGCATTGCCGACCTCGCAGCCTCACCGATCGGCGAGGTGTCGGGGGGCCAGATGCAGCGCGCCTTGTTATGCCGCGCGGTGATCTCCGACCCGAAGCTGCTGATTCTCGACGAACCGGCCAATTTCGTCGACAATAAGTTCGAGCACGAGCTATATCGCACGTTGCAGGAGTTGAACCGGCGCATGGCTATCGTCATGGTTTCGCACGATTTAGGCACGATCACCAGCGTGGTGAAAGAGATCGTTTGTGTGAATCGCCGGGCACACCGCCACCACTCGAACATACTGACTGAAGAGCAGTTACGCAACTACGACTGTCCGATTCAAGTGGTGTCACACGGGCAGATTCCGCACACCGTACTTGAGCACCACACGGGCGACGGCTGCTGCAATCACAAATAGCCTATCCCCCACTTCGCGCCGGATTACCGATCAAGCAGTAATCCTTGGTTGACAACTCCCTTAAAAAGAAATTCGCCAACAAGGATTGCGGCTTGATCCCGGATTACTCCAAGCACCAAAGTTACCCCGCTCCCCTACCCACAAAAACACCGTCCCGGATGAGATTCATCCGGGACGGTGTTTTAACACGATATAACTCTGAAACAGAGGGTACTACCCTATTTCTTTCCGTTGATTGCGCTCAACTTCTCGAAGAGCTTGCTGAACGTTTCGGCGATCTCAATCCGCAAAGCCGTGTAGTGCTTGCGAACGAGCGATGCATTGTGCGGCTCAACGGGATTCATTGCCTTGGAGAACAGCATATTGCGAACTTCCACAGCTTCTTGCATCAACTCGAAAATTTCCTTCTCTTTCGAGGGCTGGAAGCAGATAGCCATATCACAATCGAAAACAATCTCCTCGAGACGGCAGTCAATCTCCTTTTTCAGATAACGTAAATTTGCCATATTATTTTGGTTTTTAAGATTTTTTGCTCGCACAAAGGTAATAAATCCTTTCGGATTATCAAATATATTTGCCATACACATCGCGCAGAATCGGAATTTTTCAGTCGAAGATACGTCCGCCTACCCCACTTTCCGATTGCAAAAAGGAAACGCGCACCCGGATGCGCGATTCAAAAAAATTCTCAGAATGTGGCTGGGCACGCGTTTTATCCGCACCAAAAAAAATCCCAAAACAGAATGAACTGTTCCCCCAAAGTTAGGTGTCTAACTTTGGGGGAACATAATATCTCGGGACTTTCGGCTTCAGACGCCGCTTCGAATTCACCCAAACGGTCGACTAATACTCCATTTTCTGAAGTCCTTTGTAGGTCTTTTTCGCCATTTTCTCGGCTTTTTTAGCAGCCTTGGCCTCTTTCTTGGCTATTTTGCGAGCCTCACGCAGATCCTTTTTTGCAATCTTTTCCGCCTCACGGGCGTTGTGATCAATCATCTGATCCACTTCGCGACCCGTTTTCTTCATTTCGCGCATCTGCTGACGCGATTCGGGAATTTCGACAATGATTCCCGTGATCGAATCGTCGACCACCATGCAAGCACACGTGTCGCACGCTTGCGGCGCAACCTCCGGCACGGGTGTCGGGGTCTGCATCATCGTGCGTATCTCGACAATCGTCCCTTCGCCATACCCAATCGTCATATCGACCCGACGCAACGGAGGCAACACATTTGCCTTCATATAGTTCCACGCGGCCACCCGTTTTTTCAGCGCAGCCTCTTTCTGATCCGGAGAGCCTGAACCGTCGATCACATTGAGCACATATTGCTTATCGGGAACGGCCATCTGCTCAACCAGATCACGACACATCTCCCAATCTTCGGCCACGGAGTGCACCGCCACGCTGTATTTATGGGAGAGTCCGTATTTCTGATCGACATAGCTTTTGAAATCTTGCGCGCGTTTTGCGGCCAACGCTCGATTAAAAGCCAGCGGGCCGTCGGGCGATGAATAGCCGGTGATCGTCACCGACTTGACGTGCATAAGCGTGTCGTTCATCAAGTCGCCGAAAAACGCATCCAGCAAATCCAGCTCTTGCCGATTGCCATCGAACGTAGCATTGAGCGTCGCCAAATTGATACGATAAAGCACCTTGTAAGCCACATCGCCGGGGTTTTTCACCAAATACCGGCAAACTCTGTAATTACCGTCGGTCTGTTCCGACAACAACACGGAATCGGCCGCATGTCCCGATACCGCGCTCTGCTGCGCCTGCACCGCCGATCCGGCAGCGACAGACAATGCGAGAGATAGTGCAAATGTTGATACGAATGTTTTCACGCTAAACGAGTGTTATTTAATCTGCACACTCCCGTCGCAAGATTCGTACCAGGGTTCGCGCCACAAAAAAAGCTGCATTAAAAAATGCAGCTTTCGAAATATCTGACTTTGTAATTACATCCGCTCGGGAACGTCGATGCCCAGCAACGCCATGCCGCGACGAATCACGCGGGCGACTTGCGCAGCTAATTGCAGACGCATGCAACGCACCTCGACATTCTCCTCCTTCAGAATCGAATGGTCGTGGTAGTAGCCGTTGAACTGCTTGGCCAACTCATACACGTAAGCCCCTATAACAGAGGGTGCAAAGTTCTCCCCAGCAGCAGCAACTGCGGCAGGATAATCGGCCAGCATCTTCACCAGATCAATCTCCTCGGGCAGGTAGTCGGCAGCCGTTGCCCCTCCGAATTCGATACCGGCCTCGTCGGCCTTGCGCAGAATCGAGCAGATGCGGGCGTGCGTATACTGGATAAACGGGCCGGTGTTGCCATTGAAATCAATCGACTCACGCGGATCGAAAAGCATGGTCTTTTTGGGATCGACCTTGAGAATGAAATATTTAAGCGCGCCAAGCCCGACCATGGTCGAAATGGCATTGGCCTCGTCTTCCGAACAATCATCGAGCTTACCGAGTTCGTCGGACATTTCGCGTGCAGTCTTCACCATGCCCTCGATCAGGTCGTCGGCATCGACCACCGTTCCCTCGCGCGACTTCATCTTGCCCTCCGGCAGCTCCACCATACCATAAGAGAGGTGGGTGATGTGGTCGCTCCAGTCGGCATACCCCAACTTCTTCAGCACCAGCTTCAAAACCTGAAAATGGTAGTTCTGTTCGTTACCCACGACGTAGATCATGTCGTCGAGTTTGTTGTCCTCGAAACGGCGGAATGCCGTACCCAGATCCTGCGTCATGTAGACCGATGTCCCGTCGCCACGCAGCAACAGCTTCTCGTCCAAGCCATCCGCCGTGAGGTCAATCCAGACCGAATTATCTTCGCGGCGATAAAAAACGCCCTTCTTCAAACCCTCTTCGACGAGCGATTTGCCCAGCAGGTAGGTCTGCGATTCGTAGTAAACTTTATCGAAATCGACACCCAAAGCCTTGTATGTCACATCGAAACCGGCATAAACCCAACCGTTCATCTCCTCCCAAAGCGAGTAGACTTCGGGGTCTTTGGCCTCCCATTTACGCAGCATCTCCTGTGCCTCGCGCATAATTGGTGCATTTTTCTTGGCATCCTCCTCGGTCTGTCCCTGCGCTACCAACTCCCGGATCTGGGACTTGTAGTGCTTGTCGAATTCGACGTAGTATTTTCCGACCAAGTGATCGCCCTTCATCCCCGACGAAGCCGGTGTTTCGCCCCCGCCGTAGAGTTTCCATGCCAGCATCGACTTGCAGATGTGGATACCGCGGTCGTTCACCAGATTGGCCTTGATGACGTGGTGACCGTTCGCCTTGAGAATCTGCGCCACGGAATAGCCCAGCAGATTGTTGCGGATGTGGCCGAGGTGCAGGGGCTTGTTGGTGTTGGGCGAGGAGTATTCGACCATGACCGTGCGGCCGGTCGAAGCGGCCTGCCCAAAACTGTCGTCAGCGGCGATTTCCGCAAACCGAGCACCCCAGAATGCGTTGTCTAACGCCAGATTCAGGAATCCTTTGATTACATTGAACGACTTGATTTCCGGGATATTAACCGTCATATACTCGCCGATCTCGGTCGCGGTAGCCTCCGGAGATTTGCGGCTTCGTCGCAACAAAGGGAACGTCACGAGCGTATAGTCGCCCTCGAACTCTTTGCGCGTTTTCTGAATTTGCAATTGCTCGCCGTCGAGCTTTCCGTAAAGTGCCTCCACCGAGCGGCAAACGGCATTCGAAATAAAGTTTTCAATATTCATAAACAAAAGATTTTGGCTACAAATTTAACGTTTTATTGCCAAATAACAACTACCTTTGCGCAACAATTCGATACACGATGAAAATCGCAGACATAGAATTAGGCGAGCAGCCGCTTTTTCTGGCTCCCATGGAGGATGTCACCGACCCCTCGTTCCGCTACATGTGCAAGCAATTCGGGGCGGATATGGTCTACACGGAGTTTATCTCCTCGGACGGATTAATCCGCGATGCCGCCAAATCGCTCAAAAAACTTCAGATCGACGAGGCCGAACGCCCCGTCGGAATTCAGATTTACGGCCACTTGATCGACCCCATGGTCGAGGCGGCGCGCATGGCCGAGGCCGCCGATCCCGACCTGATTGATATCAACTTCGGATGTCCTGTGAAAAAAATCGCCGGCCGCGGAGCTGGATCGGGCATGATGCGCGATGTGCCGCTGATGGTCGAAATGACCCGGCAAATTGTGGCCGCCGTCAAGAAGCCCGTCACCGTAAAAACGCGCTTGGGCTGGGACGAGGAGTCGAAAAACATCGAGGAGATCGCCCTTCGACTCCAAGATGTCGGCATTGCAGCCCTCACGATTCACGGACGCACCCGCGCCCAGATGTACCGTGGCGAGGCGGATTGGGAGCTGATCGGCAAGGTGAAAAACAATCCGCAGATCCGGATTCCGATTATCGGCAACGGCGACGTCGATTCAGGGCCGAAAGCACGCGAAATGTTCGACCGTTACGGGGTCGACGGCGTGATGATCGGCCGGGCGACCTATGGTCGGCCGTGGATCTTCAAAGAGGTGAAACAATACTTGCAAACCGGCGAGGTGATGCCGCAACCCACGGTGCTCGAACGCGTGGCGATTGCCAAAGAGCACCTGCGCAAGTCGCTCGAAATCAAAGGTGATTTCGTCGGCATTTTCGAAATGCGCCGCCACCTGACCAATTATTTCAAGGGGCTGCCCGACTTCAAGCCTACGCGAATGAAGTTGGTCACCTCGCTCCAGATCGACGAACTTTTCGCCACACTCGACCAAATCGCCGAACGCTGGGGCGATTACGACTTGAGTAATGCCGTACCTGCGCCCCTGTCGCACGAATTATAATCACCGCAAGGGCTATTTTCTGTTCTTTGTCCTCGATCCTCGAGCTTTGTCGAGAGGTCGCGTATAGCCTTTGTCCTCGATCCTCGAGCTTGTCGAGAGGTCGCAAACCACCAAATTATAGCGCATTATATTTTCAGTCAGCAGCTCGCGGAGACGGCTATGCAGCAACGCGAAATAGCAGTCCTCCGCAGGGCGGAGCTGCGGACTGCCGACTTGCTGTGCAAGTCGAAAACAACTCGACATGCAACCTTTGCGACCTCTCGACAAGCTCGAGGATCGAGAACAGACAAGGCGCAGACGACCTCTCGACAAGCTCGAGGATCGAGAACAGACAAGGCGCAGACGACCTCTCG
>CAZHEY010000003.1:0-50404 GCA_964532025.1 uncultured Alistipes sp. | reverse complement strand
ACAAAGCTCGAGGATCGAAAATAGACCTTTGCGACAGCCCTGTCCCGCGCAAAGCAAGCAGCAAGCAAGCAGATAGGCGAGCACGCGCACCGCCCTGCCGCCCCTCTATTTCAGCACCCGTTCGATGTATTCGCGGTAATCCTTCACCACCGGTTTGTATTCGTCGTCCTCGAAAAGCTGCGACGAGATCAGGAAATCGGCCGACGAACGGTTGATTGCCGTGGGCACATTGTAGAGCGTCGCCAGACGCAACAGAGCCTTGACATCGACATCGTGCGGCTGTGCAAGCATCGGATCCCAAAAGAAAATCAGCGCATTGATCTTGCCGTCGGCGATCATCGACCCTAACTGCTGATCGCCGCCTAACGGGCCGGATTTGAGCAGCGTAATCCGCAATTCGGGCTGCACCTCGTCCTCGATCACATGCTCCTCCTTGTGGTCGCGCAGGGTTTTCTCAACCATTTTGCCGGTTGTTCCCGTACAAATCAGGTGGTGACAACTCAACTTGCGGCTGTTCCAGTCGACCCATTCCGCCAGGTCGCGCTTCATATTATCGTGGGCGACCAGCGCCAACACCTTTGTTTCTCTTGCCATAATGTCGATTGCTTAAATTGCTGTTGGTACAAAGATAGTATAAACTCCGTATGCTATTAAAGAAATTCAGGATAATTCATCCGATTGTCACACCCTACAAAAAAGTCCCGATCGGAATCGGGACTTCGTAAAGATTACTCTTCGGTTTCAGTCGGAAGTTTGAACTCGGTAAATCCGGCCGCAACCAGCGTATTGTACCAAGCGAAACACTTCTTGATGTCCGACACATGGACACGATCGCGATCGTATTCCGGAAGTACTTCGGCGAAGGCCACCTTCAACTTCTCGGGCGACTCCTTGGGGCTAATCGCCTCTTTGCCTCCCATGTGCGCATAAATCTTGGTGAAGACATCGGCCAACGCAATGTCCTCGCCCTCGGTGAACATCGAGATCTCGGTGAGGGAGCTGACTTTAGCCGAGGCAGCCGCATTGATCCGTTTTCCGTCGAGCAGCGATTCAACGATCACACCGTGTGTCGATTGAGCCACGTATTTATAAAGTCCGGGCTGACCCGAAATCGCCAGAATTTCCTTTAATTCCATATTGTTGTCTATTTGTTATTTTAATTAAATGGATTCGCTTATACTATAAGGTCTCCCCCGACTCCGATTCGGGCTCTCCGATCACCGTATACGTCTTCAAATCGGAAACAGACACCACTCCGTAAGGCGTATAGGCGCAAACTTGAAACCGCACCTTCGTACCGGCTTTCTGCTTGGGAATAGAGTCCGAGAATCTCAAGGTAGTCGTATTTTTGGTGTAATAATACGGGTTTGTTGCCTTCAGCTCATCCGACTTTCCGTCCAACTCATAAGTGATAAACACACTGTTAAGCCCATACTGACTGGTTATCTCCACAGTCACCGGCACGGTATCTTCGGCCGTAATGCCTTCGCCATTGAAAAGAACCTCACCGAAAACAGCTCCGGTTCTGTATTCCGGGCCTAACTCGGAATTACATCCGGCAAGGCACCAAAGGGCCGCAAGGGCCAATAAAATCTTTTTCATGATCTATTCGTTTTTCATGTGTACATCCATCTGCGGGAACGGGAAGTTGATTCCATGCTGCGGCAACTGCTTGTAGAACGCCTCGTTGTACTCGAAATAGACGTTCCAGTAATCGCTGTTTTTCGTCCATACGCGCACCGTAAGGTTCACCGAGCTATCGGCCAAAGCCGCCACCCACACCACCGGAGCGGGCTCTTTCAGCACCCGGCTATCGGCTGTCAGCATTGCCAGAATCATCTTTCGTGCCTCGTCCACATCGTCCCCATAAGAGATGCCGATCGTCCAGTCGACACGGCGGGTTTCGGCCGTGGAATAGTTGTCGATAATTGCCGTAGCAATCGAATTATTAGGGATATAGATTGTCTGATTGTCAACCGTGGTGATCACTGTCGAGAAGAGTTTGATCTCCTTGACCGTACCCGACTGTCCTTGTGCCGAAATATAGTCACCCACGCGATAAGGCTTCATCAGCAGCACCATCACACCGCCGGCAAAGTTCTGCGCCGTACCGCTCAAGGCCATACCGATAGCCAAAGTCGCTACCGAGAAGATAGCCACCAGCGAAGTGACATTGAAGCCCAGCGTCTGCACCACAATCAGCAGCAAAATCAGCATGAAGATCACCCGGATCGTATTGCGCAGGAAATTCCGCAACGAAGCGTCGACCTGACGCCGTTCGAATGCCATGTCGAGCAGCCGCACGATACGACGAATAACCCAACGGCCGAACAGGTAGATTGCCAGTGCTATCAGAATCTTGATGCCGATCCAGATCGACTGACTCAACATGTCATGGATGATCTCATCCACATCCAAGTTAGAGATTTTGTGAATCGTCTCCGCGAATTGTGCTTTTTGCACGCTATCGGGGACAATCAGAGAAGCCGGATCTTTGGCTTGGGCAAAAAAAGTCCACATATTATAAATCAATTTTTAGTTTACCGCACAAAAATAGCCAAAAAAAAGAGAAATTCACTAACTTTGTCTACGATTTCAGATTCAAAAATAGAAAAATACCGCAAGATGCAAAACAACGTTGAGATTATTCAGATAAATATCTCCGGCGAAGACAAGCCGGGCATGACCTCGTCACTCACCGAAATTCTCGCTCGCTACGATGCGTTTATCCTCGATATCGGCCAGGCCAATATTCACCAATCGCTGACGCTGGGCATTCTGTTCAAAACCACCGCCGACAAATCGGGCAACATCATGAAAGAGCTGCTATTCAAGGCATCCGAGCTGGGCGTGATAATCCGCTTCACCCCCATTTCCGAGCAGCAATACAACGACTGGGTCGGCCGTCAGGGGCGCAACCGCTACATCATCACCCTGCTTGGTCGCACCGTCACCGCGCGCCACATCGCCGAGGTGACGAAGGTTGTCGCCGAGCATGGATTGAACATCGATGCCATGAGGCGTCTGACGGGTCGCGTTCCGCTCTGCGAGGACGATCGCGCGGCCAAAGCCTGCTTCGAACTGTCGGTGCGCGGATCGCTCACCGACGAGGATCGCAGCAACATGCAGGCCGGATTCATGAATTTGTCGAAGATCGGTCTCGACGTATCGTTTCAGCGCGACGATATCTACCGTCGCAGCCGCCGCCTGATCTGCTTCGATATGGATTCGACGCTCATCGAAACCGAGGTGATCGACGAGCTGGCCGAGCGCGCGGGTGTCGGGCAGGAGGTGCGCGCCATTACGACTCGCGCCATGCGCGGCGAGATCGACTTCCGCGAGAGTTTCGCCCAGCGTGTGGCCTTGCTCAAGGGGCTTGACGTCTCGGTCATGGAGGAGATCGCCAACAACCTGCCGATCACCGAGGGGTTGGAGCGCATGATGACCATCCTCAAACGCGTAGGCTACAAAACCGCCATTCTCTCGGGCGGATTCACCTACTTCGGCAACTACCTGCGCCAACGCTACGGTTTCGACTACGTCTATGCCAACGAGTTGGAGATCGAAGAGGGCAAGTTGACGGGGCGTTATCTGGGAGAGGTGGTCGACGGCCGACGCAAGGCCGAATTGCTCCGCCTGCTCTGCCAGTTCGAGTCGATCAACATCGCACAATCGGTGGCCGTCGGCGACGGTGCAAACGACCTGCCGATGCTCAATCTGGCCGGTCTGGGAATTGCCTTCCATGCCAAACCGAAGGTCAAAGCTACGGCGCAACAGTCGATTTCGACGATCGGGCTCGACGGCATACTCTACTTCCTCGGCCTGAAAGATTCACGCATCGAGCAGTAATGCGCCTGCTGCCGACACTCGTCCTTGCCGCCCTGCTGGCCGGTTGTTACGACTCCTCGTTCGAAGAGCCGGACAACGATCCGCCCGCGCAGGCCGCGACGACTACCATCGGCGCACTGCGCTTGCTTTATGCCGGCACGACCTTCCGGATCGACACCGACGTCGTCGTCACCGGACGGGTCACCAGCAGCGATCGAGCCGGAAACTTCTACCGTTCGATCTGCATCGAGTCGGATCAAGCAGCACTCGAAGTCATGGCAGGCATCGACCAGCTATACAACGACTTTCCGATTGGTACTTCGGTAACGATTCGGCTGAAAGGGTTGGCCGTAGGCGAAAGTCGCAGCGTGTTGCAGGCCGGACGTATGCCCGCTCCCGGCAGCGGATACACGACCGACTACCTCGGTTCTCGCGCGGCGGTCGGAGCGGTGCTTTTGCGCAACGGCGAAGCGGTGCAACCGCCAATTCCCAAATCGCTTACGATCGAAAAGCTCACCCCAGCCCAATGCGGTACGCTGGTGCGGATCTCCGGACTGCGCTACACGCCCGAAGAGCTGACCCAAAGCTCGTGGGCCGGATACAAACGCTTCACCGACAGCCACAACGCCGCCATATATACCTACGTCCGCACCTATGCCTCGTTTGCCGCAGAGGATGTCCCCACGGGAGAGGTTTCGCTCACCGGCATACTGCAATACGACGCCACAGGCGACGGACGCTACCTGCTCAAAATACGCGATGAGAGCGATTGCCTGCATTAGCCTCTGGGCGTTGCTTTCAGCTGTGGCCTGCGACAAGACCACCACGCCCCTATTCCAGAGCAGCGAGCAGCCCTCGCATTCGATCCGATACCTCAAATCACTTTGCCAAGGCACAAGTTACGCCGTCCGCGAGGAGATCAACATCCGCGGCAGCGTCACAGCAGGCGATCTCTACGGCGAATTCTACAAGACCTTGGTGATCGAAGATCCCAGCGGCGGCATCGTCCTTGCCGCCGACCACACGGCATTGGCCGACGATTACCCGGTCGGATGCGAAGTCTTGATCCACTGCAACGGCTTGACACTATGCGACTACGGTGGTAAAATCGTATTGGGCACAACGCCCGATGAGCAGGGCGCAGGGCGAATCGACCGGGATGAATTGCCGCGCTACCTCCATCGCGTCACACCCGGCGGCAACCGTCGCCGACCCGCCGTGCTTTCGTTCGACGAGATCGACCCCGACCGCATAGACACCTACGTGCGTTTCGACAGAGTGCACTTCAGCCAGCCCACCGACTGGTGCGCACTCGACCCCGAAACCGGAGAACGCCTCACCACCGAACGGACGATCTGCGACGACCGCGGCCGCACCTTCACCGTCCGCACACTCGGTTCCTGCCATTACGCAAGCGAGCCTGTACCGACGGGCACAGGCTCACTATGTGGAATTATCGACTATTTCGGCGGAAAATACACGTTGCGCGTCATCAACCGCGAAGTGGAATTCAGGACTGAAGGGCGCTCCAAAGCATATCTTTGAGCTGGGGGATATTCAATCCCGACACCGACGAAATAAAGATCGACGGAATTCCTTCGGGCAGATGCACCTGCATCTGTGCGATCAGTTCGTCGTCGAGCATATCGCATTTCGTAATAGCCAACAAGCGCTGTTTATCAAGCAGTTCCGGATTGTATTGGGTCAATTCACCCAGCAGAATTTCATAGTCACGACACACGTCGTCGCTATCGGCCGGAATCATAAACAGCAACACCGAGTTGCGTTCGATGTGGCGCAGGAAGCGCGTTCCCAGCCCCTTGCCCTCGTGTGCCCCCTCGATGATGCCGGGGATATCGGCCATGACAAACGACTTGTGATCGCGCACCTCGACGATACCGAGATTCGGCTCAAGCGTTGTGAATGCGTAGTTTGCAATTTTGGGCTTCGCGGCCGAAACCACCGAGAGCAATGTCGATTTGCCGGCATTGGGGAATCCCACCAATCCGACATCAGCCAACACCTTCAATTCCAAAATGAAAGCACCCTCATCGCCATCTTCGCCCGGTTGGGCATAACGCGGAGTTTGGTTCGTCGCCGTTTTGAAATGCCAGTTACCCTGACCGCCACGACCGCCCTTGAGCAGCACCAGATGCTCCCCGTCGGCGGTCACCTCCCCGATTGTCACCAGTTCGGACGTGCCGTCTTCCTGCTCGACAAGCCGTCGGGCAACCGTTCCCAGCGGAACGGGGATCAAAATATCTTTGGCATCCTTACCCGTAGCACGCGCACCCGTACCGTGTCCGCCGTCCTCGGCGAACTGGTGACGCTGGTATTTGAGGTGAATGAGTGTCCAATATTGCTTGTCGCCGACCAGCACGATGCTGCCGCCCTTGCCGCCGTCACCGCCGTCCGGGCCGCCATAGGCCACGAATTTCTCGCGGCGAAAGTGCGTTGATCCGCCGCCGCCGTGCCCCGAACGGGCAAATATTTTTACGTAATCTACAAAGTTAGAACCGGCCATAATCTGAATTTATCGGCAAAGATAGCAATAATCAAGCAACAATCCAACAAAGCGGCCTTTAGATTAGAGATGCGACAGATAACCATAGCGCACCAACTCGCTCGGATCTTCAATCCTAAATTCTTGTTGGTATCTCCATTTGGGGATTAATTTCCAAGCGAGTTGTTTTCGGCTTGCGCAGCAAGTCGGCAGGCCGCAGCTCCGCCACGCGGAGGCCTGCTCTTCACTGCGTTTCGAGCCGCCCCGCGAGCTGCTGCCTGAGAACGACGACGATGCGAAAAAAGTATCCGCATCGGCTTCGATGCGAGCCTCGGCATTCAGAGCGTCAGCGGCTCGTAGGGCAGTCCCCACGCATCGGCTACGGGTTTGCAGACGACTTTACCTTCGACGATGTTCAATCCGAGAGCCAGTTCGTGATTCTCTTTTGCCGCTCGCTGCCACCCCTTATCGGCCAACTGAATCGCATAGGGAAGCGTGGCATTGGTCAGCGCGAGGGTCGAGGTGCGCGGCACAGCACCGGGAATATTGGCCACAGCGTAGTGGAGAATGCCGTCGACATAATAGACCGGATCTTCGTGCGTAGTGGGACGTGAGGTTTCGAAACAACCACCCTGATCAATCGCCACATCGACCAGCACCGATCCGGATTCCATCTCTTTGAGCATGTCGCGCGTAACGAGTTTAGGTGCTTTTGCCCCCGGAATAAGCACCGATCCGATCACCAGATCGGCATGTTTCAGCTCTTCGCGGATATTGTACTCCGACGACATGAGCGTCTTCACGTTCTTCGGCATCACATCCGCAAGATAGGTCAGCCGTTGCAGCGAGATGTCGCAAATCGTCACATCAGCTCCCGTGCCGGCCGCCGTGCGCGCCGCCGCCGTACCGACGACACCCGCACCAATCACAAAGACCTTCGCGGGTTTGACTCCCGGCACACCGCCCAGCAACACCCCTTTGCCGCCGCGCGGCTTTTCGAGGAAATAGCGTCCCTCCTGCGCCGCCATACGCCCCGCGACCTCCGACATGGGAATCAGCAACGGCAGCGAACGATCGGCACGTTCGACGGTTTCATAAGCACAACAAATCGCACCCGACTCGACCATTGCCCGGGTCAGCGGCTCGCTGCTGGCAAAGTGGAAATAGGTAAAAACCAACTGATTGCGGCGAATAAGCCGGTATTCGGCCGCCACAGGTTCTTTGACTTTGATAATCATCTCGGCCGCAGCGTATACCGCCTCGATCGTCGGAAGCATCTCCGCCCCGGCGGCAAGATATTTCTCATCGGCAAAACCGCTGTTTACACCGGCCGAAGCCTGCACATATACCTTATGTCCCCGGCGCGTCAGTTCACGAGCGCCCGCAGGTGTAAGAGCAACGCGATTTTCGTTGTTCTTGATCTCTTTAGGAATACCGACAATCATAGTTTTCGAAGTTTTTAAGAAGCTGTTTTCAAGCGTAAATATAAAAAATAAATTAAAAACAAAACGATGCTTTTATAAAAATAATAGGAATAAATCCGTTCTTTTCATAAAACAAGCCGTTTCCGAGGGTGTAGCACCGGAATCGCAGGATCTTCGAAAGCCCGATTTGGGGTTAGAATTTGTATCCGACCGTCAGGTAGAACGAGCGCGGATAGGCATAGGTGTAGCGCGTAGCATGGGGCGCGTAATAGATCGCATCGCCAGCCGTCATCCGCCGCACACGCAACGACTCATAGCCGGAATAACGCGTATTGCGACTGCCCAACAGGTTGCGCAACATCAATGCCACGGTCAGTCGCGACCGACCGAAGTAGAACGATTTGAAGGCCGACGCATCGAGCGTGAAGGCATCGTCCAACCGCTCCTGCCGGGTAAAAGCATCGAAAAACTCCTCCGTGAGCGCACCTTGTCCGGTGATGCGATCGGTACGGCGCAACGGCATCGGCTCGACAAATCGCCGACCGGCATAGCCTGCCGAAAGCCGCGCGCCCCACCCCTTCGGGCCAAAGTAACGCCACTCGACGCAGGCCGTGAGTTGCGGTGCTCCGCCAACCTCACAGCCACCCATACGGCTCACGGCACGCTGATCGACGACCGTGTTGTCCACATCGGAGAGCACCGTCACCGACGGATCGCGCACATAATAGAAGCGGCCGGCCGCCGCAGCCACCGAAAGCTGCCAACGATACGAAAGACGAAAATCGGCCGCCGCTTCAACTCCATACGAAAGCCGCCCGATACCCGACAGTGCCAGATCACAGTATACGGAGGCCAAGTCGTCGAAATAACGCTGCGTCAGCGCACCATCGAACGAGGCTTCGGCAAAAGCCGTCACACAGAGATCGACGAGCGAACCGGTTTGCCGATAGGTCACCGCCGCGGCATACTCCCGCTCCGCGGCCGGATATTCGACCGAGCGGTTGTTGTAGAGCGGCTGGTAGAACAGATCGGCCACATCGGGCAACTCGGCCGCAGCCGAAGCCGAAAGTTCGAGGTATCGGCGCGGCGAAAAAGCCCAGCCCACCTGCACCGCAAAACGATAGGGCGTGAAATGCAGCTTGCGCGATCGTCCGAACGACTGCGCTCCGGGAAACAGTTCCTTCTCGTAATAACCCCTACGAAAAAGCGTTGCATCGCCCACCTCGGCCCGCAGATCTGCCCGCAGGCGATCGGCGCGGTACTCCGCGCAGAGACGCGCCCCGGCTTGCTGCCGGATCAGCGCATAATCGTAGCCCAAACGGTCGCCCGCACGCACCACCCGATCCGGATGACGCAGATCGTTCTGCCGCAGGTTGTTGTAGGTATCGTCATCGACCAGATACTGATCGAGATCCACCACCCGATCCGCCCCCAGCAGGTCACGCATCTGCTTATACGATCGCGACCGCTCGTAGCGAGCAAAGAGCCCATAACGCAACGTCAGCCGCGGTTCGATCTGGGTCGAGAAGCCCACTTCCGAGCTTAAATCGGCACTCCGTTCCACCCGGTCTTCGAGGGTATAGACCGCCTGCCCAGCCGCCATGCGATTTTGGCGGATCAGCTCGTCCCAGTCGATCTGCGTATAGCGCGGATCACCGCGCAACCAAGCCTGTTCCGTCTCGCGGTCAGCGGCATAGCTGGGCAGGTAGCGGTAATTATCCGGCATCGGCGAACGAGCATCATACCAATTAAACATGCTGTATTTATTCACGCCGACCGCGGCACTTACCGTCGCCCGAAAGGTCGTCGCGGGAGCGATCGAACACCGACCTTCGACCACCGCAAGGGGCACGAAATCACGCCGCACACGCGAATTGCGCACTTTGCCGCGCTGAAAGCCCCACGCCGGATTGTAAAGCCGGTCGCCCGTAAGCGCAAACGCCTCCTCCGACGAAGAGAGCCGCGTGCCACGCTCCGAGGGCGGTACGACAACCAGTGCCGAAAGCTCTGCACCCGAGTCGAATCGTTTGTTCACGCGCAGGCCGACGCTCACCGCCGAGGTGAAGACCCCCTCGACGTGCATGTCGCGTCCCGTGCGCACCTCCACCGAAGCCGCACCGCACCAACCCCGCCCCAAATCCGTCTGCGCCGCGACTTTTGCCCCGACGAGGTAGTTGCGATCGGTGAATCCGACCGAGGCCCGATAGGGCAAAAGCGGTTCGCCGGCCGGAAAAGCAAAGGTCGCGGCGTGTGCCTCACGGCTCTCCTCCGCGCCCAACAAGCGCAGGGTCGAATAGGCGGCATACGGAAGTTCCACCCCGGCGAGCCGTGCCGCCACATAGCGGGCAGCTCCGCGACGGCGGGCAGCGACCTGCGGCAGGTTAAATTCTGTCAGCGCGCCGTAGCGATCCGTCACGGACTGCACGGCACGGTAAAAAAGAACGGAGTCGGTGAGCAACACTTCCGTGCGCTCCTCCGGCTCCGCATAGGGATAATATTCATCAGCAGGCAGCTGTGCTACCGCAACATACGACACACAGAGAGCGCAGACAATGCACCCTAACCCGCGCATCCGATCAGCAAGTTTTCAGCACTTCGACCAGCAAGTCCCAGAATTTGGGGACTGTGGCGATCTCCAGCCGCTCATCGGGCGAATGGACACCACGCAGGGTCGGGCCGAAAGAGACCATCTCCAATTCGGGGTATTTCACAAGGAACAGACCGCACTCCAGCCCGGCGTGGATCGCACGCACCTTCGGCTCGGTGGCAAAGAGCCGCCGGTATGCGTCGGCCGTCACCTCCAGCAGTTTCGAATCGGGATTCGGCGACCAACCGGGATATCCGTCCGAATGGGCGACATCAGCCCCAGCCAGCGCAAAGACCGACTCAACCATCTGCATCACATAGGTTTTGGCACTCTCAACCGACGAACGTTGCGACGAGGTGACCACAATCCGATTCTCTTTTTCGAACTTCACCGAAGCCAGATTCGTCGAAGTTTCGACCAGCCCCGGCACAGCAAACGACATGGCGATCACACCATTGGGCACACCCACAAGCGAATAGACCAGTCCGAATTGCGTCTTCGGATCGAGGACTTCATCGACCTGCGGCATCTCGTTGAGTGTTATTTTGAAATTCGGCTCACGGAAGCGGAATTCGTTCTCCATATCCGCGGCGAAGAGGTGGTAGCGCGCAACAAAATCGTCCTTATAGCGTGCCGGCACGCCGAAAATAGCATAGGCTTCGCGCGGAATCGCATTGCGCAGGTTGCCGCCTGCAAAATAGCTCAGGCGCAATTCGCAACTCTGCATCCCCTCCCACAACAGGCGCGCCACGGTTTTATTCGAATTGACGCGACCTTTGTCGATGTCGTCACCCGAGTGACCTCCCTGCAAATCAGAGACATCCACCCGGAAGAAGACGTAGTTTTTCGGGGCAGCCTCCATTTCGTAGCGGAACGTCGCAATCGTATCAATGCCACCGGCACAGCCGATGAAGAGTTCGCCCTCATCCTCCGAATCGAGGTTGATGAGGTACTTGCCCGTCAGCATCTCCTCGCCCAGCTCAAACGCTCCGGTCAATCCGGTCTCCTCGTCGACCGTGAAAAGAGCCTCCACGGCCGCATGCTCCACCGTAGGGTCGATCAGCACGGCCAACGCCGCCGCCATACCGATACCGCAATCGGCACCGAGCGTCGTCCCCTCGGCACGCACCCACCCTGCGTCGATATGCGGGCGAATGGCATCGTGGTCGAAGTCGAACTCCACGTCGGAGTTCTTCTCGCAAACCATATCCATGTGCGACTGAAGAATCACCGTCGGGCGATTCTCGTAGCCGGGAGTGGCCGGTTTGAGGATCACGACATTTCCGATCGCATCCTTTTTATATTCGAGGTGATGTTGTTTGGCAAAATCGACCAAGAAGTCGATTATCCGCCCCTCCTTCTTCGAGGGACGCGGGACACGGGTTATTGCATCGAACTGCTCCCACACAAGGCGGGGTTCGAGAGAGGATATTTCCGACATATTAAGAATAGTTTTCGCAAATATAAAAAAAATTGGTAACTTTGGCAATAGGTTTACGAAGAATATGGATTTCAGAATAGGACACGGATACGACGTACATGCGCTCGCCGACGGACTGCCGCTGGTTTTGGGTGGCGTGAAGCTCGATCACACCAAAGGATTTGTCGCCCACTCGGACGGCGACGTGGCGATACACGCCGTATGCGACGCCCTGCTGGGCGCGGCGGCGTTGGGCGACATCGGACTGCATTTCCCCGATACGTCGGCCGACTTCAAAGGCATCGACTCGAAGATTCTGCTGCGTCGCTGTGCGTCGCTGCTGCGCGAAAAAGGATATGAAATAGGGAACGTCGACTGCACGATCCGGATGCAGCAACCCAAACTGCGCCCCCACATCGACGCAATGCGTGCCGCAATGGCCGATGCCATGAGCATCGACATCGACCGCGTATCGGTCAAAGCCACCACCACCGAACATCTGGGCTTCGAAGGCCGCCAAGAGGGCGTCTCCGTCTCCGCCGTGGCCTTGATATTTCTACCGCGAGCGGAAAAATAAGAGTAAGCAATTCAAAAAAGGCTGCCGCATACGGATAATTACATCCGTGTGCGGCAGCCTCTTTTTGGATCAAGCAGCAATCCTTATTGATGAATTTCTTTTTAAGGACGCATTGTTTTTGTTCTCAGGCGGCAGCTCGCGGGGACGGCTCGAAGAGCAGGCCTCCGCGTGGCGGAGCTGCGGCCTGCCGACTTGCTGCGCAAGCCGAAAACCACTCGCCAAGAAATTAATCCCCAATGGAGTTACCAACAAGAATTCCCGCTTGATCCCTTTTTTTTGACTACATCACTCCATATTTAAGCATCTGAGCCGAGAACGGGCGGCGAGTACCGTCGGCATCTATTATTCCGGCCTCCAGCACGCCACCGTTCGAATCAAAATAACGCAGCGTCAATTGGTGCAATCCCTTTTGTAGTGCCGCCTGCCCCGTGCGTTCGAGCCGGGAGTGCGGGCCATCATTCTCGACGACCGACTTCGAGTCGATCGACAGTACCGAGCCGTCGTCAGAATAGGTGTAGAACGAGTAAATCCCATCCGCAGGCAGATCAATGTAGCCCTCGAAAATCAGTCCGATATTGCCCGAAACGCCTTCGGGAATTGCCACGGTCGTTACGATGTAGTCGTCTTTGTGGGTTGCCGATTCAATCTCGGTGCACGATTCGCCACGGTAGTCATACCAGCGAGCCGTCAGTCCGGCGGCGAGCATTTGAGGCGTGGGCTGTGCCGGCGAAAGCGTACTCTTGCGGTATTCGGCTGAAACCGTATCTCCGGGCTTTCCGGCGGTCGTGTAGCTGCGCAGGCGGAGCGTACAATCCGAGGTGATCCGCAGTGGTTCGGTGTAGACGGGCGAATTGAGCGAGGGAACAGAGCCGTCGGTGGTGTAACGCACAGTGATCGACTCGAAAGGTTTGACCACAGCAACAGTCGCCGTATCGGTAAAGACGTTGTTGTCGCAGAACCCCTCCAGATCGGGAATCCGGTAGTTCCAGCCCTCGGCATCGAGCCGCTGCATGTGGACAGCAGCGCGGCGCAAGAACGAACTTTCGTCGCGCGCCGAAGGCTGCGACCACGCCACCTCGCTCACGGCGAAAAAGCGCGGGAAAATCTGGTAGCATGCCCGATCGAACGACGGAACGGTCTCGGCCCAAAGATTGGTATGAATGGCCAACATCTGCCCGGCATACATCTGTTTGTCGGGTGTCACCGGTTCGTAGCCGTAGACCTTGCGGAGCGTTTTGCTGTTCTGCGCAGCATCGAGGTAGAGGTACTCGCCCGGGCAAAGAATCACCTCATTGCCGTTTTTCAGCGCAGCATCGAGCGCATCGGGACGCCAAGCCCGCCACCATTCGACAAGTGCCGTCCGAGAGAGTCCGTCGCCAGTGATTTCATCCCAGCCAATCAGCTGCCGACCGTGTTCGTTGAAATACAGCTCCATGTTCCGCACAAACCACGATTGCAGTCCGTGTTCGCCGTCCAGATGTTCACGGGCGATTCGCTGCTGACACTTCGGGCACCGCCTCCAGTGACTCTGCTCAACTTCATCTGCCCCCAGATGCACATACCGGAATGGGAAAAGATCGAATACTTCGGCGTAGATGTTCCGGCACATCTCCACCACGGCATCGTTGCCCAGACAGAGCGGCACGGAGAAGGTCTCTCCCCAAGAGGCCGTACCCTTGCACGAGAGTTCGGGGTGGCTTTCAATGATCTTGAGCGAATGACCCGGCATGTCGATCTCGGGAATAACGTCAATTCCCAGCGTTGCAGCATAGGCCACCACTTCGCGAATATCCTCCTGCGTGTAATAGCCACCGTAGAGTTTTTTTCCGTCGCGCTCGATACAGCGGTCGGCCGGGAGACGCATCGCCGGGTCGTCTCCGATTGCGGCCAACTCGGCGCAACGCATGTCGTTATTGTGTTTTTCGTATTCACGCCAGCCACCTTGTTCGGCCAACTCGGGGTAGCGTTTGATCTCGATGCGCCAACCTTGATCGTCGGTCAAATGCCAGTGGAACTTGTTGAATTTGTACTGCGCCATGCGATCGAGCAGGGCCATAACCTCCTCTTTGGTGAAGAAGTGACGGGCTACGTCAAGCATGAAACCGCGCCAGGCAAAACGCGGAGCGTCTTCGATCGTCAGCACCGGAATTCGCGTAGAGCCATCGGTAGGCAGAAGTTGCCGCAGCGTAGCGATACCAGCAATGATGCCGCCATAAGAGCCTCCTTCGATCCGAATGCCCTGCCGCGTGATACCAAGCCGGTAAGCACCGACCGTATCGAGTGCCGCGTTGAGCGTCAGCACCACATCGCCACGATCTGTCTGCACAGCCTCGGCGGTGATGCCCGCGGGCAAGCTGCGCTGGAGGAATGCCGTTGCAGGAAGCAGTGAAGAGTCGGCCGCAGCGATCGTCAGACGATCGGGCAGACGGTAACTACCTCTACCCTGCTCCACCCCGTTCGGGTGGGGAATCAAATCCGGAAGAGTTGTGAGGGTTTCCGGCGAGCAGGCACATAGGACACAGGCCGTAACAAATAGATACAAAAATTTCATATTATTGTAGGGTAATGATTTGTTTTAATTTAATCTCATCAGAGGAGCAACCGATCAGCACCTCCACCTCGCCCGGCTCGAGAACCGGACGCATATCGCGACCGATGATTTGCAGGTCGGAAGGCCGCAGCGTAAATTCGACGCATTGCCGGGCCCCGGCCTCCAAGCCAATACGCGCAAAGGCTTTCAGCTCACGCAGGGGCTGCACGACCGATGCCGTGCGGTGACAGATGTAGAGTTGAACCACCTCGTCGCCACTCCGCAGACCTGTATTTTCGACCACGCAGCTTACGTTGAACGTCCCGGAGGTCGACTCCTCAACATTCAGGTCGGAGTAGTCGAAGCTCGTGTAACTGAGTCCGTAGCCGAAGGCATAGAGCGGTGCGGCCGATCCGTCGGCGTAATTATGGTTTGCAGGAGCGAGTTTGTTGTAGTGCACCGGAAGTTGCCCGACACTACGCGGTATCGAAAGCGGAAGCCGACCGGCGGGGTTATAGTCGCCGAAAAGCACCTCGGCGAGTGCCCTACCGCCCGCCTGCCCGGGATACCAAGCCAACAAGAGGGCGTCGGCCTCGGAGCTTGCCCACGACATGTCGAGCGGGCGTCCCTCGATGTAGATCACCACGAGTGGAGTCCCCGTGGCCTTTACAGCTTCCAGCAACTCCTGCTGACGTCCCAGCAAAGCGAGTGTCTGACGATCGTTGCCCTCACCGCACTCCATGTCCTTGACAATCTGCGCCGAAGCGACTGCCGCACCAGTAGCGAGGTATTGGGTGTCAAAATCCCGGGCACTCGATCCGCCGACTACGACCACTGCCACGTCGGCATCACGAGCCACACGCACGGCATCGGCAATCTCGCTGGCATCGAGGTCACGAATGGCACAACCTTTCACGTAGCGCACCCGTTCGCAGCCCAACAACTGTTCGATGCCGCGACGAACGGTCACCACGTCCTCCGACTGTTGAGCCGTATAGTCGCCCAGCTGGTTATAGATATTATCGGCATTAGGGCCGATCACAGCCACCGATTTCACCGACTTCGACAGCGGCAGCAACCCGTTGTTTTTGAGCAGGATCACCGACTGCCGGGCTACGTCGAGTGCCGTCGAGCGATGCTCCTGCACCCCGGACGTACAGCCATTTACGTCAACGTAGGGATTTTCGAAAAGCCCCATTTCGAACTTGAGCCGCAGGACACGTTCGGCGGCTCGGTCGATCGTCGATTCGTCGATCGCACCGCTGCGCACGGATTCAATCAGCGTGGCGTAGGCTTCGCCACACAGGTCGGCATCAACTCCGGCCCGGATTGCTTGCCGGGCGGCATCGGAAACCGATGCGGCGACATGGTGGGTCTCATAAAGCCCCTCAATGCTGTACAGATCGGAGATCACAAAGCCCGAGAATTTCCACTCATCGCGCACGATCTCTTGCAGCAGATGCCGGTTCGCCGTGCAGGGAATGCCGTCGATCGAGCTATATGCGGTCATAAGCGAGCGCGCCCCCGCCTTTACGGCTACTTCCACGGCAGGCAGATGCGTGCGTCGCAATTCCCGCTCGCCGATCAGGTTTGCCCCACCATTCTGTCCCCCTTCGGAGATGCCGTAAGCCGCCACATGTTTGATGGTCGAAATGACATGATCCGAAGCCGTTAGGTCAGCAGAACCCAGTCCGAAGACAAAAGCTGCGCCCATGGCCGAGGTCAGGTGCGGATCTTCGCCATAACACTCTTCAACTCGCGACCAACGGGGATCGCGTGCAATGTCAAGCACCGGGCCGTAGGCGATATGCCCACCCTGCGAGCGCAACTCAGATGCGATCACGGCACTCATCTCCCGAATGAGCGACGGATTCCAAGTCGAGGCTTGTCCCAGCGCGGTCGGAAAAACGGTAGCACCGATCGACATAAAGCCATGAGGAGCTTCCTCCGCCAGAAAGATAGGAATACCCAGCCGGCTATGCTCGATAGCGTAGCGTTGCAGGGTGTTAGCAAGTTCGGCAGCCATTTGAGGTGTCAGTCCGGTAGTCAGATCGCGGCGCGTCCACGGATCGGCTCGGAACGTACCCCACAGCATGCCGATATGCTGTTCAGCGAGCATCTTTCTAAACAGCTCGCTCAGCACCACCGAGTCACCCCGGCGTTCGTACATCTCCCAGCCATAAGGGCACTCCAGCTGTCCAACTTTTTCTTCGAGCGTCATCTCTCGAACCAGCAGTGCAGCACGTCGTTGGGGCGATAGCGACACCGAATGCCAATCTTGCGAACAGGAATAGCACAAGGTGACAGTCATTATCAAAATCAGTTTTTTCATCAGTGATTATTTTGTCTGGTCTACGGAGTGGCTCGGTTCACGGCCAGAACCTCCTGACCCGGTCAACGAATCGACATAGCGGATGCTACGCCCGCGTGGCTGCATGTACTAAAAAAACAGCACTGCAACCAAAACAGGTAAGTAAAAAAGCGTCGTTACATGAATCCGAATACGTCGCTTTTTTTTAATTTTCTATGAGTTGAGCATGGAGAATGATCTCCCGATCCGTAGCCGGCTCACGGCTGTCGATTAACTCTTTCAATACTTTGAACGACCGAACGCTGATCTCTTCGATCGGTTGTCGAACGTGTGAAATCGGCGGATAAAAGAGCGCAAAGGCATCCGAATCGTCAAATCCGACAATATGGATCTGCTCCTGAATGCGAGCACCTTGATGAAGGATGGATTTGATGCCGGCCAGCGTGAGGGTATTGGTCGCAAAGACAACTCCTTCAGTCCGACGTGCCAGCATCTTGCGTATGGCCACGCCGACCTCTTCTCCGATATGGTTGAAATCAACGTGGTTGATCCGGATGTACTTCTCAAGCCCAGCACTACGCATCGCTCGGCAATACCCCTCCTCGCGCTCGGTCATACTGGTTACGGCGATTGAATAGGAGATCATCTCGATCCGACGCAATCCCTTTTCAAGCAGCGCGTTGACAGCCATACCCATAGCCTCAACATTATCTATCACGATCTTACAGGCCTTGAATTCTGCAGGACGGCGATCGAGGAGAACCAGTGGAATACCCGATCGAATCACCCGGTGGATGCTGGACTCGGCGTGCTCACAAGGGACGATGATGAATCCGTCGACACCCTTGTTGATGAAGGTATCGACCAGCCGGTCGAGTTTCCCCGCATTCTCATCGGTCGAACCGAACAGCACGGTATATCCCGATTCGTAGGCAATATTCTCCATGCCGCGTGCGATTTCACCGTAGAATACGTTGGATATATCCGACAGAATGACACCAATGGTTTCGGTTCTGCCGCTACGCAGACTACGTGCCGCATTGTTGGGCTGGTAGTTGAGCCGCAGCGCAACGTCGAGGATCTTTTGTTTGGTCTCCTCGTTCACACGGTAGCGTTTCTTGCCGTCGGCTTCCACCCGGTTGTTCATCACGAACGAGACAAGCGAGATAGAGACGCCCGCTTCCGCCGCAATGTCACGGATCGTTGTTTTGTGATCGTCGTTCATGGGTAAGGTTTTCTGTACAAAGATAATGAATTTTATAATAGAAAAAAGAGGTCGAAGCAAAATCTCCGACCTCTTTTTCTATCGGAACAGGGTCTGACTACTCGTTGAAGTTATTATTTGCATCGGCCTTCCATTCGATCAGACCGCTGACATCGGTGGCAGCCATTCCGTTACCGTCGTCGTTGTCGCGGTAGGTTTTCGAAAAATCGACCGATTCGTAGCGACCACTCTTCTCTTCAAGAATCGAACCCGTACCGTCGTGGCAAGGCCAGTAGGCACGCAGACCGAAAGTATTGGCGTGGGTAATCAGGTAGTCGTACATGCCCGGCTGATTCTGGTTGCACATCTCAAACCACTCCGAAGCCGGCGCACTGAATGAGCCGCTGGTAAACGAGTGGCTGAAAATGCTGACCTCCATCAGACGACCCTTGAACTCGTTGCCGTTGCGATAGCCGCTGCCGCCCCACGAGGAGTTGAACTCCCAACGCTGGAACGAGAACGCTCCTGTACCCTCGGCAGCCGCAACACTCGACTCGAGTTTGCCATCAACATAAAGATCGTAGTTCGTCCCGTCATAGCAGAGACCGACCTGATACCACTTTCCGGCCTCGAAGCTGGTGGTCGATTTCACATTCACACGTTTGCCATTCGGACCGACGAACCAGTCGAGGATGCCCTTGTCACCATACTGTCCGAAGCGAAGCATGTTGATAAAGTTCTCGTTCGCATCACAGAAATCACCGATACGCGAATGCGAGGTCAACTCCTCAATGTAGCACTGGAATGTGATAGAGAAGGTATTCAACTGAATTGGACTAGCGAAGATATAGTTGGTAGCCATGTCGGGATTGCCCAGGTAGAGTGCACTGAAGAAGTTCGACGAGTAATCGAAAATCTTGACCGTGATCTCCAGGTAGGTGACCGCCGACGACTGGCTCAACGTTGCCGGGCTGACCTGGCTGACGACGATCGGCACCAGATAAGTGCCGGCGACAGTAAACCGGGCAAGGTTTTCGGCCGAGATCGACACCGTGGCCGTGGCCGAGGTGGCATCCTTGGCAAACTCGGCATCGGTAATCTCGATCACTCCGTCGGGAACAGGGAGGTAACTGCCGCTGGTCGGGATCAACGAGTTGTCCACCTTCAGGGTGGCGGTAAATGCTTTGTAAGCCGCCTCGCTGCCCGTAACGGTGATGCTCTTCGACACAGAACCGGTGATCTCGTTGGTGTACTTGGTAACTGCGAACTTGGTAGTCGACTCGCTGGCCACGCCGACCAAGTTATCCGCCGGATCAATCGTCTCAACATGGACGATCAGGTAGGCCACATTGGAGTTGGAGCTGATCTTCACACCTTCGGAATCGACGATGACAATAGGCACCATATAGGTCGGGAGCGTCAGCTTCGGGAAGTCGCTCTGGGCGATCGAGATCGTTTGTGATGCCTTGGTCTCCCCAGCAGGGATCGTCAGGTCGGGAATGGTCAGGATGCCCTCCGGAATGGTCGAGTAAGTCTCCCCCACCAGTTCGTTGTCAATTTGGAAGCGGACGACCGTAGCCGTCTGGCGAGCTTGGGTGATACCGGCCGTCAGCGTCATTGCAATTTCGCCCTCCTCACCCTCGGGAATGTGGTAAATCGTACATTCGGTAGCTTGGAATAAGGCTTCCGTACCCCCTTCGATGTAGGACAGATTGTCCTTGACACCCTCGATGTCGTAGGTGTCATCGCTGCTGCAAGCAGACATCAGAGCCAGCGCAGCCAACGGAATACAAATATATTTTAGAATATTTTTCATACTTGTCAGTTTTTTAATGGAAGGAATCCCTTCGGGAGACACCCTTTTCAGCTGCCTCCCGAGGCAATCCCGGTTAATTGCTGCACTTGTTGTTATCATCGAACAGCCAGTTCACATAGGCACTCTTGTCGAACGTGTTGAGTATACCGTTACCCGTGTTGTCACGGACGGTATTCGACCAATCCATGTCGTACCCATTGCCGGTTGCATCGTGGAAAATGTGGCCCGTGCCCTCGTTCATTTTCCAGTAGGCTACCAGCCCGGTCGATCCGGCATCAACGCCACATTGTCCGATCTGAATTTCGCTGGCCGACAGTGCCCGATTCCAGACGCGGACTTCGGCAATCCGACCGTTGAAGTACTGCTTCGACGGGTAGTTCTCCCACGACATACCCAGCTCCATACGCTGGAAGGTGCAAGCTGCCGATCCCGACATCTCGCCGTCCTTTACGCCGTTGATGTACATCGAGAGCGTCGATCCGTCGTAGGTCAGCGAAATGGTATACCAACTCTTCGTCTGGAAGAGGGTCTTCGAGACGTAGCCACCCGCGGGGTTGACCCATTGCAGCGACTTGATGTCCTGACCGTTCTCGCCGAAACGCAGCATATTCGATTTCGACTCGTCCTTGGCCGTCCAACTGCACAGACGACTGATCTGCTCGGGCGAGGTGTGGAACTCGTTGATGTAACACTTGATCTCGTAGGTGTAGTTGTTCATCTCGACGGCCTTGTCGTCGGCGAAGATGAAATTGCTGTACAGATTCGTGTTGCTCATGTCGAGCGCATTGAACGAGATCACACGCGAAATACGCAGGTAAATCGTGCGCGAGCTTTCCAGTACATCGAGGTAGCTATCCGTGCTCTTGATCGTCACCGGAATGATGTAGGTGCGACCGTCGACGAAGTCTTCGGTCGAGACCACACGCACCGAAGCACCTGCCGAAGCGGCCTTGCCCGTCTCGATCGCCACCTCCGGGTTGACCAGTTCTACGGCGTTGTCGGGTGCTGCATAGTAGCTTGCACCGTGTTCGGCGTTATATTGATCGACCAGCGAGTAGTCAATCGCAAATTCGACGTTGATAGGTTTGCTGACCTTGCCGGTAGTCGATGCGGTGACCATGTAGGTCGACGGCGTATCTTCGACCGTGAACTTGACCAGCGGCGAGCTTTCTGTGCCCGAAACCAACAGCACCTCGCGCCCATAATCCAGCTTGTCACCCTCCGTGCAGCCGACAAAAGCCAACGCACACAATGCGACGGAAAGAATCGTTTGTTTTATCGTTTTCATATTCTTATTCGGTTTTAGTTACTACGCCCTACAAAATCGCCGGATTGGCAATCTGAATGCAGCGGCGGATGTTGTAATAAGGAATACCGGTTTTCGAGAAGTAATCGCGGTCGACATAAAATGCGCCGTACCCGGCTTTCGCACCCTGCGTCGGATTCCAGCGAGCCATGCCCTCGAGCGAATACATCTGCGTTCCGTCGGTAGTCAGCGTATTACCGTCGGCCTCGGTGAATGGCGACCCGCCGTTCTCGTACCATGAGCCGAAGTTTTCAATGACGATGAACTTGCCCGGAGCCGTCCAATTGATGCTCTCATAGTAGCGTTGCAGACGGGTGGCATTATGAGCCGTGAACCCCTGCGTATAGGCCTGACGAACGAAATAGCTCACATAAGGCTCGGTTGTCTCGGGTGGATAGTGGCTATAAAAGTCGATGATGAAGAGTTTCTCGGGGTTCGTGCCCTGAGGGCCGAAATGCCGACCGATCGTCTGCGCAAGCAGGGTGATGTTGGCCTCTTCGCTCCACAACGCCGCATTCGGCTCGTAGTCGACATCAATACCGTCGAGATCGTACTTTAGGGCTTGGGCTACCAAAGCCTCGCCGTAGGCCACGATCGTATTCTCGGTATCGACCGTGAAGTCGAATTCGACCCCCTCAATCGTGCGTTTGGACTGCGAGGCATCGGCGTGCGACACGAACTTCGTGCCGAGGTTCTTCTGCACATATTTCATGTCGGCATAAGCCACCGGCATGTAGTTGTCGGCCTCGGGATCATTGCTCGGGATACCCATCCAGAGATTGCAAATATCCAAGCTATCGGGCAGACCACGCAGACGCTCACCCCACGAAGCGGGATCTTTGTAGCCATCGACACCCTCGAGAGGTGCATAGGCGGCGTAGTAGACGAACGAGAGATTGTGTTCGGTCTTCTTGAACTCACGCACATTGGCGTAATACTGCTCATCGTATGTGTAAGGCTTCTGAATGTCCAGAGCCTCCTCTTTATCCGCACAACTCGTCGTGAGTACGAGGCCAGCAGAAACCAGAGCTGCTATTTTTATGATATTGTTCATAATACTAAACTTTGTTTTTGTTTTGGTTGCGGCAGCGCGTGCCGCAGCCAAGATTACTGCTCGACTTAATTCTTTTTATCCCACCAAAGTTTCGTGCCTGCATTGTCAGCTCCGCCCAGAGCAACGACTCCGGCGGCAACACCTGCGGGATTGGTCGAATACTCATCGACCGAGAAGGGAACTCGACGGATTTGCATTTCGGTATTCACCGCACCATCGCTGTCGTTGTTCACAACGGGCAGCAGACGCGGATAACCCGTGCGGCGGAATTCAGACCAAGCCTCCGGGCCGTTGGGATAGATAGCAATCCACTTTTGGGTGATGATCCGCTCGAGGTTGACCTCGGTCGTAGCGGCATCATCCCAAGCGATCGTCACCGTACCGCTGCACGCCGTGCTGTTGCTACCGGTGGTGTTATCCACAAAGTCGATCGGCGTGGAGGTTGCATCGGCCAAATAGGCGTCGACACCTGCGGCACTGTTCTCCTCAAACGAGGCGCGGACACCCTTTTCGTAGAGGCTCTTGGCCATATCGCCCATGCTCCAACCGCGCAGAGCACCTTCGGCCCGAAGGAAGTAGACCTCCGACGGATTCATCCAGACGATCTGGGTCGATGCGTTGTCGGCAGCCGGCGACGATACTTTGGCAGCCGGATTCTTGTACTGCGTCCAGTTCGAGGTATGGATGCCTTGGCGTACACCGTGGTATTTACCATCGGATGCCGGGGCAAAATAGATCGACAGACGCGGGTCGTTGTACCCATTCAGATAGCAGTCCATCGAAGCACTCATCTGGGTTTCGCCGTCGTTGAAATCGGAAGAGATTTTCCAGATCGGATGGTAGTAGACCAGCGTTGACGAATGTTGGAGTGCCGCAATGTCGGTCGATTCGGTCATCACGCCCAACTGGTTGGCTATCGACTTCTCGGCCTCAGTCTTTGCAAGCGTCGGATTGGCATAAACCACACGCATGGCCAGACGCAGACGCAGCGAGTTGGCGAACTTGATCCACGAAGCGACGTTGCCGCTGTACACGTAGTCGTAGTTCTTCAGAATCGTAGCACTCGGATCGGCATTGTAGAAATCGGTCAGCACGTCGATGGCACTATCCAGCTCCTCGAAAAATTGGTTGTAGACATTCTCCTGCGAGTCGTAGGTATTCTTGAGCGATCCGCCGAAATTGCAGTAAGGAATCGGGCCGTACTGGTCGGTGACGCGGTGCATGGCGGCAACCTTGACCACCGTGGCCAATGCAGCAACTTCGCTGGTTGCGACCTTATCGATCGACAGCCAGGCACTCATGGCATAAGTGAACCCGTTGTCGAAGAGCTTCTTCGACCAGTTCTCGGTCATATAATACGACCCGGTATGCCGGCCGTTGTTGCTGGCGATCGTCGGAGCGAGATACCCGGCATAGGTGTCGGCAATGAGGTTCTGGGCGATCTGATAGTCACTGTCGAGATTCGTACCGTCGCGAAAGATCACCACGGCTCGCTGCAACTGGCGGAAGAACGCACCCGTTTTCAAGTTGTCGTGATCCATCTGGTCCTCGGTCGCTTCGTGGTCATTGGTGTTGTATCCTTCGAATGCGCTCGTACAACCGGTAATCATCATTACCGATGCACAGGCCACCGAAAACTTCTTAATGATTTGTATTGTGTTCATAGATTTGACTGATTAACCGTTAGAATTTGAGTTTAACCGAGAATCCGAGCGTGCGGGTGCTGGGCTGCATGAAGTAGTCGTAGCCTTGGTTGTAAGTACCAGTGTTGGCGGTCATTTCGGGATCGAACGGGGCTTTGTTATAGAGCATCCAAAGGTTGCGTCCGACAAACGAGACGTTGATGCCCTTGATCCAGTTGCACCAATTGGAAACCGGCAGATCGTAACCGATCGTCAGTTCGCTCAGGCGGATGTTGGTGGCACTATATACATAGCGTGACATCACGCCGCTACCCGCACCGACCGTCTGATAGTACTCCTTGGCGGGAATCAAGCGACCGTTGATGGCGACACCGTCGGCATTGCGCGCATCGGCCGTGGCTTGCGAAACGCCGTAATAGTCCATGATGGCCTGCGTTTGCGATACCACAACACCACCGACGCGAGCCGAGAAGAGGAAGTTTAAGTTGATGCCTTTCCACGACAGGTCGTTGCCCCAGCTGAGGTTGTAGCGGGGAGCTGTACTGCCGGCCTTGATGAAGTTGGTATAATCGGCCGTCACGGTCTGATCCGAAGGATTGACATAGATCGCACCATGCTCGTCGGTTTTGAGCGTGGTGACGTACACGTCACTCATCGAGCCGCCCTCTTTGAGCACCGTCTTGACACCACCGGCACCGCCCATATCAATCTCCTTGAGCGAGATGATCTCCCCGGTGACGGGATTTGTCCAGCCGTCGAGCAACGAGACGATCTTGTTCTCGTTGAGCGAGTAGGTAAGATAAGTGCTCCAGTTGAATTTGCCGAACGCTTCGTTCAGGCGAGCGGAGACCTCGATACCTCGGTTGTTGACCTGACCGGCATTGACGATCACCGACGAGTAACCCGAAGCGGTGGAGAGTACCGGCTCGAAGAACTGGTTGGAGGTCTTCGACTCATAGAGCGTAGCGTCGAGTTTGAGGTGACGTTTGAAGAAGTAGAAGTTAGCACCGACCTCCCACGACTTCGTGCGCTCGGGTTTCAGGTTGGTGTTGGGCATCCGGCGCTGGGTGACCGGTGTACCGCTCGAAAGCGAATAGGTCGGAATCGTCAGGAACGGATCGGGTTCGTTACCTACTTCGGAGTAAGATACACGCAGCTTCATATAGGGCATGATGTCCGAGCTGATGTTGAACATGTCGGTGATGATACCAGACAAACCGACCGTAGGATAGAAGAACGACTTGACTCGCGATCCGGCCAAGGTCGACGACCAGTCGTTACGCGCCGTCACATCGAGGTAAAGCCAGCCCTTGTAGCCCAACTGCGCACTGGCAAAGATCGACTGTTTCTGTTTCTTGTATCCGCTCTGCGAACTCTCGGAGGTAGACTGCGCCACGTTGCCGTAGGTATAGAGGTTGGCCACCGAAGAGAGGTTGCCGCCGTACATATCCTGACTGTATTTCACATCCTCGATGCTCGTACCGAGCACAGCGGTGAGTGAAAGTTTGTTCTCGCAGAAATATTTGTTGATATTTAGCAGCGCCTCGGCGTACACTTGACGGGTCGAGATGTCGTTCTTGCTGTAATAGCCGTAATCGGAGGCAAAGAGTGTACTGGTCGATGCTGCGAATTTCTTTTCGTACACCTCATCGCTCTTATCCAGCTTGATGCGACCCGAAAGATTCATCCAGTCGCGAATCTGGTATTTAAGTTGCGCGCTGGTCATGAAACGGTTCTTGTTGTTGGTGAAAATATCGCGTTCGGTAACCCAGTAGGGATTCTGCATGGCCAGATCGCTGGCATAGGGCCAGTATTGAGTCTTGAAGTTACGCGAAGCATCGTAACGCTCGTAAATCTGCAACCGCTCGAAATTGTCGCCGACGGGGAAAAGATAGACCGACAGCAGCGGGTTCATGTATTGACCCTGCGAGATCATGTTCTGCTCTTTCACGTTCGAATAGTTGAAGTTCAAATCAAGCGTCATCTTGTTGTCGAGGAAGTTGGACGTGTTCCGCGCATTGAAGTTGTACCGGTCATACGTATTGTTGTGGATGATCCCGTCGGCATTGGTCGCACCAAACGAAACGTAGGTTTGATTCCGATCGTTACCGGTCGAAAGGCTGACGTTATTGGTCGTATTAACACCGGTCTGGAAGTAATCGCGCGGATCATACGACGATGATTTCGACAGCTTAGCACCCCAGCTCTGATAAGAGCCCTCTTCGGTCTGACCATAGGTGTTCTGGAATCGAGGCATCACGAACGGCGACGAGAAGGTCGTGTTGTTCGAGTAGCCGACGCTGAGTTTCTCGGCCTTGCCTTTTTTCGTGGTAATCATGATGACACCATTGGCAGCCGACGAACCGTAGAGTGCCGCAGCCGATGGGCCGCTGAGTACCGAAATTGTCTCAATGTCGTCGGCATTGAGGCTCGACGCACCGTCGCCGGTCTGTCCAGCTCCGGCGAAGACTCCTTCGGGCTGCTCGCTGCTCAACGCCGGCATCGGAATACCGTCGATGACATAGAGGGCGTTGTTGTTGCCCGAGATTGACTTAACACCGCGCATCACCACACGCGATCCTCCGCCGACACCTGCCGACGAAGAATTGATTGTCACACCAGCCACCTTACCCGTCAGGCCGCCCACGAAACTGGCATTTGACGAGATGATGCCACCTTCAAGCTGCTGTACGTTGTATGAAAGCGACTTGGCTTCCTTTTTAATACCGAGTGCCGTGACGACCACTTCGTCCAACGTGTTGGCCGAGGCGGTCATTGCGACGTTGATTACCGTTCGGCCGTTGATCGGCTCGGTGATGTCGTTCATACCGATATAACTGAATCGGAGATTTGTGGCCGAAGCCGGAACCGAGATCGAATATTCGCCGTTGAGTCCGGTCGTCGTACCGATGGTTGTCTGCTCGACAATCACCGTTGCGCCCAGCATCGGCAGTCCCGAATCGTCTTTTACCGTACCGGTAATAGTCCGGTTTTGAGCCTCAGCCATTCCTGCTCCCCACGAGGTGATACACATAAGGAACAGGAATGCGGCAGCGAATTTTCTGATCCGCAATCCGAATTGCCCGTTTGAGTTTGAATTGCTCATAGTTTTGTACGTTTTGTCAAAATGATTTTTGGTTTTAAGTTTTTCATTTACGGCGGCTTGTGCGCCGGTGATCCATTCATTTAGCTTATTACATAGGCCGATTTTGTGGTTTTGATATTATTAAATATTTTTATTATTAAAAAGTGAATCCTTTTGTAGCCCCTATTTTAATTGGAGCACACGCAAAGGTAAATAAATATTTTATTTTGTAAAACGTTTTAGCAACTTTTTTACAAAAAATAGAACGCTTGAGGCTCAGTGTGTTTTAACGATTTAGCGAGTAAGGATGCCCAACTCCGCTGCAAAGTAGCTCTGAGTGGCATTTCCGACCTGTCTGGGCGTGATTTTGACGTAACGCGCAATCTGCGTTTTAGCGAATCGAATATCCTGCCGGATCGGGTTATTGACGATGTTATTGAACGGCGTGTCGGAAAGAATTGTCGTCCATCGTTTGCCGTCGCGGCTGACAGCGAAGTCGAACCGCGCGATGCAGCCGAAGCGTTTGTCGTTGAGCGGAACGTAGAAGAATCCCGCGAGAGGCAGGACTTTGCCCAGATCGAGCAAGATCGGTTCTTCGGCGGGAATCTCGACCCCTTCGGCAGTCAAGCCGTCGGCGATGGCATTGCCACCCTGCGGTGCGATGACGCGGAACAGGGTCGGAGCGATGTCGAAATCGACGGAGGTCGGCTGACTCTCGCCGAGTCGGGACGCAGCGATGGCGTTGACCGTAGCACATTCCCGAATGATGAACGGGTGGGTGTAACGTAGCGAACGCATGGACGGCAGGCTGTCCCCCACCGTGTAATAGAGCTCCTCGTCGAAGCCCTGCGGCGTGATGGTCACCAGACCTTGTTTATTACGCTCGACAACCGGTGCTGCGGGCTGTCCGGGGTCAAAGAAGAGACCTACCCGATTCAGCACGGGGGCTGCTTGGCTTTGTGTGATACGAATCTGCACTTGAGTAACCTGCAAGGAGTCAAATTCGACGATGCGTTTGTAACCGATTGTCGTTCCGTCGGCTACCGTCGTCCACGATTGGTCATCGGCGTTGCGGGCGGCGATTTCAAAAGCGTCGATACGCTGCCCCAGCGGAATATACTCCTGAAGCATCACCCGGTTTATCGTCCGTGCCGCGGGTAGGCGCAGTGTCAGCGTCGCCGCATGTACCTCATCGTCTGTCGCCCAATAGCTGTCGTAGTTGTCGTCAAGCAGGTTCTCGGCGGCGAACTGCTTGGCACGACCGCGAACGTTGCTGGCTTCGATGCAAGCATCAGCGGCAAAATCCGTAGCAAAGACGCGGTCGATAGCCGCCCGAAATTCCAACAGCCGCACCGAATCACGCGCCGGAATCAGTCCGCGCCGATCGGCGGGAACGTTCAGCAGCAGCAACGCATTGCGACCCACCGAAGCGTAGTAAATCTCCATTAATTGAGCGACCGACTTGATTTTGGAAGTCTCCGAATCCTTGAAGAACCAACCCGGACGAATGGAGACATCGACTTCGCCCGGAACCCAAGCCGCACCACCGCGATTGCCGCAATTTAGGGTATCGAGTGCGGGCGAATTTCCCGGAGCATAGCCTGCGGTATCGAGCGTCGAACGGCAGGTCTCGCCGGCAAAGCCGCCTTCGTTTCCGATCCAACGGCAACCGGGGCCCACATCGCTGAAGATGATAGCGTCGGGTTGATTGCGGTAGACGGTTGCGTGAAACCGAGCCCAGTCGTAAACTTGGCGATGTCCCGAAGGGCCCTCGCCGCAAGCTCCGTCGAACCACTGTTCAAAGACATCGCCATAGCGACTCAGCACCTCGTCAAGCGACTGGCAAAACACCTCGTTGTAGTGTTCCGACCCATAAGCCGGATGATTCTGATCCCACGGCGAAAGGTAGACACCGAACTTCAGACCATATTCGCGACAGGCTTCCGAAAGCTCTTTCAGCACGTCACCACGACCGTCGCGCCAACGGCTCTGCGCCACAGAATGCTCGCTCTGAACGGTTGGCCACAGGCAAAATCCGTCGTGATGCTTGGCCGTGAGGATGATCCCCTTCATCCCGGCAGCCCGAGCCGTGGCGGCCCATTGGCGGCAGTCGAGTTGCGTCGGAGCAAAGAGGTTGACATCCTCCTTCCCGTCGCCCCATTCGGCGTTGGTAAAGGTATTCGGACCGAAGTGAACAAAAAGGTTGGTCTCCATCTGCTGCCATGCAACCTGCTGCTGCGAGGGCACTGCGCCAAACGGTGCGGGCGGCTCGACATCGCGGCATCCGGCAAACAGGACACCACAAAGTAGGACGGACAGGCTGATAATTTGGGTTTTCGTATAGGTTATCATTATTTTACGGTGGTGTTTAGTTGGATCGTTACATAGGGTTTGTAGGGTTCATTCGTCACGACGATAACCTCCCCGGTATATCTCCCGGGCAAGAGTCCCTTCGGGTCGAATACCAGAGAGAAATTTCGGGTCTCACCCGGGCGCACGACAGCCCCTTTTTCGAGTGATACGGTGATACCCGGCGTGCAATCTACCGACAGAATCCGCAGCGGAGCATCGCCCACATTCCGGATGCTGGTCGCATAGCGGATTGCCTTTCCGGAAGCGGTCTCGCCCGAAAAGTTCAGTATTCCGTAGGCGGAGGAGGGATGTTGCGACGAGTCGGCGACCGAAGGTATCCCGACAACCGAGAGATGCCAGCATTTGTCGCTGCGCACACCATTGACCACCGGCCGAATCGTCACGCGCCGACTACCCAAAGCATCGGAGGGCATTGTGTAACCAACACTGATCTCGGCGTAGCTTGCCGCCGCGAGGGTCACATCGGCAAGGTCGACAGCCGTCGGATCATCCCCCTCCACGTCGAAGCGAAGTTGCATCGGCGTTGCGCCCGTATTGGCACAGCGCAACGCGATCGTGTGGTGCTGTCCTTGCCGCACCGAGCCGAGCAACAGGTTTTCGCGGTTGGATTTTAGTCCGCGACCGAAATCGTAGGGGTAATCCGCCGCAAGGGGAACGTTCTTGCCTACAACCGAACCCTTGATCCAGACGCGCAGATGTGCCTTGTCAGGTGCAGTCAACAGGTTGATCTCCTTGGAGAAGAAGCCCGGGCGAAGAGCCGGATCGAACCGCACGGTGAATTTGCCGCTTTTACCGGCCAGCACCGGAGCGCGGTCGCACTCGATCTTCACGCAACTGCATCCGCTCAGAGCCTGCGCAATAGCGACTGGCGTCGTGCCCGTATTAATATAAGTGAACGTGTGGCTCACCACGCCGTCCTGCTCGCGGATCGTACCAAAATCGTGGGTTTTCTCGGTAATACGGATGCCGCCGCCCTCCTGTTGGGCCGTGGCCGACAGCGATGCCAGCAGCAATACGCATGAAATCAACAACATTCTCATCGGTTATTCGTATTTGTAGCGTCGAGCCTTTTGCAGCGGCAGCACCGAAGTCGGAACAATCGCAAAGCCGAAGGTGTAATCCCGGTCGTTCCAGAGTGTCCGCGATTTCTCGGCGTGTGCTCCCCAGCTATCGTAACCGCCGACGCCCGACTGTCGAGCATCGAGACACACTTCGACGAAATCACGTACCGAGACATCGTTGATGTGGTGCTGACGGCGAAGCCGGTTGCGAGCCTGAGCCGGGTCATGCTGCTCGTCCGACGAAAAGTTCGACCACTGGTAATCGTGCTGCACAGCCTCCTCCGAGTCGAGGTCTTCGATAGCACAGCGCAGCAGATTGAATTCGAGCTGCTCATCGGCAATGATGCTCGCTTGCGGCATCCCGATCCAGCTCGTGCCGCAGTGGTGGCCGCACTCTTGGGGGCGGACATAGGGATAGTATGCGTCGGTGGCCGAGGTGGCATACAACCCGTATGTCGCACCGGACTGCCGATCCCAATAGTTCTCCTCCGGGCCAAGGCCATAGTAGCTAAACCGATCGTTCGATGAGGCCATACGCCAACGCAGCCCGATGCGGGGAATATCAATCGGTGTCGAGGTCTCAACACCTTTGAAATCGGCCGCGACATGGACAATTCCCGACGGGAATACCTTATATATTATAGTGTAGCTGTTTCCGGCACTCAACGCATAGCGTACCGTCAGCCGAACACAGTCGTCGGCTTGTTCTACGGTCGGTTCTGCGCGGAAGGTGCGACTGTCGGTTTTCCACTCTTGGCAGCGACTCGGCTGCCCGTTGCCGTAGTCGTTATCCACGGGAGCACGCCAGAAGTTGGGACGCAGGCCAAAGCCGTCGGCGATCAGCTCTACCCCATCGACCCGATACGAATCGACGATACCCTGCATCTTGTCGAAGCGGAACGACACACGCGGCGACTCGATTCGAATCGTCTGCTCATCCTGCGTGCAAGTCATCGTTCCGGCGGCTACGGGCGCGGCTTTCCGCTGGGGCGCATGCAACGCAAACTGCTGCCAAGCAACGACCTCGCCGGCAGGAATCAACCGATCGGCACGAGTAGTAATTACCTCAAAAAGAAGTGTATAGGCTTTTTCAGCGGCATACTTCACAACCGGGATACGGATCGGTTCGCTCTGCTGCGGAGATGCCGTCAGACCGAGTTCGCCGCGTTTCACCCGTTCGCCGTCGGCTCGGATTTCGTAACGCAGACGATAGGAGGTCAGATTCGTGAAATAAAACCGATTGAAGACCTCGTAGCAGCCCGCCTGCGGATCAACAGCTGTGATAGCGACGTTGGCGTGCACGTATTTGACCTCCGAGAGTGCCGGGTGCGGCAACCGGTCGGGGTTGACCAACCCGTTGCAGACAAAATTGGCATCGCTCGGAGCATGCTCACCATAATCGCCGCCGTATGCCCAGTAATGGCGGCCTTCGGCATCGGGTTTATCGAATCCTTGGTCCACCCAATCCCAGATGAATCCGCCCTGCAAGTTTGGATAGCGGGAGATAGCCTGCCATTGCAAATCGAGCGACCCAGTCGAATTACCCATAGCATGAGCGTATTCCGACGGACACACAGGACGATCCGAACCTTCGCGACCCATTCTCTCCAGCCATTCCGCCGAGGGATACTGTGGAACGAGCATATCCGTATTCCACTCGAACTCAGCCCGCTCATAGCAGATCGGACGGTTGCGACGACCCTTTTCGCGTGCTTTGACCACTTCGTAAATCCGGTAAAAATTATATCCGTTCCCGGCCTCGTTACCCAGTGAAAGAATCGCCACCGAAGTGAAATTCCGGCAACGTTCGTACATGTTCATCACCCGATCGAGGTGCGCATCGTACCACCCCGGATTGTTGCCGAGCGTACCGCCCGCTTTCAGGTCGTAGCCCATACCGTGCGATTCGAGGTTGGCCTCCGAGTAGACGTAGATGCCTATGCTGTCGCACAACTCGTAGAAGAACCGAGGTTGGGGGTAGTGGCAGGTACGGATGGCGTTGATATTATTGCGGCGCATCAGTTCCAAATCGCGGCGCAGCAACTCGGGAGTCACGTAGTGTCCCGTATAGGGGTCGTGTTCATGCAAGTTTACGCCTTTGAACTTGATTGGTTGGCCATTGACCAGCAGCACCTTATAGGGGCGTCCGTTGGCATCGCGCAGCTGACTGTCGGCCATTTCGAAGCGGGTGAATCCGATCCGAAACGGGATATATTCACTACCAACCTGCATCAACAGCGTGTAGAGATAGGGGTCTTCCGCCGACCAAGGCTTTACGTCTGGAACGTTCCCGTCGAAGCTGATCCGGTTCTCCTGCGCGATCTGCCGACCGGACAATACGGGCTTACCCTCCCGGTCGAGCAGCTCGTATCCAACGGCCACCTCCTCTGAATTGCGTAGCTGCATCTCCAGACGAAATTCGCCGCGGTGGCAAGTGGCATCGAGTGTGGCGATAGCTTCGAAATCGACCAGTGCCTGCGGTGTCTCGCTCGACAGGTAGACGTCGCGTTCGATGCCGCTGATGCGCCAAAAATCCTGACATTCGAGGTAAGAGCCCGTACTCCAACGATAGATTTTCAGCACGAGGTCGTTGCTACCCGGCCGAAGATAGGGCGTGATGTCGTATTTTGCCAAGTCTTTCGAATCCTCGCCGTAACCGGCCTCCTGCCCATTGACATAGAGGTATACGCCCGACTTCGCCCCACCGATATTCAGGAATATCCGGCGACCCTGCCAAGTGTCGGGAATCTCGAAGCTGCGATGATAGACACCCACAGGGTTCGCATCAGGCAGCAGGGGTGGCTGCGGATTGAGCGGCGCAAATTCGTAGTGGGTATTGACATAGATCGGCACACCGAAGTCCTGCAACTCCCAGTTGCCCGGGACACGAATCGGTTGCCAGCGAACCGCTGTCGGCTGCTGACAGATTCCGTCGGGAAGCTGCGAGGGATTGTCGTAATAGCAGAAATCCCAAACACCGTTGAGCGATTGTATGTAGGGGCTTTGCTCGAACGAACGTGCCAGCGCCTCTGCACGGGACGGGAATACAGCAAATTCGGTTGCACTCTTTTCACGGTTCACCGCAAATGTGTGCTGATCCTGCCAATAGGGAATCTGTCCGGCAGTTTTCTGTGAAAAGAGGAGCGAAAGCAACAATACGAAGTAAGTTCGGGACATGTAAAAACGTTTTTGCAAGTTGGCTAAATAATAAGCGCGACAGAAAAAACGACTATCACGCATCGCACAAATATAGTGATTTAATAGAAAAAAAGAAAAATACCGGCACAAAAATTTGCATTTTAATAATCAGAAACATCCGAATCGCCGAAATCCGGAGGTGATTGACAATCAAAGCCTCCGTTACGTTTGCAATGAATGCAGCGCAACGTAATCCTAAAACAAACGGGCTGCCCCGTTTGGTAGCAGCCCGTTTATTCAATCACAGCCTTCGGAACTTCGGGTCGTCGGGTCGTTTGTTCCACAGCCAGCCGACGTAGCGCATCGTGACATCGGGCGTGATCAGCGTCAGCACACTCTCGCCCGTGGTGGTTGACACGGCAAAGTCGACGTGGTAGAGGGCGTTGTCGTTGGTGATGTTGAACGAGATCGTCCACCCCCACTGCACGCGAGCCGCTTGGTAGTTGCGGATCGACATGGAGTCGAAATTCAGCATCTCGACATATTGCGTCAGTCCCCGCTCGGTCGGCAGGTGCACCTCAACATGGTCGACAAAGACCCCAAAAAAGAGATAATCGGTAAAAACCGAGCGGATCAATCCCCCCGGAAGCTCCTGCATGGAGTTGGGGAAAAACAGGTAGTTACGCGACTGCACCAGCGAATCGACCTCCGCGGCATAGACCTTGGCTCGATAGGCTCGTTTCTCGGCCCGGCTCATCCCTTGCGTCGACTCCTCGTAGACGGTCGTATGTTCGACCACCTGCGTCGGCGGCTGCTGCACGGGGACGACGGTCGTTTGCGGAATGCTATCGGCACTCGGTGGGCTGATCGCATATTGCGGAGTCTGCGCCGAAAGGCCATACGACAGAAACAGCCCCGCAGCGGCAAACACCACCCGCCGGAAAAAAGGCCCCGCCGAAGCGGGGACTTGTCCAAGGTGCGAAGTTGCCGTTGCGGCGTGCCGCAGGGGGCAACCCAATGAAGCGGATTCGGATTTCGAAAACTGCATACAAGCCTGTGGATTAATAGAGTTGCGAAATTGTTCCCGAATACTGCACAGCATTATACCACGGATTGGTGATAGTCAGATTGGCACCGCCCGTGCGCGAAAAGATCTCGAAGGTAAACGTATAGGTCGAAGCCGAGAAGAGCGAAGTAGAGAAGCTCACCATCCACCCCTCGGAGGTTTGCTCGGTGACATAGCCCTGCAAGTCGGAGACCGTATAGTTGATTATCGACACATAGTAGGGCGGCACATAACCTTTGATATAAGGCAGGCAGATGTCGGCCGTGCCGTTCCAGAGACCCACGTCGAACGACGGATTGAGGATCTGGCGCAGCGGCCCGGCCGGTTGACGCTGCATGGTTTGCGGATTGAACTGGAAGTTGTGCGAGAGGACAAGCGAGTCGATGAATTTCTCGTAGTTCGCAATGCGGTCGGCACGGCGTTTTTCACGCACTTCGCGACGCTCCTCTTTCGGGGTCAGGATCTTTTTCTGGCCGATCACCGTAACAGCGGCCGCGCACAACAAAAGGCCGACAAGCAGGATAACTGTTTTTTTCATAGCACATAAGGTTTAGTTACGGCTACGAAAGCAAAATCAATGCCGAATTTACAGCCCCGCCTTTTTCAGAAATTCGCCCGTATAGCTGCGCTTGCAGCGCGCCACTTCGTGGGGCGTTCCGGCAACGAGGATCTCGCCCCCGGCTGCACCGCCCTCCGGCCCGATGTCGATCAGGTGGTCGGCAACCTTGATCACATCGAGGTTGTGTTCGATGACCACGACCGTATTGCCCCGATCGGCCAGCTTATTGAGCACATCGAGCAGCATGCGGATGTCCTCGAAATGGAGCCCGGTAGTCGGTTCGTCGAGGATGTAGAGCGTGCGGCCGGTGTCGCGTTTGGAGAGTTCGGCCGAGAGCTTGATGCGCTGGCTCTCACCGCCCGACAGGGTCGTACAGGGTTGTCCGAGTGTCAGATAGCCCAGCCCCACCTCCTGAATTGCGCGTAGCTTCTGATAGATATTCGGAATATTTTCGAAGAACTCGACCGCCATATTGACCGTCATGTTCAGCACGTCGTTGATATTTTTGCCCTTGTAGCGCACCTCGAGCGTTTCGCGGTTGTAGCGGTGGCCGCCGCAGGCTTTGCAAGTGACGTAGACGTCGGGGAGGAAGTTCATCTCGATGGTCTGCACACCCGCGCCGCGACACTCCTCGCAGCGGCCGCCCTTGACGTTGAACGAGAATCGGCCGGCTTTGAATCCGCGGATCTGGGCATCGGGCGTCAGCTCGAAGAGCTTGCGGATGTCGGTAAACACATTGGAGTAGGTCGCCGGATTGCTACGTGGCGACCGCCCGATCGGCGACTGGTCGACAACCACCAACTTATCAATGTGTTCGATCCCCTCAACGGAATCGTACTCCAAAGGCTGGTCGTAGGAACGGTAGAGCACCTTGCTCAAAATCGGACGCAGCGTCTCGTTGATGAGCGTCGATTTACCCGAACCGCTGACACCGGTCACACAGATAAACTTACCCAACGGAAATTCGGCAGTCACATTTTTCAGGTTATTTCCGCGCGCACCCCGAATCACGAGGCTTTCGCCCGTCCCCCGACGCAGGGTTTCGGAAATCTCGATCCGGCGGCGACCGGTCAGGTAGTCGGCCGTGATGCTCTCGGACTTCAGAATGTCGTCGAACGTTCCGGCCGCCACGATCGTTCCCCCTTTGCGGCCGGCACGCGGGCCTACATCGACAATAAAATCGGCGGCACGCATCATATCCTCGTCGTGCTCGACCACGATCACCGAGTTACCGGCATCGCGCAGCTCCTGCAAGCTGCGAATCAGTCGTTGGTTGTCACGTTGGTGCAGCCCGATCGACGGCTCATCGAGAATGTAGAGGACGTTGACCAGCTTCGATCCGATCTGCGTAGCCAAACGAATACGCTGGCTCTCGCCGCCCGACAGCGAACGCGACGAGCGCGACAAGGAGAGGTAGCCCAGCCCCACGTCGATCAGAAAGCGCAGCCGCTCGCGGATCTCCTTGATTACCTCCTGCGCAATGCGCAGCTCCTTGTCGGAGAGGTGTGTTTCGATATCGCGCATCCACTCGGCGAACTCCGAAATGGAGAGTGCCGACACCTCGGCTATATTTTTTCCGCCAATGCGAAATTGCAACGCCTCTTTTTTCAGGCGCGCTCCGCCGCAGACCGAACATTTGCGGTAGACCAGAAACTGTTCGCGCCACTTCTGGCCGCGTTTCGAATCGTCGTCCTCCGTGCGGCCGATATACTCGGCGACCCCCTCCCACGACAGGAATTGATTGCCGCCCGACGAGCTGAACTCCGAGAGGTTGACCGTTAGGGGTTCGGAATCGCCATAGAGCACGGCGTTCAAGCCCTCCTCCGAAAAGGTTTCGATCGGGTCGTCGAGCGTAAAATCATAGCGGCGACCCAGCATCTCCAGCACGGCGAAGAGCAGGTTATTGCGGTATTTGCCCAGCGGCTCGACCGCACCCTCACGCAGCGAGAGTGCCGCATCGGGGATAATTTTCGCCATGTCGAAGACCGACTCCTCGCCCAATCCGTTGCAATGAGGACATGCCCCCTGCGGCGAGTTGAACGAAAAGGTATGGGGTGCAGGATCTTCGAATGCCACGCCAGTCGAGGGACACATCAGGTGGCGCGAATAGAAGCGTTGCTGCTCCGTTCCGTAATCGTAGACGGCCATCGTACCCTTGCCCTGCCGCATCGCCTCCTTGAGCGAAGACATCAGCCGCTCCTGCGCCTCGGCGCTGACCGAAAGCCGGTCGACAACCAGATCAATCGTATGGATTTTATAGCGATCCAGCCGCATGCCGCCCGAGATTTCGCGGATCTGGCCATCAATGCGGGCGTAAATATATCCCTTCTTGGCCAGCGACTCGAACAGTTCGCGGTAGTGGCCTTTGCGCCCTTTGACCACAGGAGCCATGAGTGCGATTTTCCGACCCGCAAACCCGTCGAGGATCAGCTCGGCGATCTTCTCGTCGGAGTAATGCACCATCTCCTCGTTGGTAATGGGCGAATAGGCCCGCGAGGCCCGCGCATAGAGCAGACGCAGGAAGTCGTTGATTTCGGTGACCGTGCCGACCGTCGAACGGGGATTTTTGTTGGTGGTCTTCTGCTCGATCGCCACCACGGGGCTCAACCCCGTAATCTTATCGACATCGGGACGCTCCATCGTGCCGACAAACTGCCGCGCGTAGGTCGAAAGGGTCTCCATGTAACGACGCTGTCCCTCGGCATAGATCGTGTCGAATGCCAGCGACGACTTTCCCGAACCAGACAATCCGGTGATAACCACCAGCTTACGACGCGGAATTTCAAGATCGACGTTTTTGAGGTTGTGGACTCGTGCGCCTAATATTTTGATCGTATCTTCTCTCATTGCTTCTCAAACGACCCGGCATCTCGTTTTATTGGATAACGAAGCGAATCGGACTTGCAAAGATACGATATTCGGCGCGTAAAACAAAACCACCTATCAGATTTTCAGCTCAAAATCGTCTGCATCGCACCACGCCGGGAAATCGGCACGGTAGGCAGCAAGTGCCTCGGTGTCGAAGCACGCCGTGACGGTTGTTTCGCGATCACCGGCATCGGCCAGCGTCGCCCCGCAGAAGTCGACCAGAGCCGAATCGCCGGCATAGTTGGCATCGGGATCGAGGCCGACCCGATTGACAGCGGCCATGTAGCATTGGTTCTCGATTGCACGCGCACGCAGCAACGTCCGCCACACCTCCCGGCGATCATCGGCCCACGAAGCGCAACACAGAATGGCATCGTAGTCACCGCGATTGCGACTCCACACCGGGAATCGCAAATCGTAGCAGATCAGCAGCAGGAAGCGGAAGCCCTTGTATTCGACCACCACGCGCTGCTTGCCGGGCGTATAGTCACGCGCCTCACCACCCGGGCGAAACAGGTGGCGTTTGTCGTACCAGACCACCTCACCCGACGGCTTGACGAAAAACATGCGGTTGCGGAACTCCCCGTTTTCGGCAATGACGACGCTGCCGGCAATCGCTTTATCGTAGGTTGCCGCCCAGCGTTTCATGGCTGTGGCAACAGCTCCGTCGGCCGGTTCGGCGACCTTGGCGGGGCGCAACTTGAATCCCGTGGCAAACATTTCGGGCAAGACAACCACATCGGCAGCCGCAGCTGCTACGATCGGTTCAAGGCGAGTCAGGTTTTTGGCCGTGTGTTCCCACTCCATATCGACCTGACAGGCTGCGAGCGTGATTTTCATATCTATTCTGTTAGTTGATAGACCGTTATTGCCGAAGCGGCCGACTTCTGGTGCAGCAGCCGAACACGGCAGGGTACAAAATCGGAGGCGGTGCAACGCCACAAATCGACGTATTGCTGCGGGTTGCGCTCTGCGAGCGGAAACCACGAACTCTGCACCTGAACCATCACACGATGTCCTTTGCCGAAGGTGTGCGCGATGTCGCACATACGCATCGAAACCCGCTCGGGCACATCGGGCACAAAAGCACGAGGACTCGAAAAACTATCACGATAGCGGCCGCGCATCACATCGCCACGCACCAGCATCTGGTAGCCGGGCTTTTCGCTTCCGTCGGGATAGACGTCGATCAGCTTCACCACGAAATCGGCATCCGAAGTGGACAAAGCCACCTCCAAGGCGACATCGACCGCACCGATAAGCGTCAGCGGCTCGTTCAGCGGCTCACTCCGGAATGAGATCACATCCGAGCGATCCTCAACGAAGCGTTGATCGGCGAGCATATACTCCTTCGGTCGATACACACCCGATTCGGCAATGTAGGGAACCGGATCCTTGGGATCGGAGATATAGGTGGTTGCGGAGTTCTTCGCCGCAGGTCGCTTGTCGGAGAGCCGACCGCCCTCCGCAAGATAATAGGTCGTCTTACGCACCTCGCGCGGCATCCACCGATCGAATGCGTGCCAGCGATTGTCCCCCGAGGAGAAGATCGCCGCCACGGGAAGCGAATCCGAGCCGATACCCTTGAGGTAGTGGTCGAAGAACGGAGCTTCGAAATGCTCCACATAGTAGGAGCAGGTAGCCTCTTCGCCGAAATCGAATGCTCCGAGCGTGCGTCCGTTACCACGCCATGCGCCATGTGCCCACGGCCCGACAACCAGATGACAGGGGGTCGAAGCATTTTGCTGTCGGATAGCACGGAAGAGATTCCACGCACCGAAGCAGTCCTCGGCATCGAACGCGCCGCCCACGACCAGCACCGCCGGACGCAGATTGTAGCAGGCACGGCGCGTATCGCGAGCCTCCCACCAGCTATCGTAGTCGGGGTGTGCGGCCATATCCGACCAGAAAGCGTTCGGAGTGAGCAGTTTAAGCACATCGGCACGCGTGGTGTAATTTTCAAGAAAGAACGTGCGTTCGTCGGGGGTGGTCTTCACGGAGAATTTGGGCATCTTCTCGGTCGGCGTATGCCCGGCCGGAGTATTCATCGAGGCGAGAAACCGCGTGGCATCGCCCAGCATCAGCACCCCGTTATGGCAAACGTCGTCACCCATAAACCAATTAGTGACAGGCGCTTGCGGAGAGATCGCCTTCACCGCCGGATGACCGCTCAACCCACCCATAAGCGCATAGAAGCCCGGATAGGAGCAACCGACAAACCCGACGCAGCCGTTGTTTCCGGGAATGTGTTTCACCAGCCAGTCGACCGTATCGTAGCTATCGGTCGCCTCGTCCGTATCGCCGAAGCCAACCGGACGGATGTGGACAAATTCGCCTTCGCTCATATAGCGACCGCGCACATCCTGCTGAACAATGATATAGCCCCGATCGACATAGGAGCGCATGTATTCGTAGTCGAGGTTACGAGGAAACTCGTGAGCTGCATAAGGCCCTGTTCCGTAAGGCGTCCGAAGGATGATGATCGGAGCTTTGTCGCCTCGTTTGGGCGTATAGACCGTAGTAAAAAGCCGCACGCTATCGCGCATGGCGATACGGTATTGAGCTTTATCATACAATTCGCCGACAGGTTGTGCCGCAACGGCAACCGTCAGCATTACGCCCACAAACAGGAACGCGAAGCATTTTTGAAGTTTCATTTCGAACAGGTTAGTTTTTCATCGAAAGTTAGTAATTTTTTTTCGATCTGCAAAAAGCACGGCATGGAGAGGCCAAAAAGTTGCAGGAGGGCGAAATTAAACGTACTTTTGCAGCGGATGATAAAATTCCATTGACTATGCTAAAAGCAGGACGCACACAAACCCTCACCATAAGCCGCACCTCGGAATTCGGCCTGTACCTCGTCGACGAGGAACAAAACGAGGTACTACTCCCCAACCGATATACTTCGCTGAGCGACAAGCCCGGCGATACAAAAGAGGTATTCGTCTACCACGACTCCGAAGACCGACTGGTGGCTACAACCGAAACACCGCTGCTGCGCGAAGGCGAAGCCGGTTATCTGGAGGTGGTCGACAAGACCGAGCATGGCGCATTCCTGCGCTGGGGACTCCAAGGCAAAGACCTCTTTCTGCCCAACCGCAACCAGCAGGGCGGTGTATTGGTCGGCAACAGCTACGTGGTATACCTCTACGAGGACAGCATCACGGGACGCTGCGTGGCGACCATGAAATTCAAGACCTATATTAATAACGACCTGATCGCCGTACACCCCCATCAGGAGGTCGATCTGCTCATCGCTTCGGAAAGCCCGATCGGCTACCGTGTGATTATCGACAACCGCCACTGGGGGATGATCTACCGCAACCAGATATTCCGTCCGGTTGCCGTCGGGGAGCGAACCAAGGGCTTCATCCGCCGCATCACCGAGGACAACCGCATCGACGTCAGCTTGCAACAGACCGGATTTGCACAGGTCAAAGACTCAGCCGAAACGCTGCTCCAGCTGCTCAACGACAACGGCGGATTCCTGCCGCTGAACGACAACAGTGCCCCGGAAGAGGTGACTCGGTTGACGAAGATGAGCAAGAAGGTGTTCAAACGCTCGCTGGGCATGCTGCTCAAGCGCGAGGCGGTCGTGGCAACGGAACAAGGAATTCAAATCAAGAAATAAATGGGCAAGCTCAATACCGCAGAACGGGTTTCGGTCGAGGCATCCGACAACTTCGTCTTTCAGCGATCGCTGCTGGCCTACCACGCCGCGGCAGAGCGCATCGGCGGCGAGGTACTCGAAATCGGCACGGGTTCGGGATACGGAATTGAGGTGATCGCGCCTAAAACCCAGCGTTTTGTCACGATAGACAAACACGCCCCGGCAGCGGAATTACTCCAACGGCCGCACGTCGAATTCCGTCAGACCGTCGTGCCGCCACTGCCGTTCGGCGATGCGAGTTTCGACTGCGTGATCTCGTTTCAGGTGATCGAGCACATCGACCGCGACCGCGATTTTGTTCACGAGATTCACCGCGTATTGCGTCCCGGAGGGCGGTTTATCGTCACCACGCCCAATGCCCCGATGTCACTCACGCGCAACCCTTGGCACGTTCGCGAATACACCGCCGCCCAATTAACCGCACTTCTCAGCCGTGATTTTTCACAGGTCGAGCAGTCGGGTGTATTCGGCAACGCGAAAGTTCTGGATTATTACGCACAGAACCGGCGCGGCGTAGAGCGCATCACCCGCTTCGACCTGCTCGACCTACAACATCGTCTACCCCGCAGACTGCTCCAACTCCCCTACGACCTACTCAACCGGTTGAATCGTCGCAAGCTGCTGAAGGCCAATACCGACCTCACCACCTCGATCCGCATGGACGACTATCGGATTGCGCCAGCCGCCGCCGATTGCTTCGACCTGTTCTTCATCGCCACCAAATAGCGCAACGCGCGTTTCCAGCGTATTCATAGCCGGCGAAGCAGCCGGCAAGGGCTTCACCTCCCTCAAGCTCTTTGCGAGTCGAGCCAGAGATAGATCCACAATCTCCGGCAAGCGTTGTTTTTTACGATTTTATTTTGTTACCTTTATTGGGTCAAACAATCTAAAACTAATGCGCTTATGAAATTTTTTATCGACACCGCCAATTTGGAGCAGATTCGGCGCGCACATTCGCTGGGTATTCTCGACGGCGTGACGACCAACCCTTCGCTGATGGCCAAGGAGAACATTCGGGGCGACGAAGCGTGCTTCCGCCATTATGTCGAGATCTGCAACATCGTGGAGGGCGACGTGAGTGCCGAGGTGATCTCGACCCATTTCGACGGCATGGTTCGCGAAGGCGAGCACCTCGCCGGACTGCATCCCCATATCGTTGTGAAGCTCCCCTGCACAGCCGACGGAATCCGCGCGGTGAACTATTTCGCAAAGAAGGGCATTCGCACCAACTGCACGTTGGTTTTCTCCGTGGGGCAGGCGCTGTTGGCCGCAAAAGCCGGAGCAACCTATGTCTCACCATTCGTCGGGCGTCTGGACGACATCTCCGAGGACGGCGTGGCACTCGTGGCTCACATCGTGCGCATCTACCGCCATTACGGCTACACGACGCAGGTGCTGGCCGCGTCGATCCGCCACACGCAGCACATCATCCAGTGTCTCGACGCCGGAGCTGACGTGGCGACCTGCCCGTTGGCGGCCATCGAAGGGCTACTCAACCACCCGCTGACCGATCAGGGACTGGCAAAATTCCTCGCCGACCACGCCAAGGTAAACCAATAGCAAGGTCGTTGCCGGACAAGCAGGAATCCTTGTTGATAACTCCATTTGGGATTAATTTCTTGGCGAGTTGTTTTCGGCTTGCGCAGCAAGTCGGCAGGCCACAGCTCCGCCTTGCGGAGGCCTGCTCTTCACTACGCTTCGAGCCGTCCCCGCGAGCTGCTGCCTGAGAACAAAAACAATGCTCCCTTAAAAAGAAATTCACCAACAAGGAGTATTGCTTGATCCTGCGTTCCGGCGAGATGCAGACGGCAAGAAAACAACAAAATAAGAGCGACCTTGCGGTCGCTCTTATAAGTTTTTAACCATCGTATTATGAGCCGATTGGCTTCAATATCAGGTCAATATTCCTCCTCATTGAAGAAAAAATCGTCTTTAGACGGATAGTCCGGCCAGATGTCTTCGATCGACTCGTAGATTTCGCCTTCATCTTCTATTTCTTGCAGGTTTTCAAGCACTTCTAACGGTGCGCCCGAGCGAACTGCATAATCGATCAACTCATCTTTTGTTGCGGGCCATGGTGCATCCTCGAGCTTCGAGGCCAATTCAAGTGTCCAGTACATAGTCACAAAGTTTTTAAGTTCCAAAGATACAACGGATTAACGCCCCCGAAAGGTCTTCAAACCGTTATGACTGATCTGCAAAAGTATAAAAAAAAAGATAGAAACAAAGAAAAAACAGTAAAATAGCGTCATAATATCGCTACACGACTGTAATTCAGCAGATTATGGAATCCACAAAACTTCCTGTACTTTATTGTATGCCGTCAGCGTCCGGCCGAGCAGATAAAAGTAGTCGGAAAGACGATTTAGAAAGATCAAAGCCGTAGCATCCACGTCGTATTTCTGGTCGGCACGCAGGGCTGCACGCTCCGCACGGCGGCACACCGTCCGGCACACATGGCACATCGAGACGAGAGCATCTCCCCCCGGGATCGTAAATTTGTCAATCGGCGCAAGTGCCGCCTGCATCGCGTCGATGCGTTCCTCCAGCCAGCCCACCGTTTCGGGAGCAAGCGGCGCAACCTTATCGCTCCCCTGCTCGCCCACGGCAAGCAACGCTTCGACCGACATCAGACGCGAAAGCACGTAGTTGAGATCTCCGACCAGTGTCTCCTGCCCCTTGTCGGCGCGCAGGTGGTCGGTCAGCAACGCCGTAAAAGCCGCCAGTTCATCGACCGAACCGTAGGCTTCGACCCGTTCGTCGGTCTTGAATACGCGTTCTCCGCCAATCAGCGAGGTCATCCCCCGATCTCCCGTTTTCGTATATACTTTTGTCATATTCGGAAATGTTGTTTCGGCAAATGGTTGTTAAAAACAAGCAGGTAAGCCCGGTTGTCGACCGACGTAGAGTCGTGACGGGCGATGATCCGCCGACACAACGCCTGCCGCTCGCGTCCATCGTGGGGCAGTATGATGGCCAGCGTAGTTCCGTTTTCCGCCGCTGCACGCATCAGCGAGGTGATTTCATCAGACGGAATCTGCCGCAGGACGATGCCCAGATCGACATCCGCACGATTCAGGCCAAAGGTCGCATAGGAGCAATGAATTGCCAGATTTTGCAGCTGCATGGCGCGACGCTGGGAGATTCCTGCGGCTAAAAGCGTTTGGAACAAAGTGTGGTCGCCCGGCAGCAGGTCGTGACGCATAAAAACCTCGCGGACAATATCATAAACGAACGGAGAGTGGACTCCGTGTCCCCGAAAATAACGGGCACGCGAGAGCCGATTGCGCAATTCGGCAACCTGCCGTCCCAACCGATACCCCAATGCACGTCCGCCGATCGTCATCGCTTCGTTACTTTTTGAGCTGTCCGGCCAAACGCCCCGTAGAGAAGGCGATCTGAAGATTGTAGCCGCCGGTATTGGCATCGAGGTCGAGCACCTCTCCGGCAAAATAGAGTCCGCGCACCTTCAGCGACTCCATGGTATTGGGATTCACCTCGTCGCATCGCACGCCACCGGCCGTGACAATCGCGCATTCGAACGGCGCATAGTCGACAATCGGAAGCGTGAACCCCTTCAAGGTACGGATCAGACGCGTAATCTGCTCCTCGGTGATCTTGCTGATGTAGCTTTTCGAATTGATGTCAAGCTCCTGTGCCAGCGGAATAACCAGCGGTTTGGGAACCAGCTTACGCAGCAACTCGGCGAAAAACTCGGTCGGAGCAAGCTCGGCAATCTCGCGCGCAATGCGCTCCTGCAAGATCTCTTCGGTCAGTGCCGATTTGAGGTCAAGCACCAGCTTCACGCGTTTCTCGTCGATCAGCGCATCAACCGCATCGCGGCTCATACGAAGTGCCACAGCCCCCTCGACCCCGCGATCCGAGAAGCCAATCTCGCCGAACTCCTCGCGCACGGGTTCATCATCGACCCAGAGCGTCGCCTTCACGTTGCGCAACAGCATCCGATCGAGGTATTTGATCTGCGGATGCGACGACACAAGCGGAGTCAGCGACGGGCGCAACGGCTCGATTGTGTGACCCAGATCCGCAGCGAACTCATAGCCGTCGCCGGTAGATCCGGTGGACGGATAGGATACGCCGCCCGTGGCCACGATCACCTGTCCGCACTCCTCCTTGCGTTCGAAGCCGCGTTTATTGATATAGCGCACACCGAAGACCTTCGTTCCCAACGTCATGATTTCGGTCACACGCGTATTGCAAATGATTTTCACCCGGTTATCCACGCAGTATTCGAGCAGTGCCGTGGCGATATCCCACGCCTTGCCGCTCTCGGGGAATACGCGTTCACCGCGTTCGATTTCGAGTTTCACGCCGGCGCGCTCAAAGAATTTGATCGTCGCCTTGTTGTTGAATTCGGAGAATGCCGGCATCAGGAAATCGGCGTTCGTGCGCACCTGCTCGGCAAACTCCGCAGCCGGTCGCGCATTGGTCACGTTGCAACGTCCCTTACCCGAGATCCGCACTTTGCGCCCGGTTTTCTCCATTTTTTCGATCAGCAGCACGCGTTTCCCATTCTGCGCAGCAGTACCCGCCGCCATAAGACCCGCAGCACCGGCCCCAATGACAATGACATCAAAGGGCAATCTCTCTTCCAGTTTTTCTTCCTGTTCTTCCATACGGCTGCAAAGATAAGAAGAATTAAAAAATTAGCATGCGTATTTCGACCGGAAATCGCACTATTTTAGCATTAACACAAAAATAATTACAGTATCTTGTTTTTTGAGGCTCGATTTTCACTATCTTTGCGCCCACAAAAACACGTTCTATAAATTATGTTGAGCAGAAGATTACTCCGTATAAAGGTCGTCAAAGCGCTTTTTGCACACCTCCAGTCAGACGCCGATAATATGATCGCATCGGAAAAGACACTCCTTACGTCCGTCGATAAGGCTTACGATCTCTATTTCCAGATTCTCACACTTCCCGTCGAGTTGGCTCGTTATGCCGAGCAACGGCAGGATCTGGCCAAACAGAAGAAACTGCCGACAAAAGAAGACCTCAATCCGAACACCAAGTTCATCGAAAACGTCGCCGTGCGCACAATCGCCAACAGCGATGCCGTGAACGACTATATGGCCGCCCACAAATTGGGCTGGTCGCGATACCCCGATCTGATTCGCGCACTCTACACGATCCTCTCCGAGAGCGACTATTTCAAGGAGTACATGCAGCAGGAGGAACGTTCGTTCGACCAAGATCGGAAGTTGCTGATCACCTTTTTCGACAAGCTTCAAGTGTGTGAACCGCTAGATGATACACTCGAGGAGATGTCGATCCTCTGGAGCGACGACCTGCCCTACATCATCATGATGATTCAGCGTTCGCTGACGGGGCTGCGCGCCTCGCACCGCGAGATCAAAGTGCCGAGAAAATTCAAGAGCACGGACGATCCGGTCTTCATGAAAACTCTTTTCGAGAAGTCGCTGATAAACTTCACGGAGAATCAAAAATTCATCGAGAAATTCACAGCCAACTGGGACGTTGAACGCATCGTATTCATAGACAACCTGATCCTCGGAACAGCAATGACCGAGTTGATCGAATTCCCGTCGATTCCCGTCAAAGTTACACTCGACGAGTACATCGAAATCGCCAAATACTACTCGACACCGGGCAGCAGCACCTTCATCAACGGAGTTCTCGACAAACTCGTCGAATCACTCACCGAGCAGGGGCGCATCCAGAAGGCCGGGCTGGGGCTGGTCTAACCGCAATCCGCGAGGCCATGGCACGGGACGAGGGGGGAATAGCGAGAAAATCACGGCACGGCAACAGCCGCCATAGCATTGCCTTAGTCGGCACGCGAATGGCGATTCTGCTGTTGGCGGCGGTGGCAATCGGCTGCGGCTCACGACCTAACGCATTGCGCATGCCGACCAAATACAAAGGCCAGATTATCCACATTACGGACACAACACTTCGCCTCGGCAGCACCGATACAATTCGGTTTGGACGGCTGCATTCGGGCGAAATTGCCGTCACGCGCCTACGGTTGACCAACGCAACCAACCGACCGATTCAAATTCACTCCTACGTCCGCAGCTGCGGATGCACCGACATTTCCTATGATAATCAGCCGATTGCCGCAGGTCAATCGCAGCAAATCTCCTTGTCGTTCGACTCGCGAGGTGAATCCGGCTGGCAACTCAAGACGCTCGATCTTCGCTTTTCGGGTAGTTCGCGCCCTCTGCGGCTCTTCATTGAGGCCGATGTGGAATAAGCGTTTGGTTATTCCACAATATTTCGTATATTTGCACGTTAGCAAATCAGAAACACTAAAAAAATAGAATAACCCTATGATTAATTTCCTTCAACAAATGCCCGTAGAACCCCAGCCGGGATTCCTCCAGCAGTACAGTTTCATCATTATGATCGGCCTCATGGTGCTGGTTTTGTGGCTCTTCATGTGGCGTCCCGAATCGAAACGCCGCAAACAGATGCAGGCTTTCCGCGACGGACTGAAAAAAGGCGATAAGGTGATCACCGCCGGCGGTATTTACGGCACGGTGAAAGAGATCAAAGAGGCATCGCTGCTGATCGAAGTGGATAGCAACGTAACGCTGCGCATCGACAAAAGCATGGTAGTTGCTGACAACTCGGAACTTCCGCGTCAGTAATCCAATATCGACCCAAACGAAGAGATGGGCGGCAACCAGTTTTGGTTGCCGCCCATCTCGCATAATCTCCGGACAACCATAGGCACGTCCCGAGCCTGCTTGGAGGAGGGGGGCAAGAGGGCGCGGTGTTTCGGCTTTCGATCCTCGAACTTTGTCGAGAGGTCGCGGAGGAGTCCATACGGCGAAGCTATTTTTCGACTTGCGCAGTAAGTCGGCAGTCCGCAGCTCCGCCCTGCGGAGGACTGCTATTTCGCGTTGCTGCATAGCCGTCCCCCGCGAGCTGCTGACTAAAAAAGGGCTGACGCGCTTTGGTGGAAATAGTTTGCGACCTCTCGACAAGCTCGAGGATCGAGACCAAGACATCTCACCACATAACCTTTGCGACCTCTCGACAAAGCTCGAGGATCGAAAACCCAACACACCCGCGACCTCCGAGGCAAGCTCGAGGATCGAGAAACAGCTTCGCCATAGAACCTTTGCGACCTCTCGACAAAGCTCGAGGATCGAGAACAAGCAGCGTAACACGCAACACGCTGGCTTGGCCATGAAAAAAGGCAGGAGAAAATTAATTTTCACCTGCCTCGATTTATCGCTAATGCCAACCTACGTTGGCGGCGCGTCTTCTATTCGTATTGTCCCGACTTGAGTCGTTCGACCTCCTCACGCGTGAGGAAACGCCATGCACCACGGGTCAAGCTCTTCTTGGTCAGACCGGCATAATACACGCGGTCGAGTTTGGTCACCGTATAACCCAAGAACTCAAAGATTCGTCGCACGATGCGATTGCGTCCCGAGTGGATCTCGATGCCTACCTCCTGCTTGTTATCCTTAACATAGGAGATCTCGTCGGCAAAGATTTCACCGTCTTCGAGCGTCACGCCCTCGGCAATTTTATCCATGTCGGCACGCGTCAACGGTTTATCGAGCGTCACCTGATAGATCTTTTTCTTCTTATACGAAGGATGCGTCAGCTGCTTGGTCAGATCGCCGTCGTTGGTGAACAACAGCAATCCGAGGCTGTTCTTGTCGAGACGACCCACGGGATAAATCCGCTCCGTGCAAGCCTCTTTCACCAAATCCATCACCGTTTTGTCGGCATGCGGATCGTCGAGCGAGGTCACATAGCCCTTCGGCTTATTCAGTACGAGGTAGACTTTTTTTTCCCCCTCGATCCGGCTGTCGTTGAATTTGATCTCGTCTGTAGGCATTACTTTCGATCCCAACTCGGTCACAATCTGACCGTTAACCGACACCAGTCCGGCCGTAATGAAATCGTCGGCTTCGCGGCGAGAACAGATTCCCGATTGCGCAATGAACCGGTTCAGGCGCATCTCGCCGATCTGCTTGTCCGGATTGTATTTCGGATAAGCCACCGGTTTCTCGTCGTTTTTACGGAATGACGGCTTGTAAGGCTTATCGCCGAACTTCCGGTCTCCGAATTTCTTATCTCCAAACTTCTTGTCACCGAATTTTTTGTCGCCAAATTTTTTGTCGCCAAACTTCTTGTCGCCGAAACGCGGCTTATCGCCATAACCACGCTCTCCGGCCGGTTTATCACCATAAGCACGGCGCGGACGGTCGCTGTCGTTATAACGCGGTTTGTCGCTGTTGTAGTGCGGCTTATCGCCATAGCTACGCTCTCCGGCCGGTTTGTCACCATAGGCGCGGCGCGGACGATCGCTGTCATTGTAACGCGGTTTGTCGCTGTTGTAGTAGGGCTTATCGCCATAGCTACGCTCTCCG
>CAZHEY010000002.1:79800-130204 GCA_964532025.1 uncultured Alistipes sp. | reverse complement strand
CGACCTCTCGACAAGCTCGAGGATCGAGAACAGACAAGGCGCAGACGACCTCTCGACAAAGCTCGAGGATCGAAAATAGACCTTTGCGACAGCCCTGTCCCGCGCAAAGCAAGCAGCAAGCAAGCAGATAGGCGAGCACGCGCACCGCCCTGCCGCCCCTCTATTTCAGCACCCGTTCGATGTATTCGCGGTAATCCTTCACCACCGGTTTGTATTCGTCGTCCTCGAAAAGCTGCGACGAGATCAGGAAATCGGCCGACGAACGGTTGATTGCCGTGGGCACATTGTAGAGCGTCGCCAGACGCAACAGAGCCTTGACATCGACATCGTGCGGCTGTGCAAGCATCGGATCCCAAAAGAAAATCAGCGCATTGATCTTGCCGTCGGCGATCATCGACCCTAACTGCTGATCGCCGCCTAACGGGCCGGATTTGAGCAGCGTAATCCGCAATTCGGGCTGCACCTCGTCCTCGATCACATGCTCCTCCTTGTGGTCGCGCAGGGTTTTCTCAACCATTTTGCCGGTTGTTCCCGTACAAATCAGGTGGTGACAACTCAACTTGCGGCTGTTCCAGTCGACCCATTCCGCCAGGTCGCGCTTCATATTATCGTGGGCGACCAGCGCCAACACCTTTGTTTCTCTTGCCATAATGTCGATTGCTTAAATTGCTGTTGGTACAAAGATAGTATAAACTCCGTATGCTATTAAAGAAATTCAGGATAATTCATCCGATTGTCACACCCTACAAAAAAGTCCCGATCGGAATCGGGACTTCGTAAAGATTACTCTTCGGTTTCAGTCGGAAGTTTGAACTCGGTAAATCCGGCCGCAACCAGCGTATTGTACCAAGCGAAACACTTCTTGATGTCCGACACATGGACACGATCGCGATCGTATTCCGGAAGTACTTCGGCGAAGGCCACCTTCAACTTCTCGGGCGACTCCTTGGGGCTAATCGCCTCTTTGCCTCCCATGTGCGCATAAATCTTGGTGAAGACATCGGCCAACGCAATGTCCTCGCCCTCGGTGAACATCGAGATCTCGGTGAGGGAGCTGACTTTAGCCGAGGCAGCCGCATTGATCCGTTTTCCGTCGAGCAGCGATTCAACGATCACACCGTGTGTCGATTGAGCCACGTATTTATAAAGTCCGGGCTGACCCGAAATCGCCAGAATTTCCTTTAATTCCATATTGTTGTCTATTTGTTATTTTAATTAAATGGATTCGCTTATACTATAAGGTCTCCCCCGACTCCGATTCGGGCTCTCCGATCACCGTATACGTCTTCAAATCGGAAACAGACACCACTCCGTAAGGCGTATAGGCGCAAACTTGAAACCGCACCTTCGTACCGGCTTTCTGCTTGGGAATAGAGTCCGAGAATCTCAAGGTAGTCGTATTTTTGGTGTAATAATACGGGTTTGTTGCCTTCAGCTCATCCGACTTTCCGTCCAACTCATAAGTGATAAACACACTGTTAAGCCCATACTGACTGGTTATCTCCACAGTCACCGGCACGGTATCTTCGGCCGTAATGCCTTCGCCATTGAAAAGAACCTCACCGAAAACAGCTCCGGTTCTGTATTCCGGGCCTAACTCGGAATTACATCCGGCAAGGCACCAAAGGGCCGCAAGGGCCAATAAAATCTTTTTCATGATCTATTCGTTTTTCATGTGTACATCCATCTGCGGGAACGGGAAGTTGATTCCATGCTGCGGCAACTGCTTGTAGAACGCCTCGTTGTACTCGAAATAGACGTTCCAGTAATCGCTGTTTTTCGTCCATACGCGCACCGTAAGGTTCACCGAGCTATCGGCCAAAGCCGCCACCCACACCACCGGAGCGGGCTCTTTCAGCACCCGGCTATCGGCTGTCAGCATTGCCAGAATCATCTTTCGTGCCTCGTCCACATCGTCCCCATAAGAGATGCCGATCGTCCAGTCGACACGGCGGGTTTCGGCCGTGGAATAGTTGTCGATAATTGCCGTAGCAATCGAATTATTAGGGATATAGATTGTCTGATTGTCAACCGTGGTGATCACTGTCGAGAAGAGTTTGATCTCCTTGACCGTACCCGACTGTCCTTGTGCCGAAATATAGTCACCCACGCGATAAGGCTTCATCAGCAGCACCATCACACCGCCGGCAAAGTTCTGCGCCGTACCGCTCAAGGCCATACCGATAGCCAAAGTCGCTACCGAGAAGATAGCCACCAGCGAAGTGACATTGAAGCCCAGCGTCTGCACCACAATCAGCAGCAAAATCAGCATGAAGATCACCCGGATCGTATTGCGCAGGAAATTCCGCAACGAAGCGTCGACCTGACGCCGTTCGAATGCCATGTCGAGCAGCCGCACGATACGACGAATAACCCAACGGCCGAACAGGTAGATTGCCAGTGCTATCAGAATCTTGATGCCGATCCAGATCGACTGACTCAACATGTCATGGATGATCTCATCCACATCCAAGTTAGAGATTTTGTGAATCGTCTCCGCGAATTGTGCTTTTTGCACGCTATCGGGGACAATCAGAGAAGCCGGATCTTTGGCTTGGGCAAAAAAAGTCCACATATTATAAATCAATTTTTAGTTTACCGCACAAAAATAGCCAAAAAAAAGAGAAATTCACTAACTTTGTCTACGATTTCAGATTCAAAAATAGAAAAATACCGCAAGATGCAAAACAACGTTGAGATTATTCAGATAAATATCTCCGGCGAAGACAAGCCGGGCATGACCTCGTCACTCACCGAAATTCTCGCTCGCTACGATGCGTTTATCCTCGATATCGGCCAGGCCAATATTCACCAATCGCTGACGCTGGGCATTCTGTTCAAAACCACCGCCGACAAATCGGGCAACATCATGAAAGAGCTGCTATTCAAGGCATCCGAGCTGGGCGTGATAATCCGCTTCACCCCCATTTCCGAGCAGCAATACAACGACTGGGTCGGCCGTCAGGGGCGCAACCGCTACATCATCACCCTGCTTGGTCGCACCGTCACCGCGCGCCACATCGCCGAGGTGACGAAGGTTGTCGCCGAGCATGGATTGAACATCGATGCCATGAGGCGTCTGACGGGTCGCGTTCCGCTCTGCGAGGACGATCGCGCGGCCAAAGCCTGCTTCGAACTGTCGGTGCGCGGATCGCTCACCGACGAGGATCGCAGCAACATGCAGGCCGGATTCATGAATTTGTCGAAGATCGGTCTCGACGTATCGTTTCAGCGCGACGATATCTACCGTCGCAGCCGCCGCCTGATCTGCTTCGATATGGATTCGACGCTCATCGAAACCGAGGTGATCGACGAGCTGGCCGAGCGCGCGGGTGTCGGGCAGGAGGTGCGCGCCATTACGACTCGCGCCATGCGCGGCGAGATCGACTTCCGCGAGAGTTTCGCCCAGCGTGTGGCCTTGCTCAAGGGGCTTGACGTCTCGGTCATGGAGGAGATCGCCAACAACCTGCCGATCACCGAGGGGTTGGAGCGCATGATGACCATCCTCAAACGCGTAGGCTACAAAACCGCCATTCTCTCGGGCGGATTCACCTACTTCGGCAACTACCTGCGCCAACGCTACGGTTTCGACTACGTCTATGCCAACGAGTTGGAGATCGAAGAGGGCAAGTTGACGGGGCGTTATCTGGGAGAGGTGGTCGACGGCCGACGCAAGGCCGAATTGCTCCGCCTGCTCTGCCAGTTCGAGTCGATCAACATCGCACAATCGGTGGCCGTCGGCGACGGTGCAAACGACCTGCCGATGCTCAATCTGGCCGGTCTGGGAATTGCCTTCCATGCCAAACCGAAGGTCAAAGCTACGGCGCAACAGTCGATTTCGACGATCGGGCTCGACGGCATACTCTACTTCCTCGGCCTGAAAGATTCACGCATCGAGCAGTAATGCGCCTGCTGCCGACACTCGTCCTTGCCGCCCTGCTGGCCGGTTGTTACGACTCCTCGTTCGAAGAGCCGGACAACGATCCGCCCGCGCAGGCCGCGACGACTACCATCGGCGCACTGCGCTTGCTTTATGCCGGCACGACCTTCCGGATCGACACCGACGTCGTCGTCACCGGACGGGTCACCAGCAGCGATCGAGCCGGAAACTTCTACCGTTCGATCTGCATCGAGTCGGATCAAGCAGCACTCGAAGTCATGGCAGGCATCGACCAGCTATACAACGACTTTCCGATTGGTACTTCGGTAACGATTCGGCTGAAAGGGTTGGCCGTAGGCGAAAGTCGCAGCGTGTTGCAGGCCGGACGTATGCCCGCTCCCGGCAGCGGATACACGACCGACTACCTCGGTTCTCGCGCGGCGGTCGGAGCGGTGCTTTTGCGCAACGGCGAAGCGGTGCAACCGCCAATTCCCAAATCGCTTACGATCGAAAAGCTCACCCCAGCCCAATGCGGTACGCTGGTGCGGATCTCCGGACTGCGCTACACGCCCGAAGAGCTGACCCAAAGCTCGTGGGCCGGATACAAACGCTTCACCGACAGCCACAACGCCGCCATATATACCTACGTCCGCACCTATGCCTCGTTTGCCGCAGAGGATGTCCCCACGGGAGAGGTTTCGCTCACCGGCATACTGCAATACGACGCCACAGGCGACGGACGCTACCTGCTCAAAATACGCGATGAGAGCGATTGCCTGCATTAGCCTCTGGGCGTTGCTTTCAGCTGTGGCCTGCGACAAGACCACCACGCCCCTATTCCAGAGCAGCGAGCAGCCCTCGCATTCGATCCGATACCTCAAATCACTTTGCCAAGGCACAAGTTACGCCGTCCGCGAGGAGATCAACATCCGCGGCAGCGTCACAGCAGGCGATCTCTACGGCGAATTCTACAAGACCTTGGTGATCGAAGATCCCAGCGGCGGCATCGTCCTTGCCGCCGACCACACGGCATTGGCCGACGATTACCCGGTCGGATGCGAAGTCTTGATCCACTGCAACGGCTTGACACTATGCGACTACGGTGGTAAAATCGTATTGGGCACAACGCCCGATGAGCAGGGCGCAGGGCGAATCGACCGGGATGAATTGCCGCGCTACCTCCATCGCGTCACACCCGGCGGCAACCGTCGCCGACCCGCCGTGCTTTCGTTCGACGAGATCGACCCCGACCGCATAGACACCTACGTGCGTTTCGACAGAGTGCACTTCAGCCAGCCCACCGACTGGTGCGCACTCGACCCCGAAACCGGAGAACGCCTCACCACCGAACGGACGATCTGCGACGACCGCGGCCGCACCTTCACCGTCCGCACACTCGGTTCCTGCCATTACGCAAGCGAGCCTGTACCGACGGGCACAGGCTCACTATGTGGAATTATCGACTATTTCGGCGGAAAATACACGTTGCGCGTCATCAACCGCGAAGTGGAATTCAGGACTGAAGGGCGCTCCAAAGCATATCTTTGAGCTGGGGGATATTCAATCCCGACACCGACGAAATAAAGATCGACGGAATTCCTTCGGGCAGATGCACCTGCATCTGTGCGATCAGTTCGTCGTCGAGCATATCGCATTTCGTAATAGCCAACAAGCGCTGTTTATCAAGCAGTTCCGGATTGTATTGGGTCAATTCACCCAGCAGAATTTCATAGTCACGACACACGTCGTCGCTATCGGCCGGAATCATAAACAGCAACACCGAGTTGCGTTCGATGTGGCGCAGGAAGCGCGTTCCCAGCCCCTTGCCCTCGTGTGCCCCCTCGATGATGCCGGGGATATCGGCCATGACAAACGACTTGTGATCGCGCACCTCGACGATACCGAGATTCGGCTCAAGCGTTGTGAATGCGTAGTTTGCAATTTTGGGCTTCGCGGCCGAAACCACCGAGAGCAATGTCGATTTGCCGGCATTGGGGAATCCCACCAATCCGACATCAGCCAACACCTTCAATTCCAAAATGAAAGCACCCTCATCGCCATCTTCGCCCGGTTGGGCATAACGCGGAGTTTGGTTCGTCGCCGTTTTGAAATGCCAGTTACCCTGACCGCCACGACCGCCCTTGAGCAGCACCAGATGCTCCCCGTCGGCGGTCACCTCCCCGATTGTCACCAGTTCGGACGTGCCGTCTTCCTGCTCGACAAGCCGTCGGGCAACCGTTCCCAGCGGAACGGGGATCAAAATATCTTTGGCATCCTTACCCGTAGCACGCGCACCCGTACCGTGTCCGCCGTCCTCGGCGAACTGGTGACGCTGGTATTTGAGGTGAATGAGTGTCCAATATTGCTTGTCGCCGACCAGCACGATGCTGCCGCCCTTGCCGCCGTCACCGCCGTCCGGGCCGCCATAGGCCACGAATTTCTCGCGGCGAAAGTGCGTTGATCCGCCGCCGCCGTGCCCCGAACGGGCAAATATTTTTACGTAATCTACAAAGTTAGAACCGGCCATAATCTGAATTTATCGGCAAAGATAGCAATAATCAAGCAACAATCCAACAAAGCGGCCTTTAGATTAGAGATGCGACAGATAACCATAGCGCACCAACTCGCTCGGATCTTCAATCCTAAATTCTTGTTGGTATCTCCATTTGGGGATTAATTTCCAAGCGAGTTGTTTTCGGCTTGCGCAGCAAGTCGGCAGGCCGCAGCTCCGCCACGCGGAGGCCTGCTCTTCACTGCGTTTCGAGCCGCCCCGCGAGCTGCTGCCTGAGAACGACGACGATGCGAAAAAAGTATCCGCATCGGCTTCGATGCGAGCCTCGGCATTCAGAGCGTCAGCGGCTCGTAGGGCAGTCCCCACGCATCGGCTACGGGTTTGCAGACGACTTTACCTTCGACGATGTTCAATCCGAGAGCCAGTTCGTGATTCTCTTTTGCCGCTCGCTGCCACCCCTTATCGGCCAACTGAATCGCATAGGGAAGCGTGGCATTGGTCAGCGCGAGGGTCGAGGTGCGCGGCACAGCACCGGGAATATTGGCCACAGCGTAGTGGAGAATGCCGTCGACATAATAGACCGGATCTTCGTGCGTAGTGGGACGTGAGGTTTCGAAACAACCACCCTGATCAATCGCCACATCGACCAGCACCGATCCGGATTCCATCTCTTTGAGCATGTCGCGCGTAACGAGTTTAGGTGCTTTTGCCCCCGGAATAAGCACCGATCCGATCACCAGATCGGCATGTTTCAGCTCTTCGCGGATATTGTACTCCGACGACATGAGCGTCTTCACGTTCTTCGGCATCACATCCGCAAGATAGGTCAGCCGTTGCAGCGAGATGTCGCAAATCGTCACATCAGCTCCCGTGCCGGCCGCCGTGCGCGCCGCCGCCGTACCGACGACACCCGCACCAATCACAAAGACCTTCGCGGGTTTGACTCCCGGCACACCGCCCAGCAACACCCCTTTGCCGCCGCGCGGCTTTTCGAGGAAATAGCGTCCCTCCTGCGCCGCCATACGCCCCGCGACCTCCGACATGGGAATCAGCAACGGCAGCGAACGATCGGCACGTTCGACGGTTTCATAAGCACAACAAATCGCACCCGACTCGACCATTGCCCGGGTCAGCGGCTCGCTGCTGGCAAAGTGGAAATAGGTAAAAACCAACTGATTGCGGCGAATAAGCCGGTATTCGGCCGCCACAGGTTCTTTGACTTTGATAATCATCTCGGCCGCAGCGTATACCGCCTCGATCGTCGGAAGCATCTCCGCCCCGGCGGCAAGATATTTCTCATCGGCAAAACCGCTGTTTACACCGGCCGAAGCCTGCACATATACCTTATGTCCCCGGCGCGTCAGTTCACGAGCGCCCGCAGGTGTAAGAGCAACGCGATTTTCGTTGTTCTTGATCTCTTTAGGAATACCGACAATCATAGTTTTCGAAGTTTTTAAGAAGCTGTTTTCAAGCGTAAATATAAAAAATAAATTAAAAACAAAACGATGCTTTTATAAAAATAATAGGAATAAATCCGTTCTTTTCATAAAACAAGCCGTTTCCGAGGGTGTAGCACCGGAATCGCAGGATCTTCGAAAGCCCGATTTGGGGTTAGAATTTGTATCCGACCGTCAGGTAGAACGAGCGCGGATAGGCATAGGTGTAGCGCGTAGCATGGGGCGCGTAATAGATCGCATCGCCAGCCGTCATCCGCCGCACACGCAACGACTCATAGCCGGAATAACGCGTATTGCGACTGCCCAACAGGTTGCGCAACATCAATGCCACGGTCAGTCGCGACCGACCGAAGTAGAACGATTTGAAGGCCGACGCATCGAGCGTGAAGGCATCGTCCAACCGCTCCTGCCGGGTAAAAGCATCGAAAAACTCCTCCGTGAGCGCACCTTGTCCGGTGATGCGATCGGTACGGCGCAACGGCATCGGCTCGACAAATCGCCGACCGGCATAGCCTGCCGAAAGCCGCGCGCCCCACCCCTTCGGGCCAAAGTAACGCCACTCGACGCAGGCCGTGAGTTGCGGTGCTCCGCCAACCTCACAGCCACCCATACGGCTCACGGCACGCTGATCGACGACCGTGTTGTCCACATCGGAGAGCACCGTCACCGACGGATCGCGCACATAATAGAAGCGGCCGGCCGCCGCAGCCACCGAAAGCTGCCAACGATACGAAAGACGAAAATCGGCCGCCGCTTCAACTCCATACGAAAGCCGCCCGATACCCGACAGTGCCAGATCACAGTATACGGAGGCCAAGTCGTCGAAATAACGCTGCGTCAGCGCACCATCGAACGAGGCTTCGGCAAAAGCCGTCACACAGAGATCGACGAGCGAACCGGTTTGCCGATAGGTCACCGCCGCGGCATACTCCCGCTCCGCGGCCGGATATTCGACCGAGCGGTTGTTGTAGAGCGGCTGGTAGAACAGATCGGCCACATCGGGCAACTCGGCCGCAGCCGAAGCCGAAAGTTCGAGGTATCGGCGCGGCGAAAAAGCCCAGCCCACCTGCACCGCAAAACGATAGGGCGTGAAATGCAGCTTGCGCGATCGTCCGAACGACTGCGCTCCGGGAAACAGTTCCTTCTCGTAATAACCCCTACGAAAAAGCGTTGCATCGCCCACCTCGGCCCGCAGATCTGCCCGCAGGCGATCGGCGCGGTACTCCGCGCAGAGACGCGCCCCGGCTTGCTGCCGGATCAGCGCATAATCGTAGCCCAAACGGTCGCCCGCACGCACCACCCGATCCGGATGACGCAGATCGTTCTGCCGCAGGTTGTTGTAGGTATCGTCATCGACCAGATACTGATCGAGATCCACCACCCGATCCGCCCCCAGCAGGTCACGCATCTGCTTATACGATCGCGACCGCTCGTAGCGAGCAAAGAGCCCATAACGCAACGTCAGCCGCGGTTCGATCTGGGTCGAGAAGCCCACTTCCGAGCTTAAATCGGCACTCCGTTCCACCCGGTCTTCGAGGGTATAGACCGCCTGCCCAGCCGCCATGCGATTTTGGCGGATCAGCTCGTCCCAGTCGATCTGCGTATAGCGCGGATCACCGCGCAACCAAGCCTGTTCCGTCTCGCGGTCAGCGGCATAGCTGGGCAGGTAGCGGTAATTATCCGGCATCGGCGAACGAGCATCATACCAATTAAACATGCTGTATTTATTCACGCCGACCGCGGCACTTACCGTCGCCCGAAAGGTCGTCGCGGGAGCGATCGAACACCGACCTTCGACCACCGCAAGGGGCACGAAATCACGCCGCACACGCGAATTGCGCACTTTGCCGCGCTGAAAGCCCCACGCCGGATTGTAAAGCCGGTCGCCCGTAAGCGCAAACGCCTCCTCCGACGAAGAGAGCCGCGTGCCACGCTCCGAGGGCGGTACGACAACCAGTGCCGAAAGCTCTGCACCCGAGTCGAATCGTTTGTTCACGCGCAGGCCGACGCTCACCGCCGAGGTGAAGACCCCCTCGACGTGCATGTCGCGTCCCGTGCGCACCTCCACCGAAGCCGCACCGCACCAACCCCGCCCCAAATCCGTCTGCGCCGCGACTTTTGCCCCGACGAGGTAGTTGCGATCGGTGAATCCGACCGAGGCCCGATAGGGCAAAAGCGGTTCGCCGGCCGGAAAAGCAAAGGTCGCGGCGTGTGCCTCACGGCTCTCCTCCGCGCCCAACAAGCGCAGGGTCGAATAGGCGGCATACGGAAGTTCCACCCCGGCGAGCCGTGCCGCCACATAGCGGGCAGCTCCGCGACGGCGGGCAGCGACCTGCGGCAGGTTAAATTCTGTCAGCGCGCCGTAGCGATCCGTCACGGACTGCACGGCACGGTAAAAAAGAACGGAGTCGGTGAGCAACACTTCCGTGCGCTCCTCCGGCTCCGCATAGGGATAATATTCATCAGCAGGCAGCTGTGCTACCGCAACATACGACACACAGAGAGCGCAGACAATGCACCCTAACCCGCGCATCCGATCAGCAAGTTTTCAGCACTTCGACCAGCAAGTCCCAGAATTTGGGGACTGTGGCGATCTCCAGCCGCTCATCGGGCGAATGGACACCACGCAGGGTCGGGCCGAAAGAGACCATCTCCAATTCGGGGTATTTCACAAGGAACAGACCGCACTCCAGCCCGGCGTGGATCGCACGCACCTTCGGCTCGGTGGCAAAGAGCCGCCGGTATGCGTCGGCCGTCACCTCCAGCAGTTTCGAATCGGGATTCGGCGACCAACCGGGATATCCGTCCGAATGGGCGACATCAGCCCCAGCCAGCGCAAAGACCGACTCAACCATCTGCATCACATAGGTTTTGGCACTCTCAACCGACGAACGTTGCGACGAGGTGACCACAATCCGATTCTCTTTTTCGAACTTCACCGAAGCCAGATTCGTCGAAGTTTCGACCAGCCCCGGCACAGCAAACGACATGGCGATCACACCATTGGGCACACCCACAAGCGAATAGACCAGTCCGAATTGCGTCTTCGGATCGAGGACTTCATCGACCTGCGGCATCTCGTTGAGTGTTATTTTGAAATTCGGCTCACGGAAGCGGAATTCGTTCTCCATATCCGCGGCGAAGAGGTGGTAGCGCGCAACAAAATCGTCCTTATAGCGTGCCGGCACGCCGAAAATAGCATAGGCTTCGCGCGGAATCGCATTGCGCAGGTTGCCGCCTGCAAAATAGCTCAGGCGCAATTCGCAACTCTGCATCCCCTCCCACAACAGGCGCGCCACGGTTTTATTCGAATTGACGCGACCTTTGTCGATGTCGTCACCCGAGTGACCTCCCTGCAAATCAGAGACATCCACCCGGAAGAAGACGTAGTTTTTCGGGGCAGCCTCCATTTCGTAGCGGAACGTCGCAATCGTATCAATGCCACCGGCACAGCCGATGAAGAGTTCGCCCTCATCCTCCGAATCGAGGTTGATGAGGTACTTGCCCGTCAGCATCTCCTCGCCCAGCTCAAACGCTCCGGTCAATCCGGTCTCCTCGTCGACCGTGAAAAGAGCCTCCACGGCCGCATGCTCCACCGTAGGGTCGATCAGCACGGCCAACGCCGCCGCCATACCGATACCGCAATCGGCACCGAGCGTCGTCCCCTCGGCACGCACCCACCCTGCGTCGATATGCGGGCGAATGGCATCGTGGTCGAAGTCGAACTCCACGTCGGAGTTCTTCTCGCAAACCATATCCATGTGCGACTGAAGAATCACCGTCGGGCGATTCTCGTAGCCGGGAGTGGCCGGTTTGAGGATCACGACATTTCCGATCGCATCCTTTTTATATTCGAGGTGATGTTGTTTGGCAAAATCGACCAAGAAGTCGATTATCCGCCCCTCCTTCTTCGAGGGACGCGGGACACGGGTTATTGCATCGAACTGCTCCCACACAAGGCGGGGTTCGAGAGAGGATATTTCCGACATATTAAGAATAGTTTTCGCAAATATAAAAAAAATTGGTAACTTTGGCAATAGGTTTACGAAGAATATGGATTTCAGAATAGGACACGGATACGACGTACATGCGCTCGCCGACGGACTGCCGCTGGTTTTGGGTGGCGTGAAGCTCGATCACACCAAAGGATTTGTCGCCCACTCGGACGGCGACGTGGCGATACACGCCGTATGCGACGCCCTGCTGGGCGCGGCGGCGTTGGGCGACATCGGACTGCATTTCCCCGATACGTCGGCCGACTTCAAAGGCATCGACTCGAAGATTCTGCTGCGTCGCTGTGCGTCGCTGCTGCGCGAAAAAGGATATGAAATAGGGAACGTCGACTGCACGATCCGGATGCAGCAACCCAAACTGCGCCCCCACATCGACGCAATGCGTGCCGCAATGGCCGATGCCATGAGCATCGACATCGACCGCGTATCGGTCAAAGCCACCACCACCGAACATCTGGGCTTCGAAGGCCGCCAAGAGGGCGTCTCCGTCTCCGCCGTGGCCTTGATATTTCTACCGCGAGCGGAAAAATAAGAGTAAGCAATTCAAAAAAGGCTGCCGCATACGGATAATTACATCCGTGTGCGGCAGCCTCTTTTTGGATCAAGCAGCAATCCTTATTGATGAATTTCTTTTTAAGGACGCATTGTTTTTGTTCTCAGGCGGCAGCTCGCGGGGACGGCTCGAAGAGCAGGCCTCCGCGTGGCGGAGCTGCGGCCTGCCGACTTGCTGCGCAAGCCGAAAACCACTCGCCAAGAAATTAATCCCCAATGGAGTTACCAACAAGAATTCCCGCTTGATCCCTTTTTTTTGACTACATCACTCCATATTTAAGCATCTGAGCCGAGAACGGGCGGCGAGTACCGTCGGCATCTATTATTCCGGCCTCCAGCACGCCACCGTTCGAATCAAAATAACGCAGCGTCAATTGGTGCAATCCCTTTTGTAGTGCCGCCTGCCCCGTGCGTTCGAGCCGGGAGTGCGGGCCATCATTCTCGACGACCGACTTCGAGTCGATCGACAGTACCGAGCCGTCGTCAGAATAGGTGTAGAACGAGTAAATCCCATCCGCAGGCAGATCAATGTAGCCCTCGAAAATCAGTCCGATATTGCCCGAAACGCCTTCGGGAATTGCCACGGTCGTTACGATGTAGTCGTCTTTGTGGGTTGCCGATTCAATCTCGGTGCACGATTCGCCACGGTAGTCATACCAGCGAGCCGTCAGTCCGGCGGCGAGCATTTGAGGCGTGGGCTGTGCCGGCGAAAGCGTACTCTTGCGGTATTCGGCTGAAACCGTATCTCCGGGCTTTCCGGCGGTCGTGTAGCTGCGCAGGCGGAGCGTACAATCCGAGGTGATCCGCAGTGGTTCGGTGTAGACGGGCGAATTGAGCGAGGGAACAGAGCCGTCGGTGGTGTAACGCACAGTGATCGACTCGAAAGGTTTGACCACAGCAACAGTCGCCGTATCGGTAAAGACGTTGTTGTCGCAGAACCCCTCCAGATCGGGAATCCGGTAGTTCCAGCCCTCGGCATCGAGCCGCTGCATGTGGACAGCAGCGCGGCGCAAGAACGAACTTTCGTCGCGCGCCGAAGGCTGCGACCACGCCACCTCGCTCACGGCGAAAAAGCGCGGGAAAATCTGGTAGCATGCCCGATCGAACGACGGAACGGTCTCGGCCCAAAGATTGGTATGAATGGCCAACATCTGCCCGGCATACATCTGTTTGTCGGGTGTCACCGGTTCGTAGCCGTAGACCTTGCGGAGCGTTTTGCTGTTCTGCGCAGCATCGAGGTAGAGGTACTCGCCCGGGCAAAGAATCACCTCATTGCCGTTTTTCAGCGCAGCATCGAGCGCATCGGGACGCCAAGCCCGCCACCATTCGACAAGTGCCGTCCGAGAGAGTCCGTCGCCAGTGATTTCATCCCAGCCAATCAGCTGCCGACCGTGTTCGTTGAAATACAGCTCCATGTTCCGCACAAACCACGATTGCAGTCCGTGTTCGCCGTCCAGATGTTCACGGGCGATTCGCTGCTGACACTTCGGGCACCGCCTCCAGTGACTCTGCTCAACTTCATCTGCCCCCAGATGCACATACCGGAATGGGAAAAGATCGAATACTTCGGCGTAGATGTTCCGGCACATCTCCACCACGGCATCGTTGCCCAGACAGAGCGGCACGGAGAAGGTCTCTCCCCAAGAGGCCGTACCCTTGCACGAGAGTTCGGGGTGGCTTTCAATGATCTTGAGCGAATGACCCGGCATGTCGATCTCGGGAATAACGTCAATTCCCAGCGTTGCAGCATAGGCCACCACTTCGCGAATATCCTCCTGCGTGTAATAGCCACCGTAGAGTTTTTTTCCGTCGCGCTCGATACAGCGGTCGGCCGGGAGACGCATCGCCGGGTCGTCTCCGATTGCGGCCAACTCGGCGCAACGCATGTCGTTATTGTGTTTTTCGTATTCACGCCAGCCACCTTGTTCGGCCAACTCGGGGTAGCGTTTGATCTCGATGCGCCAACCTTGATCGTCGGTCAAATGCCAGTGGAACTTGTTGAATTTGTACTGCGCCATGCGATCGAGCAGGGCCATAACCTCCTCTTTGGTGAAGAAGTGACGGGCTACGTCAAGCATGAAACCGCGCCAGGCAAAACGCGGAGCGTCTTCGATCGTCAGCACCGGAATTCGCGTAGAGCCATCGGTAGGCAGAAGTTGCCGCAGCGTAGCGATACCAGCAATGATGCCGCCATAAGAGCCTCCTTCGATCCGAATGCCCTGCCGCGTGATACCAAGCCGGTAAGCACCGACCGTATCGAGTGCCGCGTTGAGCGTCAGCACCACATCGCCACGATCTGTCTGCACAGCCTCGGCGGTGATGCCCGCGGGCAAGCTGCGCTGGAGGAATGCCGTTGCAGGAAGCAGTGAAGAGTCGGCCGCAGCGATCGTCAGACGATCGGGCAGACGGTAACTACCTCTACCCTGCTCCACCCCGTTCGGGTGGGGAATCAAATCCGGAAGAGTTGTGAGGGTTTCCGGCGAGCAGGCACATAGGACACAGGCCGTAACAAATAGATACAAAAATTTCATATTATTGTAGGGTAATGATTTGTTTTAATTTAATCTCATCAGAGGAGCAACCGATCAGCACCTCCACCTCGCCCGGCTCGAGAACCGGACGCATATCGCGACCGATGATTTGCAGGTCGGAAGGCCGCAGCGTAAATTCGACGCATTGCCGGGCCCCGGCCTCCAAGCCAATACGCGCAAAGGCTTTCAGCTCACGCAGGGGCTGCACGACCGATGCCGTGCGGTGACAGATGTAGAGTTGAACCACCTCGTCGCCACTCCGCAGACCTGTATTTTCGACCACGCAGCTTACGTTGAACGTCCCGGAGGTCGACTCCTCAACATTCAGGTCGGAGTAGTCGAAGCTCGTGTAACTGAGTCCGTAGCCGAAGGCATAGAGCGGTGCGGCCGATCCGTCGGCGTAATTATGGTTTGCAGGAGCGAGTTTGTTGTAGTGCACCGGAAGTTGCCCGACACTACGCGGTATCGAAAGCGGAAGCCGACCGGCGGGGTTATAGTCGCCGAAAAGCACCTCGGCGAGTGCCCTACCGCCCGCCTGCCCGGGATACCAAGCCAACAAGAGGGCGTCGGCCTCGGAGCTTGCCCACGACATGTCGAGCGGGCGTCCCTCGATGTAGATCACCACGAGTGGAGTCCCCGTGGCCTTTACAGCTTCCAGCAACTCCTGCTGACGTCCCAGCAAAGCGAGTGTCTGACGATCGTTGCCCTCACCGCACTCCATGTCCTTGACAATCTGCGCCGAAGCGACTGCCGCACCAGTAGCGAGGTATTGGGTGTCAAAATCCCGGGCACTCGATCCGCCGACTACGACCACTGCCACGTCGGCATCACGAGCCACACGCACGGCATCGGCAATCTCGCTGGCATCGAGGTCACGAATGGCACAACCTTTCACGTAGCGCACCCGTTCGCAGCCCAACAACTGTTCGATGCCGCGACGAACGGTCACCACGTCCTCCGACTGTTGAGCCGTATAGTCGCCCAGCTGGTTATAGATATTATCGGCATTAGGGCCGATCACAGCCACCGATTTCACCGACTTCGACAGCGGCAGCAACCCGTTGTTTTTGAGCAGGATCACCGACTGCCGGGCTACGTCGAGTGCCGTCGAGCGATGCTCCTGCACCCCGGACGTACAGCCATTTACGTCAACGTAGGGATTTTCGAAAAGCCCCATTTCGAACTTGAGCCGCAGGACACGTTCGGCGGCTCGGTCGATCGTCGATTCGTCGATCGCACCGCTGCGCACGGATTCAATCAGCGTGGCGTAGGCTTCGCCACACAGGTCGGCATCAACTCCGGCCCGGATTGCTTGCCGGGCGGCATCGGAAACCGATGCGGCGACATGGTGGGTCTCATAAAGCCCCTCAATGCTGTACAGATCGGAGATCACAAAGCCCGAGAATTTCCACTCATCGCGCACGATCTCTTGCAGCAGATGCCGGTTCGCCGTGCAGGGAATGCCGTCGATCGAGCTATATGCGGTCATAAGCGAGCGCGCCCCCGCCTTTACGGCTACTTCCACGGCAGGCAGATGCGTGCGTCGCAATTCCCGCTCGCCGATCAGGTTTGCCCCACCATTCTGTCCCCCTTCGGAGATGCCGTAAGCCGCCACATGTTTGATGGTCGAAATGACATGATCCGAAGCCGTTAGGTCAGCAGAACCCAGTCCGAAGACAAAAGCTGCGCCCATGGCCGAGGTCAGGTGCGGATCTTCGCCATAACACTCTTCAACTCGCGACCAACGGGGATCGCGTGCAATGTCAAGCACCGGGCCGTAGGCGATATGCCCACCCTGCGAGCGCAACTCAGATGCGATCACGGCACTCATCTCCCGAATGAGCGACGGATTCCAAGTCGAGGCTTGTCCCAGCGCGGTCGGAAAAACGGTAGCACCGATCGACATAAAGCCATGAGGAGCTTCCTCCGCCAGAAAGATAGGAATACCCAGCCGGCTATGCTCGATAGCGTAGCGTTGCAGGGTGTTAGCAAGTTCGGCAGCCATTTGAGGTGTCAGTCCGGTAGTCAGATCGCGGCGCGTCCACGGATCGGCTCGGAACGTACCCCACAGCATGCCGATATGCTGTTCAGCGAGCATCTTTCTAAACAGCTCGCTCAGCACCACCGAGTCACCCCGGCGTTCGTACATCTCCCAGCCATAAGGGCACTCCAGCTGTCCAACTTTTTCTTCGAGCGTCATCTCTCGAACCAGCAGTGCAGCACGTCGTTGGGGCGATAGCGACACCGAATGCCAATCTTGCGAACAGGAATAGCACAAGGTGACAGTCATTATCAAAATCAGTTTTTTCATCAGTGATTATTTTGTCTGGTCTACGGAGTGGCTCGGTTCACGGCCAGAACCTCCTGACCCGGTCAACGAATCGACATAGCGGATGCTACGCCCGCGTGGCTGCATGTACTAAAAAAACAGCACTGCAACCAAAACAGGTAAGTAAAAAAGCGTCGTTACATGAATCCGAATACGTCGCTTTTTTTTAATTTTCTATGAGTTGAGCATGGAGAATGATCTCCCGATCCGTAGCCGGCTCACGGCTGTCGATTAACTCTTTCAATACTTTGAACGACCGAACGCTGATCTCTTCGATCGGTTGTCGAACGTGTGAAATCGGCGGATAAAAGAGCGCAAAGGCATCCGAATCGTCAAATCCGACAATATGGATCTGCTCCTGAATGCGAGCACCTTGATGAAGGATGGATTTGATGCCGGCCAGCGTGAGGGTATTGGTCGCAAAGACAACTCCTTCAGTCCGACGTGCCAGCATCTTGCGTATGGCCACGCCGACCTCTTCTCCGATATGGTTGAAATCAACGTGGTTGATCCGGATGTACTTCTCAAGCCCAGCACTACGCATCGCTCGGCAATACCCCTCCTCGCGCTCGGTCATACTGGTTACGGCGATTGAATAGGAGATCATCTCGATCCGACGCAATCCCTTTTCAAGCAGCGCGTTGACAGCCATACCCATAGCCTCAACATTATCTATCACGATCTTACAGGCCTTGAATTCTGCAGGACGGCGATCGAGGAGAACCAGTGGAATACCCGATCGAATCACCCGGTGGATGCTGGACTCGGCGTGCTCACAAGGGACGATGATGAATCCGTCGACACCCTTGTTGATGAAGGTATCGACCAGCCGGTCGAGTTTCCCCGCATTCTCATCGGTCGAACCGAACAGCACGGTATATCCCGATTCGTAGGCAATATTCTCCATGCCGCGTGCGATTTCACCGTAGAATACGTTGGATATATCCGACAGAATGACACCAATGGTTTCGGTTCTGCCGCTACGCAGACTACGTGCCGCATTGTTGGGCTGGTAGTTGAGCCGCAGCGCAACGTCGAGGATCTTTTGTTTGGTCTCCTCGTTCACACGGTAGCGTTTCTTGCCGTCGGCTTCCACCCGGTTGTTCATCACGAACGAGACAAGCGAGATAGAGACGCCCGCTTCCGCCGCAATGTCACGGATCGTTGTTTTGTGATCGTCGTTCATGGGTAAGGTTTTCTGTACAAAGATAATGAATTTTATAATAGAAAAAAGAGGTCGAAGCAAAATCTCCGACCTCTTTTTCTATCGGAACAGGGTCTGACTACTCGTTGAAGTTATTATTTGCATCGGCCTTCCATTCGATCAGACCGCTGACATCGGTGGCAGCCATTCCGTTACCGTCGTCGTTGTCGCGGTAGGTTTTCGAAAAATCGACCGATTCGTAGCGACCACTCTTCTCTTCAAGAATCGAACCCGTACCGTCGTGGCAAGGCCAGTAGGCACGCAGACCGAAAGTATTGGCGTGGGTAATCAGGTAGTCGTACATGCCCGGCTGATTCTGGTTGCACATCTCAAACCACTCCGAAGCCGGCGCACTGAATGAGCCGCTGGTAAACGAGTGGCTGAAAATGCTGACCTCCATCAGACGACCCTTGAACTCGTTGCCGTTGCGATAGCCGCTGCCGCCCCACGAGGAGTTGAACTCCCAACGCTGGAACGAGAACGCTCCTGTACCCTCGGCAGCCGCAACACTCGACTCGAGTTTGCCATCAACATAAAGATCGTAGTTCGTCCCGTCATAGCAGAGACCGACCTGATACCACTTTCCGGCCTCGAAGCTGGTGGTCGATTTCACATTCACACGTTTGCCATTCGGACCGACGAACCAGTCGAGGATGCCCTTGTCACCATACTGTCCGAAGCGAAGCATGTTGATAAAGTTCTCGTTCGCATCACAGAAATCACCGATACGCGAATGCGAGGTCAACTCCTCAATGTAGCACTGGAATGTGATAGAGAAGGTATTCAACTGAATTGGACTAGCGAAGATATAGTTGGTAGCCATGTCGGGATTGCCCAGGTAGAGTGCACTGAAGAAGTTCGACGAGTAATCGAAAATCTTGACCGTGATCTCCAGGTAGGTGACCGCCGACGACTGGCTCAACGTTGCCGGGCTGACCTGGCTGACGACGATCGGCACCAGATAAGTGCCGGCGACAGTAAACCGGGCAAGGTTTTCGGCCGAGATCGACACCGTGGCCGTGGCCGAGGTGGCATCCTTGGCAAACTCGGCATCGGTAATCTCGATCACTCCGTCGGGAACAGGGAGGTAACTGCCGCTGGTCGGGATCAACGAGTTGTCCACCTTCAGGGTGGCGGTAAATGCTTTGTAAGCCGCCTCGCTGCCCGTAACGGTGATGCTCTTCGACACAGAACCGGTGATCTCGTTGGTGTACTTGGTAACTGCGAACTTGGTAGTCGACTCGCTGGCCACGCCGACCAAGTTATCCGCCGGATCAATCGTCTCAACATGGACGATCAGGTAGGCCACATTGGAGTTGGAGCTGATCTTCACACCTTCGGAATCGACGATGACAATAGGCACCATATAGGTCGGGAGCGTCAGCTTCGGGAAGTCGCTCTGGGCGATCGAGATCGTTTGTGATGCCTTGGTCTCCCCAGCAGGGATCGTCAGGTCGGGAATGGTCAGGATGCCCTCCGGAATGGTCGAGTAAGTCTCCCCCACCAGTTCGTTGTCAATTTGGAAGCGGACGACCGTAGCCGTCTGGCGAGCTTGGGTGATACCGGCCGTCAGCGTCATTGCAATTTCGCCCTCCTCACCCTCGGGAATGTGGTAAATCGTACATTCGGTAGCTTGGAATAAGGCTTCCGTACCCCCTTCGATGTAGGACAGATTGTCCTTGACACCCTCGATGTCGTAGGTGTCATCGCTGCTGCAAGCAGACATCAGAGCCAGCGCAGCCAACGGAATACAAATATATTTTAGAATATTTTTCATACTTGTCAGTTTTTTAATGGAAGGAATCCCTTCGGGAGACACCCTTTTCAGCTGCCTCCCGAGGCAATCCCGGTTAATTGCTGCACTTGTTGTTATCATCGAACAGCCAGTTCACATAGGCACTCTTGTCGAACGTGTTGAGTATACCGTTACCCGTGTTGTCACGGACGGTATTCGACCAATCCATGTCGTACCCATTGCCGGTTGCATCGTGGAAAATGTGGCCCGTGCCCTCGTTCATTTTCCAGTAGGCTACCAGCCCGGTCGATCCGGCATCAACGCCACATTGTCCGATCTGAATTTCGCTGGCCGACAGTGCCCGATTCCAGACGCGGACTTCGGCAATCCGACCGTTGAAGTACTGCTTCGACGGGTAGTTCTCCCACGACATACCCAGCTCCATACGCTGGAAGGTGCAAGCTGCCGATCCCGACATCTCGCCGTCCTTTACGCCGTTGATGTACATCGAGAGCGTCGATCCGTCGTAGGTCAGCGAAATGGTATACCAACTCTTCGTCTGGAAGAGGGTCTTCGAGACGTAGCCACCCGCGGGGTTGACCCATTGCAGCGACTTGATGTCCTGACCGTTCTCGCCGAAACGCAGCATATTCGATTTCGACTCGTCCTTGGCCGTCCAACTGCACAGACGACTGATCTGCTCGGGCGAGGTGTGGAACTCGTTGATGTAACACTTGATCTCGTAGGTGTAGTTGTTCATCTCGACGGCCTTGTCGTCGGCGAAGATGAAATTGCTGTACAGATTCGTGTTGCTCATGTCGAGCGCATTGAACGAGATCACACGCGAAATACGCAGGTAAATCGTGCGCGAGCTTTCCAGTACATCGAGGTAGCTATCCGTGCTCTTGATCGTCACCGGAATGATGTAGGTGCGACCGTCGACGAAGTCTTCGGTCGAGACCACACGCACCGAAGCACCTGCCGAAGCGGCCTTGCCCGTCTCGATCGCCACCTCCGGGTTGACCAGTTCTACGGCGTTGTCGGGTGCTGCATAGTAGCTTGCACCGTGTTCGGCGTTATATTGATCGACCAGCGAGTAGTCAATCGCAAATTCGACGTTGATAGGTTTGCTGACCTTGCCGGTAGTCGATGCGGTGACCATGTAGGTCGACGGCGTATCTTCGACCGTGAACTTGACCAGCGGCGAGCTTTCTGTGCCCGAAACCAACAGCACCTCGCGCCCATAATCCAGCTTGTCACCCTCCGTGCAGCCGACAAAAGCCAACGCACACAATGCGACGGAAAGAATCGTTTGTTTTATCGTTTTCATATTCTTATTCGGTTTTAGTTACTACGCCCTACAAAATCGCCGGATTGGCAATCTGAATGCAGCGGCGGATGTTGTAATAAGGAATACCGGTTTTCGAGAAGTAATCGCGGTCGACATAAAATGCGCCGTACCCGGCTTTCGCACCCTGCGTCGGATTCCAGCGAGCCATGCCCTCGAGCGAATACATCTGCGTTCCGTCGGTAGTCAGCGTATTACCGTCGGCCTCGGTGAATGGCGACCCGCCGTTCTCGTACCATGAGCCGAAGTTTTCAATGACGATGAACTTGCCCGGAGCCGTCCAATTGATGCTCTCATAGTAGCGTTGCAGACGGGTGGCATTATGAGCCGTGAACCCCTGCGTATAGGCCTGACGAACGAAATAGCTCACATAAGGCTCGGTTGTCTCGGGTGGATAGTGGCTATAAAAGTCGATGATGAAGAGTTTCTCGGGGTTCGTGCCCTGAGGGCCGAAATGCCGACCGATCGTCTGCGCAAGCAGGGTGATGTTGGCCTCTTCGCTCCACAACGCCGCATTCGGCTCGTAGTCGACATCAATACCGTCGAGATCGTACTTTAGGGCTTGGGCTACCAAAGCCTCGCCGTAGGCCACGATCGTATTCTCGGTATCGACCGTGAAGTCGAATTCGACCCCCTCAATCGTGCGTTTGGACTGCGAGGCATCGGCGTGCGACACGAACTTCGTGCCGAGGTTCTTCTGCACATATTTCATGTCGGCATAAGCCACCGGCATGTAGTTGTCGGCCTCGGGATCATTGCTCGGGATACCCATCCAGAGATTGCAAATATCCAAGCTATCGGGCAGACCACGCAGACGCTCACCCCACGAAGCGGGATCTTTGTAGCCATCGACACCCTCGAGAGGTGCATAGGCGGCGTAGTAGACGAACGAGAGATTGTGTTCGGTCTTCTTGAACTCACGCACATTGGCGTAATACTGCTCATCGTATGTGTAAGGCTTCTGAATGTCCAGAGCCTCCTCTTTATCCGCACAACTCGTCGTGAGTACGAGGCCAGCAGAAACCAGAGCTGCTATTTTTATGATATTGTTCATAATACTAAACTTTGTTTTTGTTTTGGTTGCGGCAGCGCGTGCCGCAGCCAAGATTACTGCTCGACTTAATTCTTTTTATCCCACCAAAGTTTCGTGCCTGCATTGTCAGCTCCGCCCAGAGCAACGACTCCGGCGGCAACACCTGCGGGATTGGTCGAATACTCATCGACCGAGAAGGGAACTCGACGGATTTGCATTTCGGTATTCACCGCACCATCGCTGTCGTTGTTCACAACGGGCAGCAGACGCGGATAACCCGTGCGGCGGAATTCAGACCAAGCCTCCGGGCCGTTGGGATAGATAGCAATCCACTTTTGGGTGATGATCCGCTCGAGGTTGACCTCGGTCGTAGCGGCATCATCCCAAGCGATCGTCACCGTACCGCTGCACGCCGTGCTGTTGCTACCGGTGGTGTTATCCACAAAGTCGATCGGCGTGGAGGTTGCATCGGCCAAATAGGCGTCGACACCTGCGGCACTGTTCTCCTCAAACGAGGCGCGGACACCCTTTTCGTAGAGGCTCTTGGCCATATCGCCCATGCTCCAACCGCGCAGAGCACCTTCGGCCCGAAGGAAGTAGACCTCCGACGGATTCATCCAGACGATCTGGGTCGATGCGTTGTCGGCAGCCGGCGACGATACTTTGGCAGCCGGATTCTTGTACTGCGTCCAGTTCGAGGTATGGATGCCTTGGCGTACACCGTGGTATTTACCATCGGATGCCGGGGCAAAATAGATCGACAGACGCGGGTCGTTGTACCCATTCAGATAGCAGTCCATCGAAGCACTCATCTGGGTTTCGCCGTCGTTGAAATCGGAAGAGATTTTCCAGATCGGATGGTAGTAGACCAGCGTTGACGAATGTTGGAGTGCCGCAATGTCGGTCGATTCGGTCATCACGCCCAACTGGTTGGCTATCGACTTCTCGGCCTCAGTCTTTGCAAGCGTCGGATTGGCATAAACCACACGCATGGCCAGACGCAGACGCAGCGAGTTGGCGAACTTGATCCACGAAGCGACGTTGCCGCTGTACACGTAGTCGTAGTTCTTCAGAATCGTAGCACTCGGATCGGCATTGTAGAAATCGGTCAGCACGTCGATGGCACTATCCAGCTCCTCGAAAAATTGGTTGTAGACATTCTCCTGCGAGTCGTAGGTATTCTTGAGCGATCCGCCGAAATTGCAGTAAGGAATCGGGCCGTACTGGTCGGTGACGCGGTGCATGGCGGCAACCTTGACCACCGTGGCCAATGCAGCAACTTCGCTGGTTGCGACCTTATCGATCGACAGCCAGGCACTCATGGCATAAGTGAACCCGTTGTCGAAGAGCTTCTTCGACCAGTTCTCGGTCATATAATACGACCCGGTATGCCGGCCGTTGTTGCTGGCGATCGTCGGAGCGAGATACCCGGCATAGGTGTCGGCAATGAGGTTCTGGGCGATCTGATAGTCACTGTCGAGATTCGTACCGTCGCGAAAGATCACCACGGCTCGCTGCAACTGGCGGAAGAACGCACCCGTTTTCAAGTTGTCGTGATCCATCTGGTCCTCGGTCGCTTCGTGGTCATTGGTGTTGTATCCTTCGAATGCGCTCGTACAACCGGTAATCATCATTACCGATGCACAGGCCACCGAAAACTTCTTAATGATTTGTATTGTGTTCATAGATTTGACTGATTAACCGTTAGAATTTGAGTTTAACCGAGAATCCGAGCGTGCGGGTGCTGGGCTGCATGAAGTAGTCGTAGCCTTGGTTGTAAGTACCAGTGTTGGCGGTCATTTCGGGATCGAACGGGGCTTTGTTATAGAGCATCCAAAGGTTGCGTCCGACAAACGAGACGTTGATGCCCTTGATCCAGTTGCACCAATTGGAAACCGGCAGATCGTAACCGATCGTCAGTTCGCTCAGGCGGATGTTGGTGGCACTATATACATAGCGTGACATCACGCCGCTACCCGCACCGACCGTCTGATAGTACTCCTTGGCGGGAATCAAGCGACCGTTGATGGCGACACCGTCGGCATTGCGCGCATCGGCCGTGGCTTGCGAAACGCCGTAATAGTCCATGATGGCCTGCGTTTGCGATACCACAACACCACCGACGCGAGCCGAGAAGAGGAAGTTTAAGTTGATGCCTTTCCACGACAGGTCGTTGCCCCAGCTGAGGTTGTAGCGGGGAGCTGTACTGCCGGCCTTGATGAAGTTGGTATAATCGGCCGTCACGGTCTGATCCGAAGGATTGACATAGATCGCACCATGCTCGTCGGTTTTGAGCGTGGTGACGTACACGTCACTCATCGAGCCGCCCTCTTTGAGCACCGTCTTGACACCACCGGCACCGCCCATATCAATCTCCTTGAGCGAGATGATCTCCCCGGTGACGGGATTTGTCCAGCCGTCGAGCAACGAGACGATCTTGTTCTCGTTGAGCGAGTAGGTAAGATAAGTGCTCCAGTTGAATTTGCCGAACGCTTCGTTCAGGCGAGCGGAGACCTCGATACCTCGGTTGTTGACCTGACCGGCATTGACGATCACCGACGAGTAACCCGAAGCGGTGGAGAGTACCGGCTCGAAGAACTGGTTGGAGGTCTTCGACTCATAGAGCGTAGCGTCGAGTTTGAGGTGACGTTTGAAGAAGTAGAAGTTAGCACCGACCTCCCACGACTTCGTGCGCTCGGGTTTCAGGTTGGTGTTGGGCATCCGGCGCTGGGTGACCGGTGTACCGCTCGAAAGCGAATAGGTCGGAATCGTCAGGAACGGATCGGGTTCGTTACCTACTTCGGAGTAAGATACACGCAGCTTCATATAGGGCATGATGTCCGAGCTGATGTTGAACATGTCGGTGATGATACCAGACAAACCGACCGTAGGATAGAAGAACGACTTGACTCGCGATCCGGCCAAGGTCGACGACCAGTCGTTACGCGCCGTCACATCGAGGTAAAGCCAGCCCTTGTAGCCCAACTGCGCACTGGCAAAGATCGACTGTTTCTGTTTCTTGTATCCGCTCTGCGAACTCTCGGAGGTAGACTGCGCCACGTTGCCGTAGGTATAGAGGTTGGCCACCGAAGAGAGGTTGCCGCCGTACATATCCTGACTGTATTTCACATCCTCGATGCTCGTACCGAGCACAGCGGTGAGTGAAAGTTTGTTCTCGCAGAAATATTTGTTGATATTTAGCAGCGCCTCGGCGTACACTTGACGGGTCGAGATGTCGTTCTTGCTGTAATAGCCGTAATCGGAGGCAAAGAGTGTACTGGTCGATGCTGCGAATTTCTTTTCGTACACCTCATCGCTCTTATCCAGCTTGATGCGACCCGAAAGATTCATCCAGTCGCGAATCTGGTATTTAAGTTGCGCGCTGGTCATGAAACGGTTCTTGTTGTTGGTGAAAATATCGCGTTCGGTAACCCAGTAGGGATTCTGCATGGCCAGATCGCTGGCATAGGGCCAGTATTGAGTCTTGAAGTTACGCGAAGCATCGTAACGCTCGTAAATCTGCAACCGCTCGAAATTGTCGCCGACGGGGAAAAGATAGACCGACAGCAGCGGGTTCATGTATTGACCCTGCGAGATCATGTTCTGCTCTTTCACGTTCGAATAGTTGAAGTTCAAATCAAGCGTCATCTTGTTGTCGAGGAAGTTGGACGTGTTCCGCGCATTGAAGTTGTACCGGTCATACGTATTGTTGTGGATGATCCCGTCGGCATTGGTCGCACCAAACGAAACGTAGGTTTGATTCCGATCGTTACCGGTCGAAAGGCTGACGTTATTGGTCGTATTAACACCGGTCTGGAAGTAATCGCGCGGATCATACGACGATGATTTCGACAGCTTAGCACCCCAGCTCTGATAAGAGCCCTCTTCGGTCTGACCATAGGTGTTCTGGAATCGAGGCATCACGAACGGCGACGAGAAGGTCGTGTTGTTCGAGTAGCCGACGCTGAGTTTCTCGGCCTTGCCTTTTTTCGTGGTAATCATGATGACACCATTGGCAGCCGACGAACCGTAGAGTGCCGCAGCCGATGGGCCGCTGAGTACCGAAATTGTCTCAATGTCGTCGGCATTGAGGCTCGACGCACCGTCGCCGGTCTGTCCAGCTCCGGCGAAGACTCCTTCGGGCTGCTCGCTGCTCAACGCCGGCATCGGAATACCGTCGATGACATAGAGGGCGTTGTTGTTGCCCGAGATTGACTTAACACCGCGCATCACCACACGCGATCCTCCGCCGACACCTGCCGACGAAGAATTGATTGTCACACCAGCCACCTTACCCGTCAGGCCGCCCACGAAACTGGCATTTGACGAGATGATGCCACCTTCAAGCTGCTGTACGTTGTATGAAAGCGACTTGGCTTCCTTTTTAATACCGAGTGCCGTGACGACCACTTCGTCCAACGTGTTGGCCGAGGCGGTCATTGCGACGTTGATTACCGTTCGGCCGTTGATCGGCTCGGTGATGTCGTTCATACCGATATAACTGAATCGGAGATTTGTGGCCGAAGCCGGAACCGAGATCGAATATTCGCCGTTGAGTCCGGTCGTCGTACCGATGGTTGTCTGCTCGACAATCACCGTTGCGCCCAGCATCGGCAGTCCCGAATCGTCTTTTACCGTACCGGTAATAGTCCGGTTTTGAGCCTCAGCCATTCCTGCTCCCCACGAGGTGATACACATAAGGAACAGGAATGCGGCAGCGAATTTTCTGATCCGCAATCCGAATTGCCCGTTTGAGTTTGAATTGCTCATAGTTTTGTACGTTTTGTCAAAATGATTTTTGGTTTTAAGTTTTTCATTTACGGCGGCTTGTGCGCCGGTGATCCATTCATTTAGCTTATTACATAGGCCGATTTTGTGGTTTTGATATTATTAAATATTTTTATTATTAAAAAGTGAATCCTTTTGTAGCCCCTATTTTAATTGGAGCACACGCAAAGGTAAATAAATATTTTATTTTGTAAAACGTTTTAGCAACTTTTTTACAAAAAATAGAACGCTTGAGGCTCAGTGTGTTTTAACGATTTAGCGAGTAAGGATGCCCAACTCCGCTGCAAAGTAGCTCTGAGTGGCATTTCCGACCTGTCTGGGCGTGATTTTGACGTAACGCGCAATCTGCGTTTTAGCGAATCGAATATCCTGCCGGATCGGGTTATTGACGATGTTATTGAACGGCGTGTCGGAAAGAATTGTCGTCCATCGTTTGCCGTCGCGGCTGACAGCGAAGTCGAACCGCGCGATGCAGCCGAAGCGTTTGTCGTTGAGCGGAACGTAGAAGAATCCCGCGAGAGGCAGGACTTTGCCCAGATCGAGCAAGATCGGTTCTTCGGCGGGAATCTCGACCCCTTCGGCAGTCAAGCCGTCGGCGATGGCATTGCCACCCTGCGGTGCGATGACGCGGAACAGGGTCGGAGCGATGTCGAAATCGACGGAGGTCGGCTGACTCTCGCCGAGTCGGGACGCAGCGATGGCGTTGACCGTAGCACATTCCCGAATGATGAACGGGTGGGTGTAACGTAGCGAACGCATGGACGGCAGGCTGTCCCCCACCGTGTAATAGAGCTCCTCGTCGAAGCCCTGCGGCGTGATGGTCACCAGACCTTGTTTATTACGCTCGACAACCGGTGCTGCGGGCTGTCCGGGGTCAAAGAAGAGACCTACCCGATTCAGCACGGGGGCTGCTTGGCTTTGTGTGATACGAATCTGCACTTGAGTAACCTGCAAGGAGTCAAATTCGACGATGCGTTTGTAACCGATTGTCGTTCCGTCGGCTACCGTCGTCCACGATTGGTCATCGGCGTTGCGGGCGGCGATTTCAAAAGCGTCGATACGCTGCCCCAGCGGAATATACTCCTGAAGCATCACCCGGTTTATCGTCCGTGCCGCGGGTAGGCGCAGTGTCAGCGTCGCCGCATGTACCTCATCGTCTGTCGCCCAATAGCTGTCGTAGTTGTCGTCAAGCAGGTTCTCGGCGGCGAACTGCTTGGCACGACCGCGAACGTTGCTGGCTTCGATGCAAGCATCAGCGGCAAAATCCGTAGCAAAGACGCGGTCGATAGCCGCCCGAAATTCCAACAGCCGCACCGAATCACGCGCCGGAATCAGTCCGCGCCGATCGGCGGGAACGTTCAGCAGCAGCAACGCATTGCGACCCACCGAAGCGTAGTAAATCTCCATTAATTGAGCGACCGACTTGATTTTGGAAGTCTCCGAATCCTTGAAGAACCAACCCGGACGAATGGAGACATCGACTTCGCCCGGAACCCAAGCCGCACCACCGCGATTGCCGCAATTTAGGGTATCGAGTGCGGGCGAATTTCCCGGAGCATAGCCTGCGGTATCGAGCGTCGAACGGCAGGTCTCGCCGGCAAAGCCGCCTTCGTTTCCGATCCAACGGCAACCGGGGCCCACATCGCTGAAGATGATAGCGTCGGGTTGATTGCGGTAGACGGTTGCGTGAAACCGAGCCCAGTCGTAAACTTGGCGATGTCCCGAAGGGCCCTCGCCGCAAGCTCCGTCGAACCACTGTTCAAAGACATCGCCATAGCGACTCAGCACCTCGTCAAGCGACTGGCAAAACACCTCGTTGTAGTGTTCCGACCCATAAGCCGGATGATTCTGATCCCACGGCGAAAGGTAGACACCGAACTTCAGACCATATTCGCGACAGGCTTCCGAAAGCTCTTTCAGCACGTCACCACGACCGTCGCGCCAACGGCTCTGCGCCACAGAATGCTCGCTCTGAACGGTTGGCCACAGGCAAAATCCGTCGTGATGCTTGGCCGTGAGGATGATCCCCTTCATCCCGGCAGCCCGAGCCGTGGCGGCCCATTGGCGGCAGTCGAGTTGCGTCGGAGCAAAGAGGTTGACATCCTCCTTCCCGTCGCCCCATTCGGCGTTGGTAAAGGTATTCGGACCGAAGTGAACAAAAAGGTTGGTCTCCATCTGCTGCCATGCAACCTGCTGCTGCGAGGGCACTGCGCCAAACGGTGCGGGCGGCTCGACATCGCGGCATCCGGCAAACAGGACACCACAAAGTAGGACGGACAGGCTGATAATTTGGGTTTTCGTATAGGTTATCATTATTTTACGGTGGTGTTTAGTTGGATCGTTACATAGGGTTTGTAGGGTTCATTCGTCACGACGATAACCTCCCCGGTATATCTCCCGGGCAAGAGTCCCTTCGGGTCGAATACCAGAGAGAAATTTCGGGTCTCACCCGGGCGCACGACAGCCCCTTTTTCGAGTGATACGGTGATACCCGGCGTGCAATCTACCGACAGAATCCGCAGCGGAGCATCGCCCACATTCCGGATGCTGGTCGCATAGCGGATTGCCTTTCCGGAAGCGGTCTCGCCCGAAAAGTTCAGTATTCCGTAGGCGGAGGAGGGATGTTGCGACGAGTCGGCGACCGAAGGTATCCCGACAACCGAGAGATGCCAGCATTTGTCGCTGCGCACACCATTGACCACCGGCCGAATCGTCACGCGCCGACTACCCAAAGCATCGGAGGGCATTGTGTAACCAACACTGATCTCGGCGTAGCTTGCCGCCGCGAGGGTCACATCGGCAAGGTCGACAGCCGTCGGATCATCCCCCTCCACGTCGAAGCGAAGTTGCATCGGCGTTGCGCCCGTATTGGCACAGCGCAACGCGATCGTGTGGTGCTGTCCTTGCCGCACCGAGCCGAGCAACAGGTTTTCGCGGTTGGATTTTAGTCCGCGACCGAAATCGTAGGGGTAATCCGCCGCAAGGGGAACGTTCTTGCCTACAACCGAACCCTTGATCCAGACGCGCAGATGTGCCTTGTCAGGTGCAGTCAACAGGTTGATCTCCTTGGAGAAGAAGCCCGGGCGAAGAGCCGGATCGAACCGCACGGTGAATTTGCCGCTTTTACCGGCCAGCACCGGAGCGCGGTCGCACTCGATCTTCACGCAACTGCATCCGCTCAGAGCCTGCGCAATAGCGACTGGCGTCGTGCCCGTATTAATATAAGTGAACGTGTGGCTCACCACGCCGTCCTGCTCGCGGATCGTACCAAAATCGTGGGTTTTCTCGGTAATACGGATGCCGCCGCCCTCCTGTTGGGCCGTGGCCGACAGCGATGCCAGCAGCAATACGCATGAAATCAACAACATTCTCATCGGTTATTCGTATTTGTAGCGTCGAGCCTTTTGCAGCGGCAGCACCGAAGTCGGAACAATCGCAAAGCCGAAGGTGTAATCCCGGTCGTTCCAGAGTGTCCGCGATTTCTCGGCGTGTGCTCCCCAGCTATCGTAACCGCCGACGCCCGACTGTCGAGCATCGAGACACACTTCGACGAAATCACGTACCGAGACATCGTTGATGTGGTGCTGACGGCGAAGCCGGTTGCGAGCCTGAGCCGGGTCATGCTGCTCGTCCGACGAAAAGTTCGACCACTGGTAATCGTGCTGCACAGCCTCCTCCGAGTCGAGGTCTTCGATAGCACAGCGCAGCAGATTGAATTCGAGCTGCTCATCGGCAATGATGCTCGCTTGCGGCATCCCGATCCAGCTCGTGCCGCAGTGGTGGCCGCACTCTTGGGGGCGGACATAGGGATAGTATGCGTCGGTGGCCGAGGTGGCATACAACCCGTATGTCGCACCGGACTGCCGATCCCAATAGTTCTCCTCCGGGCCAAGGCCATAGTAGCTAAACCGATCGTTCGATGAGGCCATACGCCAACGCAGCCCGATGCGGGGAATATCAATCGGTGTCGAGGTCTCAACACCTTTGAAATCGGCCGCGACATGGACAATTCCCGACGGGAATACCTTATATATTATAGTGTAGCTGTTTCCGGCACTCAACGCATAGCGTACCGTCAGCCGAACACAGTCGTCGGCTTGTTCTACGGTCGGTTCTGCGCGGAAGGTGCGACTGTCGGTTTTCCACTCTTGGCAGCGACTCGGCTGCCCGTTGCCGTAGTCGTTATCCACGGGAGCACGCCAGAAGTTGGGACGCAGGCCAAAGCCGTCGGCGATCAGCTCTACCCCATCGACCCGATACGAATCGACGATACCCTGCATCTTGTCGAAGCGGAACGACACACGCGGCGACTCGATTCGAATCGTCTGCTCATCCTGCGTGCAAGTCATCGTTCCGGCGGCTACGGGCGCGGCTTTCCGCTGGGGCGCATGCAACGCAAACTGCTGCCAAGCAACGACCTCGCCGGCAGGAATCAACCGATCGGCACGAGTAGTAATTACCTCAAAAAGAAGTGTATAGGCTTTTTCAGCGGCATACTTCACAACCGGGATACGGATCGGTTCGCTCTGCTGCGGAGATGCCGTCAGACCGAGTTCGCCGCGTTTCACCCGTTCGCCGTCGGCTCGGATTTCGTAACGCAGACGATAGGAGGTCAGATTCGTGAAATAAAACCGATTGAAGACCTCGTAGCAGCCCGCCTGCGGATCAACAGCTGTGATAGCGACGTTGGCGTGCACGTATTTGACCTCCGAGAGTGCCGGGTGCGGCAACCGGTCGGGGTTGACCAACCCGTTGCAGACAAAATTGGCATCGCTCGGAGCATGCTCACCATAATCGCCGCCGTATGCCCAGTAATGGCGGCCTTCGGCATCGGGTTTATCGAATCCTTGGTCCACCCAATCCCAGATGAATCCGCCCTGCAAGTTTGGATAGCGGGAGATAGCCTGCCATTGCAAATCGAGCGACCCAGTCGAATTACCCATAGCATGAGCGTATTCCGACGGACACACAGGACGATCCGAACCTTCGCGACCCATTCTCTCCAGCCATTCCGCCGAGGGATACTGTGGAACGAGCATATCCGTATTCCACTCGAACTCAGCCCGCTCATAGCAGATCGGACGGTTGCGACGACCCTTTTCGCGTGCTTTGACCACTTCGTAAATCCGGTAAAAATTATATCCGTTCCCGGCCTCGTTACCCAGTGAAAGAATCGCCACCGAAGTGAAATTCCGGCAACGTTCGTACATGTTCATCACCCGATCGAGGTGCGCATCGTACCACCCCGGATTGTTGCCGAGCGTACCGCCCGCTTTCAGGTCGTAGCCCATACCGTGCGATTCGAGGTTGGCCTCCGAGTAGACGTAGATGCCTATGCTGTCGCACAACTCGTAGAAGAACCGAGGTTGGGGGTAGTGGCAGGTACGGATGGCGTTGATATTATTGCGGCGCATCAGTTCCAAATCGCGGCGCAGCAACTCGGGAGTCACGTAGTGTCCCGTATAGGGGTCGTGTTCATGCAAGTTTACGCCTTTGAACTTGATTGGTTGGCCATTGACCAGCAGCACCTTATAGGGGCGTCCGTTGGCATCGCGCAGCTGACTGTCGGCCATTTCGAAGCGGGTGAATCCGATCCGAAACGGGATATATTCACTACCAACCTGCATCAACAGCGTGTAGAGATAGGGGTCTTCCGCCGACCAAGGCTTTACGTCTGGAACGTTCCCGTCGAAGCTGATCCGGTTCTCCTGCGCGATCTGCCGACCGGACAATACGGGCTTACCCTCCCGGTCGAGCAGCTCGTATCCAACGGCCACCTCCTCTGAATTGCGTAGCTGCATCTCCAGACGAAATTCGCCGCGGTGGCAAGTGGCATCGAGTGTGGCGATAGCTTCGAAATCGACCAGTGCCTGCGGTGTCTCGCTCGACAGGTAGACGTCGCGTTCGATGCCGCTGATGCGCCAAAAATCCTGACATTCGAGGTAAGAGCCCGTACTCCAACGATAGATTTTCAGCACGAGGTCGTTGCTACCCGGCCGAAGATAGGGCGTGATGTCGTATTTTGCCAAGTCTTTCGAATCCTCGCCGTAACCGGCCTCCTGCCCATTGACATAGAGGTATACGCCCGACTTCGCCCCACCGATATTCAGGAATATCCGGCGACCCTGCCAAGTGTCGGGAATCTCGAAGCTGCGATGATAGACACCCACAGGGTTCGCATCAGGCAGCAGGGGTGGCTGCGGATTGAGCGGCGCAAATTCGTAGTGGGTATTGACATAGATCGGCACACCGAAGTCCTGCAACTCCCAGTTGCCCGGGACACGAATCGGTTGCCAGCGAACCGCTGTCGGCTGCTGACAGATTCCGTCGGGAAGCTGCGAGGGATTGTCGTAATAGCAGAAATCCCAAACACCGTTGAGCGATTGTATGTAGGGGCTTTGCTCGAACGAACGTGCCAGCGCCTCTGCACGGGACGGGAATACAGCAAATTCGGTTGCACTCTTTTCACGGTTCACCGCAAATGTGTGCTGATCCTGCCAATAGGGAATCTGTCCGGCAGTTTTCTGTGAAAAGAGGAGCGAAAGCAACAATACGAAGTAAGTTCGGGACATGTAAAAACGTTTTTGCAAGTTGGCTAAATAATAAGCGCGACAGAAAAAACGACTATCACGCATCGCACAAATATAGTGATTTAATAGAAAAAAAGAAAAATACCGGCACAAAAATTTGCATTTTAATAATCAGAAACATCCGAATCGCCGAAATCCGGAGGTGATTGACAATCAAAGCCTCCGTTACGTTTGCAATGAATGCAGCGCAACGTAATCCTAAAACAAACGGGCTGCCCCGTTTGGTAGCAGCCCGTTTATTCAATCACAGCCTTCGGAACTTCGGGTCGTCGGGTCGTTTGTTCCACAGCCAGCCGACGTAGCGCATCGTGACATCGGGCGTGATCAGCGTCAGCACACTCTCGCCCGTGGTGGTTGACACGGCAAAGTCGACGTGGTAGAGGGCGTTGTCGTTGGTGATGTTGAACGAGATCGTCCACCCCCACTGCACGCGAGCCGCTTGGTAGTTGCGGATCGACATGGAGTCGAAATTCAGCATCTCGACATATTGCGTCAGTCCCCGCTCGGTCGGCAGGTGCACCTCAACATGGTCGACAAAGACCCCAAAAAAGAGATAATCGGTAAAAACCGAGCGGATCAATCCCCCCGGAAGCTCCTGCATGGAGTTGGGGAAAAACAGGTAGTTACGCGACTGCACCAGCGAATCGACCTCCGCGGCATAGACCTTGGCTCGATAGGCTCGTTTCTCGGCCCGGCTCATCCCTTGCGTCGACTCCTCGTAGACGGTCGTATGTTCGACCACCTGCGTCGGCGGCTGCTGCACGGGGACGACGGTCGTTTGCGGAATGCTATCGGCACTCGGTGGGCTGATCGCATATTGCGGAGTCTGCGCCGAAAGGCCATACGACAGAAACAGCCCCGCAGCGGCAAACACCACCCGCCGGAAAAAAGGCCCCGCCGAAGCGGGGACTTGTCCAAGGTGCGAAGTTGCCGTTGCGGCGTGCCGCAGGGGGCAACCCAATGAAGCGGATTCGGATTTCGAAAACTGCATACAAGCCTGTGGATTAATAGAGTTGCGAAATTGTTCCCGAATACTGCACAGCATTATACCACGGATTGGTGATAGTCAGATTGGCACCGCCCGTGCGCGAAAAGATCTCGAAGGTAAACGTATAGGTCGAAGCCGAGAAGAGCGAAGTAGAGAAGCTCACCATCCACCCCTCGGAGGTTTGCTCGGTGACATAGCCCTGCAAGTCGGAGACCGTATAGTTGATTATCGACACATAGTAGGGCGGCACATAACCTTTGATATAAGGCAGGCAGATGTCGGCCGTGCCGTTCCAGAGACCCACGTCGAACGACGGATTGAGGATCTGGCGCAGCGGCCCGGCCGGTTGACGCTGCATGGTTTGCGGATTGAACTGGAAGTTGTGCGAGAGGACAAGCGAGTCGATGAATTTCTCGTAGTTCGCAATGCGGTCGGCACGGCGTTTTTCACGCACTTCGCGACGCTCCTCTTTCGGGGTCAGGATCTTTTTCTGGCCGATCACCGTAACAGCGGCCGCGCACAACAAAAGGCCGACAAGCAGGATAACTGTTTTTTTCATAGCACATAAGGTTTAGTTACGGCTACGAAAGCAAAATCAATGCCGAATTTACAGCCCCGCCTTTTTCAGAAATTCGCCCGTATAGCTGCGCTTGCAGCGCGCCACTTCGTGGGGCGTTCCGGCAACGAGGATCTCGCCCCCGGCTGCACCGCCCTCCGGCCCGATGTCGATCAGGTGGTCGGCAACCTTGATCACATCGAGGTTGTGTTCGATGACCACGACCGTATTGCCCCGATCGGCCAGCTTATTGAGCACATCGAGCAGCATGCGGATGTCCTCGAAATGGAGCCCGGTAGTCGGTTCGTCGAGGATGTAGAGCGTGCGGCCGGTGTCGCGTTTGGAGAGTTCGGCCGAGAGCTTGATGCGCTGGCTCTCACCGCCCGACAGGGTCGTACAGGGTTGTCCGAGTGTCAGATAGCCCAGCCCCACCTCCTGAATTGCGCGTAGCTTCTGATAGATATTCGGAATATTTTCGAAGAACTCGACCGCCATATTGACCGTCATGTTCAGCACGTCGTTGATATTTTTGCCCTTGTAGCGCACCTCGAGCGTTTCGCGGTTGTAGCGGTGGCCGCCGCAGGCTTTGCAAGTGACGTAGACGTCGGGGAGGAAGTTCATCTCGATGGTCTGCACACCCGCGCCGCGACACTCCTCGCAGCGGCCGCCCTTGACGTTGAACGAGAATCGGCCGGCTTTGAATCCGCGGATCTGGGCATCGGGCGTCAGCTCGAAGAGCTTGCGGATGTCGGTAAACACATTGGAGTAGGTCGCCGGATTGCTACGTGGCGACCGCCCGATCGGCGACTGGTCGACAACCACCAACTTATCAATGTGTTCGATCCCCTCAACGGAATCGTACTCCAAAGGCTGGTCGTAGGAACGGTAGAGCACCTTGCTCAAAATCGGACGCAGCGTCTCGTTGATGAGCGTCGATTTACCCGAACCGCTGACACCGGTCACACAGATAAACTTACCCAACGGAAATTCGGCAGTCACATTTTTCAGGTTATTTCCGCGCGCACCCCGAATCACGAGGCTTTCGCCCGTCCCCCGACGCAGGGTTTCGGAAATCTCGATCCGGCGGCGACCGGTCAGGTAGTCGGCCGTGATGCTCTCGGACTTCAGAATGTCGTCGAACGTTCCGGCCGCCACGATCGTTCCCCCTTTGCGGCCGGCACGCGGGCCTACATCGACAATAAAATCGGCGGCACGCATCATATCCTCGTCGTGCTCGACCACGATCACCGAGTTACCGGCATCGCGCAGCTCCTGCAAGCTGCGAATCAGTCGTTGGTTGTCACGTTGGTGCAGCCCGATCGACGGCTCATCGAGAATGTAGAGGACGTTGACCAGCTTCGATCCGATCTGCGTAGCCAAACGAATACGCTGGCTCTCGCCGCCCGACAGCGAACGCGACGAGCGCGACAAGGAGAGGTAGCCCAGCCCCACGTCGATCAGAAAGCGCAGCCGCTCGCGGATCTCCTTGATTACCTCCTGCGCAATGCGCAGCTCCTTGTCGGAGAGGTGTGTTTCGATATCGCGCATCCACTCGGCGAACTCCGAAATGGAGAGTGCCGACACCTCGGCTATATTTTTTCCGCCAATGCGAAATTGCAACGCCTCTTTTTTCAGGCGCGCTCCGCCGCAGACCGAACATTTGCGGTAGACCAGAAACTGTTCGCGCCACTTCTGGCCGCGTTTCGAATCGTCGTCCTCCGTGCGGCCGATATACTCGGCGACCCCCTCCCACGACAGGAATTGATTGCCGCCCGACGAGCTGAACTCCGAGAGGTTGACCGTTAGGGGTTCGGAATCGCCATAGAGCACGGCGTTCAAGCCCTCCTCCGAAAAGGTTTCGATCGGGTCGTCGAGCGTAAAATCATAGCGGCGACCCAGCATCTCCAGCACGGCGAAGAGCAGGTTATTGCGGTATTTGCCCAGCGGCTCGACCGCACCCTCACGCAGCGAGAGTGCCGCATCGGGGATAATTTTCGCCATGTCGAAGACCGACTCCTCGCCCAATCCGTTGCAATGAGGACATGCCCCCTGCGGCGAGTTGAACGAAAAGGTATGGGGTGCAGGATCTTCGAATGCCACGCCAGTCGAGGGACACATCAGGTGGCGCGAATAGAAGCGTTGCTGCTCCGTTCCGTAATCGTAGACGGCCATCGTACCCTTGCCCTGCCGCATCGCCTCCTTGAGCGAAGACATCAGCCGCTCCTGCGCCTCGGCGCTGACCGAAAGCCGGTCGACAACCAGATCAATCGTATGGATTTTATAGCGATCCAGCCGCATGCCGCCCGAGATTTCGCGGATCTGGCCATCAATGCGGGCGTAAATATATCCCTTCTTGGCCAGCGACTCGAACAGTTCGCGGTAGTGGCCTTTGCGCCCTTTGACCACAGGAGCCATGAGTGCGATTTTCCGACCCGCAAACCCGTCGAGGATCAGCTCGGCGATCTTCTCGTCGGAGTAATGCACCATCTCCTCGTTGGTAATGGGCGAATAGGCCCGCGAGGCCCGCGCATAGAGCAGACGCAGGAAGTCGTTGATTTCGGTGACCGTGCCGACCGTCGAACGGGGATTTTTGTTGGTGGTCTTCTGCTCGATCGCCACCACGGGGCTCAACCCCGTAATCTTATCGACATCGGGACGCTCCATCGTGCCGACAAACTGCCGCGCGTAGGTCGAAAGGGTCTCCATGTAACGACGCTGTCCCTCGGCATAGATCGTGTCGAATGCCAGCGACGACTTTCCCGAACCAGACAATCCGGTGATAACCACCAGCTTACGACGCGGAATTTCAAGATCGACGTTTTTGAGGTTGTGGACTCGTGCGCCTAATATTTTGATCGTATCTTCTCTCATTGCTTCTCAAACGACCCGGCATCTCGTTTTATTGGATAACGAAGCGAATCGGACTTGCAAAGATACGATATTCGGCGCGTAAAACAAAACCACCTATCAGATTTTCAGCTCAAAATCGTCTGCATCGCACCACGCCGGGAAATCGGCACGGTAGGCAGCAAGTGCCTCGGTGTCGAAGCACGCCGTGACGGTTGTTTCGCGATCACCGGCATCGGCCAGCGTCGCCCCGCAGAAGTCGACCAGAGCCGAATCGCCGGCATAGTTGGCATCGGGATCGAGGCCGACCCGATTGACAGCGGCCATGTAGCATTGGTTCTCGATTGCACGCGCACGCAGCAACGTCCGCCACACCTCCCGGCGATCATCGGCCCACGAAGCGCAACACAGAATGGCATCGTAGTCACCGCGATTGCGACTCCACACCGGGAATCGCAAATCGTAGCAGATCAGCAGCAGGAAGCGGAAGCCCTTGTATTCGACCACCACGCGCTGCTTGCCGGGCGTATAGTCACGCGCCTCACCACCCGGGCGAAACAGGTGGCGTTTGTCGTACCAGACCACCTCACCCGACGGCTTGACGAAAAACATGCGGTTGCGGAACTCCCCGTTTTCGGCAATGACGACGCTGCCGGCAATCGCTTTATCGTAGGTTGCCGCCCAGCGTTTCATGGCTGTGGCAACAGCTCCGTCGGCCGGTTCGGCGACCTTGGCGGGGCGCAACTTGAATCCCGTGGCAAACATTTCGGGCAAGACAACCACATCGGCAGCCGCAGCTGCTACGATCGGTTCAAGGCGAGTCAGGTTTTTGGCCGTGTGTTCCCACTCCATATCGACCTGACAGGCTGCGAGCGTGATTTTCATATCTATTCTGTTAGTTGATAGACCGTTATTGCCGAAGCGGCCGACTTCTGGTGCAGCAGCCGAACACGGCAGGGTACAAAATCGGAGGCGGTGCAACGCCACAAATCGACGTATTGCTGCGGGTTGCGCTCTGCGAGCGGAAACCACGAACTCTGCACCTGAACCATCACACGATGTCCTTTGCCGAAGGTGTGCGCGATGTCGCACATACGCATCGAAACCCGCTCGGGCACATCGGGCACAAAAGCACGAGGACTCGAAAAACTATCACGATAGCGGCCGCGCATCACATCGCCACGCACCAGCATCTGGTAGCCGGGCTTTTCGCTTCCGTCGGGATAGACGTCGATCAGCTTCACCACGAAATCGGCATCCGAAGTGGACAAAGCCACCTCCAAGGCGACATCGACCGCACCGATAAGCGTCAGCGGCTCGTTCAGCGGCTCACTCCGGAATGAGATCACATCCGAGCGATCCTCAACGAAGCGTTGATCGGCGAGCATATACTCCTTCGGTCGATACACACCCGATTCGGCAATGTAGGGAACCGGATCCTTGGGATCGGAGATATAGGTGGTTGCGGAGTTCTTCGCCGCAGGTCGCTTGTCGGAGAGCCGACCGCCCTCCGCAAGATAATAGGTCGTCTTACGCACCTCGCGCGGCATCCACCGATCGAATGCGTGCCAGCGATTGTCCCCCGAGGAGAAGATCGCCGCCACGGGAAGCGAATCCGAGCCGATACCCTTGAGGTAGTGGTCGAAGAACGGAGCTTCGAAATGCTCCACATAGTAGGAGCAGGTAGCCTCTTCGCCGAAATCGAATGCTCCGAGCGTGCGTCCGTTACCACGCCATGCGCCATGTGCCCACGGCCCGACAACCAGATGACAGGGGGTCGAAGCATTTTGCTGTCGGATAGCACGGAAGAGATTCCACGCACCGAAGCAGTCCTCGGCATCGAACGCGCCGCCCACGACCAGCACCGCCGGACGCAGATTGTAGCAGGCACGGCGCGTATCGCGAGCCTCCCACCAGCTATCGTAGTCGGGGTGTGCGGCCATATCCGACCAGAAAGCGTTCGGAGTGAGCAGTTTAAGCACATCGGCACGCGTGGTGTAATTTTCAAGAAAGAACGTGCGTTCGTCGGGGGTGGTCTTCACGGAGAATTTGGGCATCTTCTCGGTCGGCGTATGCCCGGCCGGAGTATTCATCGAGGCGAGAAACCGCGTGGCATCGCCCAGCATCAGCACCCCGTTATGGCAAACGTCGTCACCCATAAACCAATTAGTGACAGGCGCTTGCGGAGAGATCGCCTTCACCGCCGGATGACCGCTCAACCCACCCATAAGCGCATAGAAGCCCGGATAGGAGCAACCGACAAACCCGACGCAGCCGTTGTTTCCGGGAATGTGTTTCACCAGCCAGTCGACCGTATCGTAGCTATCGGTCGCCTCGTCCGTATCGCCGAAGCCAACCGGACGGATGTGGACAAATTCGCCTTCGCTCATATAGCGACCGCGCACATCCTGCTGAACAATGATATAGCCCCGATCGACATAGGAGCGCATGTATTCGTAGTCGAGGTTACGAGGAAACTCGTGAGCTGCATAAGGCCCTGTTCCGTAAGGCGTCCGAAGGATGATGATCGGAGCTTTGTCGCCTCGTTTGGGCGTATAGACCGTAGTAAAAAGCCGCACGCTATCGCGCATGGCGATACGGTATTGAGCTTTATCATACAATTCGCCGACAGGTTGTGCCGCAACGGCAACCGTCAGCATTACGCCCACAAACAGGAACGCGAAGCATTTTTGAAGTTTCATTTCGAACAGGTTAGTTTTTCATCGAAAGTTAGTAATTTTTTTTCGATCTGCAAAAAGCACGGCATGGAGAGGCCAAAAAGTTGCAGGAGGGCGAAATTAAACGTACTTTTGCAGCGGATGATAAAATTCCATTGACTATGCTAAAAGCAGGACGCACACAAACCCTCACCATAAGCCGCACCTCGGAATTCGGCCTGTACCTCGTCGACGAGGAACAAAACGAGGTACTACTCCCCAACCGATATACTTCGCTGAGCGACAAGCCCGGCGATACAAAAGAGGTATTCGTCTACCACGACTCCGAAGACCGACTGGTGGCTACAACCGAAACACCGCTGCTGCGCGAAGGCGAAGCCGGTTATCTGGAGGTGGTCGACAAGACCGAGCATGGCGCATTCCTGCGCTGGGGACTCCAAGGCAAAGACCTCTTTCTGCCCAACCGCAACCAGCAGGGCGGTGTATTGGTCGGCAACAGCTACGTGGTATACCTCTACGAGGACAGCATCACGGGACGCTGCGTGGCGACCATGAAATTCAAGACCTATATTAATAACGACCTGATCGCCGTACACCCCCATCAGGAGGTCGATCTGCTCATCGCTTCGGAAAGCCCGATCGGCTACCGTGTGATTATCGACAACCGCCACTGGGGGATGATCTACCGCAACCAGATATTCCGTCCGGTTGCCGTCGGGGAGCGAACCAAGGGCTTCATCCGCCGCATCACCGAGGACAACCGCATCGACGTCAGCTTGCAACAGACCGGATTTGCACAGGTCAAAGACTCAGCCGAAACGCTGCTCCAGCTGCTCAACGACAACGGCGGATTCCTGCCGCTGAACGACAACAGTGCCCCGGAAGAGGTGACTCGGTTGACGAAGATGAGCAAGAAGGTGTTCAAACGCTCGCTGGGCATGCTGCTCAAGCGCGAGGCGGTCGTGGCAACGGAACAAGGAATTCAAATCAAGAAATAAATGGGCAAGCTCAATACCGCAGAACGGGTTTCGGTCGAGGCATCCGACAACTTCGTCTTTCAGCGATCGCTGCTGGCCTACCACGCCGCGGCAGAGCGCATCGGCGGCGAGGTACTCGAAATCGGCACGGGTTCGGGATACGGAATTGAGGTGATCGCGCCTAAAACCCAGCGTTTTGTCACGATAGACAAACACGCCCCGGCAGCGGAATTACTCCAACGGCCGCACGTCGAATTCCGTCAGACCGTCGTGCCGCCACTGCCGTTCGGCGATGCGAGTTTCGACTGCGTGATCTCGTTTCAGGTGATCGAGCACATCGACCGCGACCGCGATTTTGTTCACGAGATTCACCGCGTATTGCGTCCCGGAGGGCGGTTTATCGTCACCACGCCCAATGCCCCGATGTCACTCACGCGCAACCCTTGGCACGTTCGCGAATACACCGCCGCCCAATTAACCGCACTTCTCAGCCGTGATTTTTCACAGGTCGAGCAGTCGGGTGTATTCGGCAACGCGAAAGTTCTGGATTATTACGCACAGAACCGGCGCGGCGTAGAGCGCATCACCCGCTTCGACCTGCTCGACCTACAACATCGTCTACCCCGCAGACTGCTCCAACTCCCCTACGACCTACTCAACCGGTTGAATCGTCGCAAGCTGCTGAAGGCCAATACCGACCTCACCACCTCGATCCGCATGGACGACTATCGGATTGCGCCAGCCGCCGCCGATTGCTTCGACCTGTTCTTCATCGCCACCAAATAGCGCAACGCGCGTTTCCAGCGTATTCATAGCCGGCGAAGCAGCCGGCAAGGGCTTCACCTCCCTCAAGCTCTTTGCGAGTCGAGCCAGAGATAGATCCACAATCTCCGGCAAGCGTTGTTTTTTACGATTTTATTTTGTTACCTTTATTGGGTCAAACAATCTAAAACTAATGCGCTTATGAAATTTTTTATCGACACCGCCAATTTGGAGCAGATTCGGCGCGCACATTCGCTGGGTATTCTCGACGGCGTGACGACCAACCCTTCGCTGATGGCCAAGGAGAACATTCGGGGCGACGAAGCGTGCTTCCGCCATTATGTCGAGATCTGCAACATCGTGGAGGGCGACGTGAGTGCCGAGGTGATCTCGACCCATTTCGACGGCATGGTTCGCGAAGGCGAGCACCTCGCCGGACTGCATCCCCATATCGTTGTGAAGCTCCCCTGCACAGCCGACGGAATCCGCGCGGTGAACTATTTCGCAAAGAAGGGCATTCGCACCAACTGCACGTTGGTTTTCTCCGTGGGGCAGGCGCTGTTGGCCGCAAAAGCCGGAGCAACCTATGTCTCACCATTCGTCGGGCGTCTGGACGACATCTCCGAGGACGGCGTGGCACTCGTGGCTCACATCGTGCGCATCTACCGCCATTACGGCTACACGACGCAGGTGCTGGCCGCGTCGATCCGCCACACGCAGCACATCATCCAGTGTCTCGACGCCGGAGCTGACGTGGCGACCTGCCCGTTGGCGGCCATCGAAGGGCTACTCAACCACCCGCTGACCGATCAGGGACTGGCAAAATTCCTCGCCGACCACGCCAAGGTAAACCAATAGCAAGGTCGTTGCCGGACAAGCAGGAATCCTTGTTGATAACTCCATTTGGGATTAATTTCTTGGCGAGTTGTTTTCGGCTTGCGCAGCAAGTCGGCAGGCCACAGCTCCGCCTTGCGGAGGCCTGCTCTTCACTACGCTTCGAGCCGTCCCCGCGAGCTGCTGCCTGAGAACAAAAACAATGCTCCCTTAAAAAGAAATTCACCAACAAGGAGTATTGCTTGATCCTGCGTTCCGGCGAGATGCAGACGGCAAGAAAACAACAAAATAAGAGCGACCTTGCGGTCGCTCTTATAAGTTTTTAACCATCGTATTATGAGCCGATTGGCTTCAATATCAGGTCAATATTCCTCCTCATTGAAGAAAAAATCGTCTTTAGACGGATAGTCCGGCCAGATGTCTTCGATCGACTCGTAGATTTCGCCTTCATCTTCTATTTCTTGCAGGTTTTCAAGCACTTCTAACGGTGCGCCCGAGCGAACTGCATAATCGATCAACTCATCTTTTGTTGCGGGCCATGGTGCATCCTCGAGCTTCGAGGCCAATTCAAGTGTCCAGTACATAGTCACAAAGTTTTTAAGTTCCAAAGATACAACGGATTAACGCCCCCGAAAGGTCTTCAAACCGTTATGACTGATCTGCAAAAGTATAAAAAAAAAGATAGAAACAAAGAAAAAACAGTAAAATAGCGTCATAATATCGCTACACGACTGTAATTCAGCAGATTATGGAATCCACAAAACTTCCTGTACTTTATTGTATGCCGTCAGCGTCCGGCCGAGCAGATAAAAGTAGTCGGAAAGACGATTTAGAAAGATCAAAGCCGTAGCATCCACGTCGTATTTCTGGTCGGCACGCAGGGCTGCACGCTCCGCACGGCGGCACACCGTCCGGCACACATGGCACATCGAGACGAGAGCATCTCCCCCCGGGATCGTAAATTTGTCAATCGGCGCAAGTGCCGCCTGCATCGCGTCGATGCGTTCCTCCAGCCAGCCCACCGTTTCGGGAGCAAGCGGCGCAACCTTATCGCTCCCCTGCTCGCCCACGGCAAGCAACGCTTCGACCGACATCAGACGCGAAAGCACGTAGTTGAGATCTCCGACCAGTGTCTCCTGCCCCTTGTCGGCGCGCAGGTGGTCGGTCAGCAACGCCGTAAAAGCCGCCAGTTCATCGACCGAACCGTAGGCTTCGACCCGTTCGTCGGTCTTGAATACGCGTTCTCCGCCAATCAGCGAGGTCATCCCCCGATCTCCCGTTTTCGTATATACTTTTGTCATATTCGGAAATGTTGTTTCGGCAAATGGTTGTTAAAAACAAGCAGGTAAGCCCGGTTGTCGACCGACGTAGAGTCGTGACGGGCGATGATCCGCCGACACAACGCCTGCCGCTCGCGTCCATCGTGGGGCAGTATGATGGCCAGCGTAGTTCCGTTTTCCGCCGCTGCACGCATCAGCGAGGTGATTTCATCAGACGGAATCTGCCGCAGGACGATGCCCAGATCGACATCCGCACGATTCAGGCCAAAGGTCGCATAGGAGCAATGAATTGCCAGATTTTGCAGCTGCATGGCGCGACGCTGGGAGATTCCTGCGGCTAAAAGCGTTTGGAACAAAGTGTGGTCGCCCGGCAGCAGGTCGTGACGCATAAAAACCTCGCGGACAATATCATAAACGAACGGAGAGTGGACTCCGTGTCCCCGAAAATAACGGGCACGCGAGAGCCGATTGCGCAATTCGGCAACCTGCCGTCCCAACCGATACCCCAATGCACGTCCGCCGATCGTCATCGCTTCGTTACTTTTTGAGCTGTCCGGCCAAACGCCCCGTAGAGAAGGCGATCTGAAGATTGTAGCCGCCGGTATTGGCATCGAGGTCGAGCACCTCTCCGGCAAAATAGAGTCCGCGCACCTTCAGCGACTCCATGGTATTGGGATTCACCTCGTCGCATCGCACGCCACCGGCCGTGACAATCGCGCATTCGAACGGCGCATAGTCGACAATCGGAAGCGTGAACCCCTTCAAGGTACGGATCAGACGCGTAATCTGCTCCTCGGTGATCTTGCTGATGTAGCTTTTCGAATTGATGTCAAGCTCCTGTGCCAGCGGAATAACCAGCGGTTTGGGAACCAGCTTACGCAGCAACTCGGCGAAAAACTCGGTCGGAGCAAGCTCGGCAATCTCGCGCGCAATGCGCTCCTGCAAGATCTCTTCGGTCAGTGCCGATTTGAGGTCAAGCACCAGCTTCACGCGTTTCTCGTCGATCAGCGCATCAACCGCATCGCGGCTCATACGAAGTGCCACAGCCCCCTCGACCCCGCGATCCGAGAAGCCAATCTCGCCGAACTCCTCGCGCACGGGTTCATCATCGACCCAGAGCGTCGCCTTCACGTTGCGCAACAGCATCCGATCGAGGTATTTGATCTGCGGATGCGACGACACAAGCGGAGTCAGCGACGGGCGCAACGGCTCGATTGTGTGACCCAGATCCGCAGCGAACTCATAGCCGTCGCCGGTAGATCCGGTGGACGGATAGGATACGCCGCCCGTGGCCACGATCACCTGTCCGCACTCCTCCTTGCGTTCGAAGCCGCGTTTATTGATATAGCGCACACCGAAGACCTTCGTTCCCAACGTCATGATTTCGGTCACACGCGTATTGCAAATGATTTTCACCCGGTTATCCACGCAGTATTCGAGCAGTGCCGTGGCGATATCCCACGCCTTGCCGCTCTCGGGGAATACGCGTTCACCGCGTTCGATTTCGAGTTTCACGCCGGCGCGCTCAAAGAATTTGATCGTCGCCTTGTTGTTGAATTCGGAGAATGCCGGCATCAGGAAATCGGCGTTCGTGCGCACCTGCTCGGCAAACTCCGCAGCCGGTCGCGCATTGGTCACGTTGCAACGTCCCTTACCCGAGATCCGCACTTTGCGCCCGGTTTTCTCCATTTTTTCGATCAGCAGCACGCGTTTCCCATTCTGCGCAGCAGTACCCGCCGCCATAAGACCCGCAGCACCGGCCCCAATGACAATGACATCAAAGGGCAATCTCTCTTCCAGTTTTTCTTCCTGTTCTTCCATACGGCTGCAAAGATAAGAAGAATTAAAAAATTAGCATGCGTATTTCGACCGGAAATCGCACTATTTTAGCATTAACACAAAAATAATTACAGTATCTTGTTTTTTGAGGCTCGATTTTCACTATCTTTGCGCCCACAAAAACACGTTCTATAAATTATGTTGAGCAGAAGATTACTCCGTATAAAGGTCGTCAAAGCGCTTTTTGCACACCTCCAGTCAGACGCCGATAATATGATCGCATCGGAAAAGACACTCCTTACGTCCGTCGATAAGGCTTACGATCTCTATTTCCAGATTCTCACACTTCCCGTCGAGTTGGCTCGTTATGCCGAGCAACGGCAGGATCTGGCCAAACAGAAGAAACTGCCGACAAAAGAAGACCTCAATCCGAACACCAAGTTCATCGAAAACGTCGCCGTGCGCACAATCGCCAACAGCGATGCCGTGAACGACTATATGGCCGCCCACAAATTGGGCTGGTCGCGATACCCCGATCTGATTCGCGCACTCTACACGATCCTCTCCGAGAGCGACTATTTCAAGGAGTACATGCAGCAGGAGGAACGTTCGTTCGACCAAGATCGGAAGTTGCTGATCACCTTTTTCGACAAGCTTCAAGTGTGTGAACCGCTAGATGATACACTCGAGGAGATGTCGATCCTCTGGAGCGACGACCTGCCCTACATCATCATGATGATTCAGCGTTCGCTGACGGGGCTGCGCGCCTCGCACCGCGAGATCAAAGTGCCGAGAAAATTCAAGAGCACGGACGATCCGGTCTTCATGAAAACTCTTTTCGAGAAGTCGCTGATAAACTTCACGGAGAATCAAAAATTCATCGAGAAATTCACAGCCAACTGGGACGTTGAACGCATCGTATTCATAGACAACCTGATCCTCGGAACAGCAATGACCGAGTTGATCGAATTCCCGTCGATTCCCGTCAAAGTTACACTCGACGAGTACATCGAAATCGCCAAATACTACTCGACACCGGGCAGCAGCACCTTCATCAACGGAGTTCTCGACAAACTCGTCGAATCACTCACCGAGCAGGGGCGCATCCAGAAGGCCGGGCTGGGGCTGGTCTAACCGCAATCCGCGAGGCCATGGCACGGGACGAGGGGGGAATAGCGAGAAAATCACGGCACGGCAACAGCCGCCATAGCATTGCCTTAGTCGGCACGCGAATGGCGATTCTGCTGTTGGCGGCGGTGGCAATCGGCTGCGGCTCACGACCTAACGCATTGCGCATGCCGACCAAATACAAAGGCCAGATTATCCACATTACGGACACAACACTTCGCCTCGGCAGCACCGATACAATTCGGTTTGGACGGCTGCATTCGGGCGAAATTGCCGTCACGCGCCTACGGTTGACCAACGCAACCAACCGACCGATTCAAATTCACTCCTACGTCCGCAGCTGCGGATGCACCGACATTTCCTATGATAATCAGCCGATTGCCGCAGGTCAATCGCAGCAAATCTCCTTGTCGTTCGACTCGCGAGGTGAATCCGGCTGGCAACTCAAGACGCTCGATCTTCGCTTTTCGGGTAGTTCGCGCCCTCTGCGGCTCTTCATTGAGGCCGATGTGGAATAAGCGTTTGGTTATTCCACAATATTTCGTATATTTGCACGTTAGCAAATCAGAAACACTAAAAAAATAGAATAACCCTATGATTAATTTCCTTCAACAAATGCCCGTAGAACCCCAGCCGGGATTCCTCCAGCAGTACAGTTTCATCATTATGATCGGCCTCATGGTGCTGGTTTTGTGGCTCTTCATGTGGCGTCCCGAATCGAAACGCCGCAAACAGATGCAGGCTTTCCGCGACGGACTGAAAAAAGGCGATAAGGTGATCACCGCCGGCGGTATTTACGGCACGGTGAAAGAGATCAAAGAGGCATCGCTGCTGATCGAAGTGGATAGCAACGTAACGCTGCGCATCGACAAAAGCATGGTAGTTGCTGACAACTCGGAACTTCCGCGTCAGTAATCCAATATCGACCCAAACGAAGAGATGGGCGGCAACCAGTTTTGGTTGCCGCCCATCTCGCATAATCTCCGGACAACCATAGGCACGTCCCGAGCCTGCTTGGAGGAGGGGGGCAAGAGGGCGCGGTGTTTCGGCTTTCGATCCTCGAACTTTGTCGAGAGGTCGCGGAGGAGTCCATACGGCGAAGCTATTTTTCGACTTGCGCAGTAAGTCGGCAGTCCGCAGCTCCGCCCTGCGGAGGACTGCTATTTCGCGTTGCTGCATAGCCGTCCCCCGCGAGCTGCTGACTAAAAAAGGGCTGACGCGCTTTGGTGGAAATAGTTTGCGACCTCTCGACAAGCTCGAGGATCGAGACCAAGACATCTCACCACATAACCTTTGCGACCTCTCGACAAAGCTCGAGGATCGAAAACCCAACACACCCGCGACCTCCGAGGCAAGCTCGAGGATCGAGAAACAGCTTCGCCATAGAACCTTTGCGACCTCTCGACAAAGCTCGAGGATCGAGAACAAGCAGCGTAACACGCAACACGCTGGCTTGGCCATGAAAAAAGGCAGGAGAAAATTAATTTTCACCTGCCTCGATTTATCGCTAATGCCAACCTACGTTGGCGGCGCGTCTTCTATTCGTATTGTCCCGACTTGAGTCGTTCGACCTCCTCACGCGTGAGGAAACGCCATGCACCACGGGTCAAGCTCTTCTTGGTCAGACCGGCATAATACACGCGGTCGAGTTTGGTCACCGTATAACCCAAGAACTCAAAGATTCGTCGCACGATGCGATTGCGTCCCGAGTGGATCTCGATGCCTACCTCCTGCTTGTTATCCTTAACATAGGAGATCTCGTCGGCAAAGATTTCACCGTCTTCGAGCGTCACGCCCTCGGCAATTTTATCCATGTCGGCACGCGTCAACGGTTTATCGAGCGTCACCTGATAGATCTTTTTCTTCTTATACGAAGGATGCGTCAGCTGCTTGGTCAGATCGCCGTCGTTGGTGAACAACAGCAATCCGAGGCTGTTCTTGTCGAGACGACCCACGGGATAAATCCGCTCCGTGCAAGCCTCTTTCACCAAATCCATCACCGTTTTGTCGGCATGCGGATCGTCGAGCGAGGTCACATAGCCCTTCGGCTTATTCAGTACGAGGTAGACTTTTTTTTCCCCCTCGATCCGGCTGTCGTTGAATTTGATCTCGTCTGTAGGCATTACTTTCGATCCCAACTCGGTCACAATCTGACCGTTAACCGACACCAGTCCGGCCGTAATGAAATCGTCGGCTTCGCGGCGAGAACAGATTCCCGATTGCGCAATGAACCGGTTCAGGCGCATCTCGCCGATCTGCTTGTCCGGATTGTATTTCGGATAAGCCACCGGTTTCTCGTCGTTTTTACGGAATGACGGCTTGTAAGGCTTATCGCCGAACTTCCGGTCTCCGAATTTCTTATCTCCAAACTTCTTGTCACCGAATTTTTTGTCGCCAAATTTTTTGTCGCCAAACTTCTTGTCGCCGAAACGCGGCTTATCGCCATAACCACGCTCTCCGGCCGGTTTATCACCATAAGCACGGCGCGGACGGTCGCTGTCGTTATAACGCGGTTTGTCGCTGTTGTAGTGCGGCTTATCGCCATAGCTACGCTCTCCGGCCGGTTTGTCACCATAGGCGCGGCGCGGACGATCGCTGTCATT
>CAZHEY010000002.1:77225-79700 GCA_964532025.1 uncultured Alistipes sp. | reverse complement strand
GTAACGCGGTTTGTCGCTGTTGTAGTAGGGCTTATCGCCATAGCTACGCTCTCCGGCCGGTTTGTCACCGTAGGTGCGGCGCGGACGGTCGCTGTCGTTGTAACGCGGTTTGTCGCTGTTGTAGTAGGGCTTATCGCCATAGCTACGCTCTCCGCCCGGTTTGTCACCATAGGTGCGGCGCGGACGATCACTATCGTTATAACGCGGTTTGTCAAATGTCGGACGGTTATCGGCCGAGAAATGCGGATTGTACGAAGCCCGACGTTCGGGCTTATTTTCGTAGGAAGGTTGCCCCGAATCGGCAGCGTCACGCGGCTGACTTGGACGACGCTCGACACGTTCTGCGGTAGCCTTCACGGTACGCTGGCGTTTATCGCGTCCGAAACGCGTAAGGGCTGAAGTCGAGTCGCTTTTTGGATCTTTCATCTTAATAATATGTGTTTACGCGGCAAAGTTAATTCATTTTTCGGGATTCCAACATAATGCGTGCCTGATTTGGAGATAAAAGATTCCGAAGGTCGAAATTTGCAACTTTTACCCTATCTTTGCACTCGCAATGAATATGAACCGCGAAATACTGCGCATCGCGCTACCCAACATCGTTTCGAACATCACCGTGCCGCTCATGGGCATCGTGTCAACGGCCATTGCCGGCCATTGGGGAGCCGACTCGGCCGCCACAATCGGAGCTTTGGCTATCGGCGTATCGATCTTCAACTTCATCTACTGGAACTGCTCGTTCGTGCGTATGGGAACCAGCGGACTGACCGCCCAAGCCTTTGGCGCAGGCGACTTCCGCGAATGCACCAACATGCTGGCGCGCGCGCTGGTCGTTGCAGGGATCATGGGAGTGCTGATGATCGCGCTGCAATACCCGATCGGAGAGCTGGCACTCTGGGCGATGAACGGCAGCCAAATGACGCGCGACTATTTCTACGCCCGCATCTGGGCCGTGCCCGCAGGCATCGTATTGTTCGGCTTCAACGGCTGGTTCACGGGAATGCAAAATGCAATCATTCCGATGTTTACCGCCATTACGGTCAACGTAGTTCACATCTTATGCAGCCTCTGGTTCGCCTTCGGGCTGAACATGGGAATTGTCGGAATTGCCTATGCGTCGGTCATCGCGCAATATATGGGCGTGGGGCTATCGGTAGTGCTGCTGGTAGTGAAATACCGCCACCTGCTGACGGGCATAGATTGGCACGAAGTGCTGGATATCAAACCCTTGAAAACATTTTTCGTCATCAACCGCGACATCATTCTGCGCACATTCTGCATCGTGGCCGTCTATACGTTCTTCACCGGAGCATCTGCCCGCATGGAAGATCCGGCGTTGTTGGCCGTGAATACCCTACTGCTGCAACTTTTCACGTTGTTTTCCTACATGAACGACGGATTTGCCTATTCGGCCGAAGCACTCACCGGACGTTTTATCGGCGCGCGCGACCTTTCATCGCTGCGCGATTGCCTACGCCGCTGCATCCTGTGGGGAACGGCCGTGTCGGTCGTATTTGTCGGAATTTACCTCCTTTCGTGGCGCGAATTGGTCGGCGTATTTGTGGATGACAACGCCCCGAACGCCTCGGCAATCATCGCGCTGGCAGGGCGTTACATCGGTTGGATCATCGTGATCCCGATCGCCAGTGCCATGCCGTTTATCATGGACGGCATCATGGTCGGCGCGACCGAAACGCGCGTGATGCGCAACTCGATGTTCTGGGCCACGGCGGCCTATTTCAGCATCTACTACCTCTGCTCGCCGCTCATCGGCAACGATGCGTTGTGGCTGGCATTCACGCTGTACATGTTCCTGCGCGGCGTATTGCAATACTTCATGACGCACGGTCTGAAGACCATTTACCGCAAAATCCCAGCATAGTTTCCAAGCCATAGGCTGTCAGTCCAATCCGCAGCTCCTTTTCTGCTGAATTGCAGCATTTGCAGCAGGTGTTTGCGGTAGGAGTTTGCAGCAGGTGTTTGCGACCTCTCGACAAGCTCGAGGATCGAAAACGGCATTTGCGGCAAGAGTTTGCGACCTCTCGACAAGCTCGAGGATCGAGAACAAGACTCTGCGGCAGGAGTTTGCGACCTCTCGACAAGCTCGAGGATCGAGAACGGCATTTGCGGCAGGTGTTTGCGACCTCTCGACAAGCTCGAGGATCGAGAACAAGACTCTGCGGTAGGAGTTTGCGACCTCTCGACAGGCTCGAGGATCGAGGACAAAATGCGGATCAAGCAGAAATCCTTGTTGGCATCTCCATTCGGAATTAGGTCGAGAGATCGGTTGAGAATTTCTTGGTGAGTTGTTTTCGGCTTGCGCAGCAAGTCGGCATACCTCCGCCCCGCGGAGGCCTGCTCTTCGCTGTGCTTCGAGCCGTCCCCGCGAGCTGCGGCATGAGAACAAGACTCTGCGGCAGGAGTTTGCGACCTCTCGACAAGCTCGAGGATCGAAAACGGCATTTGCGGCAAGAG
>CAZHEY010000002.1:0-77125 GCA_964532025.1 uncultured Alistipes sp. | reverse complement strand
CGAAAACGGCATTTGCGGCAAGAGTTTGCGACCTCTCGACAAGCTCGAGGATCGAAAACGGCATTTGCGGCAAGAGTTTGCGACCTCTCGACAAGCTCGAGGATCGAAAACGGCATTTGCGGCAAGAGTTTGCGACCTCTCGACAAGCTCGAGGATCGAAAACGGCATTTGCGGCAAGAGTTTGCGACCTCTCGACAAGCTCGAGGATCGAGAACAACATTTGCGGCAGGTGTTTGCGACCTCTCGACAGGCTCGAGAACAGAACACTGCGACCTCTGAGGCAGGATCGAGGATCGAGGACAAAATACTCCCCCTCTCGACAAGAACGAGAACAAAACAGCCCGACAAAATTGCCGGGCTGTATTGGTTGGTAACCGATCTGCGATTACTCGCCTTTCATCTTCTCCCAGAGGGGATAGTAGATGTCGTTTTTCTCCTGAATGCCGGGGAAATCACGCAGACGGAAGCAAAGCACTTTCAGATACTCGACCGTATTGAAATCGTCGGGTTTGATCTGGTGTGCCTTCTCGAACCAAGGTACAGCCTGCATATAGACAGCATTTACCTCTTTCAGGTCGGCTTCGAAAGAAGCCTCGCTGCTATACGATTTCTCCTGCATCGCCTTATTCATGTCGTCGCCCTTGATCGTATAGAACAGACCTACATAGTAGTTGCTCTCATAGAGATCCGGCTTAAGCTCGGCCACCCGAAGGAACGAAGCAAGTGCTTCATCGGTATTCTTCAGCGCGTAGAAGATACGGCCACGTCCGAACCAAAGGTCGATGTTCTCGGGGTTCTCCTTGATAGCCGCCTCGATCAGCGTCACCAGATCGGCCGGGTCACCCACGCCCTCTTCCGAGGTGTAGAGCTGCATCAGACCGTCGAGAATCCGCTCGTTCTTCGGGAACTTGGCAATACCGGCCAACAGCGCATCTTTTGCCTTGATGACATTGCTCTTATCGGCCTCTTTCTGACCATAGTAGCAGTGGAAAAGGTAGTAGTAGATATTTCCCTCCTCGTCAAGGTAGTTCAACTCGAGTGCCTTGGTCAGGTGGTTCATACCCAGCACAAACGACTGCGGATTGGTTGCTCCGTCGACCGTGCGCAGGTAGCCAGCATAGTAGAGCAATGCGGGGTCTGCCGCTCCGTAAGCAGGGCTTGACTGTGCTTCGAAAGCCTGCGCATACGCGTCGGCAGCAGTCGGATAGTCACCCGAATCGAGGCCGACATTACCGATCTGCGAGCAGAAGTCGCTGATCATTTTCAGCCCCTCTTTCACCTTCTCGCCGGATTTCGAATCCAGTTCGAATGCCTTGTTGTAGGCTTCGATTGCCTTGGCCGTAGCATCCTTCGACACCCAATCGGTCTGCTTCCAAGCGATCACCTTATTGTCCTTGATGTAAGCTACAAAATAAGGATAGATCCACGTGGTCATTTCGGCTTCGCCAATGGTCTCCGTACCCGTTGATTTCGGCTCACCAATGGCGAGCTTCAACATGTCGGCTCCCATGTTGACAAACAGACTCTTTGTCGGTTCGGCAGCAGCCTCGTAGAAGATCTTACCGCGGTTGATCCATGTTCCGGGCTTGGCTTGCTTCTTTGCATCGGCAATTTCGGCATCACTCTTCTCGATCTTGGAGAGGAGCGCCTCTTTGTTCACTTTCTGGGCCTTTACAGCGGGAACTGCCACGAGCAGCGCCGCAAAAACCGTCAAAATCGTTTTTTTCATACGTTGTAAATTTTAAGGTTTTTATTGTTTTTCAACTATTCTTCCGTCGGCTGTTCGGTCTCGGGCTGTTCACCCTCGACAATAACTCCCTCGACGGACGGCACATCTATCTCCTCGTCATCCCCTGCTGCCGGCACGGCCATCACCGAAGCAATGGCATCGCCCTCGCGGAGGTTGATGATACGCACGCCCTGCGTTGCACGACCCGCAAGGCGGATTTGCGCAACAGCGATACGTATGGTGAGTCCCGAACGATTGATAATCATCAGGTCGTTCTCATCGGTAACGGCCTGAATCGAAATGAGTTTTCCTGTCTTCTCGGTGACATTGATGGTCTTGACACCCTTACCGCCACGGTTGGTGATACGGTATTCATCCAGATCGGTACGCTTACCGTAGCCGTTCTCGCTCAACACCAACACATCCTGCTTCGAATCCGGCTCAACGCAGATCATGCCGACCACCTCGTCCGACTCCTCGATCGAGATGCCGCGAACACCTGCACCGACACGTCCGATCGGACGCACCATGCTCTCGTTGAAGCGGATCGCCTTGCCGTCGCGGGCTGCGATCAACACCTCGGCCTGACCGCTGGTCAGACTGGCCTCGATCAGCTGGTCGCCCTCGCGGATCACAATGGCATTCACACCATTCAGACGCGGACGCGAATAAGCCTCCAGCTTGGTCTTCTTGATCGTACCGTCCTTGGTACACATGATGATGAAGTTGTTGTTGACATACTCCTCATCGGCCAAGCTCTTCACATTGATATAGGCACGTACCTTGTCGTCGGGTTCGATCTGGATCACGTTCTGGATAGCACGGCCCTTCGACGAGCGCGCCCCTTCGGGAATCTCGTAGACCTTGAGCCAGAAGCAACGCCCCTTCTCGGTAAAGAAGAGCATCGTATTGTGCATCGAAGCCACGTAGATGTGCTCGATGAAGTCTTCGTCGCGCGTCGCGCTGCCCTTCGCTCCGACACCGCCGCGGTTCTGCGTGCGGTACTCGGCCAGCGGAGTGCGCTTGATGTAGCCCATGTGCGAAATGGTGATGACCATGTCGTCGTCGGCGTAGAAATCCTCAGGATTGAACTCCTCGGAAGCGTAGATGATCTCCGAGCGGCGTTCGTCACCGTATTTTTCGCGCATATCCAACAGCTCGTCTTTGATGATCTGCATCTGCATCGAGACATTTGCCAACACTTCAGTCAGATGATCGATGAGCTTCATCAGTTCATCGCGTTCGGCCGTGAGCTTTCCATACTCCAGCCCAGTCAACGAACGCAGGCGCATCTCGATAATCGCCGAAGACTGCAACTCGCTCAGATTGAAGCGATCGATCATCGCCTGCTTGGCGATATCGGGCGTCTGCGACGAACGGATGATGTGTACGATCTCGTCGATATTATCCTGTGCGATCAACAGACCCAACACGATGTGAAGACGCTCCTCGGCCTTACGTTTGTCGAAACGGGTGCGGCGAACCACCACGTCGTGGCGGTGTGCCACGAAATACTTGATCAGGTCGCGCATCGGAAGCATCTCCGGACGGCCGTTGACCAACGCGATGTTATTCACCGCGAACGAGGTCTGCAACGGAGTATTTTTGAACAACGTATTCAGCACCACGCTCGCCACGGCATCCTGCTTGAGGATGATGACGATACGCAGGCCGTCACGGTCGGATTCATCGTTGATATAGGAGATGCCGTCGATCTTCTTGTCGTTGATCATGTCGGCAATCTTCTTGATCATCTCCGCCTTGTTGACCATGTAGGGAATCTCGGTGATCACGATGCACTCGCGACCCGTCGCGGTATGCTCGATTTCGGTCTTGGAGCGCATGATCACGCGGCCGCGGCCGGTCAACATCGCCTCCTTGACACCCTCGTAGCCGTAGATGATACCGCCCGTCGGGAAGTCAGGCCCTTTGACGAAGTGCAACAGCTCCTCGCCCGTAATTTCGGGATTGTCGATATAGGCACAGCAGGCATCGACCACCTCACAGAGGTTATGCGGAGCCATGTTGGTCGCCATACCGACTGCGATACCGCTCGCTCCGTTGACAATGAGCAACGGAATCTTCGTCGGCAGCACCGTAGGTTCGGGAATCGTATCGTCGAAGTTAAGCGTCCAGTCGACCGTCTCTTTATCAATGTCGGCCATCACCTCATCGGTGATCTTCTTCATGCGGGCCTCGGTATAACGCATTGCCGCAGGCGAGTCTCCGTCCATCGAACCGAAGTTACCCTGACCGTCGACCAGCGGATAACGCATCGACCAATCCTGCGCCAGACGTACCATAGCATCGTAAACCGACGAGTCGCCGTGGGGGTGGAACTTACCTAACACATCACCGACAATACGTGCCGACTTACGAGTCGGTTTGTCGGAGTAGAGATTCAGCTCCGCACTCATATCATAGAGAATACGCCGGTGTACGGGTTTCATACCGTCGCGCACATCGGGCAACGCACGCGACACGATGACCGACATCGAATAGTCGATGTACGCCGATTTCATCTGTTCTTCGATATTGATAGGAATGATACGGCCTACCAATCCGGCATTTTTTTCTTCTTCAGTCAACATTTCTTTGTTTAATAGTCCATTTAATTAACGTACAAAAATACGATTTATTTCCGATCTGAACAACTTTAGGCCGAAAATTCGCGCGCGCATACGCGTGTTTTTTATAGAACAGGCTATTTTTGGCCGGTTTTAGCCGATTTGACGGCACATAAAAAATCTCCCGACACTCTATCGGGAGATTTCACGTTTTTAATCCGGGCGAACCGGCATGCGGTGCTATCGGGATTCGGCGGCGTTTAATTTCAGATTGATCCAGGGCACAAAGAGCATCGCGACAAACAACCACGCATACGAACAGCACAGGGCCAGCTCATCGGCAAATTCAACCGAGACGGTTTGTCGGCAAAAGTAGGTGCTCAATCCATTCGCTACGACCATTCCAACGACCAAGAACCAGCTCAACGCCAGTTTGATCCGGGCGGTATTTCGATCCATATTTGTCCCCACGCGTCGAGCCGCATGCGAGACGATCGGCCAGATAATTTGAGGAATGAAGAACAAAAACGCACAGAGAATCAGAATTCCGGATGAGATGTGCCACCGCTTGTATTCCAGAACGGCGAAGACCAGGCTGATGATATACAGAATTCCTGTTCCGACGATCAACCCAAGTAATGTAAAGCCAGAAGCATCCATACGCTGTTATTTTTTATCACGTGCGACAAGATCGGCATCTTTTTGATTAATGCCCGCTACAATATTACAATTTTATTTTTACACAGCCAAATATCATAAGCATATATTTTACAACGGGTTATTTACTAAAATAAGTGAATATATGAGCATCGTTGCGGCCTTGGGACTGGTCGAGGGGATCGAGGAGAAGGCAGGCCGGGTGCGAAAGGGCGATAGCGGCTGGGGCGTTACCGGAAGTCGATCTGCTCGTAGCCAGAGAATGCGGTGTTATCAAACTGCTTCAGCGGCGATGTCAGCGGCGTGATTTCGCGGATCGAGATGTGGATCTGCTCACCGTCGTAGGTGTAGACCAGCGACACAGGGCGCAGCGTCGCGGTGGTGAGCGTCAAGGTGATCGTTGAGCCGGCTGTGGCATTTTTCACCGTCGGGGTCAGCAGGATCGCAGCCTTTCCGTCGCGTTCCCAGAGTAGCGAAGCGGCGTATTCATCGCCGAGAAAATCAAAGGCATGCGCCGGATTATTCAAGATGTTGTGGCTGGTCAGATCGACCTCATTGATGGTCACCTCGTGGCGACGGTTGTCGACCTCGCAGCGAACCTTGCCGTCACAAAACACCTCGGCATCGCCAAATCGCAGGTAATATTTTTCGCCTTCGACGGCATAGCTACCCGAAGCGGTGTAGTCGCTCGTCGTAACCGCAAAGGCCACCTCGTAGCCCTTCATTACGCGGAATTCGGCGGCCAACTGCGTCAATATCGAGCCGGCACGATCGGCGGCAAATCCGCTCTGCAACACACACAGCAGAAGCACAACCAGTATTTTTCTGAATTTTCTCACGTTTATATCCTATTTAATTTGCGACCTCCGGGGCAAGCCCACAGCTCTCGCCTATTGTTTGCATTTGCGACCTCTCGACAAAGCTCGAGGATCGAGAATCATTACATTTGCGACCTCTCGACAAGCTCGAGGATCGAGTATTTTTGCGTTTCGGCCTCTCGGGACAAGCTCGGGAGGTGCTATCCTCATTTCCTTGCGCCCCGTTTTTCAGTCAGCAGCTCGCGGGGGACGCTATGCAGCAACGCAAATAGCAGTCCTCCGCAAGGCGGAGGTTTGCCGTCTTGCTACGCAAGCCGAAAGACAACTCCACCGAACCTTGCGACCTCTCGACAAAGCTCGAGGATCGAGTATCATTACCTTTGCGACCTCTCGACAAGCTCGAGGGTCGAGTATCATCACCTTGCGACCTCTCGACAAGCTCGAGGATCGAGTATTATTACCTTTGCGACCTCTCGACAAAGCTCGAGGATCGAGTATCATCACCTTGCGACCTCTCGACAAGCTCGAGGATCGAGTATCATCACCTTGCGACCTCTCGACACGGCTCGAGGATCGAGAACAACCTTGCGGCCTGCTCGAGGATCGAATCCCCCTAAAACACGCCCAGATCCTGCAACTTCGCCTCCAGCGACTGCGAGTCGTGGAAGATGATTTCGCGCGGCTTTGCACCCTGCTGACGGCCCACGATTCCCGAACGCTCAAGCTGCATCATGATGCGTCCGGCGCGGTTGAAGCCCACCTCGTAGTTGCGCTGGATCATCGACGTGGAGATCTGCCCGTTCTGCACGGCGTCGCGTGCGATTTCAGCAAACAGAGAGTCGTATTTGAGCGGTGCTGCGGACTCTTCGCTACCCAAACCACCTTCGCCACCACCTTCGGGCGTATAATCGGGCAGCGAATAAGCCGAGGTATATCCCTGCTGATGAGAGATATACTCGACGATTCGTTCTACCTCCTTCGTTTCGACCAACGCACATTGAATACGTGTCAGCTCACCGTCTTTCGAGAGCAACATATCGCCCCGTCCGATCAGCTGATTTGCTCCCGGCTGGTCGATAATTGTGCGCGAGTCGATCATCTGCATCACGCGGAACGCGATTCGCGCCGGGAAATTGGCCTTGATACCTCCGGTAATCACCTTCACATCGGGACGTTGCGTGGCGATAATGAGGTGGATGCCGATGGCACGTGCTTTCTGCGCCAGACGCATCACGGGTCGTTCGACCTCGCGCGTCATCATGATCAGGTCGGCAAACTCATCGACCACCACGACGATATAGGGCAAAAAGCGGTGTCCGTTCAGCGGATTCAACCGCCGTTCGACAAATTTTTCGTTGTACTCCTTGATGTTGCGCACACCGGCTTTACGACAGAGTTCCAAGCGGTTGTCCATCTCTATACAAAGCGAGTTGAGCGCATAGACCGCCTTCATCGGATCGGTAATAATCGCATCGTCCTCCGACTCCATTTTAGCCAGAAAATGCTTCTCAATCTTGTTGTAGAGCGAGAATTCGACCATTTTGGGGTCGATCATCACGAATTTCAACTGCGCCGGATGCTTGCGGTAGAGCAGCGAGGTGATGATCGCATTCAATCCCACCGACTTACCCTGTCCGGTTGCTCCTGCCACCAGCAAGTGAGGCATCTTCGCCAGATCGAACACATAGTTTTCGTTCTGAATCGTGCGGCCGATCACCACGGGCAACTCGGCTTTCGACTCCTGAAAGCGCAACGAACGGATCGAGGAGTACATCGACACGACCTGCTTGTCGCGGTTCGGGACTTCGATACCGATCGTTCCCTTGCCGGGAATCGGCGCGATGATACGGATGCCCAATGCTTTCAGGCTCTGAGCTATATCGTTCTCGAGTCCTTGGATCTTCGCAATCTTCACGCCCTGCGCCTGCACAATCTCGTAGAGTGTGACCGTCGGGCCGACCGTGGCTTTGATTCGCTGAATCGGGATGCCGAAGTTTTTGAGCGTATCCTCGATTTTTGTTTTATTCTCGAAAATCTCCTCGTCGCTCACATCGGTGTCGGAGACATAGTCCTCCAAGAGCGTCACGGGCGGTTTGCGGTAGTTCACCAGATCCTTCAGCGGATCGTAACTATCGGTCGGAATGGTCTTTACATCGGCCAGCGCATCTTCGTGGGCATCGACCGTCACCACTACCCCGCCGCTCGATGCGTCACGCGGCGGCAACACCACCGGCGCAGGCTCTTGTTCGGGTACGGCAATCTCGATAAAAGGACTCTCGGCCGCAAGCGGTTCGGTAGTCGAAGCGGCAGCGGAAGTCGTCTTCGTATGTTCAACAGGATGAGCCAGTTCGATCAGTCCACCGCGCCCCATAACCACGCGTTCGGCGGGAGAAGAGAGGTCGACAACCGTAAATTCGTCGTCCTCAACCGGCTCGGCCGAAACCTCCGGCGCAGCAGCTTCCGGTTCGATCGGACGACCGTCGGCCGTCAGCTCCACGAAGGGATTTTCGAACTCGACAGCTCGGGTGCGAGGAGTTTCGGCAACCGGTGCAGTCGGTTCGGCAGCAGCGCGTTCGATATGGATAGGCGTCGGGGCGATTGGAACAGATTCCGGGGCAACAGCCTCTTCGGGTCGGGACGCGGATGCAGCTGGCGACACATCGGAGTCCGGATCGACCTCGTCGTCGACCATTTTCTCGTCCGACACATGCGGCATGGCAACCTTCTGCTTCACGAGATCGACAATTCGGCCGCTCTTATCGACCATGACATTGCCCGCCTCGTTGACCGTATTGATAAAGTTTCGGTTAATAAAGACCCCCGTGAGAATCCAGCCGCCCAAGAGCAGAATCAGCGTACCGACAGCTCCGATATGCGAACGCAGCAGTGCGGCAATCTCGATACCGAATTCGCCGCCCCACCCCGTCGAAGCGCAAAGACTCCAGCGGTTGGTGAAGAAGAATCCGAGCGAGAGCGAGCCTAAAATGAGGATGAAGCACAACGAAAGGATCGAATGGTTGAACAGCAACGGACGCTGGCGGACAATCCGCACACCGACCAACACCAACATGATCGGGATGAGGATGCCAAAGACGCCGAACGACAGATCGACCAGCAGACGCCCCAAACGCGCACCGGCCCATCCGCAAAGGTTTTCGGGTTCGATGCCGAGCGTCGCACGCTCCTCGGCGGCAAGTTGCAGTCCACTCTGGTCGGCAGCCCAGCTGAAGAAGGAGAACAGCACGGAAGCCGTGGCGAACACCCCGATAAACAGCAACAGCAGCCCACCGATCCAGCGGGCGCTATCCCGATTGGAGCGCTGCACGGATTGACGACTATTCGGTGACGATTTGGTATTTTTGGGTGTCATTTTTCTAACTCAACTAACGCATGATACGATCAAGCGAAGGTACAATAAAAATTGAAATTACAAGAATTATGAATTCATAATTATTTCGGCTTTCGCCAGCAACTTGGCGCGATATGCCTCATCGGCAAAGGTTTCGAAGGTGAAAACCGCCTCATGCGCCGGATCGGCACGCAAGCCGCCGTCATCGAGCAGCTGCACGACACGTCGCGCAACGGCCGGCGAGGGATCGACGATCGTCACGCCACGACCTGCCACAACGCGTTGCAGCACCGGAAGCAGGAACGGGTAGTGCGTACAGCCCAGCACGATCTGGTCGACCCCGCGGACGAGCATCTCGTCGACCGCCGCGCGCACACAAACCTCGGCTTCGGGCGTCGCTTCGCGGTTGGCTTCGACCAACTCGACAAACCCGCGGCCGGGAGCGGTAATCAACTCGACACCAGCACCGTATTTGGCAGCCGTGCGCCGGAACATGTTGCCGTCGAGACTGCGTTCGGTTGCCAGCACGCCGACCACGCCACTGCGCGTATTCAGGCAGGCGGGTTTCACCGCCGGTTCCATGCCGACCAAGGGGATCGGCGCATATTTCGCGCGCAGGAAATCAATGGCCGCGGCGGTTGCCGTATTGCAGGCCACCACAACCATCTTGCAGCCCAGCGCAACGAGTCGCGCCACAGCCGCATCGGCAAGCTCCCGCACCTCTTCGCGCGGCCGAGAACCGTAGGGACAATGCGCGCCATCGCCCATATAAACGATTGATTCGGCAGGTAATACGCGTCTTATCTCACGCCAGACTGTAAGTCCGCCGAGACCGGAATCGTAAACTCCTATGGGTGCATTATTCATCGGTCGTATTCGCTTTTTCGGGTGTTGCAATCTCCGGATTGGAACTCAAAACCATGATCCGCTCGACAACCAGATCGTCGGCCATCCCCGTGCAATCAATCGCAATCGCAGCCTGCAAATAAAACGGTTCGCGCAGGGCCATATCACGCGTCATGAAATCAGCCAACTCGCTATCGGACAATCCGCGCAGGCGCGGGCGTTTTTGGCGACCGTAAGGGGTTAATCTACCGGCTATTTGGACGGGATCGCGTCGCAGGTAGACGGTTATTCCGGCACGATTCATCACCTCCATATTGTCCGCCCACAAAGGCAACCCGCCACCGGTCGAGATCACCCCGCCATTCCCCTGACGGATCACCTGATCGAGCACTTCGCGCTCCATGCGGCGAAACGACTGCTCATCAATATAGGTGAACAGATCGGCTATCGAAGTCCTCTCACGTTCTTCGATCAGGCTGTCGGTGTCGACAAATCGCACCCCCAGCCGCCGGGCGAGTTTGCGTCCCAGCGAGCTTTTGCCACAGCCCATATATCCGACCAGAATGAGAGGTTTCATCGTGTATTAGAATAGGTTAAGTTGTTCCGGATCAATCACTTCATCGGCATCGCCTTTGGCCCGTTCGATTTCGAACTCAACCCCTGCGCTACGCACCGACGGATCGGCCTCTGCGCTTGCCGAACGATTCGGCCGCGGCTCGGAAGCCCCAACCTCGCCCTGCTCGGGCATTTCAGGCAGATCATCCAGCTCCTCGTCCTCGTCGGGTTCGGATTCCGGCTCGGGCGGAAGCTCCGGTTCGATGAAGCGCAGCTTATCCACATCGTAGGTTGTCAGTCGCTTACCCTTGGCGCGGTGGCTCTTGATGCCGACAAATTCGTCGACATCCAACAGATCGGCCGGACGCGAGGCATAAGCACCTTTGTAGGTGATTTCGAGTTGCGCTCCGGCACGGTCGGTGACACAGACCAGACGCGACTGTCCCTCTTCGTCGAGGAAGAATTGCATCTTGTCGGACATCTCGGCCGTAAAGCGTTTCATATAGTAGTAGCCCTGCTCCCCGTCGAAATAGCACAGGCTGTATACGCGATCGGATTTGAAGCGCGTAACCAGCACCGTATCGTCGGGGAAGTGTTGTGCAAGGTCGTAATTGGTGATGTAGTACTGGTTTTTCGAAGTCCAGACAATCAGTCGGTCGTCGCCCTTGAATTCGCCCAACAGCTTTCCGCGACCGTCGGCATTCAGGCGGCGGACATCCTCGTCGAACCAGATGTGCTGGCTGCCGAGTGTCGATGTGCCACGCTCCTTGAGGACGATTTTATGGATGCCATAGCGCGAGAACATGTTGCCCTGACTCTGCCGGCCTTTGATGGCAAGGGTCGAGAAATCGAGGTCGACGATCACTTTTTTCAGACGCGGACGCGGCTTGAAGTAAACCTTCAGCACCTCAGCTTCACCGTTCGGATTCACAGACATATAGAGGATCTCACTTTTGGGCGTTCCCTTGGTGATGTCGTACTCTTTGTCACGCGTGATTCCCTTGATCGCACAGCGTTTCATCATCAGCGCGCCGTTCTTGCCGTCGCGGTAGAGGACGTTGTAGATCGTCCGTTCGTCGTTGCGCTTGAAGACCCCGATGTAGTAGATATTTTTATCGAAAAATGCCTTGTCGCTCACCTTGATGATCTCGTAACGCCCCTCCTTGGTGAAGACGATCACGTCGTCAATATCCGAGCAATCGCAGACAAACTCGGCATCTTTCATCGACTTACCGATACCGAAGAAGCCCTCGGCACGGTCGACATAGAGCTTGGCATTGGTCACGGCGACCTTTGTGGCTTCGATGTTATCGAATTCGCGCAGCTCGGTCTTCCGCTCCTTGCCCTTGCCGTACTTCTCGCGAATCCGCTCGTAGTAGGCCACCGCATAGTCGGTGAGGTGATCCAGATCGTATTGCGTGGACTCGATGTCGGCTTCGATCTGCTTGATTTCGTTGTCGGCTTTGTCGCTGTCATACCGCGAGATGCGGATGAATTTCAACTCGGTCAGCCGCTGCACATCGGCCAACACGACCTCCTGCCGCAGTAGTTTTTTGAACGGTGCTAATCCACTATCTACCGCCGCATAAGCCTCTTCGCGCGATTTGCACCCCTCGATCAGCTGGTAGAGCTTGTTCTCGATGAAGATGCGTTCGAGCGAGGCGGCATGCCATGCTCCGTTGAGTTCGTCGAGCCGGATCTCCAACTCCCGACCCAGCAGATACTTGGTATGTTCGGCCGAGCGACGCAGGATCTCGCTGACTCCGAGGAAATGGGGTTTCTCCTCCCAAATGACACACGAGTTCGGCGCGATCGAGACCTCGCAATCGGTGAACGCATAGAGCGCGTCGATGGTCTTGTCCGAAGATTCGTCGGGCGACACCTGAACGATGATCTCGACCTTGGCGGCCGTATTGTCGTCGACCTTCTTGATCTTGATCTTGCCCTTGTCGTTGGCGCGGATGATCGACTCCTTGATCGACTCGGTGGTGGTCGTGTAGGGGATCTCGGTGATCGCCAACGTTCGTTTGTCGATCTTCGAGATCTTGGCGCGCACCTTCACCGCACCGCCGCGCAGTCCGTCGTTGTAACGGCTGACATCGGCCATGCCGCCCGTCGGGAAGTCGGGATATAACTGGAATTCGCGGCCTTGCAAGTGTGCGATGCAGGCGTTGATGAGTTCGATGAAATTGTGCGGCAGGATTTTCGAAGCCAGACCCACGGCGATACCGTCCGAGCCTTGCGCCAGCAACAACGGGAATTTGATCGGGAGGGTCACCGGCTCTTCGTTACGGCCGTCGTAGGAGTGCATCCACTCCGTGGTTTTCTTGTTGAAGACCACGTCGCAGGCAAATTTCGACAACCGCGCCTCGATATAACGACCTGCGGCAGCATCGTCACCCGTGAGGATATTGCCCCAGTTACCCTGACAGTCGATCAGCAACTCCTTCTGTCCCAGCTGCACCAGTGCATCTTTGATCGAAGCATCACCGTGCGGGTGATATTGCATGGTCTGACCGACGATATTGGCCACCTTGTTATAACGTCCGTCGTCGACGCACTTCATCGCGTGGAGAATGCGCCGCTGCACGGGTTTCAAGCCGTCCTCCACATGGGGCACGGCGCGTTCGAGGATCACATACGAAGCGTAATCCAGAAACCAGTTCTTATACATACCCGTGAGTTTGCGCACGCCGCTCTCCTCGGAGGTCAGGCGGTCGAACTTACTCACCTTGGCAGGGGTCTCTTTCGCAGGCAGCTCTTCGGCCGCCGAAGCCTCCATTGCAGGCTCTTCGGTCGAACGTTCTTCCTGTTCCAACATATCTTTTTCTTCTGCCATATCTATTCTTCGCTAATTTTCAGATCCTGTTCCACGATATCCTCTTCGATACGCAGATTTCCAATAATAAATCCCTGACGCTCATAGGTATTCTTACCCATATAAAACTCCAGCAGGTCGTGAATCGGATCGTCTTTGGTGATCCGCACTTTATCCAGACGCATCTTCTCGCCGATGAATTCGTGGAACTCCTCGGGCGAGATCTCACCCAGACCTTTGAATCGGGTGATCTCGGCATTCACGCCGCAACGGGCAATCGCCTTCTGCCGCTCATCATCCGAATAACAGTAATGAGTCTCCTTCTTATTGCGGACGCGGAAAAGCGGCGTTTGCAGCACAAAGAGGTGTCCTTGGCGGATCACGTCGGGGAAAAACTGGAGGAAGAAGGTCATCAACAGCAGCCGGATGTGCATACCGTCGACATCGGCATCGGTCGCAATGACCACCTTCTCGTAGCGCAGGTTGTCCATATCCTCCTCGATGTTGAGTGCCGCCTGCAAGAGATTGAACTCCTCGTTCTCGTAGACCACTTTTTTGGTCAACCCATAACAGTTGAGCGGTTTACCGCGCAACGAGAAGACCGCCTGCGTGCGCACATCGCGGCTCTTGGTGATCGAACCCGAGGCCGAATTACCCTCGGTGATGAAGATCATCGACTGCTCGGCCAACTCGTTTTTATCCACGCGGTGCACCTTGCAATCGCGCAGTTTTTTGTTGTTGAGCGACACCTTTTTCGCGGTTTCGCGCGCCTTCTTCTGGATGCCCGAAATCGCTTTACGCTCTTTTTCGTTTTCGACGATCTTCTTCTGGATGATCTGCGCCGTCTCGGCGTGTTTATGCAGGTAGTCGTCGAGGTGCTTGCCCAGAAAGTCGACCACAAAGTTGCGCATCGACACCCCCGACTCGATCTCCTTCGAACCCAGTTTGGTCTTGGTCTGCGACTCGAAGACCGGATCGGTGACCTTCACCGAAATTGCGGCGATGATCGACGTGCGGATATCCGAAGGGTCGTAGTCCTTATGATAGAACTCCTTGATCGTCTTGGCAATAGCCTCTCGGAAAGCCGCCTGATGCGTACCGCCCTGCGAGGTATACTGACCGTTGACAAACGAATAGTAGCCCTCGCCGTAGCCCGTGCCGTGAGCAATGACCACCTCGATATCGTCCCCCGAAAGGTGGATTGGCTGATAAAGCGGATCTTCGGTCATATTCTCGTTCAGCAGATCGAGCAGACCGTTTTTCGACACGAAACTTTTGCCGTTGAGCGTCAGCACAAGGCCCAGATTGAGGTAGGTGTAATTTCGCACCTGCTGCTCGACGTATTCGAGGTTGTAGGCATACTGGCCGAAGACCTCTTCGTCGACACGGAACGAGATCATCGTACCGTTTTTCTCCTGCACCCCACTCTCCCAACGGTCGCTCTGCTCGAGTCCCTGTGCAAAGGTGACCGTATGGGCCTCGCCGTCGCGCACGGAGCGCGCCGTGAACTCGCTCGAGAGCATGTTCACTGCCTTGACACCCACGCCGTTAAGTCCGACCGTCTTCTTGAAGGCTTCGCCGCCGTACTTACCGCCGGTGTTCATCTCGCTGACGGCCGCCGAGAGCGACTTGAGCGGAATGCCTCGGCCGAAGTCACGCACCGTGACCACATTATCCTCGATCGTGATGTCGATCTGACGACCTGCGCCCATGATGAATTCGTCGATCGAGTTATCGACCACCTCTTTGATCAGCACATAGATGCCGTCGTCAGCCTGTGTTCCGTCACCTAACTTTCCGATATACATGCCCGGACGCAGCCGGATGTGTTCGCGCGGAGAGAGTGTGACAATCGCATCGTCGCCGTAGTTGTTCGTATTGAGTAAATCAGCCACTTATTTCTTGGTTTTTAATTCTGTATCTTTCATTTCGTTCAACGCCGCACTCATCCGCTCATGCACCGATTCCATCAAAGAGTGGGTCGGCAGAGCTGCCACCTCCGAAGCCGGAACGGGCGGCAGCACGCGGATCGAGATCCGGTTGCGCCAGTTGAAGAGTAGATTCTTATGGATCAGCGTGGTCGTACCATCGAGCACCACGGGCAGGATCTCCACTCCGGCCTCCTTGGCCAAGGTGAAAGCTCCGGCCTTGAAGCGGTGGATCTCACCGTCTTTCGAGCGAGTACCCTCGGGGAAAATTGCCACCGAAGCCCCACGCGAAATCCAGAGCTTGCCGTCGCGCACCAGTTGTTCGAGTGCCTCGGCCGCATGTCCGCGGTCGATGCAGATATCTCCGTGCAGGATCAGAAACTGACCGAAAAACGGCGTTTTGAAGACCTCGCGCTTGGAGACCCAACGAAAATTGAGCGGCAGGTAGTAGAGTGCCGGAATATCAATGGTCGAACGGTGGTTCACCACAATCACATAGCTTTTTTTCTTGTCGATCAGCTCGCGCCCGATCACCTGCTGACGCCAAAAGGGCGGGATCAGGAAAAAGGTACGCACCAGCACCCGCGAAAGGTTGTGCACGGTGCGGCGTGCGCGGTCGAAGGGCCAGCAGACAACCAACGCAAGAGCCGACAGCAACATGAAAAATGTGCAGTAAATGGTTAAAAATAAATAGTATAAGATGCTTAACATACCATTTGATGATATTTATCCATAATAATCAATTTGCAAAATTAACATTTTTTTCTGGGGATTCCTACCCTCTCCGCCGATGTTTTTTTCGGGAAGGGCGCAAGCACCGAAGAGAATCGAAAAGAGAACGACCGCCGGAATCGGATCGTCGGATTGGCCGAAGCAAAAGCCGGAGCGGAGACCTTTCGGCCGAAGCAAAGCGTCGGGAAGAGCACTTCGCCGCGAGGGACAACTGCGAATTTGTGCTTCGTCTATATATAGGTGTTAAAATATTATGCAAAAAAAACAATACTATGCGGTACATAGTATGAATATTTTTACATATCTTTGCAATATCAAATAAAATACAAGGCATACTAAAATTAAGACAACAATAGCATGAGACAAATTGTACTTTTCATCCTCGCCGTGGCACTGGCCATTACCAATGCGAATGGGGCTCGGATAATGCCTACCACAGGCCGCGTGGTCGACGAGCAGGGAAAGGCGGTCGAGTATGCCACCGTCGTGCTGCTCAAAGACGGGCAGCAGGTGATCGGCATGGCCACCGACAACGAGGGGCGGTTTGAACTGAAAGCACCGGTGGGTGACTACCAGCTCTACGTCCAGTATCTGGGGCTGGATTCGATCCTCAAAGAGATTCACGTCGAGCAGAGCAACGATCTGGGCAATATCGTGATGAAGCGTTCGACGACCGAGATCAAAGAGGTCAAGATCAAAGGGCAGCTGATTCGTCGCGAGGCCGACCGTTTCGTGGTCGATGTGGCAAATGCACCCGCAGCGATCGGCAAAGACGGCATGGAGCTATTGGAACATGCGCCGGGAGTTTGGTTGGAGAACGACAAGATCTCGATCAACGGCAAATCCGGCTCGAAGGTATTCATCAACGACCGCGAACTGAAGATGGAGGCCGAGCAGATCATCACCTACCTCAAGACGCTGCGCGCCGAGGAGATCCGCAAGATCGAGGTGATCCCGACCACAGGTGCGGATTACGATGCCGATTCGGCCGGCGGCATCATCAAGATCACGCTCAAGAAACGCCGCGAAAACGGACTGGACGGTTCGTTATCCATAAATACAAGGCAGAGCGAACTCATTCACACCTACACCCCCTCGGGCAACATCAACATCCACACCGGAAAACTCGATATTTACGCCTCGGCGTGGGCATATTTGGGCAAGACCAAGAACCGATTGGACGAGCGCACCCAATACACGACCGAAAAAGCCACACTCCGGGCCTACACCGACATGAACGACAAGAGACGGGATTACGGAACAACAGCCGGCACGGTCTATGCGCTCAACGACAACCACAGCATCGGCGGAGAGTTCAGTTTCTGGCACTCGGGCGAGCCTGCCGAAAGCCTTTCGGCCACCGACTTCACCGCCTCCGAGGCCAACACGCGCACCGACAGCCGCTACCTAAGCACAGGCAACGACAACAGCTATTCGGCGACATTCAACTACATCTGGAAGATCGACACACTTGGCTCGACCCTCAAACTACTGGCCGACTACACCCGCCAGCAGACCATAACCGACAACGACAATTTCAGCCGCATCGCTGCCCCGTCCGTAGCTCCGATCGACTCGCTCTACCGCGATTATGCGACATCGCTCTACCAGATCACCACCGCCACGTTGGCTTTGGAAAAGAACTTCTCGCCGAAATGGTCGTTGAAGGCCGGAGCGAAATACACCTATAATGATATGAACAACAACGCCCTCTACGAATACCAAAAAGCCGACGAGTGGCATCGCAACGACAATCAGAGCTTTACGATCAACTACACCGAGCAGATCGCCGCCGCATACGGCATCCTCGCAGCCAAGCTCAACCGGTGGAGCTTTGTGGCTGGGTTGCGCGGCGAATACACCCACACCTACGGCAAGGGCGGATCGGTCAGCCAGCGTTATTTCAGGCTGTTTCCGAATGCAAACATCTCCTATTCGCTCAAAAAAGACGGTTCGTACTCGCTCATCGGGCAGTATGCGCGCACGATCGAGCGGCCGCGTTTCTGGAATCTGAATCCGCGGCGCACGCAACTTTCGGACTACACCTACCAGATCGGAAACCCCTATCTCGACCCCACAGACAAACACGACGTCAGCTTGACACTGGTGATGAAATACAAATACACACTGACCGCCGGCATGACATTCTACAACGACGAGATCAACCAAACCATGCGCGCCGATGCCGATGATCCCAACCGCCTGCAATTCGCATGGGTCAACTTCGACCGGACAACGAATTATTACGCGTCGGCCAACCTACCGTTTCAGTTGAGAAAATGGTGGCAACTCAATGTCAATCTGACCTATGTGCGACGCGGACAGCGCATGGATCAGCACAGCGCACAGGAGTATTTCAACCTCTATTTCGCCAACACTTCGACCACATTCACGCTGCCCGCAAAGTTCTACATCGACCTGTCGTATCGCTACCAAGGCAAGATCAATCAGGGCAATGTCTGGGTCGATCCGATGCACGCGCTGCACGCCACGCTCAAAAAGCAGTTCGGCGAGCGGTTTACCGCCTCCTTCTCCGTGCGCAACCTGCTCGACCAAGGAGAGAGCATCGGCGCATACGGCACGGGATTCGTGCGCAAGGTTGACATGAAACAAGCGTGGTCGAACCGCACCTACCAGATCGGATTTACCTATAACTTCAAATCGGGCAAAGCCTTCAACCGCAAAGCCGTCGAAGCCGGATCGGCCGAGGAGAAAAGCCGACTCTGATCCACCGAAGCCCGTCGGCACGTAAATTGCTGCATCACGCAAAAAAAAACGTTATGCAGCAATTTACTTACATCGCCGAGATCTTCGTATTGGGAGGAGTTGCCTCGGCAGCCGTGATCGCGATTGATCTCTACACTTGTCCGCAAAAAATGCGCATCATGAATCCCGTCTGGATTTTGACGGGATTGTGGGCGAGCTTTTTCGGATTGATCGCCTACTATTGGTTCGGGCGCACGCGGCGTTGCGAGGTCGACGCGCCTCAACAGCCTCAGGCGACCGAGAAACAGATGCCCATGGAGAGCATGGATGTGCCGGGGATGCAGATGGCCGAAATGGAGATGGGCGGAGAGATGTCGATGTCGCAGATGAAGATGCCGCAACGCCCCTACTGGCAGAAAGTTTCGCTTTCGGCACTGCATTGCGGCGGCGGATGCACGTTGGCCGACCTGATCGGCGAATGGTTTCTGTTCTTCGTGCCGATCGCAATCGGCGGCAGTCTGATTGCCGGATCCTGGGTGATCGACTACCTGCTGGCACTCGTCATCGGCATCGGATTTCAATATGCAGCCATACGCGGCATGGATCGCCAAACACCGAGCCACCGCATTCTGTGGCGCGCCGCAAAGGCCGACATCCTCTCGCTGACGAGCTGGCAGGTAGGTATGTACGGCTGGATGGCAATCGTGATCTTCGTGATAAACGACGGCCAGACGCTCCCCCGCACCTCGTTTCAATTCTGGTTCATGATGCAGATCGCCATGGCATTCGGCTTCCTCTGCGCCGTGCCGATGAACATGCTGCTCATAAAGTTAGGTATCAAGAAGGGGATGTAGCTCTACCGTGTGCGGCGCAATCGCAGGGCGGGAATATGCAACGACTTACCGGCGATGAGCAACGTCACGGCGATTAGAATCAGTGCCACACCCAACAGGATGCGCAACGTGAGTTGTTCACCAAAGACCACCACCCCGAAGAAGAGTGCCGTGACGGGTTCGAGTGCCCCGAGGATCGCGGTCGGTGTCGAGCCGATCAGGCGGATCGCACCGGCCATGGTCACCAGCGAGATGATCGTCGGGAAGAGTGCCAGCGAGAAGGCGTTGATCCACAGCGGCACGCTCGGAATCGCCTGCAAATCGGCGCAAAAACGCAACCGCACGACAAAGAGGCTCAGGCCGAAAAGCAGTGCATAGAACGTCAGTTTTTCAACCGGCAACTCTTTGAGTGTCGATCGGTTGACACCGACGATATAGATCGCATAGCAGAGCGACGAGAGAAAAACCAGCAGCACTCCGATCATGCTCAACGTCTGACCGTCACCGCCCTTATAGAGCATCGAAATGCCGCCAAAGGCCAGCGCAATCGAGAAAACCGTGGTCATCGTCACCCGTTCGTGAAAGCCCATGGCCATGATGACGGCAACCAGCACCGGGTAGAGAAACAGGATCGTCGAAGCGATGCCGGCATCCATGTGGTTGTAGCTCTCGAAGAGGAAAAACGAAGAGAACGAGAAGAGCAACCCCATGACCACCAGCGGTGCAAGGTCGCGACGCGACAGCGCAAACGACTGCCGCCGCACGAGCATCAGCCCTCCGAGCATCAACACCGCCAACAGGTAGCGGTAGAACAACACCGAGTCGACACCCATTCCGGCCTTATAGAGCGGCAGGGTGAAGAGCGGATTCAATCCATAGCTGGCAGCAGCAAGCGCACCCAAGAGGTAGCCACGCGCTTTTACATTGGTCATATTATGCTTTGTTAAACGAGGATACGTCAGTTGATTTCATTGGGTAGGGAATCCACGTCCGGAAGGTACTACCCTTTCCGGGTTCCGATTCGACCGAGATATTTCCGCCCCGGGTCTCGACAATCGCCTTGCAGATCGAGAGTCCCAATCCAGTTCCGGTCTCAAACTCATCGAGTTGCACAAACCGATCGAAAATGCGCTGTTGCTCCGCTTGCGGGATTCCGATACCGGTATCCTCCACATAAAGTTCCACGCCGTGATCGACAAAACGATAGCCGATCGTGATATGGCCCTTCGTCGTGAACTTCATTGCGTTATCGGTGAGCAGCGAGAGCACCTGATAGATCCGGTTGCGGTCGAGGTTGAGTTCGGTGACCGCATCGGGATACTCCGTGCGCAACTCGACTCCGGCAGCCAATTTCGGACGGTAGCCGGCTGCTATTTCGTCGACAACGACGCGAATATCAAACGGATGATCGCAGAAACGAGCGCATCCCGATTCGATCTGCGATAGATTGAGGATATTGTCGATCAGCTGCAACAATCGGCTGCTATTCTCGGCGATACGTTTGTGGTAGGACTCGATTTCCGCCCGATCTTCGGTATCGGCAATCAACCCCGAAAAGCCGACAATGGCATTGAGCGGAGTACGGATTTCGTGGCTCATATTGGCCAGAAAAGCCGATTTCAAGTGGTTGGCCGCCGCCTCGCGTTTCAACGACTGACGCAGATTTTCGTTGAGCGCATGTAGCTCGTGCACATCGTGATAGACTCCGAACATGTGGGTCGGCCGCTGATTGGCATCGAAGACCGTCGAGATCGTGACCTCGGTATAGCGGTAGTCCGACTCCGGGGAGGTTCGGTAGCGGATCGTACACACCCGCGGGCCTGCCGACTCGGTCGACCGCTTCACCAAATCGAAGTACCGTTGGCGATCATCGGGATGAATCAGCTGTTCGTTCGTCCCGTTATCCAAGCAGCCGGACTCGACGTGGTCGCTAAAAATCGCGCTGTATTTTCGGGTTTCGATGTCGTATTCCCACGTACAAAGCCCACCGGTTTGCAACGCCATATTCATCTTATAACGAGACAACATGATGCGATCATCGGTCGTGGCCAACGTTATTCCCTTGGTCGTTTTGCCATAAAGATATTCCAATCGGACACCCAAATAGAGGCACAGGCCAGCCAATACAGTAACGAGCGTAACTAAAACAATATAAAGCATCTAAAACAGTCAAATTACAAAATAAAACGGCGAGGTTATTTCCGGTCGTCGGGCGGGAGTACTAAAATGCTACTTGGGGCACAGCTTCAGCACCTTCAGCAGCTTCGAAATAGGCTTTCTGCTCAAAACCGCAGATGCGCGCCACGAGATTAGCCGGGAAGCGGCGTACTGCCATATTATATTGTTGTGCCGCCTCGTTGAAATCCTTGCGCGACACGGCGATGCGGTTCTCCGTACCCTCCAGTTGCGCCTGCAACTCAAGGAAATTCTGGTTGGCCTTCAGATCGGGATAGCTCTCCGAAATGGCGAGCAGACGCCCCAGTGCCGAGCCGACCTGCGACTGAGCGCGCTGGAATTCGGCCAACTTTTCGGGTGTAAGGTCATCGGTCGAGAGGTTGATCGAGGTTGCCTTCGTGCGGGCTTCGGTCACTTCGTTGAGCGTGCTCGTTTCGTGCTGCGCATAGCCCTTCACCGTATTCACCAGATTGGGAATCAGGTCGGAACGACGCTGATACTGCGTCTCGACATTTGCCCACGCAGTCTTCACCCCCTCCTCTTTGGTCACAAAACCGTTATAGGTCACATAGAAGAAAATCACGATCAGCACCGATGCGCCGATCCAAATCCATTTTTGAGCTTTCATCTCTCTATTTTTTAAGTTTTTTTTCAATTTGTCACCACCTCGATCCGGCTCCGCCGCCACCGAATGATCCGCCGCCGAATCCTCCGCCGTGGCTGCCGCCGAAACCTCCAAAGCCGCCTCCGAAGCCACCGCCGATGATCGTTCCGCCACCTGCCCCGCCGCCGAAATTGTCGTCACGCAGGCTTTTGGCCTGCCGTTTCACCACTTCGCCACACTTCGAGCAGACATACGTGTATTCGATCAGCCGATAGGTCGGCGTCACGCGCAACTGCTCCTCCGACTGCTGTTGCAGGGCAAGCGCATGGCACTTGGGGCAACGGCGACTCCGGTAGTGACCGATCATCACCACACCCAGCGGCCCGACAACAATCACCATGATGATCGCGAAGATCATCCACGTCGGAAGCTTCTCATCGGATGCGTCGTGACCCAGATCGAGTTCGCTGCCACTGAGCAACTGCCCGACAGCCTCCACGCCCGAAACCATGCCGGCACTGTAATTCTCGACCCGGAAGTCGGGCAGCATGTAGTTCAGCTGGATGCGTTTGCAGATCGCATCGGGCAACACGCCCTCCAAGCCGCCACCCGTGACAAAGCGAATTTCGTGCAACTCTTTGACCAGCAGAATACCCAGTCCGTTATCGTTCTCGGCAGAGCCTACGCCCCACGCACGAAAGAGTTCGATGGCAAACGAGAAGGGGTCGCCGCCCTCGATGTCGTCGACCGCCACCACAGCCACCTGCGCGATTCCGCGCGCACGCAACGAGCCGCACACCGAATCGATGCGCGCAACAGCCTCGGCCGACAAAATGCCGTCGGGATTGGAGGTGTAGCGGTTGCGATCGGCGCGCTGCACCTGCGGAATTTCCGCAATGCGGTAGGTTTTCGCCGTAGCTGAAACCGCAGCCAGCAACAACAGACTTACTATCAGGAATCGTTTCATAATGGGGGCAAACATACAAAAAAATTAGGAAAAACCGAGATCTGTGCCGAGAAAATCAGCGCGTCAGAATCCGATAGGCCCACGGTTGCATCTCCTGCTCGACATGGCCGCGCAATTCGTAGACCGAGCCGGTCATGGCATCGCGGTACATACCGGCAAAGATGCCCGTGTAGTAATCGGCCTGGATCGCATAGGGCGACAGGTTCATCACGGCAACCACCCGGTTATCGGCCGTTTCGCGCACGAGGATCAGCAAGCAGTCCTCGGCGTTGTTGCGGATCTCGCTGAGCGTCGTCCCCTCGACACCACTCGCCAACGCCGGATTGTCGTGGCGCAGAGCCGTGAGACGGCGGTAAAACGCGGTGAAGCGATTCGGTCGGCAAGCCGGCAGCGGATCGCGGTCGAAGAAGGCGAACGCATGGTCGTAGCCGAACTCCTGCCCCGTATAGATCAGCGGCAGGCCGCGCGGCACGACAAAACTGAAGGCCGCCAGAATCTCATGTGCCGCACCCAGCCGGGTGAATTCCGATCCGCTCCACGAATTTTCGTCGTGATTCGAAGTGAAAGCCAGCCGCATGGCCGTTTCGGGATAGACCTCGCGATCCCGATATAGATAGTCCCGCAACGCCGGCAGGCGCACGCGCTGCTGTGCCACGTCGCACATCAAGTGGTGCATCTCCCACGCATAGCAGGCATCGAAAGCCCCCTGCGCGAAGAGGTTCTGCTCCTCGGCTTCGGCCAACATGAACAGATCGGGTTTCACGCGGCGCAGACGGCTCACGGTCGTATTCCAGAACTCGATCGGCACGAGCATGGCCATGTCGCAGCGGAAGCCGTCGACGGCATGCTGCGTCAACCAGAACTCCATGGCTTCGGCCTGAGCCTGCCAGACCGCCGGATTGGCATAGTTGAGTTTGGCGGTATCCGTCCAATCCCACGGCACGGCGGGCTGCCCCTCGGCATCGCGCTCATACCAGTCGGCCGGCTGCTGGGCGATCCAGCGGGCATCGCGCGCCGTATGGTTCGCCACCCAGTCGAGCAGCACCTTCATCCCCAAGCTATGCGCCTCGGCGACAAAGGTATCGAAGTCGGAGATCGTACCCAATTCGGGATTCACGGCGCAATAGTCGCGGATCGAATAGTAAGAGCCCAACGAACCTTTGCGATTGACCTCACCGATCGGATAGATCGGCATCAGCCACACGGCATCGATCCCCAACTCGCGCAAAAAAGGCAGTCGCGCGGTGGCGGCACGCAGCGTTCCTTCGGCCGTCAGCTGACGCACATTCATTTCATACAATACGGCCTGAGTACTCCAAGCAGGATGATTCATAGCAAGTTAAATTACAGATTCGGGAATCGGGTCAAGTGCGAAAATCCGCACGGTATGCAAATGTAGCGATTTATTCCCAAAAACGCAACCAAGCGGATTCGTTTCGGAGAAGCGCACGATATGTCATCGTGCTGATAGAAAGAGGATTCTTAAACAAAAAAAAGCAAATACGACCCATTTTGCGCAGCACCGATTCCGCATCAAACATTCAGGCTCTTTCGTAGACCAAGCGAGCGATAATATACAACAAAAACGTTGTGCCTATCGCAAAAAAATAGTACTTTTGCCCCTAAATAATTTTCACACACATAATGAAACAGACTACATACCGTCTTCTTGTGCTTATTTTAGCCGTCACACTCTGCTCGTGTAGTGCATACAAACGCATCTGGTATATGCAAGATGCCCAGCCTTTTACGCCCGAACAAATTGCGCAGGTCGGGCAGATCCGGATCAAACCGTTTGATCGGCTGACCATCGTAATCAACAGCAAAGACCCCGAGTTGGCCGTTCCGTTCAACTCCTCGACCTCATACAGTTCGCTCTCCGGCTCACAGATAAGCAGCACGGCAAACGGTACGCAGTCGTTGCAGATCCGCACGGTCGACGAAAACGGATTGCTCGACATGCCCGTGATTGGTATGATCGAGTGCAAAGGGAAGACCCGCAGCGAATTGGGGCAGGCGATCGCGGCCAAGATCATTGCCGGTGGCTACATCAACGACCCGTCGGTCAATGTGCAGTTCGCCGACATGAAGATCTCGGTATTAGGCGAGGTAACCCGTCCGGGCGAATATGCCATTACACGCGACAAAGTGTCGATCTTCGATGCGCTGGCCATGGCCGGTGATCTGACGATCTTCGGCATGCGCAACGATGTGGCCGTCGTGCGGGAGATCAACGGCATGCGCGAAATTCAGTACATCGACCTCACATCGAAAGAGTTGTTCAACTCTCCGGCATTCTACCTCCAGCAAGGGGATGCGATCTATGTGAAACCCAACAAATACAAGACCCAATCCGGCGAAATCAGCCAAAACCGCAGTTTCTACCTTTCGCTGATCGGAACTGCAATTTCCGTAGCCACGCTTATCGTAACACTCTCCAAATAGACCGTCATGCAAGAACAAAATACAATCAGCCCGATCGTCGAAAACGATAACGAGAACACACTCACCCTGCACGACATCATCCGCATGGTCGTCGTGAATTGGTACTGGTTTGCACTGTCGGTACTCTGCTGCATGGGTATCGCCTACTACTATCTGGCCAGCACCCCGAAGATCTACAACCGCAAAGCGACGATTCTGGTGAAGGACAGCCACAAAGGTGGCGACACCGACTTGGCGGCATTCAGCGATCTGGCCGGTTTCCAAAGCCGCCGCACGGTCGACAACGAGGTATTCGTACTCCAATCGCGGCGACTGATGGTCGACGTAATCCGGCAGCTCAACCTGACGGTCAACTACTCCGTCGACGGCGGGTTGCTCGATCTGGATCTCTACGGACAGTCGCCGATCGAGGTGCTGTTCGTCAACGACAACGACAACCAATCGCTCTCGCTGGAGATCACGCCGCTTGACGAAAACCAAATCCGGCTGACTCATTTCCACGACCAATACACCTCCAAGCAGGAGGAAAACAGTACGATAACGGCCAACTTCGGAGATACGATCACCTCCCCGATCGGGCAGCTAATTGTACGCAAGACCCTCTACCTGAAGCCGGAATCGGCCCAGACGCCGATCAAGATCAACAAACGTTCGCTCAAGGAGGCCACCGATAGCTACCGCGCTGCGGTGAAGTGCGAGGTGGCCAACAAGCAGGCATCGGTGGTGTCGCTTTCGATGAACAATTCGAACCCGAAACGCGCCGAGGATGTGATCGACCGGCTGATCAAGGTCTACAACGACGATGCGATCGAGGACAAGCGTCGCATCTCGGTGGCAACGGCTAAATTCATCAACGCCCGACTGGAGGTCATCGGTCGGGAGTTAGGTGACGTGGATCGCGACATCGAGGATATCAAGAAGGACAATCAGATGATCGACATCACCTCGGAGGCGGCACGAAGCATCTCCGAGAGTTCGCAATACAAGGCCGACGGACTTTCACTCGACAACCAGATCAACGTTGCCGAATTCCTGCGCGCCTACCTGATTGATGCCAAAAATGCCCGCGAGCTGATTCCCATGGTCACCTCGATGGCCAGCGGCGGCATCTCCAGCCAGATCGACGAATACAACGCAGCTATCCTGCGACGCGAGAAACTCATGGACAACAGTTCGGAGAGCAGTCCCGTGATTCAGGAGTTGGATAACACGCTGGCCGCCGTGCGCCGGTCGATCATCGCATCGCTCGATTCGCACATCTCGACCCTCGAAATTCAGCGCAATACGTTGAGCAAAGAGCAGCAGCAAACCGACCTGCGGATTTCGACCATGCCCTCGCAGGAGAAGGTGATACTCGGCATCACGCGTCAACAGAAGATCAAAGAGGAGCTGTTCCTCTACCTGCTGAACAAGCAAGAGGAGACGCATCTAAACTTCGCAATCGCCGAGAGCAATTCGCGCACCATCGACAACGCCTATGGCAACAGCGATCCGGTTTCGCCGCGCTCGGTCATGGTAATGGGTATCTCGCTCATCTTCGGACTGGGTATTCCCTTTGCGCTGCTCTATCTGATCGGAATGCTCGATACGACCATCCGCGGCCGTAAAGACATCGAAGATAATGTCTCCGCGCCGTTCCTCGGTGATATTCCCTACTCCGAAGAGAATGCAAATCGAGGCATTGCCGTGCGCGAAACAGGCCGCGACATGCTCTCCGAGGCATTCCGCATGCTGCGGTCGAACATCTCGTTCATGAACGTTTCGGCCGGTACGGAGGTCAAATCCATTCTCTTCACCTCGTCCGACCCGCATGCGGGAAAAACATTCGTTGCCAAGAATTTGGCCATGACTTTGGCCGTAGCGGGCAAGCGCACGCTGCTCGTCGACCTCGACCTGCGCCGCCACACGCTCACCAAAGAGATGAACAGCGAGAAGAGCAAGGTGGGAATCACGGGTTATCTGACGGGAAGCATCACCGACCTCCAGAAACTGATCGTCAATACGGAATTCCACAAGAATCTCGACATCATTTTCGCCGGCGTGCAACCCCCCAACCCCACCGAGATGCTACTCTCGGAGCGTTTAGACGCACTCTTCGCCACCCTGCGCGAACAATACGACTACATCATCATCGACAGTACACCGGCTATGGCCGTGGCCGATGCCTTGATCACCGACCGGCTCGCCGACCTCTGCATCTACATTGTGCGCGAAGGTGTCCTCGACCGCCGGCAGCTGGGCGACATCGAACGGCTCTACCGCGAAAAGAAGATCCGCAACATGAGTATCGTACTCAACGGCTCTCACTCGAAACGCCACGGGTATGGATATGGGTACGGTTATGGATACGGATATGGTTACGGATACGGCTATGGATATGGGTACGGTTACGGCGACGAGCCGATCGAAATCAGCTACCGCAAACGGATAGCGCATGCCCTCAGACGGTTACGCGGTAAAAAATAGCAGTTATGGCGATTCGTAATGCTGTGATAGCTGTGGATTTCGACGGCACGGTAGTGACGCATGCCTATCCCCAAATCGGCGAAGATGCCGGAGCGGAGTCGGTATTGCGCGAGTTGACGGATAACGGTTGCCGGCTGATTCTCTACACCATGCGGCACGGGGCTTTGCTGGAAAAGGCAGTCGCGTGGTTTCGCACACGCGCGATTCCGCTCTATGCGGTCAACGAGAATCCCGACCAGCGTGGGTGGACCTCATCGCCAAAAATCTATGCCGACCTCTACATTGATGACGCCGCTTTGGGTTGCCCATTGCGCTTCATCGACGGCGAGAGACGCCCGGTTGCCGACTGGGTGCGCATCCGCGAACAACTGGTGAACGAAGGTTTTCTGGACTAATATTTTCGGAGGGGGGGGGTAAGTGCGGTTGGCGTCGAGCTCTCGAGCCTGCGCGGTCTGCGCGGTCTGCGCGGTCTGCCGGGCGTTCTTGATCCTCGAGCTTTGTCGAGAGGTCGCAGAGTCTCGGTTCTCGATCCTCGAGCTTGTCGAGAGGTCGCTAAATCTTAGTCCTCGATCCTTGAGCTTGTCGAGAGGTCGCTAAATCTTTATATCTCACATTTTTCAGTCAGCAGCTCGCGGGGGCGGCTATGTAGCGAAGCAAAATAGCAGTCCTCCGCAAGGCGGAGCTGCGGACTGCCGACTTGCTGCGCAAGCCGAAAAATAGCTCAACCAGCAAACCCTTGCGACCTCTCGACAGGATCGAGGATCGAGGACAGCACTTGCGGCAAACATTTGCGACCTACTCTTTTCAGTCAGCAGCTCGCGGGGGCGGCTATGCAGCAACGCGAAATAGCAGTCCTCCGCAGGGCGGAGCTGCGGACTGCCGACTTGCTGCGCAAGCCGAAAGACAGCTCGACCAGATAACCTTTGCGACCTCTCGACAGGCTCGAGGATCGAGGACAGAACATCCAATAACATTTGCGACCTCTCGACAAGCTCGAGGATCGAGGACAGCACTTGCGGCAAACCTTTGCGACCTCTCGACAAGCTCGAGGATCGAGGACAGGTTCTCCCTGCAATGGCGAGACATAATAAAACAGCAGTAGCGGTCGGTGAAAGAATCACCGGCCGCTACTTATTACAACCGCTCGACGGACTTGCAAGTCGTCAAAGCCCCGTTCCTACTCGCGGACGCAGAGGGCTATCATCTCAAACAATCAGCAAACGCAAGTCGCCGAAGCCGCTCCACTACCCGCAGGCGGCACCTCAAACAATCAGCAGACGCAAGTCGCCGAAACCACTCCCCTGCCCGCAGGCGCGGGGTTTATTTCCACAAATTGCGCGGATATTTACCTGCTTCGATCATCTTCTCGATCTCGGCCATCAACGCCGGTTTGTCCTCCTTGTAGGTGACCCCGTGCCACTGGGCGGTCGAACGCAACACGCGCAAGGTAGCCGTATGCTCGCCGATGAGCTTGTTGACCATCACCGGAATATAGAACTCGGCCTTGAGGTTATCGCAATTCGCGGCGTACCACTCCTTGAAATAGCTCTTCGAATAGCCGAAATAGTCGGGCGTAAAGCCGAAGAGATTCATCGAAACCGGCGTATCCTCGGCCAGCGGCTCATCAGCTCCTCCGTCGTGGAAGACAATCTGGCCGTTGGGCATGCGCTCAATCTGCGTCCGCTCGACCATCGAAGCGAGGTTTCCGGCTGCATCGACCCCACAAACGCCGCGCGACACCGTGCCGTTTGCCGACAGGGTTTTGTTCAGGTCGTAGGCGACCATGCAGTAGCTATTGCGGCTATTGTCGAGCTGCGACAGGTACTCACCGATCGTTTTGTAGGCTTCCGCGCCATAGAAATCATCGGCGTTGATCACCGCAAAGGGTTCGCGGATCTGCTCGGCAGCCATCATCACCGCGTGGTTTGTGCCCCACGGTTTCACCCGATCTGCGGGCAGAGCCAGCCCGTCGGGCAGCGAATCCAATTCCTGAAAAGCGAACTCCACGGCGATGCGTCCACCGAAGCGGTCGGCCGAGAAGACCTCTTGAAACTCCTTGGCGAAAGAGTGACGAATCACAAACACGACCTTACCGAAACCGGCGCGAATAGCATCGTAAACCGAATAATCGATAATCGCCTCGTTGTTGGGGCCTACGCCGTCCATCTGTTTGAGTGATCCGTAGCGCGAACCCATGCCCGCCGCCAAGACCAATAATGTTGGTTTTACCATAATATGCTCTCGTTTTTAACGTTATTCTAAGTGATGCAAAGATAAAAAATTCGACGCTTTCCGCAAAGTATTTCTGCAAAATTGGTTACCTTTGTTCTTTAGTTGTACCGATAATGAGTTCAAGATCATGAAATATCTGACTACCATACACAATAGGTGGCGCAACCTTTTCCGTAAACGCCGCTTCAACATGCTCAATGCCACGGATAACAGCGAGGAGTGGCACATGCACCTCTCTCCGGCCAGCATCTTCGCCGGATTGGTCGCATTCGTGTTGATGCTCTTCATCATCACCCTCTCGCTGGTGGCCTACACGCCCGTGCTGGAGATCCTTCCGGGCTACCGTACCGAGGCCGACCGTTCGCGCGAGAGTCTGGTGCAGAACATCATCCGGCTCGACTCCATGGAGCGCATGATGAACGACATGATGACCTACAACGAGAATATCGCGCTGATCATGGACGGCAAAACGCCCGTCGTGCGCGAACTCTCCTCCTCCTCCGACTCCACGCGCATGAGCAAGATGCTCGTCATGCCTTCGGCCGAAGATTCGCTGCTGCGCGCCCAGATGGAGGGCGACGGGATCTACGGACTCTCGGCGCGCGAGGGAGCTTCGAAGAAGCAGGTTCGCGAAGCCATCCAGTTGGTTACGCCCGTCGAGGGCATCATCACCGAGCGTTTCGACATCAAAGCCGGACGCTTCGGAGTCCGCGTAGCGGCAGCGGCCGGCGACCGCATCACGGCGATCGACAACGGCACGGTGATCCAGAGTCTGTGGACTCCGGAGACGGGCCACACGGTTGTCCTGCAACACGCTGCCGGGCTGCTCTCGATCTACAAGGGGCTTTCCCAATCGCTCGTCGCCACGGGACAAACAATTCGCTCGGGCGAGCAGATCGGCTACAACTCCGAGGCGACGAACGGCGAAGTCCGCCTCTTCGAATTCGAACTCTGGAGCAACGGAAAACCGGTCGATCCGGAGGGTTATATCGTCTTTTAGTCTGCATGAAACAACAACTTGCCATACTGGGTTCTACCGGATCAATCGGCGTACAGACGCTGGATATCGTGCGCGAGAACCCCTCCCTATTTGAAGTACGCATCCTCACGGCACACCGCAACTGGCAACAGTTGGCCGAGCAGGCGCGCGCAGTCGATGCCGACACGGTCGTCATCGCCGACAAAAACTATTATCCCGACCTGCGCGATGCGCTCGCCGACACCGACACAAAGGTTTATGCCGGCGAAAAGGCGGTGGCTCAAGTCGCCGCGGGTGGCGATACACAGGTGGTAGTCAACGCATTGGTCGGATATGCCGGGCTTGCACCTACGGTCGCGGCCATTCGCGCCGGTAAAAAACTGGCTCTGGCCAACAAAGAGTCGCTGGTGGTAGGCGGCGCCACGGTGATGCCGCTGGCACGCAAATACAAAGCACCCATTCTGCCGATCGACTCGGAGCATTCGGCGATTTTTCAATGCCTTATGGGCGAACGTGCCCCGATCCGCCGGCTCATCATCACGTGCAGCGGCGGTGCTTTCCGCGACCTAAAACGCGAAGAGCTGGCCGATGTAAGTGTAGAGCAGGCACTCCGCCATCCGCAATGGCAGATGGGCGCGAAGATCACGATCGACTCGTCGACGCTGGTTAACAAGGGGTTCGAAGTCATCGAAGCCCATTGGCTCTTCGGCACTCCGGCCGAGAAGATCTCCGTATTGCTGCATCCGCAGTCGATCGTGCACTCGATGGTCGAGTTTGAGGACGGCGCAATCAAAGCCCAATTAGGCTCGCCCGACATGCGCATGCCGATCAGTCTGGCGTTGATGTACCCCGATCGGGCACATCGGCAGCAGGAACGGTTTGATTTCATGGCACATCCGACGTTGACCTTCGCCGAGGTCGACCGCGCAAAATACCCGGCACTGGAGATCGCCTACGACTGTCTGCGGCGCGGCGGCACGGCAGCCTGCGCGATGAACGGCGCAAACGAGGTGGCTGTGGCCGCCTTTCTGGCACATAAATGTACCTGGCTCGACATCGTGCGCACGATCGAACACACGCTCGGCCGAGTCGCATTTACCGCATCGCCCGACTTGGACGACTACGCCAAGATCAACAACGAATCGCGGCATATTGCGGCGGAATTTCTTCACCTGTAACCCCTTTCAATCATGGATATTATCATAAAAATCGTACAATTTTTCCTCTGCTTCACCATCCTCGTCGGCATCCACGAGTTGGGACACTTCCTCATGGCTCGCGTGTTCCATATCCGCGTCGATAAATTCTACATCTTCTTCGATCCGTGGTTTTCGCTCTTCAAATTCAAGCGCGGAGATACCGAATACGGCCTCGGCTGGTTGCCGTTAGGCGGCTACTGCAAGATCGCCGGCATGATCGACGAATCGCTGGACAAGGAGCAGATGAATCAACCCGTGCAGCAAGATGAATTCAGAGCAAAACCGGCATGGCAGCGTTTTCTGGTCATGATCGCCGGCGTGGTGATGAACGTCGTGCTGGCAATCGTAGTCTACTGCGGCATCTGCTACGCGTGGGGCGACACCTACTTCTCGAACAACGATGCCAAATGGGGATACAACTTCAATGAGGCCGGGCATCAGCTCGGATTTCGCGACGGCGACCGTTTCATCTCGATCGACGGCGAACCCGTAGACAACCTAAATAAGGTAGTCAACGATCTGATCATCACCGAATCGGGACGAAGCGTGCTCGTGGAACGCAATGGCGAAGAGGTGGAACTGCGCCTATCGTTGGATCAGCTCATCGCCATGCGTCAGGCCAAAGGATACGAAGGATTTTTCACGTTGCGCTTCCCGTTTGTCGTCGACAGCGTGGTCTATGCTTCGGCAGCCGCACTGCAACCCGGTGACGAGATCGTCGGCATAAACGACGAATTGGGGCTGGAAGCTCCGGCATATCAGCAACTTCTGAAGGCACATGCCGGGGAGCAGGTCGCATTGGCCGTGAAACGCGATGCGGACACCCTGCGCAACCTTGTCCTGCCGGTCGACGAACAGGGACGCATCGGCATCGTCCTGCGCAGTGCGCTTTATCAGCCTCGCACCCAAGAATATACGTTTTGGCAGGCTATTCCGGCCGGATTCCACAAAACGGGCAAGGTGATTTCGTCCTATTGGGATCAGCTGAAGATGATCGTACAGCCCAAGACCAAGATGTACGAGGAGTTAGGCGGATTCATCGCCATCGGCAGCATCTTCCCCGGCAGCTGGGATTGGGAGGATTTCTGGATGAAAACCGCATTTCTGTCGATCATCCTCGCGGTGATGAACATCCTGCCGATTCCGGGACTCGACGGCGGCCATGCGATATTCACCTTCTGGGAGATCATCACGCGCCGCAAGGTGAGCGACAAGGTGCTGGAGGCAGCTCAATACGTCGGGTTGATACTCATCCTGCTGTTGCTGCTCTACGCCAATGGAAACGACGTCTACCGATTCTTTATAAAATAACCCCGCAAGGAGTATTCACATCAAAAACAAGAGTAAATGAAAACCGTAATTTCAATTTTAGCCACAATATTTCTTGCACAGATTGCTTGTGCTCAAACGCTTGAGAAGATGCAATGGTTCAACGAGCCACAGCATTGGACGATTGCCGACAAAACGCTGACCATGACCGTCACACCGCAAAGCGACTATTGGCGCATCTCGCATTACGGCTTCACCGTAGACGATGCCCCGTTTTATTATGCCCTATACGGAGGTGAGTTCGAAGCCAAGGTGAAAATTTCGGCGGACTACAAGGCGCGGTTCGACCAAGCCGGACTGATGGTGCGCATCAATGCCGAGAATTACATAAAGGCCGGAATCGAATTTGTCGACGGAAAATTCAACCTCAGCACCGTGGTCACCCACAAGACCAGCGACTGGAGTGTAATCACGCTGGACAAGCCGATTCCATACGTATGGATCAAGGCGGTCAGAAGACTCGATGCCGTAGAGATATTCTACTCGTTCGACGACGTTAAATATACGCTCATGCGCAATGCTTGGCTGCAAGACAACACCCCGGTGATGGTCGGCATGATGGGAGCAAGTCCCGACGGCGAGGGTTTTGAAGCCCGCTTCGACCACTTTCAGGTGCGGCAGCTGCCCGACCAGCGTCGGCAGGAATGGCTGAAACGACAGGGCGAATAATCGGCAAAACAACCGATCACATCGAGACGGATTCGAGGTGGAGATAGGATTAAAAAACGAATGAAGATGAAACGCACAGGCTACATAATCGCAATGGCAGGGCTGCTGACAGCGGGCTGCAACGACGCATCGGACGTGTTCTACTCGGCCAATTACCCGATCACGAAGGTCGAAGCCGAAGTGCAACTGACGGCGGTAACGACCGAAGAGGAGACCCCGCCGATCGTGCAGACGATCACCAACGAAGTGCTCGCCGAAGCTCCGATTGCAACCGGAGGCAGTTACACCTTTCAGTTCACCCGCGCCAACGGAGGTCGGGTGCAGATCGCCACGGGAGGAGATGCTGGGACACAAACCGGCGTTTTCGTGAAGACGCCCGGGCAAACCGACCTGCGGATTCTCTTTGGCGTGACCGATTACACCTGCTCCCAAAGTAGCTATACCGACGCGGAAAGCAACCGGAAAGTCCTCTTCACCACTGACCTAACCGAAGCCTACAAAATACGTTATCCCGACGCGGAGATCAAACAGGTCATACGCAAAGAATATACCTCAGCATCAGCAAATTAATCGCACGGCTATGGCAAAAATAAAAAAGGCTTTTTTTTGTAGAAACTGCGGATTCGAAGCCCCCAAATGGCTGGGGAAATGCCCCTCATGCGGCGAATGGAACTCCTTCACCGAGGAGATCATCGCCAAAGAGAGCGGCTCGATTCCGGCCACGGTCGTCGGGATGATGCCAGCCGCCAAGCCGCAACGGGTCAGAGAGATACGCGACAGCGAACACCGTCGTATTGATTTGGGCAACTCCGAAGTCAACCGCGTGTTAGGCGGCGGCATGGTTCCCGGGTCGCTGATCCTGATAGGTGGCGAGCCGGGAATCGGCAAATCGACACTGGCCTTGCAGATTGCGCTGGCAGCCAACGGGTTGAAAACGCTCTACGTGTCGGGCGAGGAGTCGGCCGAGCAGATCAAGATGCGCGCCATGCGTATCGGGATCGGCAACGAGGAGTGTCTGATTTACCCCGAAACGCTGCTGGAGAACATCGTTGCGCAAATTGCGGAGCAGCAGCCCGATATGGTCATCATCGACTCGATTCAGACCATATACACCGACCTGATCGACTCGTCGGCAGGCAGCGTTTCGCAGATCCGCGAATGCGCCGCCACGTTGCTCAAATATGCCAAGACGACCGGTACGTCGATCGTCATCATCGGCCACATCACCAAGGACGGAACGATCGCCGGGCCTAAAATTCTGGAACACATCGTCGATGTGGTGCTACAATTCGAAGGCGACAGCAACAACATCTACCGAATTCTGCGCGGCATAAAAAACCGATTCGGCGCGACGTTCGAAATCGGGGTTTTCGAGATGCTCGATGCCGGATTGCGCGGCGTCGACAACCCGTCGGAAATCCTGCTGACTCACTACGAAACACCGTTAAGCGGCATCGCTGTCGGCTCATCGGCCGACGGAGTGCGCCCCTATCTAATTGAAGTACAAGCCTTGGTAAGCGGGGCTGCGTATGGAACGCCCCAGCGGTCGACCACCGGCTACGACACCAAACGCATGAACATGCTACTGGCCGTACTCGAAAAACGCGTGGGCATGAAGATGTTCCAGAAGGACGTTTTCCTGAACTTCGCCGGAGGATTCAAGGTTGCCGATCCGGGGCTGGATCTGGCGGTGGTGGCGGCGGTTATCTCGTCGTACTACGACCGGCCGGTCGCCGAAGGGGTCTGCTGCGCCGGAGAGATCGGACTTTCGGGCGAAGTGCGCCCCGCACCCCGCACCGAGCAACGCATCAGCGAGGCCGCACGGCTGGGATTCAAGCGGATCGTCGTATCGGGATACCTCGCCAAGGGCGGCAAGCGGCCGAAGGGAATCGAAGTCGTCTCGATAAACAGCATCGATCAACTCCCCAAAGCCCTCTTTGTGGAATAGATTTTGCTCTCGGTCAAGAAAAATTGATCGGGAAATGCAAAAAAGAATCGTTGTTTTGGGTGGGGTCGGATTCATCGGCAGTCACCTTTGTCTGCGTCTTCTCAACGAGGGGAATCAGGTCTTCTGCGTCGACATACGCGATGCGGTCAATGCACCTCTGCTGCGCGAGTTGCAGCATCCGGCATTCCGCTACGTACACCATAACATCACCCTACCGTTCAGCATCCGCTGCGAGCAGATCTACAACCTCGCCGCGCCGTCGATGGTGCGTTACAACAAAGCGTTGCCCGTCGAGACGCTGAAAGCCTGCATGGTCGGCAGCGTCCATGCGCTGGAGACCGCCAAGGCCGAACGCGCACGGGTGGTTTACGCCTCCTCAGGAGAAGTTTACGGCATCAACCTGCGCGATACGTCGCTCGAGGAGTCCAACGGGTGCACCACCCACCGGATGCTCTACGAGGGCAAGCGCGCCGCCGAGATGCTCCACCGCGCCTACCAAAGCGAATACGGCGTCGACTGCCGTGTGGCGCGCATCTGCAACACCTACGGCAGCGGCGCGGAGCTGATGGATCAGCGTGTGGTGATTAAGATGATCTTGGCGGCGTTGCAAAACCGCGACATCCCGATCAACGGCAGCGGCGAGCAGATGCGCACCTTCTGCTGGGTCGACGACATCGTCGACGGGTTGGTGCGGCTCATGGAGGCCGAGACGACCGAATCGACCCGCACGCTCAATCTGGGCAGCAACCACGAAGTTTCGATCCGAAAACTGGCCGAAAAGATCATCGAGCTTACCGGTAGCAAATCGCAGATCGTCCACACCGAAGCACGCATCGACGACATCCGCCGCCGCATGCCCGAGATTTCGGCAGCCGAGCGCGAACTGGGCTGGACACCCACGACACCGCTGACCGAGGGGCTGCGGCGCACGATCGCCTACATCGAAAAAGAGTTGACCGACAAAGCCTACGCAGGGTTGAGCTGGGTCGAGGTAAATTCGTAAAAAATCATGAAAGACTTTGAAAAAATCATCTGGGGCGATTCGTTGACGCTCTTCGACTTTTTTGCCACGTGGTGCGCGCCTTGTCAGGCGATGCTGCCGGCGATCGACCAGTTTCGCGATGCCATGCGCGGACGCATCGACGTCTACAAAATCGACATCGACGATCCCAATATGCGCGAGGTGATCCGCCGTTACAAAATCGCGACGGTTCCCACGTTGCTGTTTTTCCGCCGCGGCGAGATGCTGCACCGGCAAAGCGGCCGCACGGACTTCGCGCAACTAAAGCAGATCCTCAATCAGTTAGAGGCTCGCGAACAAGAGACGGTGTAATTTGAGGACGGGCTATTGCAATCCCTCGAGCCGCCAGCTCAACTCTTCGCGCAGGTAAGTTGCCGCCGCAGAGTCGGGCAATGCGGCCGCGGCAGATTGCACCTGCGAACAGAGGTCGGAGCAGTAGGCACAGAGATAAGACAAGAAAGCCACAGCCCCCTGCGCAACCAGATGCCCCGAAAATTCGGGCTCTTTGCGTAGCGCAGCACCTTGCACGGCCTCACAGGTCGACACAATCCACGCCGCGTCAGGCGTAGCAAAGCGCGCTGCGGCCATGAGCGCAGCATGTTGCAGCAAGGGATTCTCGGCCGAAATCCACCGATGAAAGAGCGTCTGGAAGAGCGGGATGCGGCTCAAAAAGGCAAAGGCGGCCTCCTCGGCAACTTCCGAATTGACGATTCCGACCGCCCAGAAATCGGCGTCAGCCTCGGTAAACTCCGCCGGATCGGCGATATGCAACGCCGCCAAGCGCAATTCGCGCACATCCTGAAGATAGAGGTAGCGCGCCAAGCCGTTGTTGGTCTGCTCCGCGCGTGCCAACCGACGCAGTGTCGGCAGGCTCACGCCGTAGTTCAAACCATAGGGTGCTCCATAGAAACGCATCGCATCGGCAACAGCACCGTTGCGCTCCCGGCGCATCTCGCCGAGCAGCACCACCATGCGGGCAGTATAATCCATAGTAATCGTTATTTACGACGCGGAGCAGCGACGTGAATCGTCCGACCGAACTCGAAGAGCGGCAACACGGCACGGCCATACTCTACCCCACCGGCGATCACCGTACAGGTCGAAGGATCGGCCACGCGGCACTTCACGAACGACGACTCCTTAGGCCCGGCTTCGATCTCGACCGAGGTAGCTCCCGAGGGCGTAATTTGCAACAGCACCATATCTCCCGAAAGATCGCTTTCGGGCAGCAGTCCGGCCGCCGGATTGAAACGGCAGACGATATATTGTTTCTTATCCGACTGGGGATTAACCACATAGCGACGTGTCTCGGTGGTCAGCACACGTTTACCAAGGAAGAGTTCCAAATAGCTCTGCTCCAATCGGTCGATCTCGGCCAAGGCAGCTTTCAGCCCCTCGCCAAAGACGTTTTCGCCGGCTTCACCCGTGACAAGTTCGATCCGATGACGGCGCAGGGCAAAAATCTGCGTAGCGGCATTGCGCGCGGCGTCCTCCAGAGCCGGAGTCGTCATATCGACCTTATCGGCCTGCAAACGAGCGAATTCCGAATCGGAAATAGCATGCAACACCACGCGGCTGGACTCCTCGGCCGGAGCAGTCGCCTGAAACGCATCGTCACCCAGCAAGGCGATCGAAGCCGAAACGATGCTCCAAGTAGTCTTGTCGGTCAGCGGCGCGCGGACACCCAGAAATTTCTGTGCATAACGCGCATAAGGGCCACACAGCGTCACATCACGCTCGGCTGTCACATCGACGGCAAGCACCGAACGAGGCTGCTCGACTGCGATGCCGGAAGCACCGTCCGATGCTCCCAGAGTAGCTAAATATGGATTTTGAGCCGCGGCCGACGTGCCGCAAAGCAAAAGAACGAATGTCAAAAGTTTGAGTTTCATAGACTATAAATTTTTTAATAGCTGTCTACAAATGTAGCGTATTTTCGCGGGAGATCAAAATTTCAGGTAAAAATCACGCGTCAAGGCACGATATTCGGCGGTATATTGTTCGTGTTCGCCCGTGCCGATCACCAATTCGGAGGATCGAAGATCCCCGGCCGGTTCGGCCGCAAACTCCAGCAAGAGACGCTTGGGAGCACGCCGCGGCGTGGTGCGGACATCGGTACGGCGGGTCAGGTAGAGCCTCCCGCGGCTCTGGGCAAGGAAGTGTTCGGCTTCGGGCGTGGGAAGGATCAGCGAAAAGCGGCCACAAGGTGCGAGCAGCCGCAGCACAGCATCGCACAAATCGGAATAGGAAAGTGTTACAGCGTGTCGTGCCGTGGTTCGACCCGCGTCGGGGCAGGTCAGTGAATCGACAAAAAAGGGCGGATTCGAGACGATGCGATCGAAGACTCCGTCCGAGAATTCCTGCACCGGAATTTGCGCAAACCGCACCCGATCGCCCCACAGCGATGCCGCACCATTCTCACGCGCCTGCGCCACGTCGTCGATGTCTACGCCCCAGACTTCGGCCTGCGGGGCACGCTGCGCCAACATCAAGGCGATCAGCCCCGTACCCGTACCGATGTCGAGCAAGCGGCAGGCCGTTTCGGGCAGATCGGCCCAAGCACCCAGCAGCACGCCGTCCGTCCCGACCTTCATCGGGCAACGCTCCTGCCGGATAGTAAACTCTTTGAAACGAAACATATCGGAGAATTATTTCAGATATCCGTCGATGCCAGCACCGAACAACGAAAAATCGTAACGCACGGGGTCGGCCGGATCGAAGCTGCGCAAGGCAGTCGTCGTCTCTTCGACCGCACGCCAGTCGTTCTGCCGACGCGTCAGCAGCCCCAGCGCGCGCGCCATATCACCCGAATGAACATCGAGCGGCAGGTACAGAGCCGACATCGGAATACGCTGCCAGTCACCGAAATCGACCCCTCGATCGTCACGCCGCACCATCCAGCGCAGGTACATGCAAAGTCGTTTGCAGGCCGCACCTTTGGCGATAGAAGAGAGGTGTTTCTCGCAACGCGGCGCATGGTCGCAAGCAAAGAATTCGTGGCGGAACTCAGCCAGCACCGCGGGAATGGAGTTCGTCGCCGCATAACGGCTCTCGAAAAAAGCTCCGATGCCACCAAATCGGGCATCAATCCGCCGCAGGGCAAGGATGAAATCGCGCAGATCACCACCGTTGAATGTGCGGTGGACATAGGTTGCAACCCCCTTCAGGTCGCTCTCCGAAGCATGGCGCACGAAGTCGGCCGGAGCATCGTCGAAATAACGCATCAGCCGGTGACCGTTGGCAACGATCGCCTTGCGGTTGCCCCAAGCGATTGTCGCAGAGAAGAATCCGGCGATCTCACGGTCGGCTCGATCGGCGTAGCGATGCGGCACGGAAATCGGGTCGTCGGGAATGAATTCGGGACGGTTATAACGGTCGTAAAGCCGCTCCAGAAGCTCTTTTAGTTCATCGTTCATCGGCTTGATCCAATAATTCCAAATACGTAGCGGTTCGGGGAACGCCATAGCCGATCTCACGGTCTGGGGCTGCGGCATTGCTGCCGGCGGCGTGCAACAACCGCATCAGCGAATCGCGCACCACGGGGCGGTATTCGAGCAGGCAGGCGCACAGTCCGGTGATAACGGGCGTCGTGAAGGAAGAGCCTTTGGGCGAGGCTGGAAGTGCAAAATCGGGTTTGAGGTAGTCAACTCCGTCGTACCCCACGCCGCTGGATCGGGCACGCTTCGTGCCATCGAAATCCGACTCACCCACGCTGATCACCCCCTGCACATCGGCCGGAAAGGAGATGTACCTCCACGCCTCATCCCCCTCGTTCCCGACACTCTGGACAAAGACCAGCGACGGATTGGCCCGCAGCAGGCTGTCGATATAGCCCGATAGAGCCGAACTCCGGCCGTCGAGCATCCGGGGAGTATAACCCGAGAAATCGTCGAAGCCCGTATAGGCCAACGACGAGCTGATGATGTCGACCTCCTGCGTAAGCAACCACTCGATTCCCCGGATCAGTTGTGTCTCTTCGGAACGAAGCTCCGTATCGGCTCGCTCGGTCTTGGCCAAGTAGTAGGTTGCACCGCAGGCCAGTCCGCGCAGCGTATCGCCTGCGAAACCGCCGATATTGGTACAGACCTCGGTTCCGTGGTCTTCTTCGTCCCGAAAAAACGCCTCGGGGTCGCCGCCCGTGAAATCACGGTAGCCGCCCACGCACAACCCGCGCGTCCAACGGGAGGTACGGAATCCGCCGAAACCGGCATCGAGAACACCAATTCGGATGCCCTTTCCGGTCAGCCGCAGCGAATCGAATCGAGGGCACATCGTCAGCCCCACAGCGTGGGAATAGGTGCGGGAATAGCCCGTAGTGTAGGCACTCTTGACCGTGCGGACAATGTCATAGATTCCATAGGCCATGAGCGCAGCGACGGCCGCTAACAACACGAACTTCTTCATTGCGCTACCCGTTTACGATCTGCCCGTCAGACATGGTGATCTTGCGGTCGGCCATAGCCGCCAGCCCCTCATCGTGGGTCACGATGACGATCGTCTGTCCTAATTTCTCGCGCAGCTCGAAGAACAGGCGATGAATCTCGTCGCGGTTGTGCGAATCGAGGTTGCCCGAAGGTTCGTCGGCAAGCAGCACGGCCGGGGAGTTAATCAGCGCACGGGCAATGGCCACACGCTGCTGCTCACCGCCGGAGAGCTGGCCGGGCTTATGGTCGCGGCGCGAGGTAAGTCCAACCAATTCAAGCAGTTCCAGTGCACGCTGCTCGACCTCGGCACGCGGACGACGGCCGATCAGTCCGGGAATGCAGACGTTTTCGAAGGCCGTGAATTCGGGCAGCAGGTGGTGAAACTGAAAAACAAAGCCGATCCGTTCGTTACGGAATTTCGACAACTGCTTATCACCCAGCTCGAAAACCGGTTGTCCGTCGATTTCGATCCGCCCGCTATCCGGACGCGACAACGTGCCAACGATTTGCAGAAGCGTCGTTTTACCAGCTCCGCTCGCCCCGACAATCGAGATTACCTCGCCTTGCGCAACATCGAGCGAAACACCGCGGAGCACCTCAAGCGTTCCGAAGCTCTTGTGAATATCCGTGATCCGTATCATCGTAACTATTTTAGGTTCTGATTGTAAAGGTTGAAAATCCGCACCGTATCGACCGCCTCGCGCACGTCGTGCACGCGAAGGATCGTCGCTCCCTGCCGCAAAGACTCCCAGCCGAGGGCGATTGTCCCGGCGAGCGATTCGGCAGGTGTCGTATCGAGCAACTTATAGATCATCGACTTACGCGACAATCCGGCCAACACGGGGTAGCCCAGAGCGCAGAGTTCGTGCAATCCGGCCAGCAATTCGTAGTTCTGTTCGAGGGTCTTGGCGAAGCCAAAGCCCGGATCGAGCACGATGCGTTCGGGGCGGATGCCGGCAGTAAGCATCGCCGCAATGCGCCGGTGAAAATAGTCGACCACTTCGGTCGTGATCTCGCGTTTGTAGGAGGTCAGCGACTGCATGGTCTGCGGATCGCCCTGCATGTGCATGGCGATATAGGGGACATCGTAGCGTGCAGCGACGGCGAACATCGCCGGGTCAAGTTCTCCGGCCGAGATGTCGTTAATGACGACCTCGCCGAAGCGCGTAAGGATCGCCTCGGCGACCTCGGCACGGAAGGTATCAATCGAAACCGCCCGATCGGGCGCAAGCTGCCGAGCGACCTCGACCCCCAGAGCCACGCGCCGCAGCTCCTCGGCCACGGGAACCGGATCGGCCCCCGGACGCGACGAGTAACCGCCGACGTCGATGAGCGACGCACCTTGTGCCACAACCTCGCGCACACGTGTTTCGATTGCACTCCGTTCGGCCGTGCGGCTTCCGGCATAAAACGAATCGGGGGTGACATTGACGATCGCCATGACCTGCGGCCGGCGAAAATCGAGATTAGCGGGTAGTGTATTCATGGCGAAAACGGTAATCAAGTTCCTTGACAGCCGGTTCGAGATCGGCTTCGAGGATATTTACAAGGCTATAATCCGCACGGGCACAGAGCATATCGTCGTCCAACTGTGCCGCCATGCGTCGGCGCACCTGCTCCTCGTCGCTTCCGTCGCGGCGGCAGGTGCGTTCGAGACGTAGTGACAGCGGAGCGAGGACGGCAAGGGTCACATCGACCGAGCTCTCAAGTCCGGCATCGAACAAAATCGCACTTTCGAGGATCACATAATCGCTCGTCTGCTGCTCGGCCCACGCGCTGAAATCGGCCATTACGACCGGATGCACCAAGGCGTTGAGTGCCTGCAAAGCGGCCGGATCGGAGAAGACCCGCTGCGCCAGATACGGACGATTGAGCTGATCGCCGGCATAGGCTTCCGCGCCAAAGCGAGCCGCAATCTGCGCACGCAAAGGCTCGGTTGTCATCAGCAGCTTGGCCTCGGCATCGGAATCGTAGACCGCAATACCTCGTTGCGCAAAAAGGCGGCAGACCGTCGATTTTCCGCTTCCGATTCCTCCCGTGATTCCTACTTTGAGTTTCATTGCGGCATCTCGATTTCAGGTACAGACTGGATTGAGATCACTTTGATATCGCTGAACTTCACAGATATGGCATTTTGCAGCGACTGCGGGTCGATCACCAGCCGCCCCTCATGGCCCTCTTCGCGCGAACGGCGGTAACGCAGGTCGGTCAGCGGGATGCGCAACGTCTTGCGGGCATAGACCCGGTAACCGAAGAGGTTTGTACCCACACCCTCGACCACACAGGTCACCTCGAACTGCTGTCCATCGACATCAATCTTCACAACCTGATCGGTCGTATAGGTATAATTCAACTTGGCGATATACCAGAGGACAAACGAGGCTATCAGCAACGCCAAAAATACGGGCGAGATATACCGACGCAATTTTTTGAGAAAATTCTCCATAATAGATAAATAAAGACTATGCAAAGTTAAAAAATAAAAAGGACTGCACACGCAGGTACAGTCCTTTTTATTATATATAGGTATACCCTATTTATTCTTGGTCGATCTTAGCACGTTTGGTCATCAGGTCGTAAGCGATCGGCGTAGCGATGAAAATCGTAGCCGCCGTACCGACAACAACACCGATAATCAGCGCAAAAATGAATCCGCGGATTGTTTCGCCACCGAAGAAGAAGATTGCAAGCAGGGTGACAAGCGTCGTACCCGAAGTGTTGATCGTTCGCGACAGCGTCGAGTTGATTGCGTTGTTGACATTCTCCTTGAGGTTGCGCTTCGGATAGAGACCCAGATACTCACGAATACGGTCGAAGACCACCACCGTGTCGTTGATCGCATAACCGATAATGGTCAGGATCGCAGCGATGAAGGCTTGGTTGACCTCCAAGTTGAAGGGGACAAAGCCATAGAGCAGCGAGAACAGACCGATCACAAACAAGGCGTTGAAAGCCAGAGCCGCCGTAGCACCCGTAGCCCACTGCCAACGCTTGAAACGGAAGGTGATGTACAGACCGATAGCGATAAGCGAGAAGATCACCGAATAGATGGCGTTCCAAGTCATATCCTTGGCAATCGAAGGGCCGATCTTGTCGGCGGTGATGATACCGTTGGCATCGACCTGCGTATTGCGGAAGTTATCCAGCGAAATATCGTAGGAGTAGAGCGGTTTCAAAGCGTCGTAAACGATCTTCTCAACCTCCGAGGTAGCCTCGTCGGAAGTGTCGTCGTAACGATACTGCGTCACGATACGCATCTGGTTCTCATTACCGTATTGCTTCACCTCGAAGCTGATAGCCGAAGCATCGGCATCGGCAAACTGCGAGAAGGTCTGCGTCAGGTTCTGACGGACAGCCTCGGCCGATACGGGTTTGTCGAAACGAACGACATAAGCACGTCCGCCGGTGAACTCAGCACCGAGATTCAGCGAACGCGTAACGAGCGAAATACCCGAAACCACGATCACAGCCACGGCGATTACATAGGCGATCTTGCGGATAGCGATGAAGTCGACATGCGTATTATTGAGGAAGTTCTCCGACCACTTGCGCGAGAAAGAGAGGCTGCCCCAACGTGCCACGATCCACTCGATCAGCAGACGCGTGATGAAGATTGCACAGAAGAACGAAGTGACGATACCGATGATCAACGTCGTAGCAAAACCCTGTACCGGGCCGTTACCGAAGATGAACAGCACGATACCGGTGATGATCGTCGTCAAGTTACCGTCGATAATTGCCGAATAAGCCTTCGAGAAACCGTCCTTGATAGCCAGCGACAGACCCTTCCCACCGCGAAGTTCCTCCTTGATACGTTCGTAGATGATGACGTTGGCGTCCACGGCCATACCCATCGTCAGCACGATACCGGCGATACCCGGCAGGGTCAGCACAGCACCGAACGACACCAGCACACCCATCAGCAGGAATACGTTGGTCAGCAACGCGACATCGGCCATCCAGCCCGCCGTCTTGTAGAACAGACCCATATAGAGCAGTACGAGGATAAAGGCGATCACGAACGAAAGCATACCCGCATTGATCGACTCTTGACCCAGCGAAGGACCTACGACCGTATCCTGAATGATCTTGGCCGGAGCAGGAACTTTACCCGAGTTCAAGACATTGGCAAGGTCTTTTGCCTCCTGAATGGTGAAATCACCCGAAATCGACGAAGTACCTTTGTCGATCTTGGTGCGGACAACCGGCGCGGAGTAAACATAACCGTCGAGCACGATTGCAACACACTTGCCGATGTTCTCACCCGTCAGGCGCGCCCATTCGGTTGTACCCTCGGCATTCATGGCCATCGAAACCTCAGCCGTAGCACCACGCTGCGCGTATTGTTCGGTAGCCTCGGTGACAACCGAACCGTCGAGCGGTGCTTTGCCGTCGGGCGTTGAGATTTTGATAGCATATAAGTAGTAGCGGCCGTCGATCTTATCGTCGCCCTTCACGCCCCACTTGAAGGCGATATCCGACGGGAACAACTCGCGCACGGCGGGCTGTGCCAGATAAGCATTGATCGTAGCCATGTCGGCTTTGTAGGCAGCACCTACGGCAGCACCTCCGGCATAAGTGGGGTCAAGCAGCGCGAAAAGCGGATTCTGATCGGCATTGTAGCGACCAGCAAGAGCCTCATTTTCGACCGTTGCCGTCGAATCGGCAGCACCGACTTCGGCAATCAGACCTGCGGCTTCAGTCGAGGCAGCAGGCATCGTTTCGGCAACAACAGGCTGCTCGGCAGTCGTTTCAGCTGCTGCGGGCTGTGCATTGCGCTCGGTTTTGATGAACTTGTCGGCCGAAACCATGGCAGGCAGTACCTCCTGCGCGTTATAAGTAGTCCAGAATTCGAGCGAAGCCGTACCCTGCAACAGGTCGCGCACACGCTGCGGCTCTTTGACACCCGGCAACTCGACCAGAATACGGTGCGAATTGGGCAGACGCATGATGTTGGGCTGAGTAACGCCGAAGTGGTCGATACGGCTGCGCAACACATTGAACGATGCGGCGATCGCAGCCTCGGTCTCTTTCTTCAGAATTTTCTCGACATCGGCATTCGAGCTTTCGAGCGTGATGTCCTTGCGATCGGGGCTAACGAAGATCTGGGCGATCGGACGACCGCTCGACAAGCGCTCGTAAGCCTTGACAAAGTCGTCGATATAGTCCTTCGACGTACCGTTTTTGATCGCTTCGTTTGCCTCGGCAATCGCCTCGACAAAAGCCGGATCGTTCTGGCTGTCACCGGCCAAAGCCTTGACAACATCCTCAACCTGCACTTCGAGCATTACGTTCATACCGCCCTTGAGATCCAGACCGAGGTTCAGCTCCTTCTCCTTGCAGACTTTGTAGGTGAATTTGGTGAACCCGAGGTTGTAGACCGTGAGGTTTTGCACCGAATCGAGGTAATGCTGCTCCTCCTCGGACTGTTGTTCGACGGGGAACTGCGCGGCATACGCGGCCGCCTTTTTCTCTACGCTACGCGTTTTGAACGTAAACGAGAGCTGGTAAACACATGCAAGTGCCAACAGCACCGCGATGAGTTTAATAAAGCCTTTACTTTGCATTTGTGTGTAGAAAATTTGTTATTATTTGTTGTTTTTTATTGTCGTTAGGCACAATAGCACGCAAAGATAGGAAAAAAGAATTAAAAATTGAGGATTCCCAATCAAGAATTGACCCCAGAACTCAAAAAAAGTGTAATTTTGAAGCCGTATGATAAAATATACAGCTTACAAGTACCATTTTGCCGCGCTCTTTTCGGTAATTGTCTGGGGCGCAACGTTCGTTTCGACCAAAGTTCTGATCGCCAATTCGCTCTCCCCGGCCGAAATTTTCGTCCTGCGCTTCGCGCTGGCCTATCTCTGCATGTTGCTCTTCCTGCGCAAGCAACGGTGGGCCGACACGCTCACCGACGAGTTGCTGTTAGCGGCAGCCGGCGTGAGCGGCGGCTCGCTCTACTTCCTCACCGAGAACATCGCCTTGGAGTTTGCTCCAGCCTCGAACGTGTCGTTGTTGGTCTGCACAGCACCTGTCTGGACAGCCATAGTAATCAGTCTGTTGTATCGCAATGAGCGCATGTCGCGCCGGCAGATTCTCGGCTCGGCGATCGCATTTGCAGGCATGGTGCTGGTCGTTCTCAACGGCCGATTTGTGCTGCATCTCTCGCCCAAGGGCGACCTGTTGGCCCTTGCCGCGGCGTTGCTCTGGATGATCTATTCGCTCCTGATCAAACGAATCAACGGCCGCTATTCGTCGTTATTCATCACGCGCAAGGTCTTCGCCTACGGGCTATTGACGATTGCACCCTACTTCCTCTTCGAACCGTTCTCGGTCGACTGGGAGGTGCTCGCGCGCCCCGTCGTGTGGGGTAACCTGCTCTTTCTGGGGCTGGTCGCCTCGTTGCTCTGCTACCTGTTCTGGAATGCCGCCATGCACCGATTGGGTGCTGTTCGCGTCACCAACTACATCTACCTCAATCCGTTGGTGACGATCGTCACAGCTGCACTCTGCATCGGCGAGCGGATCACGCCAGCCGCATTGGCAGGCGCGGCACTCATCCTCTGGGGTATGTGGCGGGCGGAGCGCCCCAACTAACCCGACAGGCTACCTTAAAAAAAAATCCCCCAACAAGGACTCCTGCTCGATCCGTCCTTTCGCCAACGGAGATCATTTTACCGCACAAAAAAAGCGCAGGCAGGTTTCCCTGTCTGCGCTCGCATTTTCAAACCGCGATCGACGCGGATTGAATCCTCTATTTCACCTCTTCGAACTCAACGTCCTCGGGCTGCGACGCACCGTTGTTCTGCGCTCCGCTGTTAGCCTGCTGCTGTTGTTGTTGTTCGCCACCCTGCGCACCGGCAGCACCTTGTGCAGCCTGCTGCTGGGCGTAGATATCCTGCGAAGCGGCCTGCCATGCGGCATTCAGCTCGGCAAGAGCCGTATCGATAGCAGCTACATCGGCATTCTTGTGTGCCTCCTTGAGTTTAGCCAAAGCCCCTTCGATCGTCGATTTCTTATCGGCCGGAAGTTTTTCGCCATACTCCTTGAGCTGTTTCTCGGTGGCAAAGATATTCGAATCGGCGGCATTGATCTTGTCGATGCGCTCCTTCTCCTCCTTATCTTTCGCCTCATTGGCCTTCGCCTCGTCGCGCATGCGCTGGATCTCCTGCTCGGTCAGACCCGACGATGCTTCGATGCGGATCTTCTGCTCCTTGCCCGTGCCCTTATCCTTGGCCGAAACGTTCAGAATACCATTGGCGTCGATATCGAAGGTAACCTCGATCTGCGGCACACCACGCGGTGCAGCCGGAATTCCGTCGAGGTGGAAACGACCGATCGACTTGTTGTCGCGCGCCAGCGGACGCTCACCTTGGCAGATGTTGATCTCCACCGAAGGCTGGTTGTCGGCCGCCGTGGAGAAGGTCTCGCTCTTGCGGGTCGGGATCGTCGTGTTGGCGTCGATGAGTTTGGTCATCACACCACCCAGCGTCTCAATACCCAGCGACAGCGGCGTCACGTCCAGCAGCAGCACGTCCTTGACCTCACCGGTCAGCACACCGCCCTGAATGGCAGCACCCACAGCAACCACCTCATCGGGGTTCACGCTCCGGTTCGGGGTTCTGCCAAAGAACTCCTCGACGATCTTCTGGATCGCGGGAATACGGGTCGAACCACCCACGAGGATTACCTCGTTGATCTGCGATGCGTCGAGACCGGCATCGCGCAGAGCCAGTTTGCAAGGCTCGATTGTCTTGCGGATCAGGTGGTCGCACAGCTGCTCGAATTTAGCACGCGTGAGCGTCATCACCAAGTGTTGCGGAATGCCGTTGACGGGCATGATATAAGGCAGGTTGATCTCCGTGGAAGCCGACGAGGACAACTCGACTTTCGCCTTCTCGGCAGCCTCTTTCAGACGCTGCAAGGCCATCGGGTCCTGACGCAGGTCAATCTGGTGCTCGGCCTTGAATGCCTCGGCCATGTAGTCGATCAGCACGTGGTCGAAATCATCACCACCAAGGTGCGTATCGCCATTGGTCGACTTCACCTCGAAGACACCGTCGCCCAACTCCAAGATCGAGATATCGAACGTACCGCCGCCCAAGTCGTAGACCGCGATCTTCATATCCTGATTCTTCTTGTCCATGCCATAGGCCAGCGCAGCTGCCGTCGGCTCGTTGATGATACGGCGCACCTTCAGACCGGCAATTTCGCCTGCCTCCTTCGTAGCCTGACGCTGCGAGTCGGAGAAGTATGCCGGCACGGTAATCACCGCCTCGGAAACCTCCTGACCGAGATAGTCCTCGGCCGTCTTCTTCATCTTCTGGAGAATGATCGCCGAGATCTCCTGCGGCGTATATTGACGTCCGTCGATGTCGACACGCGGCGTGTTGTTGTCACCCTTGACGATCGTATAGGGAGAACGCGTAATGTCGCTCGACACCTGATCGTAGGTTTCACCCATGAAACGTTTGATCGAGAAGACCGTGCGTTTGGGGTTGGTGATCGCCTGACGCTTTGCGGGATCACCCACCTTGCGTTCGCCCTCGGCCGTAAATGCTACCACCGAAGGAGTCGTGCGATGCCCCTCCGAGTTGGGAATAACTACGGGCTCACTGCCCTCCATCACTGCTACGCAGGAATTCGTAGTACCTAAGTCAATACCAATAATCTTTGCCATAATCGTATGAATGTTTTATTGTTTAATATTCGTTTACAACCGTCGGTGTCGGCTCTATCGGGAGTTCCACCGTCGGTTACGTCGTGTTTTTGAACAAAGGTTGTACCAAACGGATTTCTCTGACAAAATGTCAGCAGATTGGCAGATCATACTCTTCAACGACACTCCGAGCGTGTTATTTTGGCAGAAAATGGGGATCAAACGGGAATTCTTGTTGGCGATTTTTTTAAGGGTGAATTGTTTTTGTTCTCAGACCGCAGCTCGCGGGGACAGCTCGAAGCGCAGCGAAGAGCAGGCCTCCGCGTGGCGGAGCTGCGGCCTGCCGACTTGCTGCGCAAGCCGAAAACAACTCACCAAGAAATTAATCCCAAATGAAGATACCAACAAAGATTACCGCTTGTTCCGAGAATCAGGGCCTGATCCCGTGCAACGACAAAAAAGCAGATCCGCACCAAGTGCAGATCTGCCGAACCGGCGCAAAGCCGATTAATTTGTAGGTTAATAACTCAAGCAGCGTACTCCCCGCAAGGATCTTAACGCTCGCTCAAAATGCGCATTGCCACATCGAGAATCGCCGTGTCATCCAGAGTAACTACCCCGCCGTCAGGTCCCGGTTCGAAATGAACGCCCACGCACTCTTTCGCCTCGTGTTTGCCGCCGAAGTAATTGCGGACTGTGTCTACATCGATTCCTAATTCATCTGCAATGCGTTGCGAGCTACCGCTGGGCAGCTTGTCCTTGATACGGCGCAACTCGTTAAATGTGATAATCATATCCGTTGATGTTTTGGTTGATAATTCTGCACAACTAAATTAATACATTTTTATGAACAAACCAAATATTTCCGGTTAAATATGCAGATTTCATCCAACAACGGAATGGAAACAGAAAGTTCCGCAGAAAATCTGCGGAACTTGGCTGTTATTCGGCTGTGGCCGGCTCGATATAAAACTCGAAGATCAGCGGTGTGAAGGGCGCAATCTCGGTATAGACCAAAGTGGTGGTGGTAGTCGTATCGCCGCTATCGGAGGACGAACCGTAATTATTATAGTAGCCGCCGTAGTAACCATTATAATAATTATTGTAGTAGCCGCCGTAGTAGCCGCTCGAACCATAATAGCTATTGGCGTAGTTCATGTAGTTCATGTAGTCGTAATAACTCGACGAGTAGCCATTCGAGGTCGAGGAGGAGGACGACGAGGTCTTGCCCACCTGTCCCGTGGAGCCGTAAGCATTGGTCGAAGTAGTGATCAGTGCGCCCCACTGTCCGAACTTCATGTTGGGAATCGTGTAGTAGAAGGCATTGATCAGTTCGCCGTCTTCGGGCTTATAAGACAATGCCGAACCAGCCGAGACAACTTCGCCGTAGATGATCTTCTTCACCTCGTCGATATTCGTATCGAAGATGAATCCGTCGAGCAGGCGGCCGATATACCAGATTTTTGCCGTGCCATCCAACTTCACCGAGTCGGCATCAAGCTCTTTTCCGTTTTTGTACTCCACCTCCGCATCGGTATGGAATCGTTTGACGAGTGCTTCGGAGATCTGCTTCTCCATCTCTGCCAGATTATTGTAAGGCTCATATCCGACGTTGTACGGCTCGGGATAAGAGAGGATCTCCTTGGGATCGAAACGGTAGTTCACATAGAGCTGCGGCACGGTATCGCAGGCACTCACCCAACGCTCTTTCACGTTGTAGGGGTGGTTCGGGTCTTTGATGTCGGACGGAAGCGTCGTCGAGCTACTTGTCTTCGACTCATCCTTCTTGCTGAAGATCTTCAGCCCGCCGTTTTGTCCGAACTCACAGAACGCATCGACATCCGTTCCCTCGGCCTCCAGCGGATTCTTCACGCGGTCGAGCATCTTCATGGTCACGATAAACGGACGCTTCGAGTCGAGCGTATATTGTCCCTCATAACCAGCATCGCCCTCAACTCCGGCCGAGCCGACCACGCGCGAAGGCATGTACAGCACGATCTGATCGCCGATACGCAGCGCATAGTCCTTGGCAATCCCCTTCGCGGCGGCATACTCCTCGCCGAGGGTCAGCGTATTGCGCATCGAGAGGTAAGTACCCTCCAAGAGCGAGGTGTTCTCCTCGCCGCAGAAGCGGTAGAAGGGCGTATAATGGGTATATTTGGTATACGTTCCGGCTAATTTTGCCTCGGCAGCGCGGCGCGTAAGCACCAGATTGCCGCTCAAGTCGCGACCCGAGAAGTCAAACCGCACCCAGCAAACCGTATCGTTCACCGCCGGAGCATCGCTCTGATCGGTCGGGGTGATATCGACGTAATAGCCGCCGTCGGACTGGTAGTTTTTCAACAGATCCTTGCGGTTTTGGGTGATCCACGCCTTCAGCGACTGGTCTTCGTACTTATCATACGACTCGGATTCCTCCTTGGCACACGATACCGACAGCAAAAGGCCGGCGGCCGCGAGGCAGAAAAAACGGGTAAGAAATTTCATATTTATCATTCAAATTTTACTCTACTTTATCAATCGTAAAAAACCATGCGACAGCACTTTGCCGAGGCAAGATACCAAAGAAGCGATCGTCGTAGGCCATATTATAGGTCATATACGACTCTACTTCGTCGCCGGCGCGACATCCGAGTAACGCCAAACGAAGCCCCTTTAGTATGTCGCCGCCGCGCATATCGACGGTCATCGGCTCGAATTTCCAGAATTCGGGATCAAGCCCCGAATTTATGTATGCCTGCTTCAGCAGCGGGTCGTTCGAAAAGAACGGGAAGGTATCGTCGGTGATGTTCGCGAAATTGAACAGATAGGCGCGAAAGGTGATCGTCACCTTCGACGAAGCGGTCACCTCCGCCCGATTGGGCCGGTCGGGATCATAGGCTCCCACCACATAACGATAGACCGTGTTGCCCAGAGCCGTATAGTAGGGCAGCTGTTCATCCGCCCCAACTTGCGATTGCTCGACGAGTTTCGGGGCATGGGTCGTGGTGAGGTACGAAACGAGTTTATCGCGTTGCTGCGTGAGCGTATCCTCCTTTTCGGAGCATCCGCACAACAGCACCGACAGCACTAAGATAGATGTGAGCAGTTTGTCCATTGGTATATAATCGTGCAAATTTAGAAAAAACTATCCGATTTCCGGCTATTAAACGCAAAAAATATCCCTTTTCGCATGTGTAAAACAAAAAAGGATAGCGTGATGCTATCCTTTGTGTCGGTCATGATCTCTTCTGGGGTCGATCAACCTGCGCACTTTACGCTGCCGACGGAAGACCAGTAAAAGAACAAAAAAGACGACAAGGGCGAAAAAACCGAATAGTAAAAATACTAAGCCGATTGGTATAGATTCCATGTTTTTTGGTTAGGCTGTAAAACAATGGCGCAAAGATAGAATAAATTGGCTTACAAACTAAACAAAATCGCACCAAAAGCACATCAAAAAAGAAAAATTCGTAGTCCCCCTATCCGAATATCGTTACAACCGCTTCAAAGCCAGACGTACCAGCTCCTCGACGGTTGCCTGCGGCGACTCGTGCACAAGCTGGCGCACCACCTTCTCGGCCGCAGCCTTACCGAATCCCAGCATCACCAACGCCGCGAGTGTCTCTTCCGACTGCTGGCTATCGACCGGTGCAAACCCGGCCGCGGCATCCGCATCCAGCGCAGTGAGCTTGCCGCTCAACTCGACAATGATCTTCTGCGAGGTTTTCAGTCCCAACCCCTTGACGTTTTTGAGTAGTACGGCATTTCCGGTGGTGATGATGCCCTGCAATTCGTGGGGCGAATAGGTCGAGAGGATCATGCGCGCCGTATTCCCGCCGACGCCCGAGACGCTGATAAGCAGCCGGAAAAGCTCCCGCTCGACCTTCGAGGCAAAGCCGTAGAGCAGCTGCACATCCTCACGAACGATGTAGTGCGTATAGAGTTTCGCCTGCTCGGCATGCTCGATCGCCGAGTAGGTTTCGAGCGAGATATTGAGGTAGTAGCCCACCCCTCCGACATCGACAACAGCATAGGTCGGAGCGACTTCGGCGAGCGTACCGCTTAGGTATTCGTACATAAAATTCAATTTTTAATAGGAGTTGGACAAAAGTAAAGATTTTTTTTTACCTTTGTGACTCAAATGCTGAATATATAATTAATAAATTAGAATCAGATATGAAAAAAACTCTTTTTTCGGCACTCATCGCCGCGCTTGCCTTGACGGCTTGCGGCTCGAAGTCGGAACAAACGGCAGCCGCCGAGCAGGTAGCCCAGCAGGTCGTATCGAGCGATATCGCCTACGTTCAGGTAGAAGCCGTGCTGGCACAAAGCGATCTGTACAAGAATGAGGGCGCAGCTCTTCAGGAGAAAACCGAAAAGGCACAGAAAAGCTGGGCACAGCGCGAAAAAGGACTTCAGTCCGAAGCCGCCCAATTACAGGAGAAGTATCAGAAGGGGTTGATGACCACCAACGATGCGCAGGCACAGCAGGAGAATATCCAACGCCGGGCAGCCTCCTATCAGTCGACAGCCCAGAAAGAGGCACAGACGCTCGACGAGGAGAACTACGTATTCACCAACCGCGCACAGGATCTGATGCAGCGCGCCGTGCAGGCGATCAATGTCGACAAAAAATACAAGCTTATCATCAACGCTACCGCGCTGATCGATGCCGATTCGACGCTCAACATCACCCCCGCCGTATTGGCGAAGGTTAACGAGCTGTATGCAGCCGACAAAAAAGCCCTTAAAAAGTAGATTCAACACCAGAAACTAAAATACCGGCTTCCCGACACACGGGAAGTCGGTATTTTTTTGTATATTTGTCCAAATAACTTCAACTTAATAACTATCGGCAATGGGATTCGTTCCGTTCACATTCATCGACTTCATCGACATCGTTCTGGTCGCCGTCATCATGTACTGGATTTACCGCATGACAAAAGGGACCAACGCCCCGTATATCCTCACCGGAATCATCGTGGTTTACCTGCTGTGGGTCGTGGTACGCACGCTCAACATGGAGCTGCTCTCCACCATTCTCGGACAGCTGATCTCGGTGGGTGCGATTGCGCTAATCATCGTCTTTCAGCCCGAATTGCGCCGTTTCCTCCAGATGATCGGCATGCGACAGAAGCAGTTCAACTTCATTTCGCGTATCTTTTCGACTGTCGAGGACACCGTGCAGACCAACGTCGCACCGATTGTCACCGCCTGCCGCGAAATGGCGGAGAGCTACACCGGCGCACTGATCGTCATCGGGCAGCAAAGCGACCTGCGGCTGATCGCCGAAGGCGGTATCGCAGTCGATGCCAAAGTCTCGACCGCCCTGCTGCGCAACATCTTCTTCAAGAATGCGCCGCTGCACGACGGAGCTATCATCATCGAGGGTGATCGCGTTGTCGCGGCCAGATGTATCCTGCCCGTCACGCAGAGCGACGTCCCCAAATCCTACGGCACGCGACATCGTGCGGCAATCGGCATGAGCGAAATTTCGGATGCGATCATCATCGTCGTCTCCGAGGAGACCGGTCATATTTCGGTAGCCCAAGGCGGTGATCTGCAAAAGAACATCGACCCGGTGCGTCTGCAACAGGTTTTGCAACGCTATCTGGCGATCAACACCCGCAAACGCTCCAAAAAAGAGGTCGCCGAATAACACCCCGCCGATTTTTGGAGGGGGGCTTGTGTCTTCGATCCTCGAGCCTGTCGAGAGGTCGCTGTGTTTTGGTTTCGATCCTCGAGCTCCGTCGAGAGGTCGCTGTGTTTTGGTTTCGATCCTCGAGCTCCGTCGAGAGGTCGCTGTGTTTTGTCCTTGATCCTCGAGCTTCGTCGAGAGGTCGCAAAATCATTGTAAAAAGAGGTGTTTTCTGACGAATTGTCTTCGGCTTGCGCAGCAAGTCGGCAGTCCGCAGCTCCGCCCTGCGGAGGACTGCTATTTCGCGTTGCTGCATAGCCGCCTCCGCGAGCTGCTGACTGAAAAATGCAATTTTCTTTGGTATAATAGTTTGCGACCTCTCGACAGGCTCGAGGATCGAGAGACACAAAACCTTTACGACCTCTCGACAAGCTCGAGGATCGAAGACACTTATCCGCACAGAACAACCACAATCCACCCAGAAAACAACCCCTCACAGCCAGCAACAAAAAAAGATCCGCAACATTTCGTTGCGGATCTTTTATGGGATTAAAAACCTTACTACTGTGCCGACTCTTCGGTCGTAGTCTGTGCGGGCTGCTCAGCGGGAATCTCAGCCTGCGGCATCGTCGTAGCAGCACTGCTTTCGATAGCACGCTCTTGAAGAGCTTTTGCGTCTTTCGAAATCTCGGCATTGCTCTCGGCAACCATACCTTTATCCATGGCCAGCGTAGCTACAAGGCTCAAAACCACAATCGCAATGGACATCGACCACGTAAATTTCTCCAGAAAGTTCGAAGTTTCGCGGACACCCATCACTTGGTTTGAGACACCGAAATTGGCGGCCATGCCGCTCTTGGGGTTCTGCACCAGTACCGCGAGGATCACCAAGACGCTCGCAACGAGTATCAGCGCAATGCAAATCGTGTATAACATATTCTTAATTTTTAATTATTGTTTTCTATTTTGCCAATAAGTTCGGCAAAGTAAACACTTTTTTCGGGATTTAACAAACTTAATTTGCGATAAATTGCGATAGCCTGATCACAAAACCCCTGTGCCAGGTAAATTTCGGCCAACTCCTCGCTAACCAGAGCGTCGTCATCGCTCAGTTGCGGCTCGATCCGCACCTCCTCTTCCGGTTCACCCTCCTCGGCCACGATACGCAGATCCTTCTCGCCCAAGAACCGATCGATCAGCACATCAGACGACACTTCGACTTGTGGCAGCGCGGTAAAATCGAGCGGCTCGGCGCACAACGAACTCTCGTTGCGCCACGGCGCGGTGACGGAGAGCAACGGATCGGCAACTCCCGTCGCGATTTCTCGCAGAATCCGCACGGGAGCGAACCAGCCGTAACGGTTCACCCATTCGTCAAGTAGCTCAGCTGATGGTTTTTCCGCCGCCGAGCAAGAAAAAACAGATGTTTTCAAATCAGCCATTTACACTACCAGTTAGATGCCGTAGCTTGGAATATATCGGTGACGATCTTATCGACAATCTGCGGAATCAGCTCACCTTCAACCTCGGTCAACAGCTTCGTCGAATCGTAGTCCTCATAAGCCGTAAAGGTTCGGCTGGCGAACGAAGCCTTCTCGTCGACCGCATTGGTAAATCGGACTTTTACGGTGATTGTCAATCGGTTGAGTAACGCATAATCGTTACTCGACACCGACGCCGTGGTCGATGTGTAGTTGACGATCTCGCCCTCGAAGGCAAAGTCGCCACCCTCATCAACTTGCGCCAAACGCGTGCGGCGCGAGAAAATATCGACCAGTGCTTCGGTCAGCGTCGAACTCAAAATCGGCGAGACCATCGTCGCATTATTCGGGAAATAGGCCACCGAGAAGGTTTTAGCATCGGGCGGAATGGAGGCTCCGGAGAGCGAATATTTGATCGAGACCCCACAGCCGTTCAACGACAGAACGACGAGTAGCGAGAGATAGAATGCAATTTTTTTCAAGTGTAGTTCGTATTTATGATTTGTAGAACCCGTAGAATAATTTCGGTGAGCGGTTCGAAACCGCGTTTAACTCTCCTCGATGCCCAGCTCCTTGATCTTGCGGTAGAGCGTGCGCTCGGACATAAACAATTCGGCCGCGGCTTCGCGACGATGCCCGTTGTTGCGACGCAATGCCCGCACAATCTGCTCGCGCTGCATGTCGGCTTTGGTCATTTCGTGCGGTGGCTCATCGGTCACAACCTCGCTTTCGGCAAAGACCGGATCGGGAGCATAGGCCGCCGAGCTTTGAGCCGTCGTCGGCAGCAAGGCCCGGATATCATGCGGCAGTTCGGTGCGCAACGCAGCCCCCTGCATCAGTTCGGCGATCATCCGCTTCAGGTCGTTGATATCGGCACGCATGTCGAACAACACCTTATATAATAGCTCGCGCTCGGAGGAGAAGTCGTCGTCGCGCCGCGTCGCACCCGTGGTCATGGGTGTCCCGGCCGTCTGTTCGGGCAGGTATTTCGCCAGCACCTCCGGCGTGATGATGCGCGCCTGCTCGATCGCCGAGATCTGCTCGGCAACATTCTTCAGTTGGCGGATATTGCCGCGCCAGTAATAATTCTTCAGCATCAGACGCGCGCCCTCATCGAGCGTGACGGCCGGCATTCGGTATTGCACGGCCACATCGGAGGCGAACTTACGGAAAAGCAGCAAAATATCATCCGGCCGCTCGCGCAACGCCGGCACGGAGATAGGGACGGTATTGAGTCGATAGAACAAATCCTCGCGGAAGCGACCCGAAGCAATGGCCTGCGGCAGATTGGTATTGGTTGCCGCCACAACGCGCACATCGGTTTTCTTCACCGTCGACGAACCGACACGGATGTATTCGCCCGTCTGCAACACACGCAGCAGGCGCGCCTGCGTCGGATGCGGCAATTCGGCCACCTCGTCGAGGAAAATTGTACCGCCGTCGGCCTCCTCGAAGTAACCCTTACGCGCCTCGGTAGCCCCCGTAAACGAACCCTTCTCGTGGCCAAACAGCTCCGAGTCGATCGTTCCTTCGGGTATAGCCGCACAGTTGACGGCGATGTATTTGTTGTGCTTGCGCGCCGAGAAGGCATGAACCACCTGCGGAAAGAACTCCTTGCCGACACCGCTTTCGCCCGTGACCAATACGGTCAGGTCGGTCGGTGCGACGCGCAAGGCCACCTCCAGTGCCCGGTCTAAAAGTTCCGAAGTTCCGATGATGCCGAAACGTTGTTTTGCAGTTGTTATATCGGTCATCATGATTGGCTGGGGGTTTGAACCGTATCGGTCTGAGGCATTTGGGTGTCGACAACCTGCGTCGGCGGGATCGGCTCGGCCTCAATCCGCGTTGGCGGGATCGGTTCGGCCTCAATCCGCTTATCGCGCGCTTCACGGAAATAGCCATAGGCTATAACTGCCAGCGCGATAGCGATGGCGACGGCTGCAATCCAAACAAACCGATCGGTACGGCGGCGCGGCGGTTTATCAACAAAGGTATAGGCATCGGTATTCTTGTGCGGGCGGCCATAGCGCAAGCCACGCACCGACGGGTCGGGATTCATCTTGGCCGACGACGAGACGCGCGGTTCGTCGAAAGCACACTTCATCGTCGCGGCGATACGTGCCGGATCACATTGCGGCATACGCGGTGCGCCCGACTCGACATGCGGTTCGGACGAAGCCGACCGCTCGACCGGCCGCGGCTGATAGACAAAAGCGATCGTACCGTTCACACCGGCCTTGAGCACGCCGAAACCCTCCATGAGGAACTCCTCGTCGTGTTCGACGGCGTGGCGCACCTCGAAGACAAAGCGGTTGATCTCGCCGGCAGCCTCCATTTCGCTCTGCCCGGCAGCACACAGCGCGCCGCGCAGCACACCGTCGTCGCGCTTCATCAGCTCCGAGAAAAGCACAATCCGCCCCGGCTCTTTGACGATAAACGCCCCGAGCTGCGGAACAACGAGCCGCTTGTGCGACTCTAAATATTGTGATAGCGTATCTACCAACACGTTTGAAATCTCTATTAAATCCGGGTTCAAAATTACCTTTTTTCGCAGAATAAACCAAAATATAACTCGCTTTTTCAAAATAATCGTGCAAACTGTTTGTTATCCGAAAAATATTCACCTATTTTGCATCCCGAAATTTAGCAAAATCTAAGTGAGCTACATAGATCGAAAATCGAGCAAGTAGCAGAGCCGGATTATAAAAACATTTCCGAACGAGCCATGAAAGATAAGTACATCGACCTAATTGAACAGACATTCGACTTCCCGCAGGATGAGTTCTCCGTGAAGGACAGCGAGCTGAATTTCCACGAGATCCCCCTCATGGAGTTGATTAAACAATACGGTACACCGCTCAAAATCACCTACCTGCCCAAGATCTCCCAGCAGATCAACCGGGCCAAGCGGATGTTCAATGTGGCCATGGCCAAGGTGGACTACAAGGGTTCGTACAACTACTGCTACTGCACCAAGTCGAGCCACTTCTCGTTCGTATTGGAGGAGGCTCTCAAAAACGACATCCACCTCGAGACCTCGTCGGCCTACGACATCCACATCATCAACGCCCTCTACGACGGCGGAATCATCGACAAGGATCGCTACATCATCTGCAACGGATTCAAACGCCCGCAGTACGTCGAGAACATCGCCCAACTGGTCAACGAAGGCTTTGTCAACACGATCCCCGTGCTGGACAACAAAGAGGAGCTGGATCTGTTTGAGGATGTCTTCACCAAAAAGTGCAAAATCGGCATCCGCATCGCCTGCGAGGAAGAGCCCAAGTTCGACTTCTACACCTCGCGACTGGGTATCCGCTACAACGACATCATGGACTTCTACAAAGCCAAGCTGAAGAATAGCAAGAAGTTCCAGTTGAAGATGCTCCATTTCTTCATCAACACCGGCATCAAGGACACCTCTTATTATTGGAATGAGTTGTCGAAGTGTATGAATGTCTACTGCGAGCTGAAGGCGATCTGCCCGGAGCTGGACAGCCTCAACATCGGCGGCGGCTTCCCGATCAAGAACTCGCTGAACTTCGAATACGACTACGAATACCTGACCGAGGAGATCGTGGCGCAGATCAAGAACATCTGCCAGCGCAACGACGTAGAAGAACCGAATATCTTCACCGAGTTCGGCTCGTTCACCGTCGGCGAAAGCGGCGCGGCACTCTACTCGATCGTCAACCAAAAACAGCAGAACGACCGAGAGAACTGGTACATGATCGACTCGTCGTTCATCACGACGCTGCCCGACACGTGGGGCATCAACCAACGCTACATCATGCTGGCGATAAACAACTGGGACAAGGAGTACCAGCGTGTGTTCCTCGGAGGATTGACCTGCGACAGCGAAGATTTCTACAATGCCGAGTCGCACACCAATGCCATCTTCCTGCCCAAGTTGGAGGCCGGAAATGCGCAATACATCGGGTTCTTCCACACGGGGGCTTATCAGGAGTCGCTGGGCGGATTCGGCGGCATCCAGCACTGTCTGATCCCAGCACCCAAGCACGTGATTATCGACCGCGACAAGTCCGACAACGAATATTATACCCGACTGTTTGCCAAAGAGCAATCCTACCGCTCGATGTTGCGCATCCTCGGATATTAATCCGGATCCATTCCACGAAATAATCCGCCCCAAAAAGGCGGATTATTCGTTTTTTTCCGTATCTTGTACAACCAAAAACGGACACGCTACGCAATGAAAGGCTACATACGAAGATGGCTGGTCGCGACGGCCTGCACAGCTACGCTATTCTGGATCGTACCTGCGCAGGCTCTCCCAACCGACAACACCCCCGGCACACCGGCCGCACAGCCGAATAACTCCGCCCCCCACACCGCTACCGCATCCGCCGCATCACCCGACACCGCCTCCCTCGCCGCAAAGCCACGACGGTTTACGCACTTGATCGGCACCGAATTCCGCCCCGAATACCTCTTTCCAACCAACATTTTCCTGCGGGGAATAAACCGCACGGCACAACCCATCGAATTTGCCTACGACCTGCACCTGCGCTACGCATTCCGTTTTCGGCAGGGCAGCTGCGCCGACCGAATCTTCGGCGCGGCCTATCAGGGAATCGGCGCGGCCTACTACGCGCTGGGCAACCGCACCGAATTGGGCGATCCCATAGCAATCTACCTGCTTCAAGGCGCACGCATAGCCCGCATCTCGCCGCGGCTGTCGCTCAACTACGAGTGGAACTTCGGGTTATCATTCGGCTGGAAGCCCTACGACGAAGTCAGCAACTCCTACAACAAGATGATCGGTTCGAAGATCAACGCCTACATCAACGCCAATTTCTACTTCGCCTACCTGCTCACCCCGCAGCTCGACCTCACAGCCGGCTTCGCGCTAACCCACTTCTCGAACGGCAACACCAAATTTCCCAACGCCGGGCTGAACTCCACCGGTCTGAAAATCGGACTCAACTACAACTTCGGTAGGCGCGAGCTGCTGCCTCCGCGCCGAAGCGGACGCGAGGCGATCCCCCACTTCCGCCGCCACATGAGCTACGATCTGGTCGTCTTCGGATCGTGGCGCAGAAAAGGCGTGACGGTCGGCGACAAACAATACGCCGCCCCCAAAGCCTACCCCGTTGCCGGATTCAACTTCGCTTCGATGTACAACGTCTGCTATAAATTCCGCGCCGGCATCTCGCTCGACGGAGTCTACGACGGCAGTGCCAATGTCTACCACCCCGACCAGATCGTCGAGGTCGGCGGCTCGGCCGATATGGAGTTCGCCAGCCCATCAATCGACAAGCAGTTGGCGTTGGGGCTCTCGGCGCGTGCCGAGTTTGTGATGCCCTACTTCACAATCGGCATGGGTTTGGGCATCAACGTATTGCACAAAGGGGGCGATCTGGAATCATACTACCAGATGCTGACGCTCAAAATCGCCGCAACGCGCCGCCTGTTCGTCCACGTGGGCTACTGTCTTCAGGACTTCCAGACCCCAAATTACCTGATGTTGGGTGTCGGCGTGCGGTTCAACAACAAATATCCGCGAATCGACCGCTAAGGCTTCGAATTCATTTTTCTTTAATTTTTAATTACCTTTGTCCCATGCAGATCAAGAAAGCAGAATTCAAATGCAGCTCCCAGCGCATCTCACAAGTACCCAAGGACGACCTGCGCGACATGGCATTCATCGGGCGCAGCAACGTCGGCAAATCGTCGCTGATTAACATGCTGACCGGCCGGCAAGGGCTGGCCAAAGTTTCGGGAACGCCCGGTAAAACACGGCTCATCAACCACTTCCGCATCAACGATGCGTGGTATCTGGTCGATCTACCCGGCTACGGATATGCCCGCACGTCGAAGAGTCTGCGCGACGAGTTTTCGAAGCTCATCACCGACTACGTGCTCAAATGCGAGAAGATGCACTTCCTGTTCGTGTTGATCGACATCCGGCTCGAACCGCAGAAAATCGACATGCGATTTCTGGAGATGTTGGGCGAAAACGGAATTCCATTCGGCATCATCTTCACAAAAGCCGACAAACTTTCGCAGGGTCAGAACAACCGCAACGTGGCGGCCTTCTCGAAAGCACTCTCCGAACAATGGGAGGAGCTACCGCCGATGTTCGTATCGTCGTCGGAAAAAGGCACGGGTCGCGATGAGATTCTCGATTTTATCGACGCCTGTCTGACGAAATAACCGTTTTTTCATCGATTGTTGATAAAAGATCGGTGCTACGCTCTTTTTTCTCATCGTATTGTCCTATATTTGCATCGTCAAAAATCCTCGCACCTTATGGCTATCCACAAAATCAAAATCTTTGCCGGCTGCGGTTCAGAATACCTCGCCGAAAAAATCGCCGCCAGCTTCGGGACGACCCTCGGTCAATCGGAGGTTCTGCGCTTTAGCGACGGCGAGTTCCAACCTTGCTACAACGAGTCGATCCGTGGCTGCACGGTATTCATCATCCAATCGACATTCCCCCCTTCAGACAACCTCATGGAGTTGTTGATGATGATCGACGCCGCCCGGCGTGCTTCGGCCTATCAGGTCGTGGCCGTCATGCCCTACTTCGGCTGGGCGCGTCAGGATCGCAAAGACCGTCCACGCGTGCCGATCGGTGCGAAGTTGGTGGCAAACATGCTCATGGCGGCCGGTGTCGACCGAATCATGACCATGGACCTGCATGCCGATCAGATTCAGGGATTCTTCGATGTCCCCGTCGATGCACTCTATGCCAGCGGAATCTTCGTTCCCTACATCAAGAGTCTTGACATTGCCGATCTTTCGATTGCCGCACCCGACATGGGCGGCGCGAAGCGTGCCAACTCCTATGCCAAGCACCTCGGAACTCCGATCATCATCTCGCATAAGGAGCGCGCCAAAGCCAACGTTGTCGGCAAGATGACAGCCATCGGCGATGTCGAAGGCCGCAACGTGCTGATCGTCGACGACATGATCGATACCGCCGGTACGATCTGCATGGCCGCCGATATGCTCATCGCACGCGGTGCGAAGAGCGTTCGTGCAGCAATCACCCACCCGGTACTCTCCGGCCCTGCCTACGAGCGGATCAACCAGAGTGCCCTGCAAGAGGTGATCGTCACCGATACCATTCCGCTCAATCCCGACAAAGACCTCCGTAAATTCACGGTACTGTCGGTTGCAGATCTCTTTGCCGATGTGATCGAGCGCGTACACAATTACAAGGAAATTTCGTCGATCTTCTTCAAATAGCAGACCGCCATTTCAATAGAAACCACGTTCCTTCGGGGACGTGGTTTTTCTTTCGCCCAAACCCACGTGGCAGAATTACGATTATTCGCAAATTCTTCTTACATTTGTCGCGAAACGGGCTGCGAAAAGCCCGACAACAAAACACAGACTTATTATGATGTTTATAAATCCACTCTTTTTAGGCCGAATCGGGCTGACCGAAATACTGGTTGTCCTCTTGATTCTCATCATCTTCTTCGGCGGCAAGAAAATTCCGGAACTCATGCGCGGCATGGGGCGCGGTGTCAAGGAGTTCAAAGACGCCATGAATAAAGATTACGACAACGAGAACCCCGACGAGAAGAAAAACGACGAGAACACCAACGGAAAATAGTGCCGTTATGAGTCCAAAAACGGAGAGTTCGGCCGCAGAAATGACCTTCGGCGAGCACCTCGATGCCCTACGCCCCCATTTGGTGCGAGGTGTGGGGGTGATCGTTGCGTTGATCGTGGTGGCTTTTTGCTGCAAACGGTGGCTGGTCGACGGCCTGCTCTTTGCGCCGATGCAGCCGACCTTTCCGACAAACCGGTTGCTGACATGGCTCGGCGAACTTTCGGGGATTGAGGCGTTGGGTGATCTCCAGTCCGGAAACAGCAACCTGCAACTGGTCAGCACGACCATGGCCGGACAGTTCAACCTACACCTGCGAATCTCGGTGATCGCGGCCTTCTCGGTCGGATTCCCCTACCTGCTTTGGGAGCTTTGGCGTTTTGTGCGTCCGGCACTCACCCCGCACGAAATGCACACCTGCCGAAACTTCGTATCGAATGTATCGCTCGGATTCTTCGGCGGTCTGCTCTTCGGTTATTTTGTGATTGCGCCGCTCACGATCGGATTTCTGTCGCAGTATAGCGTGAGCGACACGGTCGTAAATATGATCGACGTAAACTCCTATTTATCAACGGTCGTAAGTGTTTCTATCGCCTGCGCTGCCGTGTTTCAATTACCACTGTTGGTGAGCTACCTCACGCGCATGGGGATACTCACCTCCTTGTTCCTGCGCCACTACCGCCGCCACGCAATCGTCGTGCTGGCGATCCTTTCGGCCGTCATCACGCCACCCGATGCGTTCAGCATGGTCATGGTGCTACTGCCGCTCTACGGCCTTTACGAATACAGCATCCACCTCTCCGAAAAGATCGAACGGCGCATTCACTCCGCCGAAAAGAAGATCGACTGAACCGATTCCAAGAAACGATCCCGATTGTAAGCCGCCAGCAGGATTTTGCGGTTGTGCTCCTTTTCAATCGGAGTCAACGGCGTATCGAGCTCGTCTTGCGTTATTGTTTCGAGTTTCGAGACGATCAGCCCCTTGCTTTCGGCCCAAGCATAGACCGGATTACGGGCGGCGATGAATACGCGCGCACCCAGATACAGAGCCACGATGATGTTGCCGATTGCCTCCTGCCGCCAAGCTCCATAGACGGCGACCGAGGCGCGCTGCATCCATTCGTTGTAGCTCGACAAGGGCAGAAAATCGGTCAGCGGACAGAACTGCGCGCCGAACCGTCGCGACCCTTCGTCAAGCACGCTTTTCCGGTAGTCCGACGTCCCGTTATAGCTCAACGGAACGACCACACGCCGACTTCCCAAATTCAATTTCGAAAGGTATCGGAAAGCATACGCATGGTTGTTGGTCAACGAGTTGGAGTTCCCGACCAAGATATCCTGCCCGGTAACTGCGGCCTGCAACAAATCCGCGCCCAAAATCTCGTCGATCGGGTAATAGAAGAAACATTTGTGGGGAATTTGCGCGACCTTCGGATAATAGTCGACGAATTGGTCGTAGTCGTTGTCCGTGATATCGGTCACCAGATAGTGAATTCGGCGACAGACGAAGCGCACGATGCGTTCGGCCTGCCACCTCTTTTTCCATCGCGAGAGGGCGCGGACAAGCGGATTTTTATGTTTGATGCGGTTGGTGTTTTCGGGGCTGTAAAGTTCAAAGCCCTTGGGAGCGAGCAACTGGTTGTAGAGATCAGCACCCCAGATGATCCAATAGACCGGAATCGAGCTTTCGACATGATGTTTCAGGAAACGGATCTTGGCCGGGCACAGCCCATGAACAACAACGGCCGAGAAGCGAATTCCGCGACATTTCGCCGCAAAATCCGAGAGTGCGCAAGCCATCGGATAGGCTTCGCTACGCAACACATCGCCACCGCGGTCGGCAAAGACGATAAAACGATTTAGCCCCGGCGCGGCCGCCTCGAACAATCGGATTGTGCGACCTATGATCTTTTCATCGTTGACTAAATGGAGTACCATTGCAACTAACGGAGATAGAATTCGAGGAGTGCATCGGCGATCGTATCGACCTGTTCGTCGGTCAAGTCGTAGAAGAGGGGCAACCGCAGCAGGCAGTCAGCATACCGGTCGGCTTCGGGCAGATTGGGCAGCGGCGCACCGGCCGCCTGACGTTGCATATAAACGCTCTTGTGCAAACTTTGGTAGTGGAACGTGGCACTGATGCCGCGTTGTTTGAGGTGGTCGATCAAACGTTGCCGCTCGTCGCCGGATCGGCAAACCAGATAGAAGATGTGACCGTTGACGGTGGCGTAAGCAGGCGTCACAGGCAGAATTCCCGTCGTTTCAAGCGGTTGCAATCGCTGGAAATAGCGATACCAGATCGCCTTGCGGCGCGTCTGTATGCGATCGAAGTGGGTCAACTGCCCCCACAAGAAGGCGGCCACATAATCAGCCGGCAAGAACGAAGATCCCGTATCGACCCAGCCGTATTTATCCACATTGCCGCGAAAGAATTCGGCTCGATTCGTCCCCTTCTCCCAGAGGATCTCCGAGCGCGAAACAAATCGGCTGTCGTTGACAACCAGCAGCCCGCCTTCGCCGCATTGAATGTTTTTGGTTTCGTGAAACGAAAATGCCGCCAGATGCCCGATCGTCCCCAGCGGACGCCCTTTGTAGTAGCTATCGAGTGCCTGCGCCGCATCTTCAATGACGATCAGCCCGTGTTTCTCGGCAAGTTGCATCAAACGATCCATATCGCAGGCCACGCCGGCGTAGTGCATCGCGACAATCGCTTTGGTATGCGGTGTGATCAGCGCAGCCACGTGGTTGGCGTCCATGTCGGGATGATCCGAACAGCAGTCGGCAAAGACGAGTCGCGCCCCTTGGCGGACAAATGCCAACGCGGTGGAGGTGAAGGTGTAGGAGGGAAGAATCACTTCGTCCCCGGGTTGTATGTCGGCCAGCATGGCACACATTTCGAGTGCATCGGTACAGGAGGAGGTCAGCACCGCCTTTCGGCAGCCAAGTTTCTCCTCGAAAAAGTGCTGGCATTGGCGCGTAAACGAGCCATCGCCACACAAATGGCCTTCCGTTTCAATACATCTACGGACGCACTCCAGCTCCTCTCCCGACAGGAAGGGTTTATTATACGGAATCATGGGCAAAACGAGTTAGGTTTCACCGGCAAATATAGTTATAATTCCGTAAAGAGATTCCTACGGCCGATTATTTCAGCGGACTGTCCGGCTCGCGCGACATGACCAGATAGAACATGCGGTCGAGGAAAGCCGGGGCAAATTTCTTGACAAAATGCGTAGCGCGTCCCTCGATCTCCATAAGGCACAGGCGTTTGCGTTTGATGATTCCGCGTTCGACGAAGTGTGCCACCTGCTCGGGTGTCATCATCTTTGCCTCGTCGCGCGGGGTTTCACCCTGCGGTGATCCGTCGGAGGTAAGTGCCGAGAAGCGCACGTTCGAAGCGGTAAATCCCGGGCAGGCGATCATCACATGCAACCCCTTCTTGAGGTTTTCGATGCGCAAGGTCTCCAGAAATCCGGTCAGCGCATATTTCGAAGCCGAATAGCCCGTGCGAGCCGGCAAGCCGTGCAGTCCGGCAACCGACGAAACCCCGACGATCGAGCCGTGCGAAGCCTGCAAATAGGGCAACGCGTATTTACAGCAGTTGACCGCGCCCCAGAAGTTGACGTCCATAAGCCGGTGGAGCACCTCGAGGTCGACATCGTCGAAGAGTGCGCGCATCGAAATCCCAGCGTTGCAGATCAGCACATCGACTCCTCCGAACTCCGCAACGGCGGTTTCGATCAGCCGCCGACACTCTTCGGGATTGGTCACATCGACACCGCAGATCGCGGCCTGACCGCCTTTGGCGCGGATATCGCCTGCTATGAGCTGCAATTTCTGCACACTCCGCGCCGCTAACACCACCTTGGCACCTGCTGCTGCATATTCGCGCCCCATGGCCTCGCCGATACCCGACGATGCGCCCGTGATGACGATCACTTTATCCTTTAGATTCTTCATATCAATCGTTTATTTCAATTTGTAACATATCGTAAGCCAAGCCGATCCCCTTGGGCAGCTGCGGCTCGGTGACGGCATGAAGGCCGATTCCGTGGGACATGTGTGTCAGGAATGCCTGCCGCGGCGCAACCCGCCGAATGAGTGCCACGGCCTCCTCCACATTGAAGTGGGAGTAGTGCTCGGCAAAGCGCAACGCATTCACAACCAGTACCTCCACGCCCATCAACTTCTCGACCTCGGAAGGCTCGATCGTCTTGAAATCGGTCAGATAAGCCATGCGCCCGATGCGGTAACCCGTGACCGTGAACCGCTCGGAATGGTGTCCCGAAATCGGGATAACCTCCACATCGGCGACCGAAAAGGGGCGCGTCACATCAATCTCGTGCAGGTTGATTTCGGGCACGCCGCGGTATTTGTCCTGCGCAAAGGCATAGTCAAAATCCTTGCGCACACAAGCCAGCGTTCGCGGTGCGGCATAGATCTCGACCGGATGAATTGCCCGGGGATAGTCCACGAAATTGAAGGCTCGGACATCGTCCAGCCCCCCGATGTGGTCTTTGTGCTCGTGCGTAAGCAGAATCGCATCGAGATGCCGCACACCGGCGCGAAGCATCTGGTAGCGAAAATCCGGCCCGGCATCGATCACCAGCCGCACCCCCGTTCCGGTTTCGACCAGAGCCGACGTGCGCAGGCGTCGGTCGCGCGGATCGGCAGAGGTACAAACAGCACAGCCGCACCCGATGACAGGCACGCCCTGCGAAGTTCCCGTTCCCAAGAAAGTGAGTTTCATACGACAAATATAGCAAAAAAAACGGAGCTGAAATAGAGCAGGCGGCCGATAATGCAGTTCGCCCCGAAACGCAATGCGTTCGGGGCGAACAAAACCGGAGCAATCACCCCGGCAGGGATCAGAATCCGCCTTCGATATTCCAGACAAAGGCGCGCGAGCCCTGCATCTTGGTCGTAGAGTCCATATCGCGCAACGCATCGAGCAGAGGCGCAACCTTTTCGTCGTCGACCATCGCGAGGATCGAAGCATTCATCGACGGCCACGCATGCGTGCCGAAGTGCGGTTCGCCGTCAATAGAGCCACGGCCTTCGGTGAGTGCCCATTTGGTGAACCCGCGAATGCCCTGTTCGTCAAGGATCGCATTGACGCGATCGGTAAGAGCTTGGTTATAAGATACAAATACTGCTTTCATAATTTTCAATGCTTAAATAGATTCAAGCTATCCGTCGAAGTCGTGCCGGAGTGGGTCGGACCTACGCACGCAGCCACAGGCCACACACGACAACCGCCACAAACCCCGATCCGATCGCACATCATCTTCGGTGGCTTAATGTATACTTGCTTGGTGCTCCGCGGCCAAACGAGCCAGCTTCTCTTTCTCCTTGCGCTGCGAACGATTGACCAAAATCGAGTAGAGCACCGGAACGATGAAGAGCGTGAGGATGGTCGAGAAGGTCAGACCGCCGATCACGGCAATACCCATGGGCTGCCAAGTCTCCGAACCAGCTCCCGTACCGAGTGCCAGCGGAAGCATACCCAGAATCGTCGTGAACGAGGTCATCAGCACCGGACGCAGACGGCTCTTACCGCCGGCGATCACCGCATCGAAGACTCCCGAACCACGCTCGATAAGCAGGTTCATGTAGTCGACCATAACGATACCGTTCTTGGTCACGATACCGACCAGCATGATCGCACCGATCAGGGCGATCAGCGAAAGCGGCGTGGAGGTCATCCACAGGGCCAAGAAGACACCCGTGAAGGCAAACGGGATCGTAAACATGATGATGAACGGGAACTTCAGCGACTCGAACTGCGTAGCCATGACGATGTAAACCAGAATCACGATCAGCGCAAAGAGCGTCAGCAGGTCGGAGAAGGCATCTCCCTGATCCTCAACCGTACCGCCCACCTCAAGAGCCACGCCGTCGGGGATCGAATAGTTGTCGATCATTTTGTTTATCTCGGCAACCACATCGCCCAGTGCCACACCGGCACCCAGCGACGATTTGACCGTAATGACACGCTGCCGGTTTTCACGCTCGATCATCGGCGCGGCATACTCCTCGCGGACATCGCCGACCTCTTTGAGTTTCACGGGCTGACCCTGCGCATTGTAAAGCGTGATGTTCTCAACGTCCTCGACCTTTGTCCGGTAAGGCTCGCCGTAACGCACCACAATGTCGTATTCGTCGCCGTCCTCACGATACTTCGAGGCAACCAGTCCGTCAATACGGTTTCGCACGGCCTGCGAAGCAACGGCACTGTTCATGCCGTAGTACGACAGGCGATCGCGGTCGAAGACCACGTTGTATTCGGGACGCAGGTCGTCGCGCGAAAGCTGTACGTCGCGCGTACCGGGCAACTTCGCCAACTTCTCCTTCAGATCGTTGGCAACGGCGTTGGTCACATCCATGTCGTGGCCGAAGACCTTGATATCGGCCGTCGCCGAACCGCTCATACTACCCTGCTGTCCGCCGGGGATCACCGTATATTGGCGCACCTCCGGAATTTTGTTCAGCTCCTCGCGGAACAGGTCGGAGATCTGATAAATCGACCGCGAGCGTTCGGCAATCGGCTTCAGACGCATGTTGTAGTTGATGATATGCGAACCGGTGGTCTGCATGGCAGCGAAAGCGTTGTCCGAGTCGTTCGCACCGGCCGAAGCCGAAACCAGAACCACCTCGGGGAATTCCGCATAGATGATGCTGTCGATCTGGCGAGCAATGCGCGCCGTGTAGTCGACCGAGAGGTTTTGCTCGAGCTTCACCGTCGACGAAATACGGCTGTTATCCGAGGGTGGGAAGAACTCGGTAGGAACTTGCGTAAGCAGTCCCAGCGAGACGACGAACACCGAGATCATCGAGAAGAAGGTGATTCGACGGTGGCGCACCACCCAATTCAACGAAGCGGCATAGGCATTGTCGAGCCACGTCAACGCGCGGTCGATCGGTTTGTAGATAGCACCCACGCCCTTGTAGTCGTGTTCTCCTCCGCCCAGTTTGAGCATGTAGGCCGACATCATCGGGGTCAGCGAAATCGCCGCCGTGGTCGATACGCAAACCACGATAGTGACAATCCAGCCCAGCTCGCGGAACAGGATACCGGCCATACCCGGAACCATGGTCAGCGGCAGGAACACAGCCACCACCACCAATGTCGTGGCGATTACCGACAGCCACACCTCGTTGGTCGCATAGATCGCCGCCTCCTTGGGATTCGAACCGCGCTCGATGTGCGTCGTAATGTTTTCAAGCACCACGATCGCATCGTCGACCACCATACCGATAGCAATGGAGAGCGAGGAGAGCGAGATGATATTGAGCGTCGAGCCGGTGGCGAAGAGGTAGATAAACGAGCAGATCAGCGACACGGGGATCGTCATGGCGATGATGAAGGTCGCACGCCAACGTCCCAAGAAGATCATCACCACCAGCACCACGAAGATGAAGGCATAGAGGATCGTCTCGGAGAGCGAACCGATAGCATCGGTGATTTCGGTCGAACCCTCGAAGATCAACGCCATTTCGATATCCTTGGGCAGCGACTTCTGGATTTCGGGCAGGCGGCTCTGGATCTCGTGCACGATATTCACGGTGTTCGCACCCGACTGTTTCTGGAACATCACACGCACACCACGCTTGCCGTTGACGCGTTCGTCCATCGTCGACTTGGAAAGGGTGTCGCGTATTTCTGCCACATCGGAGAGCATCACCGTGCGGCCGCCGGCATTCGAAACGACGACCTTACGCAGCTCGTCGCTGAGTTTGAATTCGCCGTCGGCCTTGATGTTGAACGTGTTGTTACCCACGTCGATCGTACCGCTCGGGATGTTGACATTCTCGGCCGCAACGATCTGACCCAGCTGTTCGACAGTCAGGTGATAAGCCTCGAGTTTGGCCGGATCGACATTGATCTGAACCTCGCGTTCGGGCGCACCGATGATCGACACCGCACCCACGCCGTCCACGCGATTGAGGACGTTGACCAGCTTGTCGTCGAGGATCTTGCTCAGTGCCGGATAGCTCTCCTCGGCCGTGACGGCAAGCATCATGACCGGCATCATTGATGTCGAGAACTTGAAGATCGTCGGATAATCGACATCGTCGGGCAGCTGCGACTGGACACGCGACACCACGTCGCGGATCTCATTCGCGCCCTCGGTCAGGTCGGATCCGTATTCGAACTCGACGGTCACCATCGAGACGTTGTCTTGCGACTTAGAGGTCAGCTTTTTGAAGTTGCTGACCGTATTGAGGTTGTCCTCCAGCACGCGGGTGATATTGGTCTCGATGTCGGCGGCATTCGCACCGGGGTACATCGTAATAACCGATATCTGGGGTATCTCGATCTCCGGGTACTGATCCACGGAGAGTTTCATCAGCGAGTAGACTCCGAAGACGATCACCCCGATGAAAATCAGGGCTGTGGAGATCGGTTTCCGGACTGCGCTTTCGTAAATTTTCATAGTAAGTCCGCCTTTTTAGTCGTTCTTGATTTGCACCTTTGCCCCGTCGTAGAGTTTCGACAGTGCCGTCACAGCCACCTGTTCCCCGGCATTGACACCCCGCAGGATATCCACCCGGTCGCCGACCTGACGGCCGACATCAATCGAGCGACGCTCGACAACCGAGTCGCCGACAATGACATAGAGGTAACGCTCCGACGAACCGACCTGTTTCTGTACGGCCACATCGGGAGCCATGATACCCTGTTTCTGACCCATATTGAATTCGGTGCGGGCATACATTCCGGGGCGCAGTTTACGCTGGGCATTCGGCACTTTCACCTCGACCTTGAAGGTGCGTGTCATGGCATCGAGTGCCGGATAGATCAGCGACACGTTGCCCGTAAAGGTCTCGTCGGGGAAGATGTCCACGCGCAGCGAAACCGGCATGCCAACCTTGACATAGGGGAAATATTGCTCCGAGATGTTGACAATCACCTTCAGCGGATCAATCTGCATGATATGCAGAATCGGTTGCTGCGCGAACAGATCGCCCGACTGGTAGTTGCGCGCCGTAACGACACCCGTCAGCGGCGAACGCACCTCGATATTCTTCTTCAGATTGGCCACCACCTCACGCTGCACATCGAGCTGAGCCTTCGCCTGTTCGATCTGCTGTGCCGAGATGCCGCCCGCCTCGAACACCGGGCGCAGGCGGTTGTAGTCGTCCTCGACGGTCTTTAACTGCACCAGTTGCTGGTTATACTGCGTGGGGTCGAGCGTCACGAGCAGCTGCCCGCGATTGACCCGATCGCCGACATTGACCAGAATGCGGTCGATATGCACGCCCGAAGCGGCCGGCGTAATGTCGTTCTCCTTGTAAGGTTCGATCTCCGAAGTGAACACCTCGGTAAGTTGCACCGTGGCCGCCTCGACAGCAGCGCCCTTGGTCAGCACCCCGTTATCGGCAACAACAACAGCGGTTTTCTTGCTGGTGCAACCCGCCGCAACGGCGACAACGACCAGCATCCATACTACTTTCTTCATACTCATTATCTGTTTTTCTTGTTTTTTGCTTATTTATCCCGCCCGATGATGCGGTCGTATTCGGCTTTGGCCGAGAGGTAATTGTAAATGGCTTGCGAATAGCTCAACTGCGCCTGCGTCTGGGCCAGCTGCGCGCTATTCAGCTCGAGAATCGTTCCCGCACCGGCACGGTAGCGCGTGTCGGAGATCGAATAGGCTTTCTCGGTCTGTGCCACCGTCAGCTCCTGCGCATACATCGTTTCGCGGGCGGTCATCAGGTCGTTGAGTGCCGAACGCACCTGTACGTCGATCTGCTGCCGGGCATAGATGCGCTGGAGTGAGACTTGCGAAATCTGGTTCTTGATCTCGCGCGACTTGTTCATCTTGGTCAGCCCCGAAAAAATCGGAATCGACACCTGCAATCCGGCGGAAATCGGATGCTGCCACCAGAAACTCGGGCTACCCGATGCAGTGGTCGGGGTTTGGCTGCCCGAACCCGAGCCTGAACCCGAATCTGAGCCCGAGCCACCGAATGCGCCCAACTTCGACATATCCATATCGTTACCCGTATAGGTTGCCGAGAAGAATGCCGACACCGACGGCAAGCGGCTGGCATTGGCAACCTTGAGCTGGCGACGCAGCAGCTCCTCCTGCAATTCGAGGCTCTTCAGTCCGGAGTTCTCGGTGACATCGGTGGTCAATCCGTCGGTTCCGGCGAGCACGGCATCGCGCATCGTATCCAGTTCGCCCACAGCCTCGACCTCAACCTCTTCGGGGATCGAGAGATACATCTTGAGCATCAGTTTGGAGAGACGAATCGAATTCTCGGTCTGGAGAATGGTCGGACGCAGATTGCTCAACTGCACTTGTGCCGTCAGCAAGTCGTACTCCGACGTCAATCCGTTCTTATACCGAACCTCCGTATCGTCCACCGTGCGTTGCGAGGTGGCCTCCGAAGCGCGCAGCACCTGCAACGACTGCTCAGCCAGCAGGATGTTGTAGAAGGCTTTTTTCACCTCGGCCACCAGTTCGATCCGCGACGAACGCGCCGACTCAACGGCTGCGGCACGCTGCGTATCGTTCAGCTTCAACGTCCGGAACACGGTCGGGGCAAAGAACGCCCAATGGGCATCGCCCTGCGCGGCAAGGGTGTTATCCGCACCGAACGAAAGTCCCTTGGCCATGCTCTGCTTCACGATCGAGCGGGTATATGTACCGCTCACCGCGATTTGAGGAATCCAGTTGCCCCAAGTCTGCCGTTTCACATAGTCGAAACGTTGCACCTCCATTTCAGCCACCTTGATCGTCGGGTTTTCGCTCAACGCAAGATCCAATGCTTCGGAAAGAGTCAGCCGCATCTGTGCCGAAGCACCAAATGCACCAATCGTCAGACCGAGGATCAAAATCAATCTCTTCATTTTTCTATTCATCATTTCAAAGTATTATTTCTCTTTTCGGGCGTATAGTGCGCCATGTATTCGTCGATCATCTGCAACCCCTTGGCCGAGGCGATGCCGCGGAAAAACGTGCAGACAATCTGCAACATTGCATCCCGCTCATCCATCTCCTCCGGCAATATCCGAGCGGTGTGTTCGCGTAAAACCAGTGCCGAGGAGGTGTAGTAAAGCACCGAGATGGCCAGCTCGACGTTGATTGTCGAGATGAACAGGCCGTCGGAGATACCGCGTTCGAGCATCTCGCGCAAGCTGCGGCGGTGAATCTCCGCATTCTCACGAACCAACTTTTCATAAACGGCCGGATAGAACTTCTGCAAGTTGTAGCGCATGCGCGCATTGCGTTCCGCACGATCCATGACATCGCCCAGAACCATGAACAACGCCTCCAACACATTGCTGCCGCCGCTGCTCAACTCAATCCAACGCTGTCGATTTTTTTCGGCAAAGCACTCCATTGTAAGGTAGAGCAACCCCTCTTTGTCGCCAAAAAGTTCGTAGAGTGTACGCTTCGACACCCCCAGCTGCTGGGCTATGTCGTCCATACGCACAGATTTAATTCCCTGCGCAACAAACATTTGCATAGCCTGCTCAATAATTCTATCCCGTTGTGTCATCTCTTTTGCAATTTGATACGGATGCAAATATAGATAAGAAAACTTATAAAACAAAAAAAGTTTTGTGTTTTTCAAAGTTTTGTCCGACAAAAAAGGGGCGCACCGCGAAAGGGAATCCGGCGGTGAGGATGATTGGGCAAAAAAATAGATGAAGGGGGGAGGGCGATCCTCGAGCCTGTCGAGAGGTCGCAGAGCAGTTTTCGATCCTCGAGCTTTGTCGAGAGGTCGCTGTGTCCGTTTCTCGACCCTCGAGCTTTGTCGAGAGGTCGC
>CAZHEY010000001.1:123705-136302 GCA_964532025.1 uncultured Alistipes sp. | reverse complement strand
TTGTATTCGTGCTCGATATCCGTGTTGTCCGAGAGCGTGTTGTTCGTCTCGATACTACCCCTGCGGTCAATGACCTTCCCCTCAAAGGCCATGGCTTCGGCAAGGGTAGTTTTCCCCGTGCCGGGCGCGCCGATGAGAATGATGTTTTTGATCTCTTTAGCTGAATAGTTTTTCATATTCCCGTATGGTTTTTAGTTGGTATGCGGTGGTTAGCCGACTATAAATATACAAAGAATTCCGTAAAAACAAGAATTTTACGGAGAAAGCATGAAAAAAGAGCCAAATAGGCACACCTCACGAGGAGGTCTGTCAATTTGGCTCGGGTGTTGTGCGCCGTGCGCTGCGGCGACTTACTTCTGCGCCTTGGTGATGTTGCAGGCGTTTTCCTCCTTGGCACTGCGTCGCCGACCGCCGTAGCGACCCAGCAACCAGCCGGCCGCAAAAGCTATTGCCAAAATAATCAACTGGGTCAGCTTGCCCATGAACCACATTTGAATCTCACTGGCGAAACAAATGATGGCTACGAAGGCGATCAGACCCAACGCAATGTAAATGATCCATTTCTTATTCATATCGTTCGGGTTTATTTGTGTTTTTTATTCGTTACCTACCGTGGCCTCCAGCTCCTCGACGGTGATCGGAATCTTCCGGTCGCCTAACATGCGGTTGCCGGTTTCGGTCACCAGAATGTCGTCTTCGATGCGGATGCCGCCGAAATCGCGGTAGGCATCCAATGCGTTGTAGTCGACGATACCTTTATATTTACCCTCGGCGCGGCACTTGTCGATCAGCGCGGGGATGAAATAGAGTCCCGGTTCGTCGGTCATCACCGTGCCCGGCGCGATGCGCCATGCCCCGCGGTAGATGCAGGTGCCCGATTTGGCAGCGCGGTCGGCGATCGTCGCAAAGTCGAAACTCCGCTCGCCCATCGCCTCGCAGTCGTGGACATCCATGCCCAGTCCGTGTCCCAGTCCGTGGGGCATGAAGAGCGTCATAGCCCCCGCGGCAACGGCATCGGCGGCTGTGCCGTGCATCAACCCGGCGGCGATCAATCCCTCGGCAAGGGTCGTGTAGGCGGCGTTGTGCACCTCGGTATACATCATGTGGGGCTTGATGATTCGCGCTACGTGGTCGTGTGCCGCCAAGACGATGTTGTAGATCTCCTTTTGCTTCTCGGTAAATTTGCCGCTCACGGGATAGGTACGCGTGTGATCCGAACAGTAGTTGTTGACCGTTTCGCCACCGGCATCGCACAGCAGCAACCGTCCGTTCTCGAGCACCCCGTCGGCGTTGAGGTTGTGGAGTGTTTCGCCATGCTGCGACACGATCGACGGGAACGATACGCCCGAGCCGTAACTCTTGGCCACGCCCTCAATCGCTCCGGCGATCTCTCGTTCGACAACTCCGGCGCGGCACATCTTCATGGCCAGCGTGTGCATGCGGTAGCCGATCTGGAACGCGCGCTCCATCTCCTCGATCTCCTCGGCACTCTTTTTCTCGCGCATCTCCGCAACGGCGAACATCAGCTCGACCGATTTGTAGTCGTGTAGCAGTGCCGGTGAGATACCCAGCAACGCCGACAGTTGGAGTTTGGTCTCACCGCGGTAGGGCGGGAGGTAGTGGATCTTGCGCCCGAGCGAAATCGCCTTTTGCAGTCGCTCGGCTAAGGCCGCAGCGGGGTAGGTCGCCGTGATTCCGACCTCTGCGCCCAGTTCGCGAAGGGTGGGCTGCGGGCCTGTCCAGATGATATCCTCGACCGTGAAGTCGTCGCCGTAGAGAGCCTCCTCGCCCGAATCGAGGTCGAGAAGTCCGGTCAGCGAGGGGGTGTTCAGCCCGAAGTAGTAGCGGAAGGTCGAATCCTGCCGGAAATAGTAGGCGTTGTTGGGATAATTGTTCGGCGAGAGTGCATTGCCGGGGAGCAGGATGATGCCCTGCCCAATCTTCGTGCGCAGCATCTTGCGACGCGCGATATAGGTTTTGGATGAGAACATAACATTATTGTTTACCACAAAAATAGTAAAAATCCGTCGGAAAATCCGGAAAAAGGCTATTTTTTCTTTGGGCGGAGCGTTTCGGGCAACGGAAGCGAAATCCGCGAGAGGCTGATGATCGCTCCCAAGAACGTGAATGCTCCGGCCAGCAGCAGGGCGGTGCGGGTGCTGTTGTCGGGTGCGAGGTGGAAGAGCAACGCCATGAGTGCTGCGCCGGTTGTCTGACCGAGCAGGCGCGCCGTGCCCAGCATGCCGCTGGCCGATCCGCTGCGTTCGGGCGGAGCGGAGGCGATCAGGACGCTGTTGTTGGGCGATTGGAACAGCCCGAATCCCGTGCCGCACAGCACCATGCGCCAGATGAGGTCGAACTCGCTCGGGTGTTCGGGCAGGAAGACGAGCAGCAGCAGTCCCGCGGTCATGATCGCCAGACCTGTGCCGCCGAGCAGACCGGCATGGATGTGTTCGACGAGCATTCCGGCCAGCGGCGCGACGACCATGATGATAGCCGGCCATGCCGTGAGCAGCAGCCCCGTGGTGACCTCGTCGTAGCCGCATGTGTGTTGTAGGTAGAACGGCAGGGCGACCATGGCGAGCATCTGTCCCAGAAAGGAGCAGATCGAAGTGAGGATCGACATCGAGAAGATCGGAATCCGCAGCAGGTCGATCGGCAGGAGCGGATAGGGTGTGCGCAGCTGGCTGCGGATGAAGAAAAAGCCGACGAACAACAGCAGTGCGATGCCCACCCAGAGCAGGCGCGGATCGAGTCCGTGGGAGAACCCCTCGACCGAGGCCATCATCAGTCCGAAGGTCAGGGCATTCATCGCCGCATCGCGCCAATGAACGTGGTGCGTCTGTGCGTGGGGCGGATTCTGCGGCAAGAAGCGGCGGCTGAGCAGCAGTGCGGTGATGCCGATCGGGATGTTGACCGCAAAGAGCCACGGCCAGTTGGCTACCGAGAGGATCGCTCCGGCAAGTGTCGGCCCGGCGACGGACGACACGGCTACCACCGTGGCGTTGATTCCCATGCCGCGCCCGAGTTGGCTTTTGGGGTAGATAAAGCGGATCAGGGAGGTGTTGACCGAGGTGATGCCCGCCGCTCCGAAGCCCTGCATGACGCGTGAGAGCACGAGCGTCTGTAACGAATCGGAGAGGGCGCAGCCGACCGAGGCAACGGTGAAGAGAATCAGCCCGCCGATGTAGACTTTGCGGTAGCCGATCACCTCCCCCAGTGCCGAGAGCGACAGCAGGGAGATCATGATTGCAAGCTGGTAGGCATTGACGACCCAGATCGAATCGGCGGCCGAGATGCCCAGTTGTTCGGAGATGCTCGGCAGCGCGACGTTGGCGATTGTCGCGTCGATGACCGATAACCCGACGCCGAATGATACAGCCAGAATTGCCCACAATCGCTGCGGTAGTGCGATGCCGTCGGATATTTGTTGGGTGATTTGCATTGCGGGGGCAAAGATACAAATTAATGAAATCGGGAGCAAACAAAATTTCAAGCGGAGAGGAGATCGCGGCACAGCGACCTCCGAAGCAGGGATCGAGCCGTCCCCGCGAGCTGCTGCCTGAGAACAGAAGCCCCCGGTGATCTAAAATGGCACAGACCCGACATTTGTCGGGTCTGTGCTGCACAACTATGAATGATTCGTCATCCGCCATAGGCTGGTAAGCGACCGTTGCGGCTGCCGAATCGGTTTTGAACTTTTTATCTATGGTTTGTGCTTTCGGTTTTAGGTTTGGTTTTGGTTTTGCGCAATCGGTATCTGTTTGTTTGACGGTGCAAACATATAAAATAAAAATATGATAAACAAATAAATTTTATCGTTTATCAATAATTATTTGATGATTCTTGAAAATCCACCTCTGTTGGCTGCCTATGCCGCTATCCGCACGCGCTTGCGCTGTTGTTCGTCGCTCGGTCTGTGGCGTTCGGCTTCGTTCGCGCCCTCTCCGGCTGCCGGGTCAGCGTCTGTCGCAATCACGGATATAAGCGTCGATTCGGTGGCTGCGCCTGCCGATCGGAATCCCCATGCCGAATGTAACGTGCATTTTGTGCTGTGAAATAGGAATCCATTGCGGGGTGTGTTTGGAGGTGAGCATGTCGGTGGCGACGTAGAAATTGATCCAGTTGGGACAGAGGTTCATCGCCAGCCCCACGGCACAGCTGCGGTTGTTGATTACCGAATAGCTGCCTGTGAGCGTGAACCAGCGAATCGGGTGGAAGTTGACCGATCCGGTGAGATTGTGGTAGGTCTTGTATTGTCGGAATTGTGCGGTGTAGAGTAGTCCCAGCCCGATTTTGTGACGCCACACTTCGTATTCGAGACCGGCGTGGATGTTTGCGTGAAGCATCTTGGTGTGGCTTTGCGCGGCCGTTTGGGTGAATTCCAGCAGGTCGAGATCGAAATTCGGTTCGGTTGTTGTGCCGTTTTGGTCGACCACGATGCCCGTGAATGTGAGCTGTTTGGCCGATTGTCCGGTGGTGTTGTGCCCCTTGCTCCAGCCGATAAATCCCAGATCGTTTACCGCCAGCGACGCTTGTAAGTTGGGCAGGATGTCGTAGGACGCGCCCAGATCGACGGCAAATCCGTATCCGGCAGGTGCTTTGGGTTTGTAGTTTAGGTCGCCGGGTTTGTAGACGATCTGTCCGTCGGCATTCGGCAGAGCGTCGATGTTGACGTTGGCCGCCGTGATATCCAGTTTGCCGGCGGCATCGACCTGCCAGCCGACTTCGTTGAGCGTTACATCGAATCGGTCGTAGTACAGTTGTGCCCGGGCTGCGCCAAACAGCATTTTGACCCGAAAGCCGAGATACAACCGCTCTTGGAGCAGCGAAAACGAGTAATTGAATCCGGCTTCGAGGTAAGAGTCGGCTGCGATCCCGATGTCGCGGATCTTGCCCTGTCTGCCCAGCTTGATAAATTCGAAGAGCGAGTAGGGAAGATTGACTTCGGCCTGTGTGCGGAGGTTAAGGTCGAACGACCAGAAGTCGAGGTGGTTGCGGGTGAAAGCTCCGAACCCGATCAGGTTGATCCGAAAATCGGCTCCCAGTTGATTGATAGCATGGAGACCGTCGAGTGCCTCGGCTGCGCTGACGGAGTTGTCGAGCAGGGTCACAAGTTGCCCGTTGTACGGATAGAGCATATGATCGAGTGCGAGGTTGCCGTTGACTTGGGCATTGATGCCGCCCAATCCCGGGAGATTGATGTAGCCGCGCAAAGGGGCAAAAGCCGGATTGAGCTGGCTGCGCTGTGTCGTGCCCTCCATGAAGTAGGCGGAGGGGTTTTGTGCCGCAAGAGTCGTTGCCCAGAGCAGGGCGGCGAGGAAAATCAACTGTTTTTTCATGCGCTTTGCGGTATTAGAGGTTTAATTTCAGACCGCCGCGCTTGATGAGCCGCAGGTCGATTGTGATCGGGTAGGAGGTTGACGTGTCGAAATCACGTTCGGGGTAGTAGCGTTGCAGGACGATCGGAATCCGGATCGTGATGCCATTGACGAGCTGTCGCAAATCCGGTTCGAAAAGACGAGCCTCGGCAATCGGATGGGTCGTCTGTGTGGCGTTGACCTGCGCCGGGAGACGGAGATCGGTCGGGGTGAGTTGCGCCTCGAGTTGTGCGCTGACGGGCAGCGTTGCGGTGATTGTGCCGTAGAGGTGCAGCGTATTTTTGGGGTCGGCAACCTCTGCCGGATCGAGATTCTCGCTCAGCATGTCGATCACCTCGTCGCTGAGATCAATCTGTTCGACCGAATAGGTGAGCGGTTTGATGCCGAATCCGGTTAGGAACCCCTGCGCCCCGGAACGGATCAATGCGCGAATCTGGTTGCGCAGGAGGTCGTCGGAGCTGCGCAGGGCCTCGCGAAGAGTTGCATGAAAGCGTGTTTCGGTCACATCGTCGGGTAGCCCCAAGGACTCCAGATAGGCGCTTCTGTATTTGTGCCACACCAATGCGGATAGCTCGTTGAGTTTCGCATCGTCGGTCTGTATCTGTGCGATCAGCGCATCGACCAGCCCCGAGAGGTAGGTCGCGTCGTTGTGTATTTTCTGCAAATCGGCAAAATCACCGTCGGGAAGTTGGCTCGGTAGCCAAGTCGATATTTCGTCGCACATGGTCTGCAAATTCTCTTCGCCGCCGGTCAGTTCGTTCATGCCGATACGAACGGAGACCAGCGGGATGCGGAATTCCGAGGTCGCATCGCCGATCGTAATTTGATCGCGGTCGATCCGGGTCAAGTCGTAATCGGAGTCTACACATCCGCCGAGTAGCGCGGCGAGACCGAAGATCAAGAGTCGTATTTTGTTTGTTATCATGCAAATTGTTGGGTTTGTCTGCAAAATTAATCAATAGGTTGGAATCGGCAAACCGTTGAACGCTTTTACATACTACTTGAACGCGCTGTTAATTTGTAAATAATTTTTTACCTTTGCTCCGTATGAGCGCATCCGAAAAAATCGATCTCAAAGAGCAGGTGGCTCTGCTGCCGCTCTCGCCCGGTGTCTACCAATTTCTGGACAAGAGCGGGACGATAATCTATGTCGGAAAGGCCAAGAGCCTGCGCAAACGCGTGTCTTCGTATTTCGTGCAGAGCAAGGAGCACAGTGCCAAGGTGCGTGTGCTGGTGCGGCAGATCGTCGAGATCCGCCACATCGTCGTGGGGAGCGAGACCGATGCCCTGCTGCTCGAAAACTCGCTCATCAAGACCCTCCAGCCGCGCTACAACATCCTGCTCAAGGACGACAAGACCTATCCGTGGATCGTCGTGCGGCGAGAGGCTTTTCCGCGCGTGCAGTCCACGCGCATGCTGGTGCGCGACGGCTCGCAATATTACGGGCCTTACGGCTCGGTGATGATGCAACGCAGTGTCCTCGACTTCATCCGCGAGGTCGTGCCGCTGCGCACCTGCAAGCTCAATCTTGCGCCCGAGTCGATTGCCAAAGGCAAGTATTCGGTCTGTCTGCAATACCATTTGGGCAACTGCAAAGGCCCGTGCATCGGGGCGCAGTCCGAAGAGGAGTATGGCGAACTGGTCGGCATGGTCGAGGCGGTGTTGAAGGGCGACCTGCGTCCCGTGCGGCAGTACCTTGAGGGGGAGATGTCGCGCGCGGCGGCCGAATTGAAATTCGAACAGGCACAGCGTTGCAAGCAACGGCTGGATGCGCTGGATAACTATGCTTGCAAATCGGTGATTGTCAGTGCGAAGATTGTCGATGTCGATGTCTTTTCACTGCTCGTTGACGACGATGTGGCGTGGTGTAATTTCGTGCGGATTCGCCACGGTTCGATCACGGGTGTGACTACGCTCAAGCTCTCGACGGGTGTCGGTGGCGACGAGCGCGACATGCTGACGCTGGCCATACAGCACATCGTCGAACAGGTGGCCGACGGCGAGTTGGCGCGTGAGGTGATTGTGCCGTTCTTGCCCTCGACGACGCTTCTGTTCGACGGGGTGACCTTCACCGTGCCCAAGCGCGGGGAGAAGTTCGACCTGCTCGAATTCTCGCGTAAGAGTGCCCGGATCTACCGTGCCGAGCAGTTGAAAAACCTCGAGATCAAGAACCCCGAACGCCATACCGAACGCCTGATGACGGCCATGCAGAAAGAGTTGCATCTCGATCGGCAGCCGCGCCATATCGAGTGTTTCGATAACTCCAACTTGCAGGGAACGAACCCCGTGGCATCGTGTGTGGTCTTCCGCGACGGTAAACCGGCGCGCAAGGAGTACCGCCATTTCAATATCAAGACCGTAGTCGGAGCAGACGACTTTGCCTCGATGCGCGAGATTGTCTACCGACGTTACAGTCGGTTGGTGGCCGAGGAGGCCGAGCTGCCCGATCTGGTGGTTGTCGACGGCGGCAAGGGTCAGCTGTCGAGTGCCTATGCGGTGCTGTGCGAGCTGGGGTTGCAGCACCGAATTCCGATCGTCGGACTGGCCAAGCGTATCGAGGAGATTTTCTTCCCCGGCGACCCGATGCCTTACTATTTAAGTCGCACGGGCGAGCCGCTCAAGGTGATCTGCCACCTGCGCGACGAAGCCCACCGCTTTGGTATTACGTTTCATCGCCAGAAGCGAAGCAACGCATTCATCCATAGTGAATTGGAGCAGATCGAGGGGGTGGGCGCAAAGACCATTCAGACCCTGTTGCAACACTTCCGGACGGTGGCTAAAGTGCGCGCGGCGCACATCGGTGAGCTGACGGCGTTGATCGGTGAGGCGAAAGCCCGCAAAGTCTACAATTTCTTTCATCCGGAAAGTTCGGAATAACCTCCCTATCCGCACACTACGTACTCCATAGCGATGTCGTGCGGCTCGAGGGGCAGTGAGTCGAGGAGCTGGTGGGCATAGCCGATCCCGACTTTCGTGGCGTGAAATCCCTGTTGAGCGAGGTATTTGTCGTAGTAGCCGCGGCCGCGCCCCATGCGTCCGCCGGCGGCGGTGAAGGCAACCCCCGGAACGACGATTAGGTCGATCTGTTCGACGGGGCAGCGCGTTGCGTCGGCTGTCGGTTCGTCGATGCCGAATGCCCCCGGGCGAAGCGTGCGGCGGTCGTAGAGGTAGAATTGCATCTGGTCGCCCTCGACGCGCGGGACGACCACCCGGTGGTGGGACGACCAGCGTTCGATTGCCTCGGCTGTCGGCACTTCGTCGGGCAGCGCGCAGAAGAGTGCCACGGTATGCGCCGAGTCAAAGCAGGGTAGTTGCTCCACCTGCGTAAATATTTGGTGCGCCGCGTGCTGACGCATCCGATCGGTCAGCGTCAGGTTGCGCTCCTTGATCTGCTTGCGTAGTTCTTTTTTTGTCATAAAACTCCTCTTTTTACCGGAAAAATCCCGGTGCTTTTATTGTTATTCTGCAAACAATGGCTATCTTTGCCTCCGAGAACACAAATCATTCACAAAAATAAACAAAATTAAACCATTATGAGCTGTTTTTTATCAAATTCCTCGGTTGGCAAGAAGTTAGTAATGAGCGTGTCGGGATGCTTCCTCGTGCTTTTTATCCTCTTCCACATGAGCATGAACCTGACGGCGATCATTTCGCCCGATGCCTACAACCTGATCTGCGAGTTGCTGGGCGCTAACTGGTATGCGCTGATCGGCACTGCCGTTTTGGCCGCAGGTGTACTTGTACACTTCGCCTATGCCATTATCCTGACGCTGAACAACTACCGTGCGCGCGGATCGCAGCGTTACGAGGTGACCGTGCAAGAACCGGGCGTGGCTTGGGCATCGAAAAATATGCTCGTGCTGGGCTTCATTATCGTCATCGGCATGGGGCTGCACCTCTTCAATTTCTGGGCTAAAATGCAGCTTGTCGAGCTGATGGGCGGACACACCAATTCGCTGGGATTCGGCGCGGCCGACGGCGCAGCGTTGATCGCTTACACCTTCTCGCAATGGTATTACGTGGTGATCTACCTCGTGTGGTTCGCTGCGCTGTGGTTCCACCTCACACACGGTGTGTGGTCGATGTTCCAGACCGTGGGCTGGGCTAACGATACGTGGTATCCGCGTCTGAAGTGCATCGCCAACATTGCGGCAACACTTATTTTCCTCGGTTTTGCAGCGGTGGTTGTGGTCTACTTCATTCAGAGCGTGTGCCCCTGCTGTGGCGGCGCTTGCTAATCCCCCTATTCTACAATAATAAAACACACAAACGATATGGCTTTCAAATTAGATGCTAAAATTCCGGCCGGCGCTCTTGCCGACAAATGGAACAACCACAAGGCAGCGATCAAGGTCGTAAGTCCGGCGAACAAGCGTAAGCTCGACATCATCATCATCGGTACGGGACTTGGCGGTGCATCCGCAGCTGCTTCGCTCGGAGAGCTGGGCTACAACGTAAAAGTTTTCTGCATTCAGGATTCACCCCGCCGTGCGCACTCGATTGCGGCACAGGGTGGTATCAACGCAGCGAAGAACTACCAGAACGACAACGACTCGGTATACCGTCTGTTCTACGATACAATCAAGGGTGGCGACTACCGCTCACGTGAGGCAAACGTCTATCGTCTGGCCGAGGTGTCGAACCTGATTATCGACCAGTGCGTTGCGCAGGGTGTTCCCTTTGCTCGCGAATACGGCGGCTTGTTGGCAAACCGTTCGTTCGGTGGTGCGCAGGTATCGCGTACGTTCTATGCGCGCGGTCAGACCGGTCAGCAGCTGCTGCTGGGTGCTTATGCTGCGCTCAACAAGGAGATTGCAGCCGGTTCGGTCAAAAGCTATCCGCGTCATGAAATGCTCGACGTGGTGATCGAGGACGGCGAGGCAAAAGGTATCATCGCCCGCAATCTGGTCACCGGAGAGCTTGAGCGTTTCGGCGCACACGCCGTGGTAATTGCCACGGGTGGCTACGGCAACGTTTTCTTCCTTTCGACCAACGCAATGGCTTCGAACGGCTCGGCCGCATTCCAATGCTACCGCAAGGGCGCAGGCTTTGCCAACCCCTGTTTTACGCAGATTCACCCCACCTGTATCCCCGTGCACGGCGACCAACAGTCGAAATTGACGCTGATGTCCGAATCGTTGCGTAACGACGGCCGGATCTGGGTTCCCAAGAAGATCGAGGATGTCAAGGCAATTCGCGCCGGCAAACTCAAACCTTCGGAGATCGCCGAAGAGAATCGCGACTACTATCTGGAGCGTCGTTACCCGGCCTTCGGTAACCTCGTGCCGCGTGACGTGGCATCGCGTGCCGCCAAAGAGCGTTGCGATGCCGGATTCGGTGTCAACGAAACCGGATTGGCCGTATACCTCGACTTCAAGACCGCTATTGCGCGTCTGGGTAAGGAGGTTATCAAACAGCGTTACGGCAACCTCTTCGACATGTACGAAGAGATCACCGATACGAATCCCTATGAGCAGCCGATGCAGATTTTCCCCGCGGTGCACTACACCATGGGCGGCATCTGGGTTGACTACAACCTCATGACCACCATCCCCGGCCTCTATGCCATTGGTGAGGCGAACTTCTCGGATCACGGTGCAAACCGTCTGGGAGCTTCGGCACTGATGCAGGGTCTGGCCGACGGCTATTTCGTACTGCCCTACACGATTGGGGATTACCTGTCTCACAAGATCCAAGCACCGAAGGTGAAGACCGATACGAAGGCATTCGACGAGGCCGAGAAGGGCGTGCAGGAGAAAATTGCCAAATTGCTGTCGATCAAGGGTAAGCAGTCGGTAGACGACATCCACAAGAAGCTGGGTCACATCATGTGGGAGAATGTCGGCATGGCACGTACCAAGGAGACGCTGCAAAAGGCGATCACCGAGATTCAGGCACTGCGCAAGGAGTTCTGGAAAGATGTGAAGGTCGTAGGTCAGTCGAACGATTTCAACGTGGAGCTGGAGAAGGCATTGCGTCTGGCCGACTTCCTCGAATTGGGCGAATTGATGGCTCGCGACGGTCTGAACCGCGAGGAGTCTTGCGGCGGTCACTTCCGTACCGAGCACCAGACCCCCGAGGGCGAGGCGAAACGCGACGACGAGAATTTCGTTTATGCTGCCGTTTGGGAGTACAAGGGTGCTGACGAAGCTCCGGAGTTGGTGAAAGAACCGCTGAACTTCGAGTTCGTACACCCGGCACAACGCAACTACAAAGACTAAGCATTCGGACGTTACACTTTAATAACAAATTGGAATTATGAATTTTACATTAAAGATATGGCGTCAGAAGGACGCTAAATCCAAGGGAGCATTCGAAACCTACAAGGTAGAGAACATCTCGGCCGACACCTCATTCCTTGAGATGCTCGACATCATGAACAACAACCTCATTCACGCCGGTAAAGAGCCAGTGGCATTCGACCACGACTGCCGTGAGGGTATTTGCGGAATGTGCTCGCTGCACATTGATGGCCATGCACATGGACCCGGTCAGGCCGTGACGACCTGCCAGATCTACATGCGTAAGTTCAAAGACGGCGCAACGATCACCATCGAACCGTGGCGTTCGGCGGCGTTCCCCGTGATCAAAGACCTCGTGGTGAATCGCTCGTCTTACGACCAGATTCTGCAAGCCGGAGGTTTCATCTCGGTGCGCACCAACTCGGTGGTGGATGCCAATGCGATTCCGATCGCAAAACCCGATGCCGATGAGTCGATGGATGCTGCGGCATGTGTAGGTTGCGGTGCTTGTGCGGCAACGTGCAAGAACGGCTCGGCCATGCTCTTCGTGGCAGCGCGCGTATCGTCACTCGCCAAGTTGCCGCAGGGCCGCGTGGAGGGTGCTCGTCGTGCCAAAGCGATGGTTGCCAAGATGGACGAACTGGGCTTCGGTAACTGTACCAACACCGGAGCTTGTCAGGCGGAATGCCCGAAGCAGGTTTCAATCGCGCATATCGCGCGCTTGAACCGCGAGTTCCTTTCGGCAAAGTTCGAGGACTAAAGGCGGGGGGGGCAGCTGGAAGTTGTTGTTAATGCGCGATATGCGCAGGGCGCAATGATTCCGACAATCCCACCAAACCTCCCTTTGAAAAGGGAGGCTTTGGTTTGAACAACGCCTGAATCGCGAGTTCCTCTCGGCGAAGTTCGAGGACTAAAGGCAGGGGGGCAGCTGGAAGTTGTTGTTAATGCGCGATATGCGCAGGGCGCAATGATTC
>CAZHEY010000001.1:26177-123605 GCA_964532025.1 uncultured Alistipes sp. | reverse complement strand
TTGGTTTGAACAACGCCTGAATCGCGAGTTCCTCTCGGCGAAGTTCGAGGACTAAGGGCGGGAAAGTATTCTGGCTCGACCCGAAAGGGCGCAATTTATAGGTCAAATCCCGTGCATCGTAAAGCGATGTGCGGGATTTTTTGTGGTTTTTTGTGGCGCATGAGTTAAGCGTTAGTCTCTCTTGTGTCGGACAAGAGAGTGTCCGGGCGGGAGGACTTCTTTCGGCGAAGTTCGAGGATCGAGAACTGAATAGCCTGCGACCTCTCGACAAAGCTCGAGGATCGAGAACAGAACTTTTGCGTCTTTTGGGGTAGGTTCGAGAATCGTGGACGAATTTTCTCGCACAACCATTTTTCGATCCTCGAGCTTTGTCGAGAGGTCGCAAACTATTTGCGCCCAAGTGTATCACTTTTTTCAGTCAGCAGCTCGCGGAGGCGGCTATTGAGCGACGCGAAATAGCAGTCCTCCGCAGGGCGGAACTGCGGACTGCCGACTTGCAATGCAAGTCGAAAACCACTCGACATGTAACCCCTGCGACCTCTCGACAGGCTCGAGGATCGAAAAACAAAGTCCTTGCGACCTCTCGGCAGGCTCGAGGATCGAGAGCAGAATAGCCTGCGACCTCTCGACAGGCTCGAGGATCGAAAAACAAAGTCCTTGCGACCTCTCGACAGGCTCGAGGATCGAAAAACAAAGTCCTTGCGACCTCTCGGCAAGCTCGAGGATCGAGAAGAGAATGGGTTGCGACCTCTCGACAGGCTCGAGGATCGAGAACAGAATGGGTTGCGACCTCAGCGAATGTGCGTCGCAGTAGCATTGGTGCGTTCCACCGGTAGTGCAGATGCGCTCCACCAACCGCGCAGGTGCGTTACAGCAGCGGGGAGAAGAGGCGCATGGCGGATTCGGCCCAGCGGCGGCGGCGGGGGCGGCGAAACCATTCGGCAGGGGTCAGCGAGTGGCATTGGCTGGCATCGTCGGCGAAAATTGCCGACATGCGTGCCGTGAATTCGGTGTCGTACACGAAGGCGTTGATCTCGAAATTGTGCTCGAAGCTGCGGAAATCCATGTTTGCCGAGCCTGAAATAGTCAGGTTGTCGTCGATGATAAGCATTTTTGCGTGAAGGAATCCCGGTTCGTAAAAGAGGATCTTTACGCCCGATTTGATCATGTCGTCGAGGTAGGAGTGCGACGCGAGGTCGATGATTTTAGAGTCGGATCGCGCCGGCAACATCAGACGCACGTCGATGCCGGCCAGCGCGGCAACCTGCAACGCCGAGTTGAGGACATCCGAGGGCAAGTAGTAGGGTGTCTGAATCCAGATTCGGCGACGCGCGCGCGAAATGGCGTAACTTTCCGCCTGCAACAGCACGCGCCATTTGCCCAGAGGCCCGGCGGGGACGATCTGAAGGATGTTGTCGGTATAGCTCTCTGTCTGTGGGTAATAGTCAGGGCCTGCGATGTTCTGCTTGGTTGTGGCCGACCAGTCGCTCAAAAATGACGCCTGCAAGCCCGCCACACCACTTCCTTTGATGCGGAAATGGGTGTCGCGCCACGTGCCCCACGCCGTGCCGCGCAGGTAGCGGTCGGCGATGTTCATGCCTCCGATGAAGCCTGTGTGTCCGTCGATTATGGCGATCTTGCGGTGATTTCGGTAGTTGACCTTGCTTGTGAATCGCGGAAAGGCGACGTGCAGAAACGCATAAACCTGAATCCCCTCGCGGCGCATAGCTTTGAAAAACGATTTTTTTACGCTGCTGCACCCCACGTCGTCGTAGAGTACACGCACCTCGACGCCTTGGTGCGCCTTGGCCACCAGCGCATCGCGCAGCTGTTGACCGGCCGTATCGTCGGAGAAGATATAGTATTGAATGTGAATGTGATGCCGTGCTCGGCCGATCTCGGCAAGCAGGTCTTCCATCTTCGTCGTGCCATCGGTGTAGGGCGTAATCAAACTGCCGTAGAGCGGTATGGCATGCACGGTGTTGTTGAGCAGCTCGGCCAGCGACTCGTGTTCTGCGGGAATGCGCAACGATCCGGCATGCTCGCTCTCTTCAAGCTGAAGCGTGATGCGTTTGCGTGTTCGGCGCGAGATGATGTGCTGCTTCGAGAGGTTTTGCCCGAAGAAAAAGTAGAACACCAACCCCACAACGGGTGCCAGCAGCAACACGATGATCCACGGCAGCGTCTTTAGCGGATTCCGGTTGTCGGTGATAATCACGCCGATTACGCCGAGAATCGTAATGGTGTAGATGCCGATGAAGATATGGGTCAGAATTTGTTGCATAGTAAACGCGAGTTTATCAGAGCGCGTTTGCGGGGCTTTGCGAATCAGCCAGTGTGCCGATTATTTTGCCTTTTCGGGAAACGTCACTCCGTAGATCAGGTGCTCGACTCCGTGCATGAAGTTGCGCTTGTGGAGTTTGGGCGAGTAAATATAGCAGTCGAGGGTAATCACGCGGTTGGTCGTCGTGTCGACGGTGGTGTAGCTGACAAACGGCCCGCCCATGAAGTCGCCGGCGACATCCCAGAAGCCGCGCAGCTCACACCAGATGCGTCCGTGGATGCGTAGCACCTCGTAGTCGGCCGGAAAAGCCTCGGAGGTGGTCATGTGCGATCCGTCGGAAGGCCCGGGAATCCGTGCGGCGAACCGATTGCGTGCAGCCGTAAGTGCCTCGGGCGTGAGCGATTGCTCGCCGGTGTAGGGGTAGGAGTAGATGAAAAATCCTTGGCTCGCGGCCGGATATTCGTAGCGTGCCCAGATGAAATCGGATTGTTCGTTTGCGAGCGTATAGCCCACCGGAACGTTCATCTTGATCCCGAAATGCGACTGGATCACCTCGCCGATCGCTGCGTTGTTGTAGGTGGCATTTTGCTTGATCGCCCGGTCGCGCTCGGCCTGCTCGAGGATCTCTACCATCTTTTGTCCGTTCTCGGAGAGGTAGTTGATCAGCGACAGATCCGTCGGCCCTTGCAGCGTCAGCGTGATCTGCGGTTGCGCCGCAGCGTCGTATTGTACGGCCGTTGAAGCCTCTTTCAAGGTGGGGTCAACGACGATTTTGAGGATATTGCGGTGGGCGACAACCAGTCCCGTCAGCCCCCGTTCGGTTACGCGCAGCACATCGAAGAGCGGTTCGCGCTGATTGAGGTAGGGAATCGGTGCTGTGAAGAGGGCGCGCAGCGAGTCGCCGACCATACCCGTCCACTGCTCCTGCGGACAGGCGACGATCAGTTCGTAGGGCTTTCCTTGGGAGGTGTTGGTATTCGAATCACTCAATGTACGAAAGGCATCGCAGCTGATAAGTAGCGCAAAGAGCGATGCGGCAAAAATCAAACGGATGTAGGTTTTCATGGTCGGTCTATTTGGTTTATTGTTACAAATATAGGTATATTTTTTTAATTGCTACGGATTTTCACTATTTTTGTCCCGCTATGCGTTTGAAACCACCGAAAATAATCCGTCGGCTGATGCCCGATCTGATCTGGGAAATTGACGATGAAGAGGGCGTTTTTCTCACCTTCGACGACGGCCCGACACCCGGCATTACCGAGTGGATTCTCTCGACACTCGACAAGTACGATGCGAAAGCGACGTTTTTCGTGCTGGGTAAGAATGTCGAGATGTACCCCGACCTCTACCGCCGAATCCTCGATGCCGGTCATAAGATCGGAAACCATACCTATTCGCACCAGAAGGGGTGGGGAATGAGTCTGGAACGTTATACTGAGGATGTGGACTTCGCAAACGACCTGATACATAGCGAATTGTTTCGTCCTCCCTATGCGCGCATCACACCGGCGCAAGCGCGATTTCTGGGGCAGCGCTACAAGTTGGTCATGTGGGACATCATCTCGCGCGATTACAACCGTCGGCTCTCGCCGCGGACGTGTCTGAAGAACGTCACCAAGTATTTGGCCCCGGGGGCGATCGTCGTTTTTCACGACAGCGAAAAAGCCTTCCGCAACATGCGTTATGCCCTGCCGCGCACGCTGGAGAAGATTCGGCAAATGGGGCTGACCTGCAAAGCGATCGAGCTGTGATAGCGAATTGAAGCCGTCGCGATCGGCTGAAAGTCAGCGATTAGGATTTTTCGGATTTTTTTTCTATCTTTGCGCCCGCAAAGTTGACAACAACTAATGAAATTGTAAAAATTATAACTTATGACCATTACTGCCGCTGATATCAAGATCGGCATGTGCATCGAAATGGACGGCAAAACCTTATTGGTAGTCGATTTCCAGCACTGCAAACCGGGCAAAGGCCCTGCCTTCGTTCGTTCGAAACTCAAAAACCTCGAAACCGGCCGCGTGCTCGAAAATACATTTTCGTCCGTAAGCCAGAAGGTCGAGCAGGTGCGCGTTGAGCGTCGCCCCTACCAGTTTACCTATGAGGACGATCTGGGTGCACACTTCATGCACACGGAGACCTTCGAGGAGATCAATATCGATAAGGACTTGATTACCAACTACGATCTGATGGCCGATGGCCAGATTGTCGAGGTGATGTTCCACACCGAGAAGGAGACCGTGCTTTCGGCCGAGCTTCCTCCGATTGTCGATATGGAGGTGACCTACACCGAGCCGGGAATCAAGGGTGACACGGCTTCGACCAACTCGCTTAAACCGGCAACGGTAAACACCGGAGCTACGGTTCGTGTGCCGCTGTTCATCAACACGGGGGATAAGATCCGTGTCGATACCCGCACCCGCGAGTATTACGAGCGCATCAAGTAAGAGCGATGCTTCGACGGCCGATCCGGCTTGGATGGTGCGACGGGCAATGATGCCAGAGGAATTTGGCATCAAAAAAGATAAGGCAGAGAAAATTTAGGTTTTCTCTGCTTTTTTTGTGGTCGCAAGTTGGGTTGTTGGGCGTTGTTGTCTTTGCGACATTGTTGGTGTTGTTGACTTTGCGACCTCTCGACAAGCTCGAGGATCGAATGTGTGTTGTCAGCAGCAAAGGTTCGCGGCGGGCTGTTCTCGATCCTCGAGCTTAGTCGAGAGGTCGCAAAGGTTTGTTGGTGGAATGTTCTCGATCCTCGAGCTTAGTCGAGAGGTCGCAAAGGTTTATTGGCGGAATGTTCTCGATCCTCGAGCTTTGTCGAGAGGTCGTAAAGGTTTATTGGCGGAATGTTTTCGATCCTCGAGCTTTGTCGAGAGGTCGCAAAGGTTTATTGGCGGAATGTTCTCGATCCTCGAGCTTTGTCGAGAGGTCGTAAAGGTTTATTGGCGGAATGTTTTCGATCCTCGAGCTTTGTCGAGAGGTCGCAAAGGTTTATTGGCGGAATGTTCTCGATCCTCGAGCTTTGTCGAGAGGTCGTAAAGGTTTATTGGCGGGTTGTTTTCGATCCTCGAGCTTGTCGAGAGGTCGCAACCTATTTGCGCCCAAGCGTATCACTCTTTTCAGTCAGCAGCTCGCGGAGACGGCTATGCAGCAACGCGAAATAGCAGTCCTCCGCAGGGCGGAGCTGCGGACTGCCGACTTGCACAGCAAGTCGAAACCCGTCGTCAACAAGCCCCTGCGACCTCTCGGCAGGCTCGAGGATCGAGAACAGAACCCAGCGTCTACGGAGCAGGCTCGAGGATCGAGAACAGAACACTGCGACCTCTCGACCCCCCCCCTCTACAAAAGAAGATCGGGGCGAGTTTATCCAACTCGCCCCGATCTTGTATGACCCGAATCCGAATTACTCGGTCGGGATGTTTTTGTTGACATTGCGTGAGCCGACGAGTGCGTAGTAGAGCATGTAGGCCAGTCCTGCAACAATCACCCAGTAGCTGATCAGGTAGGTCGACTGGTCGGCAACAAAGCCCTGAATCAACGGAAGCACGCCGCCGCCGCAAACCATGACCATGAAGAAACCCGAACCCATCGAGGTGTATTTGCCCAGACCTTCAACGGCGAGGTTGAAGATACTTCCCCACATCACCGAGGTGCACAAACCGCACAGTACGAAGAACATGACTCCGATCGGAGCGTTGATCAGCGCAAATCCCGTACCGGTAAATACCGGCATCGAAACCAATACGCTCTGGGGTGCAAAGATGCCGGCAATCACGAAGGCGATAGCAAGCAGGCAGACAAACGAGAGCTGCACCTTGCTCGAAATCACACCGCCGACGAATCCGCCGATCAGACGTCCGCACATCATCAGAAACCAGTATGTTCCGACGAGCGAGCCGGCAGCGGCTGCCGCCATGCCTACACCTGGCGTGGCAGCATCGGGTGCTGCCGTCAGGAAGAGGTTGATGAAGTTCGGAATGCCGACCTCGACACCTACATAAATAAAGATGGCAACTGCGCCGAGGATGAAGTGACGGAACGAAAGTGCGCTATGCGGGTCTTTCTTATCGGATTTAGCCTCTGCTACGGCGAACGGTTCGGGGATGTTGACCAAATAGAGCACGACGAATACGAGTGCGAAGATTCCCATGGCGATGAAGAGTGCCGGAGCGGCATCCTGAATGGTTGCATTGGCTGCATTTCCCATCAGGTAGCCCACCAGAATCGGGACGATCGTTGCCGAAATGGAGTTCAGCGAGCCACCGTATTGAATTAATTGATTACCCGTTTTGCCACCGCCGCCCAGCGTGTTGAGCATCGGATTGACCACCGTGTTGAGCATACACATCGAGAAACCCGAAATGAAAGCACCGGTCAAATAAACGGCAAAGCTGCCGATTTCACCGGAGAAGAATTGAACGCCGACACCGACAAAACCAATGGCCACAGCAACCAGTGCTGTCTTCTTGTAGCCGATACGTTTGAGCATCAGGCCGGCCGGAATGCCCATGAAGGCATAGGCGATAAAATTAGCCGCGTTGCCTAACTGCGACATCCAGTTGGCGACCTCGAACTGGTTTTTCACGATTACGCCCAGCGGATTCGTCAGGCCGGTCACGAAGGAGATCATCGCAAAGAGTGCGAACATCATGACAATGGGTAACGTGTAATTTTTTTTCTGTTGATTCATGGATTTATTTGAAATTTAGGTTAATATATTTCTCGGTTACTCTGTTTAGCGGTCGCGTTCGGCGATGTAGGCACATAGGTTGACCATGGCGGCACGCACCGGCGAAGCGTCGTAGTCGGCCAGCAGCTCGACGGCGCGGCTGATGTAGGTGTGCATCACTTTGGCGGCCTCCTCAAGTGCGCCCTGTCCGGTGACCGTTTGCTGAAGGTATTCCACCGCGCTGTCGTCTGTGGCGCAGGCGGCCAGCCGCTCAAGCAGCTCGTTGCGGCGTTTCTCGTCGACTTTTTCGAGGATAATCAGCAGCGGCAGCGTGATTTTGCCCTCGCGCAGGTCGTTGTTTGCCGGTTTTCCGGTCTGGGCTGCGGGTGTAAAGTCGAGGATGTCGTCCTGAATCTGGAATGCCATGCCCACGGCTTCGCCGAAATGGCGCATCGTGGTCACCTTGTCGCGCGTAGCACCGACCGCTAAAGCTCCTGCCGAGGCACTTACTCCTAACAGGCTGGCGGTTTTCTTGTGGATGATCTCGTAGTAGACTTCGCGGGTCATGGTGCGCTTGGCGGCACAGTCGTCCTGCAAGATTTCGCCCTCGCACAGCGCAGCCATTGCGCCGCAGATGTGGGTGACCAGATCGAACTGGCCGCTTTGCAGGCCGATGTTGATGTTGCGCGCCAAGATGTAGTCGCCCAGCAGAACCGCCTTCTGCGATTGCCAGCGGGCATTGACCGAGGGTCGGCCGCGGCGTGTGTCGGATTCGTCGATCACATCGTCGTGGATCAGCGAGGCGACGTGCATCATCTCGACGAGCATGGCGGCCAAGCAGGCTCTGCGTCCGGTCGAGGTTCCCTTGCCCTGCGCGTTGATCGATGCGGCAAGCATTACCAGCAGCGGACGAATCCCTTTTCCGCGCGCAGTAAGTGCATAATGCAACATATCCGAGAGGAGTTCACCTTCGGCCGTGAACTGACGTTCGACGAATTCATCGAACGCTTTTAGCTCTGCGGTAACGGGTTTACGGATATCTTCGAGTGTAATCATAGACGCAAAGATAGTTAAAATTCGTAATTACAAAGCCAGAACAGCGAGTTTGTTTCAATGTTTTTTTGTACCTTTGGCAATTAGTTAAGCATTTGAAGAATGGTTTTTTCGAAAGAATTCACTGCAAAATTACTGCCGACGGTGACGGCGCTCCTGCTTTTTCTGGTCGTTAGCGTCGTCTATTTCGCACCGCAGTTTCGTGGCGAGGTGTTGCCGCAACACGATGTGTTACAGTACGAAGGCATGAATAAGGATATCACCGACATGCGCATTGCTACGGGCGAAGACCCCCAATGGACTGGCGGTATGTTCGGCGGCATGCCGGCCTACTTGATCAACGTCGCCTATCCGGCACAGCTGGTCAAAAGTTCGGTCGGAAGGGTGGTCAAACTCATCGACACGCCGGCCGGATTCCTCTTTTTCGCCATGACCTCGATGTGGCTCATGTTGCTGATCTTCGGTGTCAATCCGTGGGTGGGCATCGTCGCCTCGTTGGCTTACGGACTATCGACCTATTTCCTGCTGATTATCGGCGCGGGACACATCACCAAGATGTGGGCACTGGTTTACGCTCCGCTCATGGTGGGCGGCGCGTGGATGACCCTGCGTAGTAATATGTGGTGCGGAGCGGCACTTACGGCACTCAGTGCCTCGCTCGAAATCGGAGCGAACCACCCCCAGATCACCTACTATTTCCTTGTCGCGATGGCGGCTCTCTGGCTGAGCGAGGGGATCTGCGCCTTCCGCGAAAAATACCTGCGTAAATTTGCCCTGCGTACCGCCGTATTGGCTGCGGCAGGGATTTTGGCCGCGGCATCGAACTTCTCGCCGCTGTGGTACACGGCGCGCCACTCGAAGCAGACCATGCGTGGCGGATCGGAACTGGTTGCCACCACCGAGACCTCGAAAAGCGGTCTGTCGCTCGACTATGCTACGGCATGGAGCTATGGCCGGCTGGAGACATTCAACTTGCTGATTCCCGATTTCATGGGGCGCGAGTCCGGCTCGACATTCCCCTCGGACGGACAGGTGGCGGCGACGCTCAACGATTACGGACTGCGTGGCGCGGCACAACAGCTGCCCACCTATTGGGGAACGCAACCCTACACGGGCGGCCCGACCTATCTGGGTGCGGCGGCAATTTTCCTCGCCGCATTGGGCATTGCGCTGGCTCGCGGACGCAATAAATGGTGGATCGTTGGGGTCTGCGTGTTGATGATCCTGCTTGCTTGGGGACGCAACTTCATGGGATTTACCGAGTTCGCTTTCCGGTTTCTGCCCGGATACAATAAATTCCGCACCGTGTCGATGACCCTTGTGGTCGTGCAGTGGGGCGTGCCGCTGTTGGGTGCTTTCGCGCTCATGCGGTTGTGGAACGGTGACTTGCCGCGTCGCACGCTGCTTCGGGCATTGGCTTGGGCAGGTGGTATTACGGGCGGAATCTGCCTGATCTTCGCCGTGGCTGGAGCTTCGTTGCTCGACTTCGGTCGCACGGAGAGTGCCGAGATGCTCACCGGACAATTTCACCAGATGCTCGTAGCCAGCAATATGCAGGCGCAGATTGCGCAGGGACTGGATGTCGAGTTGGGCGAGACAACCGCCGACGCAATGGCCATTGATCGCGCATCGATGCTTGCGGCCGATGCGTGGCGTTCGTTGATGATGATCCTGCTGGCCGCAGGTTGTGTGGTGTTGTTTGCCTTCCGGAAAATCAATAAATACCTGCTGGTGGGGCTGTTGTCCTGCGTCATGTTGCTCGATTTGATCCCCGTCGACCGGCGTTTCCTCTCGTCCGACAACTTCGTCACGCCGCGTCAGCAGCAGATCACCGCCTCGGCAGCCGATCGAGCGATCCTCGCCGATACCGATCCGGGCTACCGCGTACTGAATCTGACCGTCAGCCCGTTCAACGATGCCACGACCTCCTATTTCCACCGGTCGGTCGGAGGGTATCACGGGGCAAAATTAGCTCGCTATCAGGATGTGATTGACCGTTATCTGGGCAGTTCCGATCCCGAGATCCTCGACCTGCTCAACACGCGCTATGTGATCGTGGCAGGTGCGGACGGACAGCCCGAAGCACGCCGCCGACCGACGGCCAATGGTGCGGCATGGTTTGTCGACCGCGTTGTTTCGGCCGATTCGCCGCAGCAGGAGATTGATCTGTTGGGCGAGAACGATCTGAAAACCACCGCGGTGGTGGCTGCCAAGGACTTTGTGGCCGTAGCACCGACCGATTCGACGGCTGTGCGCACAATCGCCCTCACCGAATACCGTCCGAACTACCTGAAATACGACTACACGGCCTCCGAAGCAAGTCTGGTGGTCTTCTCGGAGATCTTCTACGATCAGGGTTGGAAAGCCTTTGTCGACGGGGTCGAAGCACCCTATTTCCGTGCCGACTACCTCCTGCGGGCTATGTCACTTCCGGCCGGAACGCACACCGTTGAGTGGCGTTTCCGCGCTCCGCATTGGACAGCCGTGGAGTCGATTACGTTGGTCGCTTCGCTGCTGATCCTGCTTGGTGCGGCAGCCGCGGTGTTCCTCTGTTTCCGCAAAAAAACGTTTGGACGATGAAAGATGATAAACGCCTGAAGCGCAAAGTTCGCAACTCGTATATCGTGTCGACGGTCAGCATGACGCTTGTGCTGTTTTTGCTCGGCTCGGTGGGTTACCTGTTGGTTGCCGCTATGACCGTGGCCGAGACCCTGCGGCAGAGCATCGCGATCACCGTGGAGCTTCAAAAGGAGGTCACGCCCGAGCGGCGTGCCGAGATCGAAAAGCAGCTCGCAGCCGAAGATATGGTCGCCTCGATCTCGTTTCTCTCGAAGGAGGAGAAGGCTTCCGATGCCGAATTTCGCAAGATGTTCGACAGCGCATTCGAGGAGATCCTCGAAGAGAACCCGCTGCTGGACTCCTTTGAGTTGACGCTCACATCGGCCTCGACCGACCGGGCGTTGCTCGATGAACTGATCGCTGCAATCAACCGCATCGACGGCGTTGACCGCGCGACCTATCCGGCACTGATGGCCGAACGGTTGCACGCTACGGTCGGGAAAATCCGCCTCGTATTGTTGCTCTTCGGTGGGGCACTGTTCGTCATTTCGCTCATCTTGTTGAGTAATACGATCCGGCTGGCGATCTTCTCGAAACGCTATCTGATCAATACGATGAAGCTTGTCGGAGCGACCAAGTGGTTTATAATCAAACCGTTCTTGTGGAGTAGCATCCAGCAGGGTGTGCTTTCGGGGATCGGTGCTTCGGTGCTCTTCTGCCTTGCGCTCTATGGGCTGAACGAGGCGATTCCCGAATTGACGAATCTTGCAGAGATAGAAAAAATCGGATTGATCCTCGTTGCCATGATCGCCGGTGGGGTGGCCATTTCGGTGCTCTTTACCTACTCCGCACTCAATAAATTTATCAACATGAAGTCGAACAAGATATACCTATATTAAATGGAACCCCAAAAAAACACGCCGCAGCCGGAAGAGAATCCGCGCATGCCCCTCACCCGACGTAATTACATCCTACTAGCCATCGGCTTTGCTGTTATTCTGCTGGGCTTCGTGCTCATGGCCGGAGGCGGCAGCAATTCGACCGATGAATTTAACTACGCCATGTTCTCGTGGCGACGCATTACCCTCGCACCGATTTTGGTTGTCGCCGGATTCGCCGTGGAGGTCTATGCAATCCTTAAACGCTACAACTAAATGGATACATTACAAGCTATTTTGCTCGGTATCGTGCAGGGAATCACTGAGTTCTTGCCCGTGTCGAGCAGTGGCCACCTGCAAATAGCCAAGGAGCTGCTTGGGGTCGATATTCAAGAAAACCTCACCTTCGATGTGATGCTCCACGCCGGTACGGTGTTGAGTACGATCGTCGTGCTGCGCCGCGAAATCGGGCAGCTGATCCGCGGCGTCTTCTCGCGGCACTTCACGCCCGAGCAGGCTTATGTGCTGAAGATCATGCTGTCGATGATCCCGATCGGAATTGTCGGACTGCTATTTATGGATCAGCTCAACGCGCTGCTTGAAGCACCCTATATTCTGGCTGTTGTCGGTGCTATGTTGCTGCTGACGGCCGCTTTGCTGGCTTTTGCCTACTATGCGCGCCCGCGTCCGAAGACCCAGATCTCCTACCGCGATGCGCTGATTATCGGTATCGCGCAAGCATTTGCCGCCATGCCCGGCCTGTCGCGCTCCGGTTCGACCATTGCCACGGGGTTGCTGTTGGGAAACCAGAAGAGTGCTGTGGCGCAATTCTCGTTTCTCATGGTGCTGCCGCCGATTATCGGGCAGGCGTTGCTTGACGTGCTCGATGCCGGGGGGCTACCCACGACGGGCATCGGACTCTGTCCGTTGCTCTGCGGCTTTCTGGCGGCGTTCGTCACCGGTAGCTTCGCATGTAAATTTATGATTGAAATTGTTAAACGCGGCAAACTCATCTGGTTTGCGCTCTACTGTGCTGTGGTCGGAGTGCTTTCGATCTTCAGCTACTTCTTATAAACGCATGGATTCAACTCAAGACCTGCGGGGAATCAACTTCGAGGAGGGCTACATCGCCGTCATCGACAAACCCCTCGAATGGACCTCGACCGACGTGGTTCGCAAAATTAAATTCGCGCTCCGCCACATCGGCTACCGCAAAATCAAGGTCGGACATGCCGGCACACTCGACCCCTTGGCGACGGGCATTCTGCTGGTCTGCATCGGCCGCGCAACCAAACTTGTCGATGCGTTGCAGGCCGAGGAGAAGGAGTACACGGCCGAGATCATGTTGGGTGCTACTACGCCGAGCCACGACCTCGAACATGCGATCGATCAGACTTTTCCCTATGAGCATATCACACGCGAGGCGGTCGATGAGGTGCTTCGTTCGCTGACCGGCGAGCGGCTGCAAGAGCCACCCGTCTACTCGGCCAAGAAGATCGACGGCACGCGTGCCTACAATCTGGTGCGTGCCGGCGAGGAGGTCGTCATGCGCAAGGCTCTGATCAACATCTACGAAATGGAGGTGCTCGAATTTCGGTTGCCGCTGCTCCGCATTCGCGTGCGTTGCAGCAAGGGGACTTACATCCGCTCGCTGGCGCACGAAATCGGTGCGGCACTTCAGAGCGGCGGCCACCTTACGGCGTTGCGCCGGACGCGCAGTGGCGGATTCACGCTCGATAAAACGTGGGCACTCGACGATTTTTTAGAAAATTTAGAAAAACCTGAAACAAAATAGCTTTTTTCGCGTATATAATTTAATCTGTCTTGTTTTCCGAGGGTTAGGCTGTTTATTTGCAGGGCAACCCCAGATAAAGAGAGTAATTGAGTAAGTAAACGCTTAAAAGAAGTTATAAAGCCATGAAATTATCGCAATACGGCTACGAATTTACGCCCGAAATGCTGGCCAAGCATCCGGCAGACATCCGCGATGAATCGCGTCTTATGGTAGTCGACCGCGCGAAAGGTACGATCGAACACCGCATTTTCAAAGATATCCTCGACTATTTCGACGAAAAGGATCTTTTCGTGTTCAACGATACCAAGGTCTTTCCGGCACGCCTCTACGGCAACAAGGAGAAAACAGGCGCAGAGATCGAGATTTTCCTGCTGCGCGAGCTGAATCGCGAGTTGCGCCTGTGGGATGTGCTGGTTGACCCGGCACGCAAAATCAGAATCGGCAACAAGCTCTATTTCAGCGATGACGACCTGCTGGTGGCCGAAGTGATCGACAACACCACTTCGCGCGGCCGCACCTTGCGCTTCCTGTTCGACGGCTCTTACGAGGAGTTCAAGAAGACCCTTTTCAGTTTGGGCGAAACGCCGCTCCCCAAGTGGGTGCGTAAGCAGGTAGAGCCGGAAGATGCCGAGCGTTACCAGACGATTTTCGCCAAACACGAAGGTGCTGTGGCGGCTCCTACGGCTGGATTGCACTTCTCGAAACATCTCATCAAACGTATGGAAATCAAGGGTGTCGAGTCCACATTCATCACCTTGCATGTCGGATTGGGCAACTTCCGCACGGTCGATGTCGAAGACCTCTCGAAACACAAAATGGACTCCGAGCAGTTCGCCGTGACGCAGGAGGCGGCCGATGCCGTCAACCACGCCAAGGAGGCGGAGCATAAAATCGTGGCAATCGGCACGACGGTCATGCGGACGTTGGAGACGGCGGTTTCGACCAACGGGATGATTAAGGCCGAAGAGGGCTGGACGAATAAATTTATCTTTGCCCCCTACGATTTTACGGTCGCAAATGCGATGGTTACAAATTTCCACCTGCCCTATTCGACACAGTTGATGATGGTTGCGGCATTTGGCGGATATGAAACAATCATGAATGCTTACAAAGTGGCTCGCGACGAGGGCTATCGCTTTGGCACATACGGCGATGCTATGCTGATTCTGTGATGAATATCTCGCGTGCTTTCGGCTGGCCTTTTGGCGAAGTCTCGCGAATATAAGGTTCTTTCGGATTTTTTTTGTATCTTTGCAAGTATAAACCACTCAAACCATGGCAAGCAAGATTCTGTACGTATGTCAGGAAATAACCCCCTATCTACCCGAAACGGAGGATTCCCGGCTCTGCCGTGCGCTAACACAGGCGATGCAAGAACGCGGCAATGAAATTCGCACGTTTATGCCCCGTTACGGCTGTATCAATGAGCGCAGACACCAGCTACACGAGGTTATTCGTCTTTCGGGTATGAACCTGATTATCGACGACAATGACCACCAACTCATCATTAAAGTCGCTTCGATTCCGGCGGCTCGCGTACAGATCTACTTTATTGACAACGACGACTATTTTTCACGCAAATCCGCTTTGGCCGAGGCCGACGGAAGCTACTTCGCCGACAACGACGAACGCGCCATTTTCTATGCGCGGGGTGTGCTCGAAACGGTCAAGAAACTGCGTTGGACGCCGACCGTTGTCCACTGCCACGGCTGGTTTACTTCGGTCGTGCCGGTCTATCTGAAACGAATTTTTGCCGACGACCCGATCTTCCGCGATGTGAAGATCGTGGTGTCGCTCTACGACGATGCCTTTGAGGGTGAGCTGGCTGCGGGTTTTGCCGCCAAGATCGCAGGAGAGGGCGTGAAAGATAAAAATTTGGCTATTCTCGGTACTCCCTCATACGAAAATCTATATCGTTTCGTTATGGAATATGCCGACGGTGTGGTGGTGGCATCTGCCGATGTCAACCCGAACGTGCTGGAGATTGCCCGCGCAAGCGGAAAGCCCTTGCTCGAATACCAAGCACCTGAAGCAGAGGACTTTTTCGATAATTACAACCGATTTTATGACTCAATTCAATAATTTCCGCCGAATATTGTGTGCCGCTTTTGCGGTTGCAATGGCGGCGGTGGCCACCCTCTCGGGTTGCACCAAGGTCGATGATACGCTGGGCGGAAATCTCGTTCCCGACAATCAGCAGATGATGACGGGTTACGTCTCGCTGCCGAAAATCGACGGCCTTAATCCTAAAAAATATGTCGAAACGCGGCTGTTTCAGACCGACTCGATCATTGGCTCGAATATCTCCTCCGGCTACTTCGGCTCGGAGGTGAACGATACGATGGGGTTGCGTGCGGCCGGATTCCTCTCGCAATACATCAACTACTATAAGGTCGATTCGGGCTACTTCGGCTACCGGCCGATCTTCGACTCGGCACAGCTGATCCTCTCGATCACCGCCTATGGCGCGGATACGACGACCTTGCAAGAGTTTGCCGTCTACGAAGTGACGAGCAACAGCTATCTGGAGGATAAGAGCGATACGACTTTCTACCTGAATTTCGATCCCGTGAAGGCGAATATTTTAGGTGATAAACTCTTTACATTCACAATCGGCAAGAACACCGTGACCGGGAAGCAGACCGGCCCGGCAACGACTGCGGCGACGTTGACTCCGACGGCTGCCGGCCGCGACTACATCGCCCGTCTGATGCTTCAGAAAGGCAAGTATGCCGGTGATTATTCGGTGTATAGCCGTGATAGTCTGGAGCAGTTCATCGCCGAATTCAAAGGACTGTATATCTGTCCGGATAAGGTCGTTGAGCGCGATCCGGCCAAAAAAGGTTCGACGGGTACAATCTACGCTACCACGCTCGAAAGTACCGCGCTGTCGGTCTATGGACGTAATCACGTGAAGAACGATCCCTCGCTGATTCAGGATACGATCGGTATGGTCTACTATTTCTACGACTCACAAGCTGATCTGGGAAACGTGTCGGTCAACTCGATCCGCCACGACTATACCCAATCGAACATCCGCATCGAGGAGGCCAAGGAGAGCAATTCGGATCGTCCGACCAATACGCAGGTCTATGTCGAGGGCATGGGCGGCGTGGTGACGGAGATGACCTTCGCTAAAGACTTCTTCAAGGATCTGGAGGCGCAGATCGAGGCCGAAAACCTGCGCTCGGGAAAAGAGTTTACCACCCTTGCATTCAGCCAAGTCCGCATGTCGCTCTATTTTACCGAAAGCGACTACGACTGGCAGAAAATCGACCCGCTGAATCCCGGCAAGCTCCTCGAAGAGATGAATGCTGCGCCCAGCCGCTTGGGTATGTACACCGATTATAAGAAGCTGACGGCGATTTCGGACTACGCCTACGCTTACGAAAAGAATTATAGCACGTCGCTCGCCTATGGCGGAAAGATCAACCGCAGCCGCGGCTGTTACGTAATGGACGTTACGAGCTATGTGCAGCAACTCTGGAACAGCTACCTCAAGGAGAAGGAGCGCGCCGGTTCGTTCGATAAGATCGACTGGTCGAAAGTCGAGAATCGTTCCGTGTACCTCGGGCCGGAAGCATATAGTTTATACACCACCTCGTTCGGTGTCATGCAGGGCATGGTCTCCGATGAGGGTGCAGCCTTGCCAAACAATGCTCCGATACGTTTCGACCTGACGTATAACTTGATTAAGTAAGCCATCAATAATAAGTACTGCGAAACCTAAGTGTACCCATGCTTAGGTTTTCGCTTTTCTGAAAAACCCTTCTATTCGCAATGCAAGAAAATTTAGTAATTGTCGAGTCCCCGGCTAAGGCCAAAACTATCGAGAAGTTTCTCGGCAAAGACTTTGTTGTCAAGTCGAGTTTCGGACATATTCGCGACCTCGCGAAAAAAGATCTGGGCGTGAACCTCGCCGACGACTTTCATCCCGTCTACGAAATCCCCAGCGACAAGAAAAAAGTGGTCGATGAACTTACGAAGTTAGCCAAGTCGAAAACCGTCTGGCTCGCGTCTGATGAGGACCGCGAAGGAGAAGCCATCGCATGGCACCTGACCGAAGTGTTGGGACTCCCCGTCGATCAGACCAAGCGCATCGTCTTCCACGAAATCACCAAGCGGGCGATTCTGGAGGCGATTGAGAAACCGCGCACGGTCAACATGGATCTGGTCAATGCGCAGCAGGCGCGGCGTATCCTCGACCGTCTGGTCGGATTCGAACTCTCGCCGGTGCTGTGGAAGAAAGTTCGTCCGTCGCTCTCGGCCGGTCGCGTGCAGAGCGTTGCAGTGCGTCTGATTGTCGAGCGCGAGCGCGAGATCATCGGCTTCAACTCGACACCCTATTTCCGTGTGGTAGCGCAATTCTACCCGGCAAATGACCCCGCAAAAACGCTTTTCAAGGCCGAGCTGTCTAAGCGTTTTGATACGGTGGAAGAGGCGGAAGCCCTCTTGAAAAGCTGTGTCGGCAGTACATTTACGGTTGCCAAAGCCGAGGAGAAACCCGCGCAGCGTTATCCTGCGCCGCCGTTTACCACCTCGACGCTCCAGCAGGAGGCCGGTCGTAAACTCGGCATGTCCGTGTCGCAAACCATGTCCGTGGCGCAACACCTCTACGAGCAGGGTTTGATTACCTACATGCGTACCGACTCGGTGAACCTTTCGCAGCAGGCTCTTGTGCAGTGCAAGGAGGAGGTTATCAAACTCTATGGCGAGAAGTATTCGCGCTGGTTCAACTACAAAACCAAGACCAAGGGGGCACAGGAGGCGCATGAGGCGATCCGTCCCTCGTATATCGAGCGGCTCGAAATTGAGGGCACGCCGGCCGAGAAAAAGCTCTACGACCTGATCTGGAAGCGCACAGTTGCCTCGCAGATGGTCTGCGCCGAACTCGATCGCACGACGATCACGATCGACGTGAGCAACTCTTCAAATCAGTTCGTTGCCACGGGTGAGGTGATTCGTTTCGATGGATTCCTGCGCCTCTACTCGGAGTCTACGGACGACGATGCAGCGGTGGAAAGCGGCGAGGGACTGCTCCCGAAATTAACTCCGGGCGATGAGGTGATCCCGAGCCAAATCACAGCCACGGAGCGTTATACCTCTGCTCCGGCTCGTTACAACGAGGCTTCGTTGGTCAAACGTTTGGAGGAGCTGGGCATCGGCCGTCCTTCGACCTATGCGCCGACGATCACGACGATCATCAACCGCGGTTACGTGGTCAAACAGAATAAAGATGGCCAGAAGCGCAACTATCGCCAGCTGACGCTGACGGGTGAGAAGATTGCTTCGAAGACCCTTTCGGAGAACTACGGAAAGGAGAAAAACCGCCTTTCGCCGACCGATATCGGTATGGTGGTTAACGACTATCTCGAGGAGCAGTTCGGCCCGATTATCGACTACAACTTCACGGCCAACGTCGAAAAGGAGTTCGACCGCATTGCCGAGGGGGATATCACGTGGAATCGGATGATCGGCGATTTCTACGAGCCGTTCCACAAAATGGTCGACGTTGCGATCAGCACACAGCCGACTAAAACCCGCGAAGGACGTGTCTTGGGCAACGACCCGACGACGGGACGCGTGGTGAAAGCCCGCATCGGTCGCTATGGCCCGATGGTCGAGATCGAGGGAACTGCCGACGAAAAAGCCCGCTTTGCTTCGCTCAAGAAGGGACAGCTGATCGAGTCGATCACCTTTGACGAGGCGATGGAGCTGTTCGCTCTGCCGCGCGACTTGGGTCTGCTCAACGGGGAGATGCTCGTCGTGGGCATCGGAAAATACGGCCCTTATGTCCGCTATGGTAAAACTTTTGCCTCGCTGGCTAAGACCGACGATCCCTATACGATCTCGTATGAACGTGGCGTTGAGTTGATTGAGGCGCATAAGACGGCGGCTTCGGCGGCCAATACGCCGTTGAAGAGCTTTGCCGAGGACGCCGACATGCTGGTCAAAAATGGGCGTTACGGCGCTTATATCGCTTATAAAGGTAAAAACTACCGACTTCCGAAAGGCACGAAACCCGAGGATCTGACTTTGGAGGAGTGCTTGAAGATTGTCGCCACTTCAAAAAAATAGAGGATGAAACAGTTCATTGTTAGTTTGTTGGCGCTTAGCGCATTCGGTGTGTCATCAGCCCAGACACCCGACACCCCGCCGGTTGCCGGCTACCAGTTCACCGATGTCCGGCTGTTGCCTGTCACCTCGGTGAAGGATCAGAGCCGGAGCGGTACCTGTTGGTGCTTCTCGACACTCGGGTTTCTCGAAAGCGAGATCCTGCGTAACGGTGGCAAGGAGACCGATCTTTCGGAGATGTGGATCGTCCGCAACATCTATTTCGAAAAAGCGGTCAAATATGTTCGCCTGCATGGCAGCCTCAATCTGGCGGTCGGTGGTCAGGCGCACGACGTGATCGGTGGCATCGAACGCTACGGCATTGTCCCCGAGGAGGTCTACCCGGGGTTGAATTACGGCTACGATAAGCCGCAGTTCGACGAAATTGATGCGGTCATCAAGGCTTATGCCGATGCCGTGATCAAATCGGCAGACCGCAAGGACGGCAAGCTCACCACGGCGTGGCAGGCGGGTCTGAACGGGATTCTCGATGCTTACTTCGGGGTGATGCCTACGACATTTACGGTCGACGGCAAGTCGTTTACGCCGCAATCCTATGCGGCTTCGCTTCCTATTCAACTCTCCGATTACTTGGAGTTTACCTCGTTTACACACCACCCCTTCTATACGGAGTTTGCTATGGAAGTTCCCGACAACTGGGGCTGGGATAAAGTCTGGAATCTCCCGTTGGACGAGCTGATGCAGCTTGTTGATGCGGCGATCGAAAAGGGATACACACTTGCGTGGGGTACGGATGTCAGCGAAAAAGGCTTCAGCCGCACGTTGTCGATCGGAATCATCCCCGAAGCCGATGTGGAGAGCATGACTGGTACGGAGGCCGAAAAGTGGGGCAAGCTCACGCAGAAGGAGAAGGATGAGGCTCTCTACAAGTTCGATAAGCCCGGACGTGAACTCGAGATTACGCAGGAGTTGCGCCAACAGGCGTTCGACAACTACGAATCGACCGACGACCACGGCATGCAGATCATTGGAACGGCTGTCGATCAGGCAGGTAACGCCTACTACAAAGTGAAGAACTCGTGGAGCGTCCGCCCGCCATACGCCGGTTATGTCTATTTCTCGAAGCCGTTCGTGGCCTATAAGACCATGACGGTTCTGGTCAACCGCAACGCTGTTCCGAAGGCAATTTTGAAAAAGATTGGGATGTAGCGACACGCTCGGCTCAATCTGAAATTCTTGTTGGTCGCTTCATTTGGGGTTGATTTTCGGTCGAGTTGTTTTCGGCTTGCGTAGCAAGTCGGCAGGCCGCAGCTCCGCCCCGCGGAGGCCTGCTATTCACTGCGCTTCGAGCCGTCCCCGCGAGCTGCGGCCCGGGAACAAAAACAATTCACCAACAGGGATTTCTGTTTGATCCATGCGCTCCGATCCCCGGATTATACGAAACATCCCGGCTTCTTACGAGGCCGGGATGTTTGTTTATTGAAATTTAGATCTTTTAGTCAGAAAAAAAGAGATGATTTACATCTCGCGGAGTTTGATGCTCTCTCCCAGAATTACCAGTGCGGCGTGAAGCCACTCATTCATACGTGCTTTCATAGCTATTAAATAAATTTAATTAATTTGTAAAAAATCTTAATTATTAAGACACGACAAAAGTAATACGGAAAACGTCAACTTCCAAATATTTTATTAAGTATTTTTAAGAAATAAGTAAATATTTTGAATAACGGTGTTTTTTCGACCGCTACTCCCAAGAGTCGTACCCGATTTGCGGCTTGCAATGCGCTTGTTTTCACTTTGTTGAGTTGTTTGCTTGCAATTTCAGCATTTCGGGCAGTAGAGGACGTGTGATTTTCATGGTATAGATATACGAGAAATTGCGCATCTGCCTGCGGTTGACCCGAAAACGAACGCCGTGTTTGGTCATTTAGCGGAAAATGGCTACATTTGCAAAGCCTATTATCGAAAGAAAATGAAAAAAACGATCCCTATAATTCTTGTTTGCTGTCTGATATTGGGTGTGCAACGCCTTGCGGCACAGCATACGGATACTACGAATGACCATTTTCCTTCGACCGAAGGTACGTTGAACCAAATTGGGCAGGCCGAGGCACACTGTGGCTATCGTACAGAGAATGCAGCGGATAGCTCCCAGCTGACGCCGCCCACGGAACGCAAAGGTTTCATCCGCCGCGTTATCGACTATTACAGCCGCTCGAATGTCGATCGCACCTTCGAGAAGAAGATCGACTGGAGTATCGCTCCCGGCCCGAACTACTCGTCGGATGTGGGCTTCGGCATCGGCTTCCTGCTGGCAGGACTCTACCGGCTCGACCGCACCGATTCGATTACTGCACCCTCCAATATCTCGATCTATGGCAACGTAACGACCGATAAATTCGTGCTGTTGCGCTTCTCCGGAGACAACATCTACAACCACAACAAACAACGATTGAGCTATTCCGGTGCTTTTGTCTATTTCCCGGGTGCTTTCTATGGCGTGGGCTACAATGCGGGCAAAGAGGGCTATGTGCAGAAGTTGACAACGACCATGGGCATCGCCCGGATCTCCTACTGTACGTCGATTGTCGGGCGGCTCTACCTCGGTGTGAGTGGTGGAATCGACTACACGGCGGCGGCCTATTCCGATAGCCACATGGGCGAGTACCTCGACCGGATCGACCAAGGGACGACCGAAAAGCCGAAGGGGATGGTCGGTAAATTGTATGACTTGTGGAAAGAGGGACGCTATGACCCGAAGAATCAAGATCCCTTTTCGAATTACATCAATTCGACAGGCGACAAAGCCAATGCTTTCAATACGAACGTCGGAATTTTTGCTCAATACGATACGCGCGATGTGACTTTCAACGCCTCGAAGGGTGTCTTTGTCAAGGCGGAAGCCAAGTGGTATCCTTCGGTGCTCGGAAATACGCGCCGCAATTTCGGCCGTTTTACGCTGACGCTCGATGCTTACCAACGGTTGTGGAAAGGGGCGATTTTGGCTTATGACCTCTTTGCCGATTTCACCGCCGGGACTCCCTCGTGGCACATGTACGCCAAAATGGGCGGCATGGAGCGCATGCGTGGATACTACGAGGGGCGTTATCGCGACAAACGATTGGTTGAGACGCAGTTGGAGTTGCGCCAGAAGATCTATCGTCGCCACGGCATCGTCGGCTGGATCGGTGGTGGACAGGTGTGGGGTACGGAGAAATTCCGCTGGGAGAACATGCTTTGCAGCTTTGGCTGCGGCTACCGTTTCGAATTCAAGAACCGCATGAATATCCGCCTCGACTACGGGTGGGGAGCTTATGGAAATCAGCTTCTGCCGTGGGATCGCAAACGCTCCTCGGCCTTCCTTTTCACCGCATCCGAAGCCTTTTAACGGATTGAAACCAGCAGGTGTTGGTCGTCAAGATCTACGGAGAGCCGAATCGGTTCTCCGTTTTTTATCTGCCCCGTGAGCGTGCCGGTTGCAAGATCCACCGACAGCAGGTGCAGATCCTCCAGCAAATCGAGTCCCTGCTCCCCGGCATATTTGTAGAGCGTCTCTTTGGCGCACCACGCAACACCCGGCCACCGCGGATCAGCGCATAGGCCCTGTTCCTCGTCGGAAAGGTAGCGCGGCAGGGCACGCAGGAAATTTCGATCCGCACGTTCGATATCTACGCCGCAGGGGTTTTCGCAGATGCAGACCGCCACGCGATCTGTGCAATGAGAAACCGAAATTCGAAGGGGGCTGTCGTGGAGAATCGGCGCACCGATTGGATTGTATCCGATCGACACCTCGCGGCCGATTGCTCGCCGCACCATTGCACGCCAAGTCAGCAACTCGGCTCGGCGGCGCGCCGATGCGAAGGCTGCGGCCTCGCGTCGATCTTGCTCGGTCGTCCATGCTGCGGTCTGCTCGTCGGTGAGCAACTCGCTGACAATCAGTTGGGAATTCATGGAAGCTCTACGCGGATTTTGTCGACCCGGTGGCCGTCCATCTGCTGCACCGTGAAGCGCAGGTTGTGCGCCGAGAAGCTGTCGCCCTTGCGCGGAAAGTCGCGTTTGAGTTCCAACATCAGCCCGGCCAGCGTTTCGGCTTCGCCGCGCACGTCTGTAAATAGATTCTCTTCCAGCCCGACGATGCGTTCGAAATCGCCGATATGTGTTTTGCCCTCAAAGAGATAGGTTTTGGCATCAATCCGCGTGAATAGGCTTTCGTCGGTGTCGCTCTCGTCGGAAATCTCGCCGACAATCTCCTCGATGATATCTTCCAGCGACACCAATCCCAGAGTCGATCCGTATTCGTCGACTACAATGGCCATGTGTACCTTATTCGATTGGAAATCAGCCAGCAAGTCGTTGATCTTCTTGTGCTCCGGCACGAAGTATGGGCGTCGTATGAGCTGCTGCCAGCCGAATTCGTCGCCGTGGTTGATGTAGGGGAGCAGGTCTTTGACGTAGAGTGTGCCGCTGATGTGATCCATGTCCTCGTCGTAGACGGGAATGCGCGAAAATCCCGACCGGATAATCATCTTCTTCACGGTTTCGTAGCTGTCGGTAATCGCCAGTGCCGTGATGTCCACGCGCGGTTTCATGATCTCCTGCACCTCGGTATTGACGAAGCTGATGATGCCCGAAAGCATCTCCTGCTCCTCGGGGCTTGACCCCTGCGTCATGTCGACGGCATCGGCCAGTTCGTCGAGCGAAATTTCGCTTTTGTGTGCGGCTTTTTCGCTGATGCGGCTGCTCGTGTGTACCAGCACGTAGGAGAGCGGGTAGAAAATCCAGCGGAGTACGAGCAGGGGTTGCGCCACAAACGAGGCGAAGCGAGCCGGTCGGTTTTGCGCCCATACCTTCGGCAGGATCTCGCCGAAGAGCAGCAACAAAAACGTGACCAAGACGGTCTTAAAGAGGAACTCGAATCGCGTGAAGGTGAAGAGTGAGTCGATGATATTTGCCGCCAGAATGACGATGCAGATGTTGACCAAATTGTTGACAACCAGAATGGTGGCCAGCAATAGGTCGACATTGGATAGCAATTTCAATACTGCTTGGGCTGCGGTGTCGCGGCGGCTTTTTATGTGCCGGATGTCGTTGTGCGATAGCGAGAAAAACGAAGTTTCAGCACCCGAAACGAGTGCCGAAACACATAACAGGCAGAATGTCACCACACAAAGCGTGACCAGATGCCACGTGAAGCCGTTATACGCAATCCAAGATGCCGTGTCGTCCAAAATCAGTCGTTATTAATCGAACAATGAGCCGTCTTTCACTTCGTCTTGGGGGGCTTCCGTGTCGGCAATCTCCTCCTTGAGCACCTCTTTGCGGCCGCTGCCGGGCATCTGTACGACGAATTTCGAGTTGCGCGACTGGTAGGCCGGTTTGGCCAGCCGGATCGCGATGTCGTTGTAGCGGGTCGACTTCGCGCCGAGCATCACCAGCTCGGGCTGACGCTGCTGCGGACGTGCCGTGGCGGCGATCGGCTTGATCGGTTCGAGTACCGGGGGTGTCTCGGGCTGTTCTTTGGCCGGTTCGACGGTTCGGGCCGGTGGAATAATCTGCTTCATCACACCCGGAGTCGAATTTTCGCTTTCGAATCCGGTGGCCACAACAACCAATTCGATCGCATCGTTCAGCTGCGGTTTTTCGCTTGTGCCCCAGATGATGTTGGCGTTGTGGATCACGCCGTCGTCGTCCTGCACGCTGGCGTGTGCTTGGATGTATTCGAGGATGTGTACGACCTCCTCATACATCAGCGCGTCGGTATTCGACACCGAGATGTTGAGCAGGATATTTTTTGCTCCCGAGATCAGGTTGTGGTCGAGTAGCGGCGAGCGTAACGACGCTTCTGCTACTGCCTCGGCGCGGTTTTCGCCCTCGGCGACCGCTACCGCCATGTGGGCGTGGCCGCTGTTGTGCATCACCTTCGACACATCGGCGAAGTCGACATTGACCAGATCGCTTTCTACCGTGATGATCTCGGCGATACCCTTGGCAGCCGAGGCCAAGATGTCGTCGGCTTTGCCGAATGCCTGCTTGAGCGACAGCCTTCCGTAGATCTCGAGGATGTTTTCGTTGTTGATAATCAGCAGAGAGTCTACGTTTTGGCGCAGCTCGTCGATGCCGCGAAACGCCTGCTCGTAGCGGATTTTACCCTCGACGGCCAGCGGTGAGGTGACGATCGCCACGGTCAGCAAGTCCATCTCTTTGGCCAGCTGTGCGATGACGGGCGAAGCACCCGTACCCGTACCGCCGCCCATGCCGGCAGTGATGAAAAGCATGCGCGTGCCGCTCTCTTCGAGCCGCTGGCGGATCTCCGGCAACGACTCTACAGCGGCTCTACGTCCGTTCTCAGGATCGTTTCCTGCGCCAAGACCCTCTGCCCCCAAGCGGATTTTCTGCTCCACAGGGCTTTTGTCCAGAGCCTGTTGGTCGGTGTTGCAGACCATGAAGGTTACGCCCCGGATTCCGAGGCTCCACATGTGGTTTACGGCGTTACCGCCTGCGCCGCCGACGCCTACGACCGTGATGATCGAACCGCTGCTACGCGGTGCTTTGATTTCCGATATCAATTCGTCTGTCATATCGATAACTTCTCTTTTCTTCATTTACAGAGCATTCCGGTCTTGCTGACCGACGTGCCGAATGTTGTTAAATCTCCTGATCGTCGTCCTCTGCGGCGTTGAATCCCGTGTTGATCTTCTCGATCGTTCTGCGCAACATGCGTCCCCAGCCGCCGTTGCTTTTGCGCTTGGGAGTCTCCACCTCGGGTTCGTCCTGCGCAGCCTCGGGCTGCGGGATCGGTGGGGTGGGTTGCGGTTCAACCGCCGGCTGAACTGTCGGCTGAACTGTCGGCTGTGCGATCGGTTGAACGGGTTGTGGCCGTGGGGCTACGTGCGCATAGTTGGGTGCAGGCTGCGGCTGAACCGGGTATCCCGGACGCTGCGGCGCAGCCGTCGGGATCGTTGCCGCCTTGGGAGTCTCGATTGAGGTGCAGCCGCCCATCTCCACGCCTTTGAGCAGGATGCCGACTACGGTTGAATAGGCCGGATCGTCGACCAGCTCTTTCGAACTTTCGCTGATGCCGATTTCGGGGGCTGCCAGACGTACATCCATGCCCGTCACACGACGGAACAACTCGTCGATATCCTTGAGTTTTGCCGAGCCGCCTGTCAGCACGATGCCATAGGCCAGTTTGCCGGCGTACCCCGAATCGCGAATCTCCTGCTGCACGAATTCGGCAATATCGGTCGTGCGCGCCTCGATTACCGTGGCCAGATTACGCAGCAAAATATCTTTGGCCTCGCGTGTCGTGCGGCCGCTGACGCGGATCAATTTGTCCTCGGGAGCCAGCTCGGCCACGGCCGAGCCGTATTTCTGTTTGAGGCTCTCGACGTGTTTCTCGGGAACGCTCATCGTGCGGATGTCGCGGTTGATCGACGATGCCCCCATGGGGATCGAGGCTACGTAGCGCACCACATTGCGGTAGTAAACCGTCACATCGGTAATGCCGCCGCCGATATCGACCACGGCCGCGCCCTCCTCCTTTTCGTCGGGTGTCAGGACGGTTTCTGGGCCTGCCAGCGCGTCGGATACCACGCCCAACATGCGAATGCCCAGACGCTTGAGTGCCAAGTCGAGGCGTTGCATCGGGGTCTTCAGGCAGAGGATGAAGTTGAATGTCGACGAGAGTTTTTTACCGAATGATCCGACCGGATTCTTCACCTCCTGATTGTCGTCAACGATGTAGTTTTGGGGCACACGCTCCATGATTGTTTCGTCGTCGGGAGCTTGCACGTTGCGCATGCGGTCGAACAGCGCATCTACATCTTTCTGATTGACACCGTTCTGCGGGTCGTAGACGAAAACGTGATCCGTGTGGCGAGCACAGCGCACGAAGTCGCCCGATATGCCGGCATAGGCTTCGGTGATGCGAATCCCTACTTGCGATTCGATCTCCTCAACAGCGTCGTGAATAGCCCGGCTCACCAACTCTATATTTTCAATCTGACCCGAATTGACCCCCTCGACCGGTTTCGAAACGATTGCAGTTACATCGAGCAGCCCTTCGGGGTTTCTCTCGCCTACGGCTACGGCGACCGAAGAGGAACCCAAATCGATAGCAACGGTATAATTTTTCCTTTCCACGATAAAAAACTTTTACTTCTTACAGACCACTTGGTCTTTATATCTTATATCTACTGTTTTGTATTCACTCCACCCGATCGCCGATAGTCCGTTGCGGTAAAATCCCAGCAATTTGTCGAATTTCTCGTCAACCTGCTCGATCCGTCCGAAGAGGATCGTATGACGGCCGCTGCGGGGCGTAAGCTCCAATTCCAATGCGCCGCTGGAGGCCGAACGAGCAGTAATTTGCACGATTTCCGACTTCCAAAAATCATCCGATTCGATGTCGCTTACAAAGGTAAGCAGTTTCATGAAATCTTCGTAGCTTTTCTCCAATTTTTTTTGCTCCCGCCGTTGGGCATTTTGCCGCTCGCCGATGCGGTCGATCGCCTCTTGGATCAAGCGCGCTTGGTATCGGTAGCTGCGGCGTTGTTGCACTTTTTCCTCGCGCAACTCCTTGATTCTACGGTCGAACGATTCGGAGCTTTCCAGTTTCCACCAGCGTCTTTTCACGCGCTTACGCCGCGATGCCCAAAGCTCGCGGTCGTTGTCGATCTCGCGTTTGTAGAGCGGGTATTTCTCCCGTTCGAGTTCGTCTATCTGCTTGTCGATTTGGCGTTTGCACGCGTCAATGTGGGCGCGAACATTGCCCGTATACGAAGCCGGAAAGGGCAGCTTGTACGAGCCGGTGACCACGGGCACATACAGAGACGATGCGCGCGGTGCGTCAAAAACATAGCCGTCGGCCGTGGCATAGCCGTTCATGCCGTCGACAATCAGACGCACAATTGGCCGCCGCTGGCTGATTGAGATCTCCACGATCCCGTCGTAGTTGACATTTGCCACCACCCGATCCACAAATCCGTTGCGTGCGATCAGCTGCTCCAGCCCCGTCAGGTCGACCCGGTCGATCGGCACGCCCTTGGTGCGGATGTTACTCTGGGCAATCCAGCTTCGCACGCGCGCCGCCGAGACCAGATGCCCCTGCGAGGTGCTGTCGACCACTTCGATCGCAATTCCTGCCACCTTCTTTGCCTTGCGCACACGACGCACCGAGGTGGCTGCATACACGATGTAGGCAGCCACTGCCGTCCACATCAGGGCCAGCAAGGCATATTTCAGGTAGCGAGACACTTCTCTTATTGTGGGTTGCGGGTTAGGCTTTTGCTTTCAGCTTTTGGGCAATCGCCTCGCAGCAGGCGTCGATATTTCCTGCTCCGAAGCTGATGACCACATCGGTTTTCATCGCTGCGACGGTTTCGGCCAGCTCCTCGCGCGGAACGATCCGGCACGGCACGCTCACCAGCTCGGCGATGAGCTGCGACGTCACGCCGGGGAGCGGCTGCTCGCGTGCCGGATAGATCGGCAGCAGCACCACCTCGTCGGCATGCGAAAGCGATTCGGCGAACTCCTCATAAAAATCGCGCGTGCGCGTGTAGAGGTGCGGTTGGAAGAGAGCCGTGATGCGGCGTCCCGGGAACATCTTGCGTGCCGAGGTGAGCGTGGCGGCCACCTCCCGCGGGTGGTGGGCGTAGTCGTCCATGTAGACCTGTTTGGGGGTGTTGATGTAGAATTCGAAACGACGCTTCACCCCAGCAAACGAGGCCAATGCCTCGCGCAATACCTCTTCATCCAACTCGACATTCTCTGTCTTTGCGGCGCACCAGACCGAAGCCACCGCCGCCACCGAGTTCTCGATGTTGATCCAGCCCGGAATTCCCAGCTTGCAGTCGGTGATTACACCCGACGGGGTCACGATCTGGTAGCGATAATATCCGCCCTCGAGCAACTCGATCTTCCGTGCATAGAAGTCGCACGGCGTATCGTAGGCGTAGCGGTAGACTGTGATTTCGGGGTTGTCGATCACGATGTCGACCCCCTGTTTGATGATGAGGTAACCTTGCGGGCGGATCTGCCGCACGAACTGGGAGAATGCCTCCTTGACGGCGGCATGTGTACCGTAGATGTCGAGGTGGTCGGCATCGGCTGCCGTCACTACGGCCACGTCGGGGTGCAACCGCAGGAACGAACGGTCGAATTCGTCGGCTTCGACAGCCAGCCGATCTCCGTCGCCCAACACGAGGTTGCCCTCGAAATTCTTCGAGATGCCGCCCAGAAAAGCCGATCCGCCACCCGTCAACGCGCGGTTGAGCCACGCGATGAGCGTCGAGGTGGTTGTCTTGCCGTGTGTGCCCGAAACGGCCATGACGTATCGTCCCTCCGAGAGGTGTCCGAGCATCTGCGAACGCTTCTCGACGCAGAACCCGTTGTGGATAAAATATTGATATTCCGTATGCTCCTCCGGAATGGCCGGGGTGTATACCACCATCGTGTCGGCTGCGTCGAGGAATGCCGGCGGAATCGACCGGACATCGTCGTCGTAATGTACATCAGCCCCTTCGGCTGCCAGCTCCTCGGTCAGATGCGACTCCGTGCGGTCGTAGCCGGCAACTTGCTTGCCTTCGTGCAGAAAATAACGTGCCAGCGCGCTCATGCCGATGCCGCCGATTCCCAGAAAATAGATCTTTTGAAATTCCATATTACCAGACTTTAACAATTTCGTTTACAATATCTTCCGCAGCATTTGGCTTGGCCAGTTTCTCCAGATTGGCGCGCATGCGGCTCAACGCTTCGTGGTTGCCGAGCAGCTCAATTGCCATGGGCATCGCGTCGCTGTAACACTCCGCATCGGGGACAACGACCGCTGCGCCTTTCGACTCCAGCGCAACTGCGTTTTTGGTTTGATGATCCTCGGCAACGTTCGGCGAGGGGACGAACAGGACGGGTTTGGCCACCAGACACAGCTCCGAGACCGTGCCTGCGCCGCTGCGCGAGATCACCAGATCGGCCGCCGCATAAGCATAGTCCATGCGGTCGATAAATGCGCCCTGCCAGACGTGTGCCGCCGGATGCGCCGCCAGGAAGGCTTGCATCTCGCGCTCGTAATATTTTCCGGTTTGCCAAATCACCTGCACAGGGGCTTTGCCTTCGGTCTGCAAAATCCACGCCTTCATCATCTCGTTGAGTGAGCGCGTGCCCAGCGAACCGCCTACCACGAGCAATACCGGCAGGTCGGGCGTCAGTCCGTAGTGGGCCAATGCTTGACTGCGATCTGTCCCCTGTTTCGAAAAACGACCGCGTAACGGATTGCCCGTCAGCGTGATCTTCTCGGCCGGGAAGAACCGCTCCATGCCTTCGTAGGCCGTGCAGATGCGCCGCGCACCCTTGGCCAGAATTTTATTCGTCATTCCGGCATAGGAGTTTTGTTCCTGAATCACCGTCGGAATCCCCATGCGTTGTGCCGCCCAGAGTACCGGTGCGCTGGCGTAACCACCGAATCCGACTACCACGTCTGCCCCAAAGTCGCGAATGGTCTTTCTGGCTTGCAGAATCGAGCGGATCACCTTCAGCGGAACCATCAGGTTGTGCCAGTCCATGCGGCGTTGCAGTCCGGCAATCGGCAGTCCGACAATGCGGTAGCCCAAGGCCGGAACTTTCTCCATCTCCATTTTGCCCTCCGCCCCGACGAAGAGAATCTCCACGTCGTCGCCAAATCGCTGTTTGAGTGCCTCGGCAACCGCTACGGCTGGGTAGATGTGTCCGCCCGTGCCGCCACCCGATACGATAATTTTTTTTGTCATGGCTCTTTGTCCTCCTTATTTTTCTTAAAACCCGCTTTTCTCATGCCAAACCCGATTGCGCCGCCGATCAGAAGCCCGATAGGTAGATTCCCGATCACAGCCCCGAATAGAAGCCCCAGCGCAACACCGCCAGCAAAAAGTGAATTTTTTCTATTCATTGTACCCAATTTATCGTCCCCACGTTCCCCGGTCGAGCGATCGGTAGTTGATCGCCTCGGCAATATCCGCCGCCTCGATCTGTTCGCGACCGGCCAAATCGGCAATCGTGCGCGCCACCTTCAGGATGCGGTCGTAGGCGCGTGCCGAGAGCGACAACCGATCCATGGCGCGCTCGAGCAGTGCTGCCGAGGCCGCGTCGGGACGGCAGTAGTCGCGCAGCATCGCGCTGTTCATCATCGAGTTGGTGTAGACCCCCTCCGTGCCGCGAAACCGCGCTGCCTGCACTTCGCGGGCGCGCATGACCCGCTCCCGGATCACGGCACTTCGTTCGCCGGTGGCCGTCGAGGAGAGTTCCGACGGGGCTACGGGTGTCACCTCGATATGCAGGTCGATGCGATCCATCAGCGGCCCGGAAATCCGGCTCATGTAGCGGTGCACCGATCCCGGAGAGCAGCTGCACTCCTTGGTCGGGTGATTGTAGTAGCCGCACGGACAGGGGTTCATGGCGGCCACAAGTGTGAAATTCGCCGGATATTCGACGCTGTATTTTGCACGCGACACCACGATCTTCTTCTCCTCCAGCGGCTGGCGCAGTACCTCCAACACGCTGCGGCCGAATTCGGGCAGCTCGTCGAGGAACAGCACTCCGTTGTGTGCCAGCGATACTTCGCCCGGTCGGGGCGATTGTCCGCCGCCGATGATGGCCACCTGCGAGGCGGTGTGGTGCGGAGCGCGGAACGGCCGGCGCGACATCAGTCCGCCGCCGAAGCCCGATCCGGCAACGGAGTGTATTTTGGTGGTTTCCAGTGCTTCATCGGCGCATAGCGGTGGTAAGATCGTCGGAAGACGGCGCGCGAGCATTGTCTTGCCCGAACCGGGCGAGCCGATCAGAATCGCGTTGTGCCCGCCGGCTGCGGCGATCTCCAGTGCCCGTTTGACGTGTGCCTGTCCTCGGACGTCGGCGAAGTCCTCGGCGTATCGGTTGGCCTCCAACTCGAACGGTTCGGTGGCGGGTGGCTGTGCCGCGGCGATCTCCAGATCGCCATGCAGGAACTCGATCAATTCCTTGAGTGTAGCCACTCCGATCACCTCGATTCCTTCGACCACGGCGGCCTCAGCGGCGTTATCGGTCGGCAGCACAAGCCGCCGCAATCCCGATTTTCGCGCACATACCGCCACCGGAAGCACGCCGCGCACGGGTTTGACCGAACCGTCGAGCGACAACTCGCCCAGAAACAGCGTCTCGGCGATCGCTGCGGCATCAATGCGCTCCATGGCGGCCAAGATTCCCACAGCAATCGGCAGGTCGAATCCCGCCCCCTCCTTGCGCAGGTCGGCCGGGGCGAGGTTGACGACGACTTTGCGTCCCGACATGCGCTCGCCGGAGTTCTCGAACGCGGCGCGGATGCGCTGTTCGCTCTCCTTGACGGCGTTGTCGGGCAATCCCACCAGATAAAGGCCCAGCCCGCCGCCCGCGATGTTGACCTCTACGGCCACCGCCACGGCGTCGATTCCGACCAAAGCACCTGCATGGGTTTGTACAAACATCGTTCGGCAGATTAAAATGGAGCTTCGTCCGAGAGGGGACGAGGTGTAATATCAAATTCGGCGTTTCCCATTGTGCTGCCCAGACCGGCGGTCTGCTGCTCGTTGGAACCGCTCGAAAAATCGTCGTATTGCTGCTGGCCGCCGGCACCGCCCGACGGCGGTGTCATCATCGCCTCCTCCATATCGGCAAAACGCGCCTGCTCCTTCAAGAAGCGCAGGTTCACATCGCACACCGCACCGTTACGGTGCTTGGCGATGATGATCTCGGCCATGCCGGCGGTCGGCATGCCGTTCTCGTCTTGGTTGATGCCGTAGTATTCGGGACGGTGGATGAAGGCCACGATATCGGCATCCTGCTCGATAGCACCCGACTCACGCAAGTCGGAGAGCTGCGGACGCTTCGAGCCGCCGCGCATCTCGGTCGCACGGCTCAACTGCGACAGGGCGATGATCGGCACGTTCAACTCCTTGGCGATCGCCTTGAGCGTTCGCGAGATGAAGGCCACCTCCTGCTCGCGGTTGCCCTTCGTATCTTGGTTGCCGGTCATCAGCTGCAAGTAGTCGATGACGATGATTTTTATGTCGTTATGGATCTTCAGACGGCGCGCCTTCGAACGGAATTCGAAGACCGAAAGTGCCGGAGTATCGTCGATGAACAGTGGGGCAGAGCCAAGCGGCTTGGTTGCCGACTCGAGGTGTCGCCACTGCTCGGGGGTCAGGCGACCCGACTTCACGTCGTTGCCCGAAAGTCCGGTTTCGGCAATGATCAGACGCATCATCAGCTGCACCGAGGACATCTCGAGTGAGAAGAACGCCACCCCTTGTTCGTGGTCGACGGCCATGTTGCGTGCCATGGAGAGGACGAAGGCGGTCTTACCCATCGACGGACGTGCCGCGATGATAACCAAGTCGGAGAGCTGCCAGCCGAGTGTCACGCGGTCGATGGCCATGAAGCCCGACGGCACACCGCTGAAGGCACTCGTGTTTTTCGAAGCCTCCTCGATCTGCATCAGGGCACGTGCCAAAATATCTTTGGAGGATTGCACCGAACGCTTCACATGCCCCTCGGCGACCTTGAAGATTTCGCCCTCGGCATAGCCGATCAGCTCTGTGACATCGGTCGATTCGTCGTAGGAACGTTTCTGGATTTCGGTCGCCGAGCGGATCAGCTCGCGCTGCACGTATTTCTGGGCAATGATCTTCGAGTGGAATTCGACGTTGGCCGCCGAGCCGACTTTCTGCGTCAGCTGTGCCAGGTAGGATGCACCGCCCACTTTCTTCAGCTCCTTCTTCGACTTGAGCCGTTCGGTGACCGTAAACAGGTCGATTGGTTTCAACTCCATCGACAGCTCCTCGATCGCCTTGTAGATCGTGCGGTGCTCCTCGGTGTAGAATCCTTCGGGTGTCAGAAACTCCTGCACCGTGATGATGCAGTCTTTTTCGAGCATCAGTGCGCCCAGCACCGCCTCTTCGAGTTCGACGGCCTGTGGCGGCACGTTGCCGGCCGTATCGGTCATCGCCGTAAATGCCTCCCGATTGCGTTGGGAGGGGTTATAATCTTTCGCCATGAATTTTCGCTATCTTTCAAAGTTCAAAAATAGCGATTCGGGCTGACATATCAAAACTGCCCGGCAATAGTTTTTGCACAAACGTTGTTTATAACGCTGCGAATCGCCCGCATCGGCTTCCAGACGGCCAAACGGCTGTTGAAAAGTTTCGGATGCGGCGCATTTTCCGCACTCGGCGGGGCGGTAGTCGGGGATGTGCGATCAGATCTCTACGATCCGTTGCCGGATCGCATAGACAACCAGACTTGCGGTGTTCTTGCATCCGGTTTTTTCGAGAATATTGGCGCGGTGCTTATCCACCGTGCGTTTCGAGATGAAGAGTTCGTCGGCGATCTCCTGATTGGACAGTCCGCGACAGACGGCTACCAAAATCTCGCGTTCGCGTGCCGAGAGCTGTTCGTCGGGAGCATCTTCGCGTGTCCGCATGCGCCCCGTGAGCGAGGTCAGAAGCTGCGGCGAGAAGTAACTGCCGCCCGACATGATGGCCTCGATGGCTTCGAGTACGTCGCCGATGTCGGAGTCCTTGAGCAGGAATCCGCGTGCTCCGGCTTCGACCATACGCGTGTAGTAGCTCTCCTCGCCGAACATCGAGAGGGTGATGATCCGCAGGTCGGGGCGGATCGCCAATGCCCGTTCGGTGGTCTGTGCGCCGTCGATGCCGGGCATCGAGAAATCCATGAATATCAGATCGGCTTCGAGGGTGGGGAGTTGAGCCAAAAACTCTTCGCCGCTGGCGGCTTCACCCACCACACGGCAGCCCGCGTTGCGATCCAACAATCCTTTCAGCCCGTTGCGAAACAGCGAGTGGTCGTCGACCAATATGATGCGGCACTCCATCTATCTTCTTCGTTTTTTGTGTTTTACGGGCGACGCATCCTGCTGCGTGTTGACGCGAATCGCGGCGCGCATCCCTTTGCCCTTCGACGAGGTGATGTCGAATGTTCCGCCCAGCGAATTGATGCGCGAGGCGATGTTCGAAAGCCCCATGCCGCAGTCGACCATGGCCTGCGGATTGAATCCGCGCCCGTTGTCGGTGTAGTCCAGTGCCAGTTCCGAGCCGTTTTGCGACAGCGAAAGGTTGATTGCCGTGCAGGCGGCATGTTTGAGCGAATTGTTGATCAGCTCGCAGATCACGCGGTAGAGGATCACCTCGATGTCGGTATCGTAACGCTCCGTGCGGAGGTTGGTCGTGAAGCGGATCTTGGCATTGTGCATCGCCACGCTCTTGTCGATGAAGTTCTGGATGCCGCGAGCCAGCCCGAAGTCGTTGAGTACGTGGGGCGAGAGGTTGTTCGAGATCTCGCGCAGCGAACGGATGGCTTCGTCGATGACGTAGGTCGTGTTGGCGATGATTTCGCGTTGCTCGGTGTTTTGCTCGTCGCGTGCCAGAGCCGAGAGGGACATTTTTGCCGAGGAGAGCAGCGGCCCGAGTCCGTCGTGCAGCTCCTTCGAGAAGCGCGAGCGAGCCTTCTCCTCGGTGCGGAGCACGGCCGTGAGAATGCGTTTGTTGAGCAGTTGCCGCTGGCGGTTGAGGCGGTCGATGTATTTGAAGAGTTTGTGGGCGTACATCACCCCGATCGACAGGCAGATCGAAATCACGATGCCCAAGTAACCGAACCACCAACGCGGCACATACTGTCCCGACAGAGCCAGCAGCTGCACCAGTCGTTCGACGGAGAGCAGCGAGAAGCCCACGATGAAGAGAATCCACACCGAATTGTATTTGGTGGTGCGCACCAGCCGCAGCGCGTAGAGCGTTGCGAGGGACTGGATCAGAATGGCGATAACCAGCAGAATTTTAATCAGCATAGAGGCGAATGTTTATAGTTCTCTTTCTTTTAGCCCCGATCCCTCTCCTTTTGCGGCTGCCGAATTTGCCGAATGGAATTTCGCTCGGACGCTTCGGCTGGCAACCCGGATTATCAGGTTCGTGAGTTTTTACAAATATAAGGGAAATTTTATATTTTATCTTCGTTTTTTCGTGTTTTTGCACTCCAAAACCCCTCGCAATGGCTCGATTTGCCGGTAGTCGGTCAGGTCGACCTGTACGGGGACGACCGCCACGTAACCGTGGGACAAAGCCCACTCGTCGGTGTCCTCCGATTCCGGCTCTTCGTTGACGAAATCGCCCGTAAGCCAGAAGTATTCGCGTCCGCGCGGATCTTCGTGGCGGAAGAACTCTTCGCGCCAGAATCCGCGGTTCTGGCGACAGATTCGAATGCCGCGAATCGCTTCGGATTTTATGGCGGGGACGTTGACGTTCAGGCACAACGGCAGGTTTAGCGGTGCGTCGAACAGCTCGCCGATCAGCTGTCGGCCGTAGTGGATCGCCGCCTCGAAATCGGCATCTGCTCCGTGGTCGTCGAGCGAGAGTCCGACGGCAGGACAGCCGTAGAAACTCCCTTCGATTGCAGCACCCATTGTCCCGGAATAGAGGACGTTGACGGCCGAATTCGATCCGTGGTTGATGCCCGAAATCACCAGATCGACTTTTTTGTCGCGCAGCAGGTAGTCGAATGCCATCTTCACGCAGTCGACCGGCGTTCCCGAGAAGGCATATACTTCGACGTTGTCCTGCTCGCGGATACGCCGCAGGTAGAGCGGGTTATACATTGTAATAGCTTGACTCATGCCGCTTTGTGTCTGCTCGGGTGCGACTACGACCACGTGGCCGAAGCTGCGTGCCACCTCGATTGCGGCGGCAATGCCTTTCGATTTGTAACCGTCGTCGTTTGTGACCAGTATCAATCTCTCTTCTCTCATTTTTCCTAATTTTTTGGACTCAAAGATAGTGAAAATCGCGCCGTTTTGTGAGAATTTTTTGTGCAGGATGTGCCGAATCAAAAAATAATCGTATCTTTGCCCTCCCATTTGGGCGTGTATTGACCTCTTTCATTGGGTGTAAGGCAGCAGCGGCCGTAGGTCGCAGGATTACGAAACAGGGATTTCGTATGGTAGTTCGAGCACAGCGGAAATGTCGAATGCGAAACGTATTAAATTGTTGCAACAATGAACAAAGACGCACTCATCAAGCTCGTAAACGAGCAGATGTGGCCGAAAACGGATGCCGATGTTCCGGCATTCAAGGCTGGTGACACAATCACCGTATCCTACAAAATCGTCGAGGGAAGCAAAGAGCGTATCCAGAGCTTCCGCGGTGTGGTGATCCAAATCAAGGGTGCCGGCAAGACCAAAATGTTTACGATCCGTAAGGTTTCGAACGGCGTAGGCGTTGAGCGTATCTTCCCGGTTTACTCACCCCACATCGACAAGATCGAAGTCAACAAAGTCGGTGTTGTTCGCCGCGCTCGTATCTACTACCTGCGTGACCTGACCGGCAAGAAGGCTCGTATCAAGGAGAAACGTGTGGTCAACACGGCGAAATAATCCGGTTGAGCAGACACAAAAGAAGAGAGGAAATCAGTGATGATTTCCTCTCTTCTTTTTTTTGTGGGTAGCTCACCGATTCACCGGATCAAGCGGTAATTCTTGTTGGTGAATTTTTTTAAGGGAGAGTCGTTTTTGTTCTTAGGTCTCCGCGTGGCGGAGGTTTGCTGACTTGCTGCGCAAGCCGCAAACAATTCGCCAAGAAATTCTCGACCTATCTCTCGATCCTCGAGCCCGTCGAGAGGTCGCAAACTTTTGCCGCAAACTCCTGCCGGCAGAAGCCCCGTCACGCTATTCGAATTCGGCGAGGACGCGCTCCATTTTTTTGCGGATCTCGGCCGTGCAGAGGTTGCCGATGCTCCCCTCGTGGGTGTGGTGCACTTCGCGGGTGGGCTGATACTCACCGCGTTGTACGGCTGTGCCGATTCGGAGATAGGCTTCGCGGAACGGTACGCCCTGCAAAGTCAGCCGGTTGACGTCCTCCACCGTGAAGAGGTAGTCGTATTTGCGGTCGTCGAGAATCCGCTCGTTGATCTTCAGGTGTGCGAGCATGAAATCGCACATGGTGAGCGTGCGGCGGATCTCGGTGGTTGCCGGAAAGAGGATGTCTTTGAGCAGCTGGAGGTCGCGGTGGTAGCCCACGGGCAGATTGGTCGTGAGCAATGCGATCTCGTTGGGAACGGATTGCAGGCGGTTGCAGCGGCCGCGCATCAACTCGAAGACGTCGGGATTCTTCTTGTGGGGCATGATGCTCGATCCGGTGGTGAGGTTGTCGGGCAGCGAGACGAATCCGAAATTCTGGCTCATGAACAGACACAAATCCATAGACATACGTCCGATTGTGGCGGCTACGGCGGCGATGGCATTTGCTGCGGCGCGTTCGCTTTTGCCGCGGCTCATCTGTGCGGCGATGACGTTGTAGTGGAGCGTCTCGAAGCCCATGAGTTGGGTGGTCATCGTCCGGTCAAGCGGGAACGACGAACCGTAACCGGCGGCCGATCCCAGCGGATTCTGGTTGGCGATGTGCCATGCCGCGGCGAGCAGGCGCATGTCGTCGATCAGGGTCTCGGCATAAGCACCGAACCAAAGTCCGAACGACGAGGGCATGGCGATTTGCAGGTGGGTGTAGCCCGGCATCAGAACGGCTTTGTGGGCTTCGCTCAACGACTGCAACCGGTCGAAAACCAGCTTTGTGGCCTCGGCGATCTGTCGCAGCTCGTCGCGCAGAAAGAGTTTTAGATCGACCAGCACTTGGTCGTTGCGCGAACGTCCCGAGTGGATTTTCTTGCCGGCATCGCCCAACCGCTGGGTGAGCAGCAGCTCGACCTGCGAGTGGATATCCTCGGTCTCCGGTGCGATTTCGAAGCGGCCGGATTCGATCTCGGCAGCAATTTCGTGCAGTCCGGCGGTGAGTTGTTCCAGCTCGGTGGCGGTGAGCAGTCCGATTTTTTCGAGCATTGCGATGTGTGCCAATGACCCTTCGACATCGTAACGCGCCAGCCGCATATCCAGCTCGCGGTCGTTGCCGACGGTGTACTCCTCGATCATCCGATCGGGTTCGAATCCTTTATCCCAGAGTTTGGTTGCCATAGATTTCTGCTAATTTTTCGATGTATTGTGTGTATAATCCGATCGCCTCGTCGATCTCCGTCAGGCGGATGTATTCGTCGGCCGCATGGGAGCGTGACGACTCGCCCGGCCCCATTTTGAGTGCCGGGAAGGGCATCAGCGTCCGGTCGGAGGTGGTGGGCGATAGGTAGGTCTTGCGGTCGAGTGCGCAGGCGGCGGCAACCAGCGGATGAGTTGCCTCGACTGCCATGGCGCGGATGCGCGTTGAGCGGGGCGTGACCTCCGATTGCAGCGCGGCGCGCAAGAGTTCGATCGTCTCTTCGTTGGTGTAGGCGTCGGTGGTGCGGACATCGACCACAAAGCGGCAGGTGTCGGGCACGACGTTGTGTTGTGTGCCGGCTTCGATCTGTGTCACGGCGATGCCGATCTGACCCAACAACGCCGAGGTGCGCTCGAAGCGGAAATTGCGCAGGCGGGCGATGTCGTCGAGTGCGATGTAGAGGGCGTTGACCCCCTCGCCGCGTGCGGCGTGACCACTCTGGCCGTGGGCCGTGCAGTCGAGTACGACCAAGCCGCGTTCACCAATGGCGGCCTGCATGCCGGTCGGTTCGCCGACCAGTGCCATGTCGATCGGCCCTAACGCGGGCAGCAAGGCCCGGATGCCCTTTTCGCCCATGCACTCCTCCTCGGCCGAAATGGCCAACAGCAGGTTGAAGGGGAGTTGGCGGCGGTAGTAGGCCAGAAACGTTGCGATCAGGCTGACGACCGAAGCCCCTGCATCGTTGCTGCCGAGTCCGTAGAGTTGGTCGCCCTCGATCGTCGGGGTGTAGGGGTCGCGCGTGTAGGATGCTGCCGGACGCACCGTGTCGTGGTGGGAGTTGAGCAGCAGCGTTGGACGCGCCGGGTCGTAGGCTTGGGCGCGTGCGTAGACGTTGTTGTGCAGCCGCTCCGCCGCCACGCCGTGTGCGGCGAGAAACGAGGCGATCAGCTCAGCCGTCTGTGCCTCCTCGCGCGAGGGCGAGGGGGTAGCAATCAGCTTTTGGAGCAGCTCTACGGCCGTTTGGGTCTGCGCATTCATCGAATGATTGTTCCGGTGCGGTTGAGCAGGTTGTCCGAATGCTTGATCGTGACACTTCGCACGCCCGCAGCGATTGCCTTCAGCGCATTTTCGACCTTGGGAAGCATCCCTCGGCTGACAATGCCTGCGGCTTTGAGTGCCTCGAAATTCTCGGCAGTGATCGTTCCGATGAGTGAACTCTCGTCCTCGACGTCGCGCAGCACCCCGCTCTTCTCGAAGCAGAAGACCAGCTCGGTGGGGGCGATTTGTGCCGCCGCCTGTGCCAGACTCGATGCCACGCTGTCGGCGTTGCAGTTGAGCAGCGTGCCCTCTCCGTCGTGCATGATCGCCGAGAAGACGGGAGTTATGCCCTGCTCCAACAGCAGCTTCAAGAGCTGAGTGTCGACCTGTTCGATGTCGCCCACAAAGCCGAAATCGACCGGCTCGGGTGCGCGCCGGCGGGCTTTGACGATATTTCCGTCAGCCCCCGAAAGCCCCATGGCGTTGCATCTCGCGGCCTGTAATCCGGCAACGATCTGCTTGTTGATCAGCCCGGCATAGACCATCGTCACCACGTGGAGCGTCTCTTGGTCGGTGATGCGGCGGCCGTCGACCATGTGGGTCTTCAGCTGAAGTTGCTCGGCAAGACGTGTGGCGATTTTACCGCCACCGTGGATCAGGATCTTCGGCCCGTTAAGTTGGGCGAATTCTCCGAAAAAGCGGGCGAGTGCTTCCGGATTGTCGACGACGTTGCCGCCGATCTTTACGACTGTGATCTGCTCCATTATACCAGCCCCTCCAACAGCCGTTTCAGAACAACCTGTGCCGAAATTTCGCGGTTCGCCGCCTCGGCGATCACCAGCGAACGCGGCGACTCGATCACCTCGTCCGTGACGATCATGTTGCGTCGCACGGGCAGACAGTGCATGAAGTAGGCGTTGTTGGTGAGTGCCATTTTTTCGGTGTCGACCGTCCATGCGCGATCGCGCGAGAGCACCTTGCCGTAGTTGGGATCGGCATAGGCCGCCCAGTTTTTGGCATAGACAAAATCCGCTCCGGCGAGAGCCTTGCGCTGGTCGTATTCGACGCGCGCCGAGCCGACAAATTGCGGTGCAAGCTCGTAGCCCTCGGGGTGGGTGATGACAAAATCGTAGTCCGCGGCATTCATCCACTCGGCGAAGGAGTTGGGAACGGCCTGCGGCAAAGCATTGGGGTGGGGAGCCCACGTCATGACCACCTTGGGGCGTGCCGTGGTTTTGTGCTCCTCGATCGTAATCAGGTCGGCGAAGCTCTGCAACGGGTGGCGCGTGGCGGCCTCCATCGAGAAGACCGGGCGACCCGAATAGCGGATGAACTGTTCGAGGACACGCTCCTCGTAGTCCTCGGCTTTGTCGGCAAAATGAGCGAACGAGCGCACGCCGATCACATCGCAGTAGCTACCCATGACCGGGATCGCCTCCAACAGGTGTTCGGCTTTGTCGCCGTCCATGACCACGCCGCGTTCGGTCTCGAGTTTCCATGCGCCTTGGTTGACATCCAGCACCATGACGTTCATGCCGAGGTTCATCGCCGCCTTTTGGGTCGAGAGCCGCGTGCGCAGGCTGGAGTTGAAGAAGAGCATCAGGAGTGTTTTGTTGCGCCCCAGTCCGGTGAACTGGAAACGGTCGCGTTTGATCTCAAACGCTTCGGCAACGGCCGAACGGAGGTCGCCGATATCTTGTACACAGGTGAATTTTTTCATTTTGTCAGGTCGTTGAATGCGGTGAGGAAACTATCGGCCAGATCGCACGAGAGGCAGAGTGCCGGAAGCAGGCGAACCGTCGAGATCCCTGCGCCGCCCGTGAAGATGCGCTTCTCGAAGAGCAGTCGGCGGCGAAAATCCGCGCCCGAGCCGTCCAGCTCGATGCCGATCATCAATCCGCGACCGCGCAGGTCTTTGATATTTTGGTTTTTGCGCAACTCACCTAACAGGTAGTTGCCGACCACATCGGCGTTGTGCACCAACTGTTCGCGCTCGATGACATCGAGCACGGCGATTGCGGCGGCACAGGCCAAGTGGTTGCCTCCGAAGGTTGTGCCGAGCATTCCGGCACGCGCTTCGAAGTGGGGCGCGATGAGCACGCCGCCGATCGGAAATCCGTTGCCCATGCCCTTGGCCGTGGTGATCAGGTCGGGGCGGATGCCAGCCCATTGGTGGGCGAAGAAGCGTCCCGTGCGGCCGTAGCCCGATTGGATCTCGTCGAGAATCAGCTGTGTGCCGGTTTCGGTAGCCACCTCACGCAGGGCGCGCAGGAACTCGTCCGTGGGGCAATGGATGCCCGCTACGCCTTGGATCCCCTCGATGATTACAGCGGCGAATTCGCGCGTGGCGAGCTTGGCGCGGACGGCTTCGAGGTCGTTCAACGGAACGAATTCGACAAGCTCCGTGTGGTTGTAGGGGGCGCGGATCGTCGGGTTGTCGGTGGTGGCGACAGCTCCCGCGGTGCGGCCGTGAAAGGCTTTGCTGAAGGCCAGAACCTTCGCGCGACCGGTCTGGAATGAGGCCAGTTTCAGGGCGTTTTCATTCGCCTCCGCACCCGAATTGCAGAGAAAAAGCCGGTAGTCATCGTATCCGGAGATGCGTCCCAGCTTCTCGGCGAGGGTGGTTTGGAGCGAGTTTTCGACCGAGTTGGAGTAGAATCCCAGACGGGCAACCTGCTCGGAGAGGGCTTCGACATAGGTCGGGTGGGCATGCCCGATCGAAATGACGGCGTGCCCGCCATAGAGATCGAGGTACTCTGTGCCGGCGGAATCGTAGACGTAGCAGCCTTTGCCGCGCACGGGTTCTATGGGATATAAGGAGTATACGTTAAATAGTGTCATCGTGTGTCTCTTTTTTGGCTAAAAAGCCGATGCCTTGAGGTTCAGGCCGCACTTCTCGTCCAGTCCGAACATCAGATTCATGTTCTGCACGGCTTGTCCCGATGCCCCCTTCAATAGGTTGTCGATCACCGACACGACGTGCAGTTTGTCGCCGTATTTGGCCACATGTAGCAGCCCTTTGCAGGTGTTGACCACCTGTTTAAGGTCGACCTCGCGGTCGCAGACCTGCGTGAAAGCCGCCGTGCGATAGAAATCGGCGTAGAGCTTTTCGGCAGCGGCCGGGTCGAGCGGACACGAGGTGTAGACGCTGGCCAGAATTCCCCGGGCGAAGTCGCCGCGCATCGGCACGAAGTTCACCGCATGGGCAAAATCGGGTTCGAGCAGGCGCAGGTTGCGGCCGATCTCGATCAGGTGCTGGTGCGTAAAGGCTTTGTAGGTCGATATGTTGTCCGAACGCCAACTGAAATGGGTTGTCGCCGAAGGCTTAACCCCAGCTCCGGTCGAACCGGTGATTGCGGTCACATGCACCTCGTCGTGCAGCAGTCCGGCTGCCGCCAACGGCAGCAAAGCCAGCTGAATCGCTGTGGCGAAGCACCCCGGATTGGCCACGCGTGTGGCCTTGCGGATGCGTTCGCGATTCAATTCCGGCAGGCCGTAGACGAATCCGCACGACTCGTCGCGGAAATCCTGCGCCAGATCAATCACCTTCACGCCTTCGGGGATCGGATTTGCGTCGAGCCACTTGCAGCTTTGGCCGTGGGCCGAGCAGAGAAACAGGACGTCGATCCGGTTGAGGTCAAACGTGTCGCTGAAGCGCATCGAGGTGTCACCCTCCAGCCCACTGTGCACCTCCGAGAGCCGGTTGCCGGCGTTCGAGGTGCTGTGGACGAAGTCGAGTGTGACGGCCGGGTGGTTGACCAAGATGCGGATCAGCTCGCCGGCGGTGTACCCGGCGCCTCCGATGATACCCGCGCGGATCATTTCTTGTTGCGTTTCTGGACGTTGTGGTAGATCTTGATCTGGTTGCCGAGGATCTTGGTGAAGCCCTTCACGTCGTCGGCCGTCCAAGCCTTGTTGACCTCGCCGTACTCGCCGAAGTCGGTCTTCATCAGATCGAACGTGGAGTCGACACCCACCAGCGTGAAGCAGTAGGGGCGCAAGGTCAGCTCCACCGTACCCGAAACGTTACGCTGCGACGAGACGAGCATCGCCTCGATGTCGCGCATGACGGGCTCGAGGTATTGTGCCTCGTGCAGGAACATGCCGTACCACGTCGCTACCTGCTCTTTCCAGTAGAGTTGCCACTTGGTGAGCGTGTGTTTTTCGAGCATCTTGTGTGCTGCGATGATGACCATCGGGGCTGCCGCCTCGAAGCCGACACGTCCCTTGATGCCGATGATCGTGTCGCCGATGTGCATGTCGCGGCCGATGCCGTATTTCGATGCGATAGCCTCGATTGTGCGAATCGCTTCGACCTTGTCGGTAATTGCACGGCCGTTGACTGCGGCGATTTCGCCCTCCTCGAAGGTCAGGGTGAGTTTCTCTTCGTCGTGTGCGGTGATCTGGCTCGGATAAGCCTCTTCGGGCAGCGTCTGCTCCGAATGGAGCGTCTCCTTGCCGCCGATCGAAGTGCCCCACAACCCCTTGTTGATCGAGTATTCCATCTTCTTGAAGTCGGCTTCGAAGCCATGCTTGCGCAGGTAGTTGATCTCGTATTCGCGCGTCAGGGTCATGTCGCGGGTCGGCGTGATGATCTCGATTTCGGGGGCGAGGGTCTGGAATGTCAAATCGAAACGCACCTGATCGTTGCCAGCTCCCGTAGAGCCGTGTGCCACGGCATCCGCGCCGATCTGCTTGGCATATTCGATGATCGCAATCGCTTGGAAAATACGCTCCGAGCTAACCGAAATCGGATAAGTTCCGTTGCGCAGCACGTTGCCGAAGATCATGTATTTGATGCTCTTCTGGTAGTACTCCTGCTCGATGTCGAGTGTGGCATGAGCCGTAGCACCCAACTCCATGGCGCGCTTCTCGACCTTGGTCAACTCCTCTTTCGAGAATCCGCCCGTGTTGGCTATTGCCGTATAGACGTCGTAACCCTTCTCCTCGGTGAGGTATTTTACACAAAATGAGGTGTCCAGACCGCCGCTGAACGCCAAAACTACTTTTTTCTTTTTCATGATATACTTTTTTTATTCTATTTCAGATTGAACAACTTTTTGAACTTGTTTCGAAGGTACATGACATAAGGTGCCATGCGCGATTGCTTGACCTGCTCTTTGGCCGGATCGTATAACATTCCGGTGCAGAGACACATCCGTCGGTTGTTGCGTTGCAGAATATCGTAGTTGCAGCAACCTTGGCAACCCTTCCAAAACTCTTCATCTTCGGTCAGTTCCGAAAAAGTAACCGGCGAGTAACCCATACGCGAGTTGAGTTTCATTACCGGCAAAGAGGTAGTGATACTGAATAACTTGGCATATGGGAATCGTCGTCGGGCCAGCTCGAACGTTCGTCGCTTGATCTGCTCCGCGAGTCCCATGTGTCGGTACTCCGGATCAACGATCAAACCCGAGGTTGCGACAAAGTCGCCGTGTCCCCAGCATTCGATGTAGCTGAATCCGACCAATTTTTCCCCGTCCAGCGCCACGACGGCCTTTCCACCGGTCATTTTGGCTGCAATGTATTCGGGCGACCGCTTGGCGATACCCGTGCCACGTTGCAACGCCGATTCGTAGATCAAGTCGCAAATTTGCGATGCAAAATGCGCGTGAGTCGAGTCGGCAAAAACGACGCTGATTGAATTGTTATTCATTGATTCTTTATAATGGATAAAAGTTGTGTGCAAATTAGTTGATGCGGTACGCTCGCTGTACGCCCTTGATCCGGAGAATCTGGTGGACCAACGTATCGACGACATTGGCACCCGGAACCTCAATACTCACCGTGCCGGCTACGCATCCGCCGGTGGCTGCTTCGAAATTCATCGAGCGGATGTTGAGCTTCAGGTCGCGGCTGATTAGCTCGGTGATGTGGTTGGCCATGCCGGTTGTGTCGGCCGCCACGATGCGGATCGTGACGCGGAATGCCCCTTCGGCCGATTGTCGCCAGCGGGCGTCGATCACGCGGTAGGGGTAGTTCTCGCGCATGCGCTTGGCATTGGGACAGTCCGTGCGGTGAATCGTGATTCCGGCACTGATCGTCACAAAGCCGAACACCTCGTCGCCCTTGATCGGGTTGCAGCACTTGGCCAGCTTGTATTGGATTTTCGAGATGTCGTCGTCGATGACCAGCGCATCCTGCGGCGAAGAGGTTTCGCGGGTGCTGTTGGCGGCGGCTTTCTGCCGCTCGATCTCGGCTGCTGCGGCGCGACGCTCTTCGGCAGCTTCGCCCGAGAGGTGGCGCGAAAGAAGCTCCTTGATCGTCCCGAAGTCGAGCTTCTGCGTGGCGATGAGTGCGTAGACCTCTGTGCCCAGCCGCAGCTTGAAGTACTTGGCCAGATAGGCCACGGCCTCGTCGATGGTCAGGGCCAACTTCCAGTTTTTGAGCTTGCGTTCCAGCTCTTCGCGCCCCATGCGCGTATGTTTGGCCTGCTCCTCGCGCAGGTACGATTTGATCTTGTTGCGTGCCTTGGAGGTGACCGTGAACGAAAGCCAGTCCGATTTCGGAGTCTGGTTCTTCTGTGTCAGAATCTCCACGATGTCGCCGTTGTGCAGCACCTCACGGATCGACGCCGCGCGGTTGTTGACTTTGCCGCCCACGCAGATCGACCCCAGATTGGAGTGGATGTCGAAGGCGAAGTCGAGCAACGTAGCCCCCTCGGAGAGCTTGCGCAGGTCGCCGTTGGGGGTGAAGACGAAGATTTCGCCCGAGGCGGGTTTGGCGTCGAAGCGTTGTGCCAGCGAGTGGGTGGTGTCCTCCATCAGTTCGCGCAGTCGTCCCAGCCACATTTCGCTGGTCTGTGCCCCCTGATTGACCCCTTTGTAACGCCAGTGGGCGGCGATACCGCGTTCGGCAACCGCGTCCATGCGTTCGGTACGGATCTGCACCTCGACCCAGCGACCCTCGGCCGACACGGTGGTGTGCAGCGATTCGTAGCCGTTGGACTTGGGAATCGAAATCCAGTCGCGCATGCGGTTGGGGTTGGGGGTATAGAAGTCCGTCACCACGGAGTAGGCCGTCCAGCATTGCGGTTTTTCGGCCTCCTTCTCGCAGTCGATGATGATGCGGATGGCGAAGATGTCGTAGACCCCCTCGAACGGAACGTGCTGCTTGTGCATCTTCGTCCAGATCGAAAAAATCGACTTGGTGCGGCTCTTGACGTGGTATTTTATGCCTAACTTGGTCAGACGCTCTTCGATCGGGACGACGAAGCGGGCGATGAATGCCCGGCGTTCGTCGGCACTCTCTTCGAGTTTGGTGACGATGTGTTCGTAGTCTTTCGGCTCCAGAAATTTGAGCGCAATATCCTCCAGCTCGCTCTTGAGGCTGTATAGACCCAACTTGTGGGCGATCTGGGCATAGAGGTTCATCGACTCCCAACTCTTCTTGCGCCATTTCTCGTGGGGGAACATGTCGAGCGAACGCATCACTTCGAGCCGGTCGGCCAATTTGATCAGGATCACGCGCGGATCTTGGGAGTAGCTGACGATCAGGTCGCGGAAATTATCGGCCTGCTCTTTGGCGACTTTGAGTTTAAGCTCCGAGATGTTGCACATCCCCACGGTGATGCCGACCACCTGTTCGCCGAAGCGTTGGCCGATTTCGGTGGTCAGGGCGAGGAACTCTTCGGGCGAGGAGTGCTTGTGCACGAGCCGTACCACGTCGTGCAGAATGGCTGAAATCGTGGAGTTGCGGCCGAGACCGACCTCCGCGATCACAATAGATGCTACCGCCGCCGCATGGGTGAGCAGCGGCGAGCCGTCGTAGCGCGTCAGCGAGCCGAGCTTCTCATCGGCATACGCAAGCGCCTCGTCAACGAGGGCCTGTGTCTGTTCCGAGAAGTTCGTGCGAACAAGCGCACGGAGTTTTTCGTACCGAGAAAAGTCCATTTTTACCTAACACCTTAACCTTGGTCGCAAATATATGAAAAAATTTCATAAATTTGGCACGTCGAACTAATCCGATGCACAATGAATAAGAAAAAAGAGGTTTATATCCCGACTTTGGGTGAGGAGATCGCCAATTCGGTGACCCACGGCGTGATGTCGCTGCTGACGCTGCTTGCGTTGCCGTTCGCCGCCGTGTGGGCCTATGTTCATGATTCTCAAGGTGTGCTGGCTTCGATCTCAGTGAGCATCTTCCTGATCTCGATTTTTATGATGTTTTTGGCCTCGACGCTCTATCACTCGATGAACCCCACGTCGCGCCACAAAGCGGTCTTCCACATCCTCGACCACATCTTCATCTATGTGGCCATTGCGGGTAGCTATACGCCTATCGCCCTGTCGGTTATCGGCGGTTGGCAAGGGGCATTCATCCTGATCCTGCAATGGGTGATGGTCTTGTTCGGGATCTTCTACAAATCGCTGTCGCGCAATTCGATACCCGCGATCAGCCTGACTATCTATCTGGTTATGGGCTGGACGATCATCTTTTTCATGCCGTTATTTGTGCGACAGGCTTCCGTGCCGCTGCTGGTGCTGATCGCCGGCGGTGGGTTGTTTTATACGCTGGGGGCTTGGTTCTATGCCCAGCAAGGTTTCCGATACCACCACATGGTTTGGCATCTGCTGATCAATCTGGCTGTGGTCTGCCACTTCATCGGCATCGTCTTTTACCTCTATTAATTCCGCTTGTGATGCGCGTTATCGGGCTTATCTAATTGACTCGGTAGACCACATAGATATGGTCTTTGGGCAGCGCGTATAACGTGCGCTCGGTCTGGCTGAAGGTGGCTGCATAGTCGATGTCGGCCACTTCGAATCCCACGCTGCGCAGGCGATCGGCGTAGTCCGCGCCGTAGATGCGGCGGTGGTCATACTGCCCGAAGATGCGTGTGCGTTGGGTAGGGTCGGTGATCGTGTCGTCCTCGTAGGTCTGTTCGTAGTCGAGATCCACCGGTGAGAGTACGATTCCCCAGCCGCCCGGTTTGAGGATGCGATGCAGTTCGCGCAGTGCTTTGCGGTCGTCGGCTACGTGTTCCAGCAGGTGGTTGCAGATCACCACGTCGACCGAAGCATCGGCCAGCGGGATCTGCTGTACGTCGAAGTGCATGTCGGCCAGCGGACTCTCCAGATCGGCGGTGATGTATTGGGCGGGATGATTCTCGAAATGCGGCTTGAGGTGACGCATGATGCAGACCTCCGGGGCGATGTGCAGGGTGCGCGGAAAGGCGGTCAGAAGGTCGGTCTCACGTGTGAGGTAGAGCCACAGCAGGCGGTGACGCTCCAGCGAAAGACATCTCGGGCAGAGTGCATTGGCGCGCGACTCGACGTATCCGTAGGGCATGAAGCGGCGGTAGTGGCTGCCGCAGAGCGGGCACTGAACCCCACGCCCCTTATAGAACAATCCGGCGACGGGCACAGCCCACGATGCGATGCGTTGCAAAACGGGGCGCGGCAGGGTATTCAACGCCCATTTGATCAGCCTCTTCATGACTCCAGAATTTTATTCACTTCGCTCTCGACCTTGTGCAGCCGCTCTTTGCAGGCCGCAATCAGCTCGGTGGTGCGTTTGACCTCGGTGGCAAGTTGATCCACATCCATCTCCTCGTTGCGCAGGCGGGTGAGCGTCTTCTCGATTTCGGCCAATGCTTCGGCGTAGTTTAATTTTTGGGTTGCCATATCTTTGTCTCTTTAACGTTTGTGGTGATGCGGCCGTCGGAAACCTCGATCTCGAGCATCTGGCCGGGGTGAGCCTCCGCGGCCGAGTAGATCGCCTTGTCGTGGTTGCGCACGATGGCGAAGCCCAGCCGCAAAATCCGTTCGGGAGCGCGCCCGGCGACCAGCTCGGCTGCCGTGTCGAGCCGGAGCTTTTGGTGTGTTAGCAGGGCGGCAATCCGTTCGGGTAGCTGCGTCTGCATCTGCTCCAGCCGCACGCTGTGGCGCGTGAGCAATGCTCCCGAGAGTTGACGCAGGTCGCCCGTCAGCCGTTCTAACCGCACCTCCGATGCGCGCATGGCGGTGGTGGTTGCGTCGTGGAGTTGCAGGGCGGCGGCATCGAGCCAGCCGTCGATCCGTTCCATGCGGTTGACGAGCCAGCCGGCAACGGCCGTAGGGGTTTTGAGTGCCCGATGTGCCACCATATCGGCGACGCTGGTGTCTTTATCGTGTCCGATGCCGGTGAGAACCGGCAGGGGGAATTGGGCGATGTGGGCGCAAAGGCGGTAGGCGTTGAAGCAGTTGAGGTCGCTGGCCGAGCCCCCGCCGCGGATCACGACCACCGCATCGAAAGCATCCTGCTGTTCGGCCACTTCGCAGAGTGCCGCAATGAGTGACTCCTCGGCCGCTGCGCCCTGCATGAAGGCGTCGAAAAGCGTCAGTTCGAAGCGGTAGGGGCTTTTCTCTATCTCCTTGCAGAAGTCCTGATACCCGGCGGCTTGGGCACTCGATACGATCGCTATGCGCTGTACGACGGTGGGGAGTGCTACCTCGCGGTTCATCTCCCAGACCCCCTCTTTCTGGAGCTGGGCGATCGTTTGCTGGCGTTGACGCTCCATGTCGCCCAGCGTGTATGCCGGGTCGATGTCGGTGATTTGCAGCGAGAAGCCGTATAGTTCGTGGTAGCTGACCAGTACTTTGGCCAGAATCTGAATCCCGGCCGCAAGGCGTTGTCCGGTCTGCGATTCGAAGTAGGCGGCGATGCGTGTGAAGTGGCTGCGCCAGATCACCGCTCGAGCCTGTGCCGTCGGAACTCCGTTGTCACCCCCCTTTTCGGTCAACTCCAGATAGCAATGCCCCGAATAGTTGACCTTGATTTCCGAAATTTCGGCACTCACCCAGATCGGCAGCGCAAAGCGTTCGTCGAGCGTCTGCTTGACGAGCCGTTGCAGTTCGCGCAGGGTGATATGGGGTGCTTCTGCCATTATCCCAGTAGAATGCCTATTGTGAGTAACACACCAAATAACAGCATGTTGCGAGCAGTCTCTCCCAGACAGTCGTTGAGCGCATCACCGTGGTCGATGCGTACCATTTTGCGCCATGTGGCAACGAAAAGCGGGTAGTAAAGCAGGGGCAGAAGTGCGCCCCAAAGGTATCCGCCAAGCAGCAGCGAGAGGCAGAGCAACACGGCCGACGTGCCGAGTGCGAAGTAGCCCCAGCGGCCGACGGCTGCGCCGAGGCAGACGACGATCGTGCGTTTGTTGCAACGCTGATCCTCTTCCCGGTCGCGAAAGTTGTTGACCATGAGCATGGTGTCGATCACCAACCCGCAGGCCACGGCCGCTGTGATGACCTCCCACGTCCAGCTTCCGGCTTGGAGGTAATAGGTGAATCCGGCCGGAATCAGGCCAAAAAAGAGGATGACGGCCACGTCGCCCAGTCCGTGGTAGGCCAGCGGATAAGGCCCGGCGGTGTAGAAGTAGGCAAATACGACGCAGGCCAAGCCGACCAAAATCAGCCACCAGCCGCCGTAGTAGAGCAGTCCGCACCCGACGGCACATGCCGTGAGGGTGAAGAGGGCGATGCCGGTTTTCATCGCCGGCAGGGTGATGTATCCTTTGGCGAATGCGCGGTCAGGGCCGAGGCGATCGGGCTGGTCGGCTCCTTTGAGAAAATCCCAGAGGTCGTTGACCAGATTGGCCGTGCATTGCATCAGAAGGGCGAAGACAAGGCAGAGCGCGGCAACTGCGGGACGGAATGTGCCGTCGTTGACGGCCAATGCCGTGCCGACGGCAACGGGAATGATCGATGCCCCCAGACTGTATGGCCTTACGGCCAGTATCCATGCGGATAAGGAATTTGTTTTCAATGTATTATGTGAACTATTAACGAATTACCAATTCGACTTGTCGCGGCATCGGCTTGCCCTCGGGCAGCTGGATGCGCAGCACCCCTTCGCTTGCAACGGGCTTTCCGTTTTTCTGTGCCGGACGCCAATGCGGTGCTTCGGCTATGGCTTTGACTACGCGGCGTTTGAGCCGGTTGTCGGTCGATTCGAGCATCTGGTCGATCGTTGTCGAGCCGTCGGGTGCGATTTTGTAGCGCAGGATCACGCGCGCGGCAGGTTCTGAACTGTCCCATTTCACCTGCCCGGCGATGTAGTCGCTGAAGGTCGAATCGGCCGGGAACGAGGCTGCCTCGTCGTATCGCAACGTGATCAGGATCACGCCGTATGCCGCGCGCTGGCCGTAAAGTTCGATGTTTTGCTCATCGGCCGGAAGCATCTCCGTGTGTTCGATGTCTTCGGGGGGAATCGAGCTGATCTCCTCGGTGGGTTTACCGTTTACGATGTAGAGCGGTCGTTTCTGGGCGTGGAGTTGCAGCGACAGCAAAAGTGCTGTCGCGCTCAAAAGGTATGTTGCGATTTTTTTCATGCTGTTGTTTCTCGGAGAACGAAAAACCGACACAAAATATTTTAGTTCCCTTTGATTTGGCCTGCTCCGCCGGATGTTGTGCACCGAGACGGGGCGGGTTCAACCCTCCCTGCGAACTCCCCTTTCTCCGCCGATGCGGATTTACAACTCGCTCTCCTTGAGTCGCTCGGCGTTCTCGGCCACGATCAGGTGGTCGATGCAATCCTGTATGTCGCCGTCCATGAATGCCGCGAGGTTGTAGATCGTATAGTTGATGCGGTGGTCGGTGATACGCCCCTGCGGATAGTTGTAGGTGCGGATTTTCGCCGAGCGGTCACCCGTCGAAACCATCGTCTTGCGCTTTGAGGCGATCTGGTCGAGGTACTTCGAATATTCGAGGTTGAAGACGCGCGTGCGCAACTCCTCGAATGCCTTGTCGAAGTTCTTCAACTGCGATTTCTGATCCTGACATTGTACGACGATGCCTGTCGGGATGTGGGTCAGACGAATGGCCGAGTAGGTCGTGTTGACCGACTGTCCGCCCGGGCCTGATGAGCAGAAGATATCCTTGCGCACGTCGTTCATCGAGATGTCGCAGTCGAACTCTTCGGCTTCGGGCAGCACGGCTACCGAGGCTGCCGAGGTGTGGACACGTCCCTGTGTTTCGGTTTGGGGAACACGCTGCACGCGGTGTACGCCCGATTCGTATTTGAGTGTGCCGTAGACATTCTGCCCGCTCACCTTCAACACGACCTCCTTGAAGCCGCCCACAGCCCCGTCCGACGACGAGGTGATTTCGTAACGCCAGCCTTTGGTCTCGATGTATTTGGTGTACATGCGCAGCAGGTCGCCCGCGAAGATTGCCGCCTCGTCACCGCCCGTGCCGCCACGGATCTCGACGATTGCATTCTTGCTGTCCTGCGGATCTTTGGGGATCAGCAGCAATTTGATCTGCTCCTCCATCTGCGCGATTTGCGGCTCGAGTTCGTTGACCATTTCGCGTGCCATTTCGCGCATCTCTTCGTCCTTGTCGTTCGAGAGTGTGTCCTTGGCCTCGGCCAGATTGGCCAGTGCCGTGCGAAACCGATCCGATGTTTCGACGATCGGTTCCAACTCTTTGTACTCTTTGGTGAGTTGGATGAATTGTTTGACGTCGGCGATGACTTCGGGGTCGGTGAGTTTCTGTCCGGTCTCTTCGTACTTGAATTTCAAGCCGTCGAGGCGCGTGAGGATTGAATTGTCTGCCATATAAAATGTGTCGTATCTTTTGCTTTTGGGAGCAAAGATACGACACATTTAATTAAAAATTAAAAATTGCGAATTAAAATTTATTGGTTTTGTCTCCGTAACCAGTCGAGTACGGCGGCTTGCCACTCCTTTTTATAGGTGAATTTGTCCTGAATTCCCCAGCCGTGGTTGCCGGTGGGGTAGATGTGCATCGAGGCTTCGACACCCTGCGCCTTGAGTGCTTCGTAGTAGTAGGTGCTGTTGATCGGCGGCACGGTTGTGTCGTCGTCGGAGAGCAGCAGTAGCGTGGACGGCGTTTGTGGCGTTACGCGGTTTTGCAGCGAGTAGGCCGCCTCGACTTCGGCCGAACGGGTCGGGCCGAGCAGGTTGTCGAACGAACCTTCGTGCCGCTTCCCCTTTTCGGCCGTGATGACCGGATAGAAGAGGATGGCGAATGCTGGTTTGAAGTCCGGAATTGTCGAGGCCATGGCGGCCAGATGTCCGCCGGCCGAACTGCCCACAATGCCGACCTTGTCGGCCGTGTAACCCGTAGCTCCGGCCTCCAGCCCGCTCATTATGCGCAGAGCCTGCCGGGCATCCTCCAACGGCACTTCGGGGTGGCCGTTGGGCATGCGGTACTTGAGCACGGCAGCGGTGATCCCGTTGGCGGCGAACCACTTGGCCAGATCGTAGCCTTCGTAGTCCATGCAGAGCGTCTGGTAGCCGCCACCCGGACAGATCACGACGGCCTGTCCCGTGGCTCTGGTCGAATCGGCCGGAAAGAGGTAGAGCACCGCCTCCGAGGTGTTGGTGATCCGGTCGGGGATCGCCTCCTGCTCGGGGGTGGTGATTGCGTTGGAGTGGGGCGCGGTGGTATTGTCCCAGATCTTCAACGTGGCACTTTGTCCATAGTCTTTCGCGGTTGCGGTTGCCGTCAGAAAGAGGAGCGTCGCTACTGATTTTACGATCGGACTCATGTCGGCGGGGATTAGATGACGATGTTGATGATCTTACCCGGCACGACGATGACCTTCTTCGGGGTTTTGCCCTCGAGCCACTTCTCCCCTTCGGGGGCGTGGGCGATGTCGGCCTGAATCTCGGCCGGAGTCGCCGAGGCGGAGTATCTCTTCTTGAAGCGCATCTTGCCGTTGATCGACACTGGGTACTCGAATTCGTTTTGACGAAGGTGCTTCTCGTCGCAGAGCGGATAGGCGGCATCGCACACCGAGTCGGTGTGTCCGAGGGCTGCCCACAGCTCCTCGGCGATGTGGGGCGCAAAGGGGGCGATCAGCACGGTCAGCGGTTCGAGGATCGAGCGTTTGTTGCATTCGCCCAACTCGTTCAGGCAGATCATGAAGGCGGAAATCGAGGTGTTGAACGAGAAGTTTTCGATATCCTCTGTCACCTTTTTGATCGTTTTGTGGAGCGTGCGCAATTCGGCTTCGGTCGGTGCTTGGTCGTTCAGACAGCTCTTGCCGTCGCGGTCGTAGAAGAGCCGCCAGAAGCGACGCAGGAATTTGTGTACGCCGTCGATGCCGTTCGTGTCCCACGGTTTGGCCTGCTCCAGCGGGCCGAGGAACATCTCGTACATACGCAGCGTATCGGCACCGTAGTTGTCGACGATGTAGTCGGGGTTGACGACGTTGAACATCGACTTCGACATCTTCTCGATCGCCCAGCCGCAGATGTATTTGCCCTCCTCGAGAATAAATTCGGCCTCCTTGAAGTCGGGCATCCATGCGCGGAAAGCATCCAGATCGAGCTGGTCGTTCTTCACGATGTTGACATCGACGTGAATCTCTTGGGTCTCGTATTGGCCTTTTAGCCCCAGCGAGACAAATTTATTTGTTCCGACGATGCGGTAGACGAAATTCGAACGTCCCTGAATCATCCCCTGATTGACCAGCTTGCGGAACGGCTCGGCTTCGCAGACGTAGCCCAAGTCGTAGAGGAACATATTCCAGAATCGCGAATACATCAGGTGACCCGTGGCATGCTCGATGCCGCCGACGTAGAGGTCGACCGAACGCCAGTAGGTGTCCGCCTCTTTGCCCACCAGTGCCTTGTCGTTGTGTGGATCCATGTAGCGCAGGTAGTAGGCCGACGATCCGGCGAATCCGGGCATCGTCGAGAGCTCGAACGGCTCTCCGGCCGTCAGTTCCCACCCTTCGACGCGAGCCAGCGGCGGCTCGCCCTGCTCGGTCGGGCCGAAATTGGCGATTGGCGGCAACTCCAACGGCAGCTTGTCCTCGGTGAGCGGATAGGCGATGTCGTTTTTATAATAGATCGGGAACGGCTCGCCCCAGTAGCGTTGACGCGAGAAAATCGCATCGCGCAGACGGTAGTTGATCAGCTTCTTGCCCAATCCGCGACGTTCCACCTCGTCGAACATCAGCCCGATTGCCTCTTTGACATCCTTGCCGTTGAGCCAATCCGAATTGATCATCTTGCCCGACTTGGCATCGTAGGACTCTTTCTCCAGATCGCCGCCCTCAACGACCGGGGTGATCTCCAGACCGAAGTGGCGCGCAAAGGCGTAGTCACGCGAGTCGTGTGCCGGAACGGCCATGATCGCCCCCGTGCCGTAGCCGGCCAGTACGTAGTCCGAGATGTAGATCGGAATGGATTTTCCGGTGAAGGGATTCGTGGCGTAAGAGCCGGTGGCAACACCGCTTACGCGGCGTGTCTCGGCAATACGCTCGCGCTCGGAACGCTTCTTGGCCTGTGTGATGTAGCTCTCCACCGCTGCGCGGTTTTCGGGTGTCGTCAGCTCCCCGACCCACTCGTGCTCGGGGGCGATGACCATGAACGTCACGCCGTAGATTGTATCGGGGCGCGTGGTGAAGATCTCTAATTTTTTGTCGGAGTGCTCCACGTCGAAGAAGACCTGCGCACCAACCGAGCGGCCGATCCAGTTGCGCTGAATCTCCTTGAGCGAATCGCTCCACTCGAGCTGCTCCAGTCCGTCGAGCATGCGTTGGGCATAGGCCGTCACGCGCAGCAGCCATTGTTTCATCCGCTTCTGCTCGACCGGATAGCCGCCGCGTACCGAAAGTCCGTCGCGCACCTCGTCGTTGGCCAGCACTGTTCCCAATTTCGGACACCAGTTGACCATCGTGTCGGCGCGGAACGCAAGGCGGTAGTTCTGGAGTGTCTGCTCCTTCTCGGCCTCGCTCTTGGCTGCCCAGTCGGCCGCCGTGAATGTCAGCTCGGTCGTGCAGGCGGCATCGACTCCTGCCGTGCCGTTTGCGGCAAAGGCCGCGGTGAGTTGCTCGATCGGCTCGGCCTTTTGTGTGCGGCGGTTGTAGTAGTGGCCGAACATCTGCAAAAACGCCCATTGTGTCCATTTGTAATAGGACGGGTCGCAGGTGCGTACCTCGCGATCCCAATCGAATGAGAAGCCGATTTTATCCAACTGCTCGCGGTAGCGGGCGATGTTGCGTTCGGTGGTCACGGCCGGATGCTGACCGGTCTGGATGGCATACTGCTCGGCGGGAAGGCCAAAGGCATCGTAACCCATGGGGTGGAGGACGTTGAAGCCCTTGAGCCGCTTGTAGCGTGAATAGATATCCGAAGCGATGTAGCCCAGCGGGTGGCCTACGTGTAACCCTGCACCCGAGGGGTAGGGGAACATGTCGAGCACATAGTATTTGGGTCGCGTCGCATCGACCTCGACGTGATAGGTTTTATACTCTTTCCAACGCTGCTGCCACTTGGCTTCGATCTCTTTGAAATTATACTCCATATTTCGTTTGATTTTTGTTCTAATTGGCAAAGGTAGAAAAAATATAAAGTCTGGAATCCTAATTTTGCAATAATTGTTGCTTGCCGGTGCTATTTTTTCGCTAAAGGTCATGCTCCCAGCCGATCCGATTCGCAGGCGATCGGCTGGCCGTTTTTCGGACGGCCCGTATTTTGTCGCTCGGATTCGAATCTTATGCGATTGATTGTGATCGCATTGTACTTATTGCTATAAGCTAAATTTATATTGATGAATTTGTGATAAGTAAAAAGAATAAGAAATGGCGCAAAACGCTGAAAAAACGCAAAAAAAGATGCGCTTATATAGCGTAGTTCAAAAAAAATGCGTACCTTTGCAGTCCATTTTGGACAATGGAGATAGATTTTTTAACAATTAAAGGACAGTTTTAAGCAATGCCAACTATTCAACAGTTAGTAAGAAACGGCCGTACAACGCTGGAGTTCAATAGTAAGTCTCCCGCCTTGGCCGCGTGTCCCCAACGCCGTGGCGTTTGTACCCGTGTGTACACAACGACCCCGAAGAAGCCGAACTCGGCTATGCGTAAGGTTGCACGTGTAAGATTGACCAACGGCAAGGAGGTCAACGCCTATATCCCCGGAGAAGGCCACAACTTGCAGGAGCACTCGATTGTACTCGTCCGCGGAGGCCGTGTAAAAGACCTTCCCGGTGTACGTTACCACCTTGTGCGCGGTGCACTCGACTCGGCTGGTGTCGACGGACGTCGTCAGCGTCGTTCGAAGTACGGTACCAAACGCCCCAAGGCAGGTAAATAATCAACAAGCAACAAAATTTAACAGAAACAATTCTTAAGCAATGAGAAAAGCTAAGCCAAAAAAGCGAATTCTACTTCCGGATCCTAAGTTCGGCGACGTGTCAGTGACGCGTTTCGTCAACAATCTTATGCTGGATGGTAAGAAGAGTATTGCCTACACGATTTTCTACGATTCGTTGGATATCGTCGGCAAGAAGATGAAGGATGCTGATAAATCTCCCTTGGAGGTCTGGAAACAGGCTCTGGAGAACATCACACCCCAAGTCGAAGTAAAATCGAAGCGTATCGGAGGTGCGACGTTCCAAGTTCCTATGGAGGTTCGTCCGGAGCGCAAGATTTCTATTTCCATGAAAAACCTTGTCCTCTTTTCCCGCAAGCGCGCCGGCAAAACGATGGCAGATAGACTTTCATCCGAGATAATGGATGCCTACAATCAGCAGGGTGCTGCCTTCAAACGTAAGGAGGAGATGCACCGTATGGCTGAGGCCAACAAGGCATTCGCTCACTTTAGATTTTAATCCGTAGACTGACAGATGGCAAGAGATTTAAAATACACTCGTAATATCGGTATCATGGCTCACATCGATGCCGGTAAAACCACCACGTCGGAGCGTATCCTTTTCTATACGGGTAAAACTCACAAGATCGGTGAGACGCACGAAGGCGCAGCTACGATGGACTGGATGGTTCAGGAGCAGGAGCGCGGTATCACGATTACGTCGGCCGCTACGACCGCATTCTGGAACTACCAGGGCAATCACTATCAGATCAACCTGATCGATACCCCGGGACACGTCGACTTTACGGTCGAGGTGGAACGTTCGTTGCGCGTATTGGACGGTGCTGTCGCTACGTTCTGCGCCGTCGGCGGTGTAGAGCCTCAGTCGGAGACCGTATGGCGTCAGGCTGACAAGTACAATGTTCCCCGTATCGGTTACGTCAACAAGATGGACCGCACGGGTGCCGATTTCCTTTCAGTTTGCGCACAGATCAAAGAGCACTTCGGTTCTACGGCTCTTCCGGTCGTTCTGCCTATCGGTGCAGAAGACAAATTCGAGGGTTTGGTAGACCTTATATATAATAACGCGATCTATTACTACGACGACAAGACCGTTCGCGACAACTTCGAGTTGAAGGAGATTCCCGAGTCGATGAAGGCTGAGGCTGCCGAGTGGCGTGCCAAGCTCATCGAGGAGGTTGCCTCGACCGACGATGCCCTGATGGAGAAGTTCTTCGAAGATCCCGATTCGATCACCGCTGACGAGTTGCTCGCTGCAATTCGCAAGGCGACGATTTCGATGCAGATCGTGCCGATGCTCTGCGGTTCGTCGTTCCACAACAAGGGTGTGCAGAAACTGCTCGACTATGTGATGGCTTTCTTGCCTTCGCCGCTGGATTTGCCCCCCGTTACCGGTATCAATCCCAAAACCGACAAGGAAGAGTCGCGTCATGCTTCGGAGAATGATCCGTTCTGCGGACTTGCATTCAAGATCGCTACCGACCCGTTCGTAGGCCGTTTGGCTTTCGTGCGTGTCTACTCGGGACGTCTCGATGCCGGTTCTTATGTGCTCGATACACGTAGCGGCAAACGCGAGCGTATCAGCCGTATCTACCAGATGCACGCGAAACAGCAGAACCCGATGGATTCTGTTACTGCCGGAGATATCTGTGCAGCCGTCGGTTTCAAGGAGATTCGCACGGGTGATACCCTTTGTGCTGAGAATGCACCTATCACTCTGGAGCAGATGACTTTCCCCGAGCCGGTGATCGGTTTGGCGGTTGAGCCTAAGACCCAGAAAGACCTCGATAAACTCGGTGTTGCTCTGAACAAACTTTCGGAGGAAGATCCTACCTTTACGGTACATACCGACGAGGATTCGGGTCAGACTGTCATTAGCGGTATGGGTGAGCTTCACCTCGATATTATCGTTGACCGTCTGCGTCGTGAGTTCGGTGTTGAGATCAGCCAAGGTGCGCCGCAGGTGAACTACAAGGAGGCTCTTACCAAAACGGTTCAACACCGTGAGGTATTCAAGAAGCAGACCGGTGGTCGCGGTAAGTTTGCCGACATCGTCTTCGAGATCGGCCCTGCCGACGAAGGTGCTCCGTTGGGCCTGACTTTTGTGGACGCTGTCAAGGGTGGTAACATCCCCAAAGAGTTTATCCCCTCGGTTCAAAAAGGTTTTGCTTCTGCCATGTCGAATGGTGCTCTTGCCGGTTACAAAATGGACTCGATGAAGGTTACTCTGCTCGACGGTTCGTTCCACCCGGTCGACTCAGACCAGTTGTCGTTCGAAATCGCTGCTCGCAGCGGTTACCGCGCCGCAGCCCCCAAGGCTGGTTCGGTAATCAAAGAGCCGATCATGAATGTTGAGGTTGTTACTCCCGAAGAGAACATGGGTGATATTATCGGTGACCTGAATAAGCGTCGCGGTCAAATCACCGGCATGGAGTCCAAGGGTACGGCTCGCGTCGTGAAGGCCAAAGTTCCCCTGTCGGAGATGTTCGGTTATGTGACCGTACTTCGTACAATCTCGTCGGGTCGTGCCACTTCATCCATGGAGTTCTCGCACTTCGAAGAGGTTCCTACGAGTCTTGCCAAGGAGATCATTGAGAAGTCAAGCGGTAAAAGTAAGGATATAGAATAAGCAAAATATATGAACCAGAAGATTAGAATCAAGTTAAAATCATTCGATCACAATCTTGTAGACAAATCGTCGGAGAAGATTGTGAAGACTGTGAAGAGTACGGGCGCTATTGTCAGCGGTCCGGTACCCCTTCCCACGCACAAGCAGATTTTTACGGTGAACCGCTCGACTTTCGTGAACAAGAAAGCCCGCGAGCAGTTCCAGCTCTGCACCTTCAAGCGCATTCTCGACATCTATTCGTCGACGCCTAAAACCATCGACGCGCTGATGAAACTCGAATTGCCTTCCGGTGTTGAGGTCGAAATCAAAGTGTGATAGAGAAGTAATTACACGTAAAGACTCAATCACTTATTTATAACAAACAAGAAGACAACAAATGTCAGGACTTATTGGAAAGAAAATCGGAATGACTTCCGTTTACAGTGCCGAGGGTAAGAATATACCATGCACTGTCATTGAGGCTGGTCCCTGCGTTGTTACGCAAATCAAAACTGTCGAGAAGGATACCTACGAAGCAGTTCAGATTGCCTATGACGAGAAAAGTGAAAAGCACACCAGCAGCAGTTTGTTAGGACACTTCAAGAAAGCCGGCACGACCCCCAAACGCAAATTAGCGGAATTCAAGGGCGTGTCTGAAGTGAATCTCGGCGACACACTCACCGTTGACCTCTTCACCGAAGAGGACTGGGTCGATGTGACCGGGATCTCGAAAGGTAAAGGTTTTCAGGGCGTAGTAAAGCGTCACGGCTTTGCCGGCGTGGGTGGTGCCACCCACGGTCAGCACAACCGTCAGCGTAAACCCGGTTCACTGGGTGCATCGTCCTATCCTTCGCGCGTATTCAAGGGCAAGCGTTTGCCCGGACAGATGGGCGGAGACCAAGTTAAGGTGCTTAACTTGCGCGTATTGAAAGTTATTCCCGAGAGCAATCTGATCCTTGTGAAAGGTTCGATTCCGGGAGCAAAAGGTGCTTATTTAACAATTGAAAAGTAGTATGGAATTAGCTGTTTTGAACACCCAAGGAAATGAAACAGGTCGTAAGGTAGTCCTTTCTGATGCTGTTTTCGGCGTGGAAGCTAATGACCACGCTATCTACCTCGACGTGAAGCAGTATTTGGCTGACCAGCGTCAAGGTACGCACAAAGCCAAACAGCGCAACGAAGTTGCCGGCTCGACGCGTAAGCTCAAACGTCAAAAAGGCACCGGCGGTGCACGTGCAGGTAGCATCAAATCGCCTCTGTATCCGGGCGGTGGTCGTATCTTCGGCCCGCAACCCCGCGATTATAGCTTCAAACTCAACAAGAAGCTGAAGCAGTTGGCTCGCCGTAGCGCACTGACTTACAAGGCTCAGGCCGGCGCAATCAGCGTTGTAGAGTCGATCACGCTGGACACTCCCAAGACCAAACAGGTCGTAGCTCTGGCTTCGGCACTGAAGGTATCGGACAAAAAGGTACTCCTCGTTCTCCCCGAGACGAACGTGAACCTCCAGCTGTCGTGCCGCAACATTCCCAATGTATTGCCTATCCTGGCGCAGAACGTCTGCACTTACGACGTGATGAACGCATCGGCAATCGTTATGGTGGAAGGCGCTGAGAATGTATTGAATACTTTGTTAGCATAAAAACGCAAGACAACACAATGGAAATTATTATTAAGCCGGTTCTGACCGAGAAAATGACGATTCAGGGCGAAAAGTTGAATCGCTACGGTTTTATCGTTGACGTAAAAGCTAACAAGCTGCAGATTCGCAATGCCGTAGAACAGATGTATAACGTCGTTGTTACAGACGTGAACACCGTGAACTACATGGGCAAACTCAAAAGCCGCTACACAAAAGCTGGTCTTTTGGAGGGTCGCGCTAACAACTTCAAGAAGGCGATTGTCACCTTGAAGGACGGAGACAAGATCGATTTTTACAGTAATATCTAACGAAGATGGCAGTAAGAAAATTTAAGCCTGTAACTCCAGGTACGAGACATAAGGTTATCGGTACATTCGACGAGATCACAGCGTCGACACCGGAAAAATCGTTGCTCAGCCCCAAGAAAAGCTCTGGTGGCCGTAACAGCGCCGGTAAAATGACAGTCCGCAACGTAGGCGGCGGTCACAAGCAGATGTATCGTAATGTCGACTTCAAACGTTCGAAGGACGGCATCGCCGCAACTGTTAAATCGATCGAGTACGACCCGAATCGTACTGCACGTATTGCACTCCTGAGCTATGCCGACGGTGAGAAGAGCTACATCATCGCACCGACCGGTCTTCAGGTAGGACAGACCATCATGAGCGGCGTAGGTGTCGCTCCCGAGGTGGGAAATGCGCTCGCTTTGAGCGAAATTCCGCTGGGTACGGTCGTCCACAACATTGAACTCTACCCCGGTCAGGGCGCCGCGATGGCGCGTTCGGCCGGTTCTTACGCCCAACTGTTGGCTCGTGAGGGCAAATTTGCCGTCATCAAGCTGCCTTCGGGCGAGACTCGTATGGTACTCGTAACTTGCCGCGCTACGGTGGGTGTTGTGTCGAACATCGACCACAGCCTCGAAAGCTCCGGTAAGGCAGGTCGTGAGCGTTGGCTCGGCCGCCGTCCCCGCACCCGTGGTGTCGTGATGAACCCGGTTGATCACCCGATGGGTGGTGGTGAAGGTCGCGCTTCGGGTGGACACCCGCGTTCGCGCAAGGGTCTGCTTGCTAAGGGTTATAAGACTCGCAATCCTAAGAAGACGACCTCGAAGTTTATTATTTCCAAGAAGAAAAAATAATTAAATAAGAGTACATAATGAGCCGTTCATTAAAAAAAGGACCGTTTATCGACCCCAAGCTTGAGGCTAAAGTTGTCGCTCAGGCCGAAGGAAGCAAGAAGTCGGTAATCAAGACATGGTCACGCGCAAGTATGATCTCCCCTGACTTTGTAGGTCAGACGATCGCTGTCCACAACGGAAATAAGTTTATTCCGGTGTATGTGACAGAAAATATGGTAGGACACAAACTCGGTGAGTTTGCTATCACACGTAACTTCCGTGGTCACTCGGGTAACAAGAAAAAATAGGTAGAAAATGGGTGCAAGAAAAGCAAATAGAGCCGAGAAATTAAAGGCCGAAAAGAAGCAGAAAGCAATCGCCATTATGCGCGACTGCCCGACCTCTCCCCTGAAGATGCGCATTGTTGCCGACATCATTCGTGGCGTAGAGATCAACAAAGCACTGGGCATCCTTCGTTTTTCGAAGAAGGAAGCATCGATCCGCATGGAGAAGCTCCTCAAGTCGGCTATCGCCAACTGGGAAGTGAAAAACGAGAACGAGCGTCTGGAAGATACAACCCTCTGTGTGAAGGAAGTATTCGTTGACGGCGGTCGTATGCTGAAGCGTATTCAGCCCGCACCGCAAGGTCGCGCTCACCGTATCCGCAAGCGTTCGAACCACGTGACGATCGTAGTTGACAAAATGGTAACCGTAGAAAAGAAGTAATTAGATGGGACAGAAAGTTAATCCGATAGCAAATCGTCTTGGTATCATCCGCGGTTGGGATTCCAACTGGTTCGGTGGTAAGGACTTCTCCGACAAATTGGTCGAGGACGCCAAGATTCGCAAATACCTGAATGTCCGTCTGGCTAAGGCAAGCATCTCGAAGATCATCATCGAGCGCACGCTGAAACTGGTTACGGTAACTATCTCGACGGCACGTCCGGGTATCATCATCGGCAAAGGCGGTCAGGAAGTCGACAAATTGAAGGAGGAGCTGAAGAAGCTCACCGGCAAGGAGATTCAGATCAACATCTTCGAAATCAAGCGTCCCGAGGTGGATGCTGTGATCGTCGGTCAGAACATCGCCCGTCAGCTCGAAGGCCGTGTGTCGTTCCGCCGCGCTGTGAAAACAGCCATCGCGTCGACTATGCGTATGGGTGCCGAAGGCATCAAAATCCAAGTATCGGGTCGTGTAGGCGGCGCCGAGATGGCTCGTAGCGAGACCATAAAGGAGGGACGTATTCCTCTGCACACTTTCCGTGCCGACGTAGATTACTGCCTGACCGAGGCACTCACCAAGGTGGGTATTCTGGGTGTGAAGGTATGGATCTGCCAAGGTATTGTATACGGCAAACGCGACCTGTTCGAGATTGCAGGTGCTTCGGCACAAGCTCCTTCGGGACAGCGTGAAGGCGGTGATCGTCGTGGTGGCGACCGTCGTGGCGGAGATCGTCGCGGTGGTGCAGACCGTCGGGGCGGACGTCGTGGTGAGCGTCGCAACAACAATCAGTAAGTAGGACCTTATAAAGCAGAACTAACAATGTTACAGCCGAAGAAGACCAAATTTAGAAGAATGCAGAAAGGCCGTATGAAGGGTATCGCTCAAAGAGGTAACCAACTTGCATACGGGTCGTTCGCAATCAAGGCACTTGAATCGACATGGATCACTGGCCGTCAGATCGAGGCCGCACGTCAGGCCATCACACGTTACATGAAACGTGAAGGTCAGCTGTGGATCCGCATCTTCCCCGATAAACCCATTACGAAGAAACCCGCCGAGGTGCGTATGGGTAAAGGTAAAGGTAACCCCGAAGGATTCGTGGCGCCTGTTACTCCCGGACGTATTCTCTTCGAGGCAGAGGGTGTGCCCTTGGCAGTAGCGCAGGAAGCGTTACGTCTTGGAGCCCAGAAATTGCCTATTACCACCAAGTTTATCGTAAGACGTGACTACGTCGAAACCACAATTTAAGGGAACGCAAGATGAAAAGTGCAGAAATCAAGGATATTTCGATCAAAGACCTGCAAGAGCGCATTGAGACCGAAAAGGCACAGCTGGCAAAGCTGAAGGTGCAGCACGCAGTGTCCCCCGTCGAGAACCCGTCGATCATTAAAAAGAACCGCAGAGATATAGCTCGCATGCTGACGATTCTGCGTCAAAAAAACGCTAAATAAAGAGAACAACTATGGAAAGAAATCTTAGAAAAGAGCGTATCGGTGTGGTTGTCAGCAACAAAATGGAAAAAACCATTGTGGTTGCGGTAGCACGTAAAGTGAAGCATCCCATCTATGGCAAATTCGTCAACAAGACGACCAAATTCGTTGCTGAGTCGTTGGACGAAAGTTGCAAAGAGGGTGACACGGTACGCATCATGGAAACCCGCCCGCTGAGCAAGACCAAGCGTTGGAGATTAGTACAAATTATTGAAAGAGCGAAGTAATTATGATACAACAGGAAAGCAGACTCACAGTAGCTGACAACAGCGGTGCTAAAGAGGTTCTTTGCATCCGGGTGCTGGGCGGCACGAAACGCCGCTACGCATCTATCGGCGATAAGATCGTGGTTGCTGTCAAGAGCGCGACTCCTTCGGGCGAAGTCAAGAAGGGTTCCGTATCGAAGGCTGTGGTTGTAAGAACCACGAAAGAAATCAGACGTGCTAACGGTTCGTATATTCGTTTCGACGACAACGCCGTGGTGCTTCTTAACAACCAGGGTGAAATACGTGGTACTCGTATATTCGGCCCCGTAGCTCGTGAGCTGCGCGACCAATATATGAAGATCATTTCCCTTGCACCCGAAGTATTGTAATCATAAAAAGAATTTCGGACATGTCAGTGAAATTACATATTAAGAAAGGGGATCAGGTTCAGGTTATCGCCGGCGATAACAAGGGCAAGCAGGGCAAAGTTCTGCAGGTCGAAGCTGAAAAACAGCGCGCTATCGTTGAAGGCGTGAACCTCTGCAAGAAGGCTACGAAGCCCAATGCCCAGAATCCCCAAGGCGGTATCATCGAGAAAGAGGCTCCGATTCACATCTCGAACTTGATGCTGATCGACCCCAAGAGCGGCAAACCGACCAAAATTGGTCGCAAAGCCGACGAAAAAGGTAAATTAGTTCGTTACGCTAAAAAGTCAGGGGAGGAGATTAAATAATGGCATTCGTACCTACACTCAAGACACAGTATAAGGAGCAGATCATTGCTGCCCTTATGAAGGAGTTCGGTTACTCAAGCATTATGGAGTGCCCGAAACTTACCAAGATCGTAATCAACCAAGGTATGGGTCAGGCTGTTGCCGACAAGAAACTGATCGACGTTGCCGAGGCAGAGTTGACGCAGATCACCGGTCAGAAAGCCGTACAGACCCGTTCGCGTAAGGATATCTCGAACTTCAAGTTGCGTAAGGGCATGCCGATCGGCGTGCGTGTTACCCTGCGCGACACGAAGATGTACGAGTTCCTCGAGCGTCTTATCGCTGTGGCATTGCCCCGTATTCGCGACTTCAAAGGTATCAACGAGAAGTTCGACGGTCAGGGTAACTACACGCTGGGTATCACCGAGCAGATCATCTTCCCGGAGATCGACATCGATAAGATCACCAAGATCTTCGGTATGGAGATCACTTTCGTAACGACGGCCAAGACCGACGAAGAGGCTTATGCACTGCTTCGCGAGTTCGGTCTTCCTTTCAAAAACGCTAAAAAGAATCAATAAGCTATGGCAAAAGAGTCAATGAAGGCCCGCGAGGTAAAACGTGAAAAACTCGCAAACCGCTATGCTCACAAACGTGAGGAGATTGCTGCCAAGGTGAAAGCCGGTGAGATGGATCATGAGGAGGCTTGGATCGCTTTGTCGAAACTGCCCCGCAACTCGAATCCTATTCGTCAGCACAACCGTTGCAAGATCACGGGTCGCCCCAAAGGTTATATTCGCCTGTTCGGTGTAAGCCGTATCCAGTTCCGCGAAATGGCCTCGAACGGTCTGATTCCCGGCGTAACGAAAGCAAGCTGGTAATAATGAAGCATATCCGCATCTTGCGGATATGCTTTGTTTTCTCATAAGGGTGCAGAATCCGGTAGTTCTGTCGCAGTGTTGGGGAAAGTGCCGCCGCAAGCGGTAACTTCTTGACATGTGGGGCGGAACGAAGGGTTAGGCATTTGGTCACAAATTTCTCGGGCCGAGAGCCAAGGTGTGAAAGGCAACCGCTGTTGAAGCGGGCTTGTCGGGTCATACCGAGAGGCATCGTAGGAGGTCTCAGAGGGAGTTTTTGTGCAGATTGATGTTAGCAACACGAGTGGCTAACATTGTCTGCATTCCTGAAGAGCCGCTTAAAATGCTAAAAATAAGGCAATAACTTGGTCGTTTGAGAATAAATGCGTATATTTGCACGCTTAAAGCCCTCGTGCGTACATGCGTTTGGGGGCAAAAAACAGACGACGGAATGTGGGGAGGTTACTTAATTTACGACACAACCTGCTGACTGTCAAATAAAAACAATTTTATTAATATTAATTTTAACTTCTATTCGTTATGACTGATCCAATTGCGGACTTTCTGACCAGAATTAGAAACGCGGTGAAAGCCAACCACAAAGTGGTTGAAGCTCCCGGTTCAAAAATTAAGCAGGAGATGACTAAAATCCTCTTCGAACAGGGTTATATCCTGGCTTACAAATTCGACAAAGACGAGAAAGGTCATCCGTCAATCAAAATCGCACTCAAGTGGGATGCGGCAACCAAAACCAATGCTATCAAAGAACTGAAGCGCATCAGCCGCCCGGGTCTTCGTCGCTATGCTTCGGTTGACGATATGCCCCGTGTACTGAACGGTCTGGGAATCGCGATTCTCTCGACCTCGAAAGGTATCATGACCGACGCTGCGGCTCGTCGCGAGAACGTAGGTGGTGAGGTGCTCTGCTACATTTTCTAATCGCAAATTACATTAAACAACAACACAATGTCAAGAATTGGTAAATTACCTGTAAACCTGCCTGCCGGCGTAACCGTAGAGGTTTCTGCCGACAATACGGTAAGCGTGAAAGGGCCACTCGGGACGCTGAGTCAGAAAGTTGACTCGGATATCACGGTAACGGTCGGCACGCACACAGACGCACACACGGGCAAGGAAATCCCCGCCGTGTTAGTGGCTCGTCCGACAAATCAACCTCGTCACCGTTCGTTGCACGGTTTGTATCGTGCCCTGATCAACAACATGGTGGTTGGTGTATCGAAGGGTTATGAGATCAAACAAGAGTTCGTGGGCGTCGGTTTCAAAGCCGAAATGAAGGGCCAAGTTCTCGAGATGAGTCTCGGCTTCTCGCACGATACCTACTTCCTGTTGCCCAACGAAGTAACCGCTACGGCTGTTACCGAGAAGAAGGGAAATCCGATCGTTACGCTCAAGAGCATCGACAAACAGCTTGTTGGACAAGTTGCTGCCAAGTTGCGCTCGCTGCGTAAGCCGGAACCGTATAAGGGCAAGGGTATCAAGTACGTCGGCGAACAGTTGCGTCGCAAGGCCGGCAAATCAGCAGGTGCTAAATAGTAAATAGTCTGAATTATGTCATTGAATAAGATAGAGAGAAGAGAGAGGATCAAGATGCGTATCCGCAAGATCGTGAGCGGAACGTCGGAATTGCCTCGCATGACTGTATACCGTAGTAATAAACAGATCTACGTGCAGTTTATTGATGACCTTGCAGGTGTTACACTGGCTACGGCTTCGTCGAAGGACAAAGAAGTGGCTGAAGCAGTTGCCGGTAAGACAAAATGCGAAGTGGCAGCCCTCGTAGGTAAGCTGGCCGCAGAGCGTGCAGTAGCTAAAGGCATCGCCACGGTGGCCTTTGACCGTAACGGCTACCTGTATCACGGAAGAGTAAAACAGCTGGCCGAAGCAGCACGCGAAGGCGGACTTAAATTCTAAACGATTATGTCAAATACTAACATAAAGAAAGTACGCACGAGCGACCTCGACTTGAAAGACCGTCTGGTTAGCATTCAGCGCGTTACCAAAGTAACCAAGGGTGGCCGCACCTTCACTTTTTCGGCGATTGTTGTCGTAGGTAATGAGGACGGTGTCGTAGGTTACGGCTTAGGAAAAGCCTCGGAGGTTCAGGCTGCTATCGCCAAAGGCGTAGAGGATGCCAAGAAGAATCTGGTGAAAATTCCCGTGATCAACGGTACGATTCCTCATAAGCAGGAGTTCCGTTATAGCGGTTCGGAGGTGATGATTCGCCCGGCCGCTCCCGGTACGGGTATCATTGCCGGCGGTGCAATGCGTGCCGTGCTGGAGTCGTTGGGAATCAAGAACGTGCTTGCAAAGAGCAAGGGTTCGTCAAACCCCCACAACTTGGTTAAGGCAACCATCGGTGCCCTTTGCGAACTGCGTGACGCACACAGCGTAGCACTTCTGCGTGGGATCTCGATGGACAAGGTGTTTAACGGTTAATTTCGTAAGTACAAATGGCAAGATTGAAAATCACCCAGATCAAGAGTCGTATCGGTGCTACTGCACGTCAGTGCAAAAACCTCGATGCACTGGGTCTGAAGAAAATCAACGCAAGCGTTGAGCACGACGATTCGGTTATTATTAAAGGTATGATCGAGCGCGTGAAGCACCTCGTGAAGATCGAGGAGGTTGCCGCCAAGAAGGCAGCCCCCAAAGCAAAGAAGGCCGCAGCCAAAGAAGAGGCTGTCGAGGCCGCAGAATAGTTTAACTGTAACGGATTATTTTTAAGAATGGAACTCAATAATCTCAAACCCGCAAAGGGTTCAACGCATCACGACAAACGTATCGGTCGTGGTGCTGGTTCGGGTCACGGTGGCACAGCCACACGTGGTCACAAGGGTGCTCAGTCGCGTTCGGGCTACTCGCGCAAACTCGGTTTCGAGGGTGGCCAGATGCCGTTGCAGCGTCGCCTTCCCAAGTTCGGCTTTACGAACTTGAAGCGTGTGGAATTCAAGGCAATCAACCTCTCGACACTCGAAGAGCTGGCTGCTAAGAAATCACTTACGGAGGTTACGATCGACACGCTGGTTGCCGCAGGTTTCATCTCGTTGAATGACAAGGTGAAGATTCTAGGCAATGGCACGATCACGAAGGCCCTCGCTGTGAAGGTACACGCTTTCTCGAAGAGCGCTGAGGCCGCTATCGTGGCAGCCGGAGGCAGCGTCGAAAAACTGTAAGAATTTTAGAACCCAAAACTTATGAATCAGTATCTCGTTGTTGGTCTACTCTTTGTGGTGGTAGTCGCATTGTTGGCGACCAACAAGAAATTGGTTGAAACACTCAAGAATATCTACAAGATTGAAGAGCTGCGTAAACGTGTCCTGTACACGATCGGCCTTCTGCTTGTATACCGCTTGGGTAGTTTCGTGGTGATACCGGGTATTAACCCTAACGCTTTGGGCGAGGGTTCAGCGTATGCCAGCCAGTTGGAGGGCAACGGACTTCTGGGTCTGTTGAACGTCTTCTCTGGCGGCGCATTTGGCAACGCTGCAATTTTAGCACTCGGTGTCATGCCGTACATCACCGCTTCGATCGTCATCCAGTTAATGGGTATGATGGTTCCGTATTTCCAGAAAATGCAGAAGGAAGGTGAGAGCGGACGTCGTAAAATGAATCAATGGACGCGTTTCCTGACCATTGGCGTGCTGCTCCTGCAAGGACCGGCCTACATCGCCAATCTGTATCATCAAGTGCCTTCGGCGTTCGTTTACGGCAACTCTTTCGGATTCGTTTGCTATGCAACGACGATCCTGATCGCCGGAACCATGTTTATCATGTGGCTCGGAGAGAAGATCACCGACAAGGGTCTCGGCAATGGTATCTCGCTGATTATCATGATCGGTATTGTGGCACGTCTGCCCCACGCGTTGTTGGCTGAAGTCAATGCACGTTTCCAGACGTCGAGCGGTAGCGCCATCATGCTGATCCTTGAGTTGGTATTGCTCTTCCTTGTCTTCATGGCAACGATCGCACTGGTGCAGGCTGTCCGCAAGGTCCCTGTACAGTATGCAAAACGTATCGTCGGAAACAAACAGTACGGTGGTGTGCGTCAGTACATCCCCCTGAAGATGAATGCTGCGAATGTGATGCCTATCATCTTCGCACAGGCTCTGATGTTTATTCCGGCACTGTTTACCGGTACGGCCTTCGCCGCTGCTTTCAGCTCGATGACCGGTTTCTGGTATAACTTTACGCTTGCAGTGTTGGTAATCGCTTTCACCTACTTCTACACGGCGATTATCATCAACCCTCAAATGATGGCAGATGACATGAAGCGCAACGGCGGCTTTATCCCGGGAGTGAAACCGGGTAAGCAGACGGTGAGCTACATCGACACCATCATGACGCGTATTACACTCCCCGGCTCGTTCTTCTTGGCTATCGTGGCAATTCTGCCGGCGTTGGCTATGCGGTTCTTGGGCATCCAGCAGGCTTTTGCATACTTCTACGGAGGTACGTCGCTGCTGATTATGGTCGGTGTGGTACTCGATACTCTGAAGCAGATTGAGAGCTACCTGTTGATGCGCCATTATGATGGTCTGATGAAGACCGGACGTATTCAAGGTCGTCATTAGTAGTTTTCCAAAAGAGTCCCATCGATGATCTATATAAAAACAGACGAGGAGATTGAGTTGCTCCGTGAGAATAACATCTTGGTGAGTGAAACGTTGGCAGAAGTGGGTCGCCACCTCCGCCCGGGTATCACGACCAAGGAATTGGATCGGATCGCAGAAGATTTTATCCGCTCGCATGGTGCAACCCCTCCCTGTTTGGGATATGAAGGCTATCCTGCTGCAACTTGTATTTCCGTAAACGAACAGGTTGTTCACGGTATTCCCTCGAATTACGTAATAAAAGAGGGTGATATCGTATCGGTTGATTTATGTACGTTTATGAAGGGGTTTGTTGGTGATTCGGCGTATACGTTCGCCGTTGGAAAGGTTGCTGAGGAAGTACAGCAGCTGATGACAGTCACCAAAGAAGCTCTTTATAAAGGTACCGCACAGGCGAAAGCCGGTAATCGCGTAGGCGACATATCGGCTGCCGTGCAAGAGTACGTCGAAAGCTTCGGCTATGGCGTAGTGCGCGAGTTGGAGGGACACGGTCTGGGTCGGAAAATGCACGAAGACCCCGGTGTTCCAAACTATGGCGCACGAGGCAGAGGGCCACTTCTCAAAGAGGGAATGGTTATCTGCATCGAACCGATGGTTACAATGGGAAATAAAGCGGTAGTATTTGAAAAAGATGGCTGGACTGTTCGTACACGGGATCGTAAACCGGCAGCGCACTACGAATTTGCAGTTGCTATTCGCAAAAACGGCGCGGACGTATTAACAGATTTTAGTATAATCGAACAAGCACTAAACAAGTAAGACTCTATGGCAAAACAGACTGCTATTGAACGGGACGGAACGATTATCGAGGCGTTGTCCAACGCGATGTTTCGCGTTGAGTTGGACAATGGCCACGTACTCACGGCCCATATCTCGGGGAAGATGCGTATGCACTACATCAAAATCCTTCCCGGAGATAAAGTAAAAGTGGAAATGACTCCCTACGACTTGTCGAAAGGGCGTATATCTTTCCGGTACAAATAACAATTTTGATTGCTTGAAAATCATGAAAGTAAAAGCATCTATCAAGAAAAGAAGTGAGGATTGCAAGATTGTAAAGCGTAAGGGCAAACTCTACGTCATTTGCAAAAAGAATCCTAAGTTTAAAATGCGCCAGGGTTAATGTTTTTTAGACAAATTAAAGAAGAAAAAAGTTTTATATGGCACGTATAGTCGGTGTAGATTTACCCAAAAATAAGAGAGGCGAGATCGGCTTGACCTATATCTACGGTATCGGTCGTTCGACAGCTCGCAAGATTCTCGACGAGGCAGGCATCAGCTATGACCTCAAAGTAGACGATTGGTCGGATGACCAGATCGGAGCAATTCGTACAAAAATTGCCGATCTGGGTCTCAAAGTCGAAGGCGAATGCCGTTCGGCCGTCCAGATGAATATCAAACGACTGATGGACATCGGTTGCTATCGCGGCATCCGTCACCGTCTGGGTCTTCCCGTTCGCGGTCAGTCGACCAAGAACAATGCTCGTACTCGCAAGGGTCGCAAGAAGACTGTCGCAAACAAGAAAAAAGCAACGAAGTAATCTTTAGAGAATTATGGCAAAGAAAACTGGAACAGTTAAAAAGAAGGTTGTTAAGGTTGGTGCTGTGGGTAATGCCTACGTACACTCTACTTTCAACAACGTGATTATCACCCTGACCAATGAGGTCGGTGACGTCATCAGCTGGTCGTCGGCCGGTAAGATGGGTTTCCGTGGTTCGAAGAAGAATACTCCGTATGCAGCACAGACGGCTTCGGCTGACTGCGCTAAAGTGGCTTACGATATGGGTCTGCGCAAGGTGAAGGTCTATGTCAAAGGTCCGGGTGCAGGTCGTGAGTCTGCTGTCCGCACAATCAACGGAGCCGGTATCGAAGTAACCGAGATCATCGACGTTACGCCGCTGCCGCACAATGGTTGCCGCGCTCCTAACCGCCGTCGCGTATAATTTCGGGACGAAAGCGAATCAGGATAATTTAAGTTTATAAAAAGTTAAAACAATGGGAAAATACATAGGACCTAAATCGAGAATTGCCCGTAAATTCGGCGAAGCTATCTATGGTGCGGATAAGGTGCTTGAGAAGCGCAATGTTCCTCCCGGGCAGCACGGTCTGGCGCGTAAGCGTAAGAAAGTGTCGGAGTATGGCACGCAGTTGAACGAGAAACAGAAGGCAAAATATACGTATGGGCTGCTCGAGAAGCAGTTTGCACGTACCTACGAGCAGGCAGCTCGCATGGGCGGTATCACGGGTGAGAACCTGTTGAAGTTGCTTGAGTGCCGTCTGGACAATGTGGTTTACCGTCTGGGCATCGCTCCGACGCGTGCAGCCGCTCGCCAGCTCGTTTCGCACTGCCACATCTGTGTGAACGGCAGCGTCGTGAACATTCCTTCGTACTCGCTGCGTGCGGGTGAGGTGATCTCGGTTCGCGAGAAGTCGAAGAGCTTGGAAGTGATTTCGGCATCTCTTGCCGGTGGCTCGAAGAGCCGCTATTCGTGGTTGGAGTGGGATAATGCCTCGATGAGTGGCAAATTCCTCCAAAAGCCCGAGCGCGAGGAGATCCCCGAAAACATCAAGGAGCAGCTCATCGTCGAGTTGTACTCGAAGTAGTAATTAAAACAAATTCACCTATATTATGGCAATATTAGCATTCCAGAAACCTGAGAAGGTTATTATGCTCGAATCTACTTCTTCGTTCGGAAAATTCGAATTCCGTCCGTTGGAGCCCGGATTCGGTAGGACTGTCGGTAACGCTTTGCGTCGTATTCTGCTCTCTTCGCTGGAGGGTTACGCAATCACGACTGTCAAGGTAGCCGGTGTCGACCACGAGTTTGCCGCTATACCCGGAGTGATGGAGGATATGATGATTATCATCCTCAATCTGAAGCAGGTTCGTTTTATCCGCACAGTCGATAATCAGGATGCCGAAAAAGTATCCATTAACGTTGCGGGTGTTACGGAGCTGACTGCCGGATATATCTCGAATTACCTTTCGTTCTTCAAGGTACTGAATCCCGATCTGGTTATCTGCCATTTGGCACCGGGTACGAAGATGCAGCTGACCTTGTCGATCGGCAAAGGCCGTGGTTATGTGCCCGCCGAGGAGAATGCTCCTGCGGAGAGCGAATTCGGCACGCTTCCGATCGACTCGATCTTTACGCCGATCAAGAACGTGAAGTATTCGATTGAAAACTATCGTGTCGAGCAAAAAACCGACTACGAACAGTTGAATTTGGAAATTACTACCGACGGGTCGATTCACCCCAAAGAGGCTCTGAAAGAGGCCGCTAAAATTCTGATCCAACACTTCATGCTCTTCTCGGACGAGAAGATCACCGTCAACATGGAAGACACGAGCGGTGCTGAAGAGTTCGATGAGGATGTACTCCACATGCGTCAACTGCTGAAGACGAAACTTTCGGATCAAGATCTGAGCGTTCGCGCCCTGAACTGCCTGAAAGCCGCCGACGTAGACACCGTGGGAGATCTCGTGAAGCTCAACCGCAACGACCTGCTGAAGTTCCGCAACTTCGGTAAAAAGTCGCTCACGGAGCTGGACGAGTTGCTGACCTCACTGAACCTGAAGTTCGGTATGGACGTATCAATCTACAAACTTGACAAAGATTAATTATGAGACACAATAAGAGTTTTAACCATCTTGGCCGTCAGGCAGGACACCGCAAGGCGCTTATGTCGAACATGGCATCGTCGCTGATCCTGCACAAGCGCATCGAAACGACGCTTGCTAAAGCAAAGGCTGTTCGCCAGTTCATCGAGCCTTTGGTGACCAAGTCGAAAGAGGACACGACCCACGCTCGCCGTATCGTTTTCTCCTACCTCAAACAGAAAGAGGCTGTTACGGAGTTGTTCCGTACAATCGCTCCGAAGATTTCAGAGCGTCCGGGTGGCTATACCCGTATTCTGAAAACCGGATTCCGTCTGGGCGACGCTGCCGAGATGTGCATCATCGAGTTCGTTGACTTCAACGATGCTTACACGCTGGGTATCACGCCGGCTGCTGCATCGGAGGCTAAACCCAAGACTCGTCGTTCGCGCAAACCCGCTGCGAAGAAAACTGACGCTGTCGAGGACGCTACCGTAGTTGACGGTGAGGCAAAGAAGGCTGCCCCCAAGAAGGCGGCTGCTCCCAAGGCTCCGAAGTCGGCTGCGAAAGTAGCTGCTCCGAAGGTTGCGAAGAAGACCAATGTAGGCAAGAAGATGTAATTCTGCCCTACACCGTAAAAAGGGATGTCCTCATTGGACATCCCTTTTTTTTGCTGCTTCCGAGAGGTGAGTTTCCTATCGGCCTTGTGAAGTGCTTTTGGCTTTTGGCTTCCTTGTTGGCGGGTTATGACCGACGGGGCAAGTCCAAGGTTTGAAAGTATAATGTAACGGCTTTTTGGGGCAGGGGAGGGGTGTTTGCGACCTCTCGACAAAGCTCGATGATCGAGAACAGAATGCTGCGACCTCTCGACAAAGCTCGAGGATCGTGAATACACTTTGTGATTTTTGTGGCGGCTTGAGGAGGTAGGGGCGTTTGTTGTGAATTAGGTGTTGCCGTAAATATGGATTCGATCCTCGAGTTTGTCGAGAGGTCGCAAGTGTCTGGCGAGCAGATTCACGATCCTCGAGCTTGTCGAGAGGTCGCAAAGGCATGTTTGTTCATTTTGCGAGTGTTTGGAGAGTTGCTTTCGGCTTGCAACGCAAGCCGGCAGTCCGCAGCTCCGCCCTGCGGAGGACTGCTATTTGCGTTGCTGCATAGCCGCCTCCGCGAGCTGCAGACTGAAAATAGCTCGCGCATGGCAATCGTTTGCGCCCTCTCGACAAGCTCGAGGATCGGGAACAGAATGCAGCGACCTCTCGACAGACTCGAGGATCGAGAAGGCATTCAGCGACCTCTCGACAAACTCGAAGCTCGAGAATAAGCAGTCTTCGACACCCGCATTGACCGAAAAACAAAAGCAGAGAAGACGAATCTTCTCTGCTTTTGTCTATGCTCGAAGCGAACTATTCCGCCCTCACCAGATTGCGTGTAACAAAAAAGCAGCCCGCAAAGGCTGCTTCTTTTGTGTTGATTGGTAGCTTGACTTATTTTGCAAAGCCTTTGCCGATAGCGAGGAAATCCTCGGCTTTCAAAGCTGCTCCACCGATCAGACCACCGTCGACATCCTCTTTGGCGAAGATTTCGGCTGCGTTCGACGGCTTGCACGAACCACCGTAGAGAATGGCGGTTTCAGCTGCTGCTGCGCCGAATTTTGCGGCCAGCACCTTGCGGATGTAAGCATGGATCTCCTGTGCCTGCTCGGCCGATGCGGTTTTGCCCGTACCGATAGCCCAAACCGGCTCGTATGCGATTACCAGCTCTGCGTACTGCTCTGCGGTCAGGTTGTAAACAACCTCCTCGATCTGGGCTTTCACCACGTCGAAGTGCTTGCCAGCCTCGCGCTCTGCGAGGTTCTCGCCCACGCAGTAGATCGGGGTCAACCCGTTGGCGTAAGCCTGTGCCATCTTCTTATTGAGCGTTTCCGAAGTCTCGCCGTAGTACTGGCGGCGTTCCGAGTGACCCAGAATCACGTATTTGCAACCCAGTGCTGCGATCATCTGCGCAGCGATTTCGCCCGTATAAGCACCTTTGGCTTCGGTAGCGCAATCCTGTGCACCCAGCGCGATGTCCGAGCCTTTGAGCGCCTCGGCAACCTGCGAGAGGTGGGTATACGGCGGGCAAACGATGAAGTTCACGCACGAGCAGACCGTAGCACGGTTTGCAACAATTCCTTTAGCCAGTTCCACACCTTCGGCAGGAAGCGTGTTCATCTTCCAGTTGCCGGCAACAATTTTCTTTCTCATTTTTGGTTTATTTTTATAGATGAAATAATAAATTAACGTTATGACGATTCCGGTTGCAGTTGCAGCGGTCAGCATGCCGTTGAACCGCACCCAGAACGGCTCTCCGCTGAGCAGTCCGTTGGCTGCCGACGAAGCTCCGACCCACGGCATGAAGTAGTTCCAGAAACAGAACCAGCCGCGTTTCCCTTTGGGGAGTCTTTTCCAGATTCCGAGGGTGAGCTGATACCACAGCCCGATCATTACGCAGAGGTAGATGACCTGAAAGACCCATTGGGGGAGAATTTCGCAGATGCAGAGTACCCCAACTACCATGAAGCCTAAAAAGCCGCCTGCGATCAAAGCCCCTTTTGCCGTAGAAATATGCTGTCTCTGTGCCATGTCTTACTCCTTATTTTACTCCTCGCACCACGTCTTGACCACCTCGATCGAGGGGGCTTTCAGACCCAGCTTGTTCTTTTTGTTGTAGCCGCATAGGTCGTTGAAGAACTTGCCGGCGGAGAGTTTGCGGAGCGAATCGACCGTCAGGTAACCCATTTTCTGGATTACGGGAACCCACTCTTCGGGGACTCCGATTGCGGTATATGCCTCCGTGGGGTCGGTTACGGCCTTCTTCTCGGGGCGCATCTGGGGGAAGAATAGCACGTCCTGAATCGAGGTCTGGTTGGTCATGAACATGGTCAAGCGGTCGATGCCGATGCCCATACCCGAGCAGGAGGGCATGCCGTATTCCAATGCGCGGACGAAGTCCATGTCGATGAACATCGCCTCGTCGTCGCCCTTCTCCGAGAGGTGCAACTGCTCTTGGAAACGCTCCAACTGGTCGATCGGGTCGTTCAGCTCGGAGTAGGCGTTACACAGCTCCTTGCCGTTGACGAAGAGCTCGAAACGCTCCGTCAAATCGGGATTCGCGCGGTGACGTTTGCACAGCGGCGACATCTCGCGCGGATAGTCGGTGATGAAGGTGGGCTGAATCAGCTCCTCCTCGCAGTATTGGCCGAAGATCGCGTCGATGAGTTTGCCCTTGCCGAAGGTCTCGTCGACCTCGACATGAAGCCGGTTGCAGGCTTCGCGCAACTGCTCCTCGCTCTGTCCCGTGATGTCGTAACCCGTCTTCTCGCGAATGGCATCGGTCATTGAGAGGCGGCGGAAGGGTGCTTTGAACGAAATGGCCTTGCCGTCGATCGTCAGTTCGGTCGTGCCGTTGGTAGCAACAGCCACCCGCTCGAGCATCTGCTCGGTGAACTCCATCATCCAGAGGTAGTCTTTGTAGGCTACGTAGATCTCCATGCAGGTGAATTCGGGGTTGTGCGTGCGGTCCATGCCCTCGTTGCGGAAGTTCTTGCCGAACTCGTAGACGCCGTCGAATCCTCCGACGATCAACTTCTTGAGGTATAGCTCAGTGGCGATACGCAGGTAGAGGTCGATGTCGAGCGAATTGTGGTGGGTGATGAACGGACGCGCCGATGCGCCGCCCGGAATGGGTTGCAGAATCGGGGTCTCGACCTCGATGTAGCCGCGTTCGCCGAAGAATTCGCGCATCGTGGCCATGATCTTCGACCGCTTGACGAAGGTCTCCTTGACCTGCGGATTGACGATCAGGTCGAGGTAACGCTGGCGGTAACGCACTTCGGGGTCGGTGAAGGCATCGAATGTCTTCCCGTCTTTCTCCTTGACAATCGGCAACGGACGGATCGACTTTGAAAGCACCGTGAATTTGCGGCAGTGAACCGACAATTCGCCCGTATTGGTATGGAAGGCGAAGCCCTCGATGCCGATGAAGTCGCCGATGTCCAACAACTTCTTGAAGACGGTGTTATAGAGTGTCGGATCGCCTTCGGGGCAGATGTCGTCGCGGCGGACGTAGACCTGAATGCGGCCGGTATGATCTTGCAATTCGAAGAATGCGGCACTGCCCATGATGCGGCGCGTCATGATGCGGCCGGCGATGCGGACATCCTGATAGTTTTTCTTTGAGTCGTCGTAGTTGTCGGCGATTTCGCGTGCCGTTGCGGTCACTTCGTAGCGGGCAGCGGGGTAAGGCTCGATGCCTAATTCGCGCAATGCGGTGAGAGATTGGCGGCGGAGTTGTTCCTGTTCGCTTAATTCGATTGCCATATTGGTTGTGTTATTATTTTACATTTTAGCCCTGCAAAAGTAGTGAAAAATGGTGAGAATCGCAACTCTTCGCCGTCTCAGGCTTTGGGTAATAGGCGGAAAATGCGCAGGGCGGCGTATCCGAGCAGCAGCCCGACCAGCGTACCCCACACCAGATCCATCGGAAAGTGCTTGCCCAGATAGATCCGCGAGTAGCAGATGAGTAGCGTGCTGACGAGCATCAGAGCCGAGAACCAGCGGCGGCGGATCACTCCGGCCGAGAGCACGGAGAGTGCAACGATCGTGGCGGCGTGTGCCGAGACCGTTCCGTAGCGGCCGCTCACGGCTTCGACGGGGACGTGCACGGCCCATTCACCGGGGAGTGCGGCGCGGCGAATGGCGGACAGCGAGTCGGGGGAGATTGCCAGCCCCTCGAGTTCGGGCGTGAACATGGGGCGCAGGCGGGGCGAGAAGTCGGGTAGCAGGCCGCCCAACACTCCGTTTTGTTTGAAGATGCCCGCCACCATGTCCGAAAGTACCAGCGCGCACACCATGAGCAGAATGAAATAGAGTGTATTGCGCCACCCCATGCGTCGCCAGACAAGCCAGAAGATCAGCGCATAAAGCGGCAGCCATAAGGTCGTACCCGAGATTGTGAGCATCACGCGGTCGAACGCAGAGCCGCCGTCGAAATTCAGTGCCAGAAATAGGCTGTGGTCGAAATTTTGCATGGGGATCAGAATTGGAAGTAGATGAAGGGTTGCACGTCACTGGACTTGATCTGCATCACGCTCCAGATCATCAAGGCGGTCAGGATCACCTGCAAGATCAGCGGCGCATGTGCCACGGCGCGTTGTGCCAGTCGGTCTACCGTGCCGGGCAGGAGGTGGAGCAGGTAGCCCGCCGCGATGAGTGCGAAGACGGCTACATAGCCCGTGAGAACCTGCGGAATCATGGCGGCATGGAAGCTGTATAGGATCTGGCGCAGCATCTGCATGACCACCTGCATGTCCTCGGCGCGGAACATCAGCCAGCCGAAGCAGACCAAATGGAAGGTGATGAAGATGCCGATTGCGCGACTCCACCAGTGCATCTCGGCTCCGGTGGCCTTGGCTCCCGGCACGATCGTCATCCAGAGTTTATGCAGCGCGAGGGCAATGCCGTGGAGCGTTCCCCAGAGGATAAACCGCATGGCCGCCCCGTGCCACAATCCACCCAGTATCATGGTTATCAGCAGATTTGCATAGGTGCGTATCCGGCCTTTGCGGTTGCCACCGAGTGAGATGTAGAGGTAGTCGCGCAGCCACGTCGAGAGCGAGATGTGCCAGCGTCGCCAAAATTCGGTGATGGTGGCCGATTTGTAGGGTGCGTCGAAGTTCTTCGGGAAGCGGAATCCCAATAGTAGGGCGATGCCGATTGCCATGTCCGAGTAACCCGAAAAATCGCAATAGATTTGTAGCGCATAGCCGTAAATACCTGTCAGGCATTCGAATCCGGAGTAGAGTAGCGGATCGTCGAAGACGCGGTCGACAAAATTCAGCGAGATGTAATCCGAGATGATCGCCTTCTTGAACAGTCCCGTGAGGATCAGGAAGACACCTTGCCCGAACATCTCGCGTGTGACGATGACGGGGTTTTGCCGGATCTGCGGAATGAAGTCGCGGGCGCGGACGATCGGGCCGGCAACTAACTGCGGGAAGAACGAGAGGTAAAACAGGTAGTCGCACCAATTATTGAGCGGCGTGAGCTGTCGGCGATAGACGTCGATCGTGTAGCTCATCGACTGGAAGACGAAGAACGAGATGCCGACGGGCAGGAAGATGTTCTGGAATTGCAGAAATCCTTGCCCGAAGAGCTGATTCGAGAGGTCGATCAGAAAATTCGTGTACTTGAAATAGCCCAACATGCCGAGGTTGACGGCGATGCTCAGCCCGACAAACAGGCGGCGAATCGCTTGTCGTTGAGCGGTGTGAATGGCGTGTGCGATCCAATAATCGCTTGCTGCGGCGAAAATTAGCAGCAGGAAATAGATGCCGCTGGATTTGTAGTAGAAGTAGAGCGAAAAGAGAATGACGTAGACGATTCGCGCCATGGGAGCACGGCGGAATACGCTATATATCAGTAGGAATCCAGTGAAAAGGAAGAGGAAAAGCCCGCTGCTGAAGATCAGTGGCGAGGTGGCATCGTAGGCCAGTAGCGTTTGAATTTTCTCCGGAAGCTCTCCTATTGCCGCAAGTATCATCGTAGCGAATCTTTCACAAATGGAACAACCCGACCCAGCTTCAGATCTCGGTGGATCTGCTCGTATTGCAGGGTGTCGATCACCGGTTCAACGATCTGGGTCTTCCGTGTGCGTTGCTGCAAGGCCGGTGATTGGCCGACGTAGTCGTTCAACGCATCGAAGAGCGACCAAGCGATGCGGCGGCCTCCGGCGTAGTTGATGTGGGTGTAGTCTTTACCTGCCCAGCCGTTTGCCACAAATTGCGACATGCCGCCGTGCGAACGCATCGCCTCGGCGGTGTCCCAGAAGGCAGCACCGGTGCGCATGGCCGCCTGCCGCTGGCATTCGGTCATGTAAGGAACGGCATCCATGGCCGTCATACCCTCTTCCGAGCGTGCCGAACGGTCGCTGACGCCCATGACCAGCACGGCGGCATCGGGGAAACATTGTCGGATGTAGGTGACCATTTTCTCGATCTGTGCCCCGTAGCTGGCGTAGTTGTGTATGCCTTGCTGCATGATGTTAAGTCCGTATTGAAGGATCACCAGATCGTAGCACATCAGGCTGTTGATCTGTGCGTTGACCGACGGATTCGTCCAGAACATCGCCTGTCCGTTGTTGCTGCGCACCGAGTAGTTGTCGACCGACGCTCCGTCGGCTTCGAACACCGTGCCGTAGCCCAGAAATCCCTTGCTACCCGAGGCTACGCGCAACGACAGCGAGGCGATCTGCGGCGCAGAGACGACGATTTGCCGCACCGCAGAGTTCCCTTCGACCGGGATCGTGTGGTGCAGCGAGTCGTTGAGCGTCAGCTCCAGCGAACTGGTGTTGGGGCTGATGAAGAAGATGCGTGCCGTGGTGCAGGAGTCAAGCTGCTGGCGAAATTTGGTGGTCTCCCAGCGGGTCGTTGCGCCGTCGGTGGGCTGGCAGATCCAGCCCGAAAGGTAGAAATTCTCCCGGGCATTCTGCGGGGCGGTCTTGCGCTGCATGAGGTTGTAGGAGGTCCAGCCCTTCGACTGGGTCTTGACCGTGCGGCGGAAGGCCGTGAGGGGTGAGGCGATTGGGGCGAATCCTGCGCCGCCGCCGCCGTAGGTCGCCTGCATCTTTTCGCGCAGGTCGGCCGTGAGGATGTCGCCCTCGATAAACGAATCGCCCAAGACGGCGATGCGTACCGGCCGCCGGGCGTTGAGTAGGGTATCGCAGAAGGCATCGAAGCGGCCGAGGGTGTCGAACACTTCGATCGGGATCACGCGCGGGGTGAGCCGGAGTGTGTCGGGAGTGACGGTGCGTCGGGTGCGTCGTTCGCCGGCTACGTTCCACTCGAAGGAGGTCTCCACGGTTGGCGGTACGGTGTCGGCAAGGATGTTCTCCGCCACGGCCTCCATGTCGACGTGAAACTCCTCCTCGTTGAAGAGCGACGACTCGCTCGTCGCCAAGACATCGTTGAACGAAAAGAGGTCGGAGAAGATGTTGGCGCGTCGGAGTTTTACGCCGCCGATGCTTTGGGGCGGAATGAAACTGACGGCAATGAGCACTACCACGAGCGCCACAGCGGCAATCGAACTGCGGTGCGTATGGGAAGTTTGGGGGTTGTTCATCTTACTCGCGACGACCGAGAATCAGGAAAACATAATATAACACCGAAGCGATGGCACTCAAGGCGGCTACCAGATAGGTGCGCGCTGCCCAGCTCAACGCCTCTTTGGCTTGTGTCAGCTGAATACCTTGCATCGTGTGGCTGCTCTCCAACCACTCCACGGCACGCGCCGAGGCGTTGTATTCGACCGGCAATGTGATCAGCGAGAAGAGTGCCGACATGGCGATCATGCCCACACCGACCCAGCAGAGGATCTCATTTTGCGTCGAGGCCAGAATCACCAGTCCGAGGATGATGATCCAGGTGGCGGCTGTCGACGAGAACTGTACGACGGGGACTAACTGCGAGCGTAGCGTCAGTGGCGCATAAGCCTGAGCGTGCTGCACGGCATGGCCGCATTCGTGGGCGGCAACGGCTGCGGCAGCCACGCTGTTCGACGAATAGACGCTGTCGCTGAGGTTGACGGTCATGGTCTGCGGATTGAAGTGGTCGGTCAGGTTGCCGGCGACGTGGGTGATCTTCACGTTGTGGATGTTGTTGTCGCGCAACATCTTTTCGGCCACCTGCGCTCCGGTCAGACCGCCCGGGAACTGCACTTTCGAGTATTTTTTGAAGACCGATTGCAGGCGAGCCTGTACCAGATAACCGATCACGCCGATGGCGATAATCAGAACAAACATCCCCATGCTTGCGCCCGAATAGTGGGTGCGTGCGGCCGAATCGGCATAGTATCCTGCTTGAAGCAGGTGCATCATCAGAAAAGTCATAATTTCGTTTTTTTAGTTTTTGCGATAGGTGTAATATGCTCCGGCTTGTTGGGTGGGCATCAGCACCAGATCGTTTACGTTCATGTGGGCCGGGAGCTGTGCCGCCCAAGCGATCGCTTCGGCGATATCCTCGCCGCTGAGAGCCTTGACTCCGGTGTAGACCTTCTCGGCGCGGTCGCTATCGCCGTGGAAGCGCACCTGCGAAAATTCGGTCTCGACCATACCCGGGCGAATCTCCGTGACCCGGATCCCGGCCGCAAGCAGATCGGCGCGCATGGCCTGCGAAATGGCATGCACCGCATGTTTCGAGGCACAGTATACCGCACCGTTTTCGTAAGGTTCTGTGCCGGCAATCGACCCGATGTTGAAGATGTGGCCACCGCCTGCGGCAATCATCTTGGGTGCAACGATGCGTGTGACGTAGAGCAGCCCCTTGACATTGGTGTCGATCATGGCATCCCAGTCGCGCACGTCGCCTTGGTCGATGTGTTCGAGTCCGGCCGCCAGTCCTGCGTTATTGACCAGCAGATCGACCTGCGCGATCTTGCCGAGGTGGGTTCTTACCTCCGCCTCTTTGCGAACGTCGAAACAGAGGGTCGTGCAACGACCGCCGCCCGCTTCGATTTCGGCCTTGAGCGACGACAGCCGCTCCGCACGCCGTCCGGTTGCGGTGATCTCGTATCCTTCGCGGGCAAGCCGCAACGCCGTAGCGCGTCCGATCCCCGATGTAGCTCCTGTGATCAATGCTTGTTTTTTCATAAAAGTAGCATATTTCGGGCAAAAATACGAAATTATGTGCTTACTTTGCATAAAATTTCAACAAAAAGAACCGTTGTGAGCCTTGCCTTTTTTATCGCACGCCGTATGGCACAGCCCGCTTCCGGCAATAAACCGGGGGTGATGGAGCGTATTGCGGTGATCTCCGTGGCGTTAGGTATCGCTGTGATGATCCTGACGCTGGCCGTCATTCTGGGCTTCAAGCAGGAGGTGGCGCAAAAAATGACAGGCTTCGCGGCGCACGTAACGGTGACCGATGTGGGGGCAGTGCAGGCACTCGACGCTTCGCCGATTCGTCGGAGCAAGTCCCTCGAGTCGCTGATTCGCTCTACCGACGGATTCGCTTCGTTAGCGCCCTATGCCGTGAAGGGCGGCATCGTTCGCACGGCCGATGCCGTCGAAGGGGTGATGCTCAAGGGGGTGGAGCGTGACTACGACTGGAGCAGTTTCGGCGAGTGGCTCGTCGACGGTGCGCTACCGCGGGTCGGGGATACGATCCGCACCAAGGATGTGCTGCTGTCGCAGACGTTAGCCGGGAAGTTGCAGCTGGGCGTGGGCGATCGGGTCGAGATGCTCTTTGTCGATGCCGGGGAGTTGCCGCGCCGCGATCGTTTCAAGGTCTGCGGGATCTATTCGTCGGGAATGGAGGAGATGGACAATCGCGTGATTATGACTGATCTGCGCAATGTACAACGCCTCTCCGAATGGTCTGCCGACGAGATTTCGGGTTACGAGATTCGAACGCGCGACTTGGCGGTGGCCGATGATTTTGCCGCTCGTCTGGGGCATACGTTGCTTTACGACGAGGGGGACGATACGCAGAATCTGGCGGTGTCGAGTATCGCCGAGCGTTACCCGAATATCTTCGATTGGCTGCGGGCACACGACGTGAATGCGGCGGTGGTGATTGTCATCATGCTCATCGTGGCCTTCTTCAACATGACCTCGGCGTTGCTGATTCTGGTGTTGGAGCGCATGCGCATGATCGGCCTGCTCAAAGCCTTCGGCATGCCCAATCGGCAGTTGCGCGCAATCTTCCTGTGGCGCGCGGCGTTCATCACCCTGCGCGGGTTGCTGTGGGGCAATCTGGCCGGACTGGTGATCTGCTGGGTGCAGCAGCACTACCACCTGCTCAAACTCAGCTCCGAGGGGTACATCCTCTCCGAAGTGCCCATCTCGTTGGGCTGGGGCTGGATCGTGGCATTAAATGCCGGATTTGTGGTGGCGATCGTGGCGTTGCTGGTGATCCCTACCTATATTATATCTACCGTGAAACCCGATCAAACGATTCGTTACGAATGAAACCATATAATACGGAACTCTCGAAAAAGGAGGAGGTGCAAGAGATGTTCGACCACATTGCACCTCGTTACGACCTGCTGAACCATACGCTCTCGATGAGCATCGACCGACTTTGGCGACGCCACGTGGTGCGCATCGTGCAGCGTTGCAAGCCCCGGCAGATCCTCGATGTGGCCACAGGAACGGGCGACTTGGCGATCGCCATGGCACAACGGCTCGACGGGGTGCAGGTGCTGGGGGTCGACCTTTCGCAGCAGATGTTGCAGGTCGCCGGTCGCAAGGTGGCCGCACGCGGATTGGATAGCCGCATTCGGCTCGAGCAGGGCGATGCCGAGCATCTGGGGGTGGCCGACGGCTCGGTCGATGTGGCGACGGTGGCATTTGGGGTTCGCAATTTCGGGGATCTCGATGCCGGATTGCGCGAGCTGGCGCGGACGCTGCGCCCCGGAGGTTGTGTGGTGATTCTCGAATTTTCGCGGCCCCGCAACCCGCTGTTTCGGTCGCTCTACGAATTCTACTCGTATCGCATTCTGCCTCGCATCGGGGGGCTTATTTCGCGTGACAAACGCGCCTACGAATACCTGCCGGCATCGGTCGGTGAGTTCCCGGCTCCCGAGGAGTTCATGAAGCTCATGATGCGTGCCGGATTTGTCAACTGTCGGGCGAAGAGCCAGAGTTTCGGCATCGCCCAGATTTATATCGGAGAAAAATGAAAAAGACACTATTTTATATCTTGATGCTCTTGGCTCTTGCGCCGTTGTCCTCGTGCCGCCGCGCCGTGGAGAAGGCACGCAAGAATATCCGCATCGAAGCCGTGGAGAAGGTCGAGCGGCAGGGGCTGACCGGCGCGGAGGTGGTTGTGCGCGTAATGAACGACACGGGCCACAAACTGCAACTCGATCAGGTGCGTTTGGAGATCTACTATGCAACCGATAAAGTCGCGACGATCCTGTTGCGCGAACCCGTGGAGGTTCAGCGTCGCACGGTGGGCAGTCTTTCGACGCGCTGGATTCTGAAGATCTCTGATCCGCTGGCACTCTATGTGCTGGTGCGCAAAATCGACAGCGGAGAGATCGGACAGGTCGCCGTGAGCTATTCGGTAGCGGGGCGCGGAGGCCCGATGCCGGTAAATATCTCGCGCCAAATGATGCCGTTGTCGGATTTTTTGAATATCTTTGGGGTCACGTTGGAGGAGGTAAAAAACTACCTGAAGAAATAATGAAGAAGAAAACAGTCATCCTTGTGCTGATGCTCTCGGCGGTGCAGCTCGTTGGTCGTGCCCAGTCGCTCGATGCGTTTCGGCAGCAACTGGCAGAGCCGCAGCCCACAGCTACTCTTTTCGGCCGTGCGCAGGTGACCGTCACCGAGAACGGCGATGCGGCACGTGCCATTGCCGACGCTTCGCGTGCCAGTCAGCGTCAACGTGTGCGCGGCTATCGCGTCTGCATCTTTTTCGACAATGGGCAGAATGCCCGTGCCGGTGCGGTTGCCGCCCGAAATCTGTTTGAGGAGAGCTTCCCCGGCGAAAAAGTGCAGATGGTTTACGAGAATCCTTATTTCAAAGTCACAATCGGAAATTGCCTGACCGCAGAGGAGGCTATTATCCTGAAAGGTAGGGTGTCAGCTGCTTTTCCCAAGGCGTTTCTGAAGAGCGAGGATTTGGCCTTATCCGACTTTTTGAACTAATTTTTCTCCATTATTAAAATAATTTCATTTTTTCTTTGCATTTATTCGGCGAATATATATCTTTGCGCCGTTACAGAACAACTAATATTTCAATACTTAAACACTATGAAAAAAATTTTCTCTTTTGTCATCGTTTTGGCTGCCGTTGCTATGGTAAGCTGCTGTGGCAATTCGAACAAGCCCGCTGAGGCTGAAGTCGTAGCTACTGAAGCTACTGCTTGCGAGGGTTGCGCCGAGAAGTGTGATTCGACTGCCGCATGTGCTGAGGCTGATTCGACAGCTTGCGCTACGCCTGAGGCAGCAGCAGAGGCAACGAAGTAATTCTTCGCTGAAACTTAAAAGTGAAGGAGATTCCAAGGAATCCCCTTTTTTTTGTGGGTAATGATGTCAAAAGCAGTTGTTTTTGGCATCATTACTTTTTTGTACCCATACGCGAACGGTTGTCGGTAGGGCGCGTGTGGCGGTTTGTCCTCGATCCTCGAGCCTGTCGAGAGGTCGCAGGGGTCTGTTCACGATCCTCGAGCCTGTCGAGAGGTCGTTGTATTTCTGTTCCCGATCCTCGAGCCTTGTCGAGAGGTCGCAAGGGCCTGTTCACGATCATCTCGACAAGCTCGATGATCGAAGAAGCATTATTTGCGAGTTGTCTTCGGCTTGCGAAGCAAGTCGGCAGTCCGCAGCTCCGCCCTGCGGAGGACTGCTATTTGCGTTGCTGCATAGCCGTCCCCCGCGAGCTGCTGACTGAAAAGAGCTGACGCACTTTGATAATAGTTTGCGACCTCTCGACAAAGCTCGAGGATCGGGAACAGAAATACAACGACCTCTCGACAGGCTCGAGGATCGTGAACAAATATACAACGACCTCTCGACAGGCTCGAGGATCGTGAATAAATTCGTTGAGCATTTGCGACCTCTCGACAAGGCTCGAGGATCGAGAACCACCCACGTGCCGGTTACTGCTGGATGATGTGGATGTCGCGCTGCGGGAATGGGATCTCTATGTGGTTGGCGTTGAGCGTTTCGTAGACTGTCTCCTTGATGTGCGAGACGTCGGCTAACTTGGTCAGGACGGGAACCCACAGCACAATAATCAGGTCGACGCTGTTGTCGCCGAAATTGTCGAGTAGAACCGAGATTCCCATCTGTTTGTCGTAGCAATCCATCTCCTCGATGCGCTCCTGAAGCAACCTGCGTACCTGTTTTACATCCGATCCATAGGCGATTCCGACTGGAATTTTGACCAATTCGTAGCCGTGGTTGCGGGTCAGGTTCTTGAAGTTCTTGCTGAAAAGTTGGCTGTTGAGGAAAGCCATGACCGAACCGTCAACTGGCTCGACCATTGTCGATTGGTAGTTGATGTTGGTCACCTTGCCGCGCACGCCGTCGCATTCGATCACATCGCCGATGTTCACGCGTCCGGTCATCAGCGAGATGCCGTAGAATAGATTCTCGATCGTGTCCTTCATCGCAAAACCGACGCCGGTAGACATGCCGCCGATTGCCACGACGATGCCGTAGTTGTTGATGCGCAGGATCAGCATCGTCACGATTGTGTAGAATCCCCAGACGATGATCGACATCATGTTGATTCCCAAAGTCATGACCGTCTTTTTATTTCCATTGCGTACCCGATAGTTGTGCATGTAGAGTGCTTTGCCGGCGTAGATCAGATAACGGACTACGAACCAGAGCGCAACCACCAGCGAGAGCTTGGCCAGCGAGATCGATGCCACGTTGTCCATGTTGATGAAGTTGTAGAAGAAAACCTTCTCCTTGCACAACTCCGTGAGATCGAATACGCGTGCGGCGAAGTAGATGCTGAACATCAGCGAGTAGACGGCCAAAATCGGGATCAAGGCTTTGGAAATCAGATCGAAACGCCACGTCTGGCGGATCGAATCCTCCCCGTTTTTATAATGGGTATTGCGGTAGAGTTTCAGCAAGTCGTAGATGCACGTAATCGTTTGAATGGCTGTGAGCTGCATGATCCACCAGATGAGCACCTGCACTGCCATAAGCGTATAGCCGTACCATGAAATTGCGACGGCCAGAACCATGAACGAGAGCGAAATCCAAGTGTAGAAAATATCGCTGCGCGGAATGTTGGCATTGTGGCGCGCGATGACACTCCATTGCCAAAGGGTGCAGATCAGCAGGAGTGACGGAAACACGATATTGGCCAACTCGTTAGGAATGAATATGATGCGGAAGACGATCACGATAAGCCCAACCAGCACGATTGGGGAGTAGATACGGTATCCGCTTTTGATTTGTGTGCTTTTGAGGCGGATTAGCAACGAGATGAGGATCGTGCCTAACAGCCATGCGTACTCCATGAGTAATCCGGTGGCCATGAGGAAGAAATTGTGCTGGAGGAAGAGCGTCCGCAGCACAAAAAGCACACCGGCAAAGGTCAATACCGATGCTGCCATGATGATGCAGGAGCGTTTGCCCAGAAATTCCGGGGTCTCCAACCGGCGCGGCAAGAACCAGCGAATGACGGCAAAGCAGACCGCAGCGGCGATGATCAAGTAGAAAAGCACGAAGCAGAAGAGCATGAGAATCAGCGGCCCACGCCATTCGGAATGCGAACCTTCGTTGCGGCGATATTTCTCGGTTACGCTTTTTTTCGCTTCATCCCAATAGTGGCTGAAGCGCGAGAGGATTGTGATGTAGGAATCGCCGCCGTTGATGAAGATGTTCTGGCGGATGTTGTTGTAGCGCAACTCCGCGTAGTCGTTTAACTTTTTGAGCTTCTGGGCGATCCATTGATACTGTTCGCGCGCACGCTCCAGTTGTGCGCTGCGTTCGATCATCGTGGCATGCATCTCTTTGGCCAGCGACAGACAGACCGCGCGGTCGGTGCGTGCGGCCGAATCGGGGAGCATCTCGTCGGGCATATTCTCCAGACTCTCGGTCAGCCCCTTGTATCGAGCCAGCTCAATATCAATGCTCGTGCGCCATTGGTCGAACGGCACGGTTCGCTGGCTGAATCGGTTGTATTGATCGGTGGCCTCGTGGCAGGCGTATGTCAGGTCGAAGATGTAGTCGAGTTTCTGCGAATAGAGCATCAACGCCGTCTGGTCGCTGGCTTGCAGCAGATCGACCAGCCGCTGCTTTTGCCGCGCGCGACTCTTCTCGAACCGCAGGCTGTTTTCTTGCTGTTCCCGGTTGTTGGCTTCCAGCTCCATGCGCAGGACCGAAAGCGATTGCTTGATATTCTGCTCTTTGAGTACGGCGTAGGTCGGCACTGCCCCCAGAAGCAGAAATAGAATGGTTAGTAAAGGTTTTTTCATTATCCGTATGAGTATATCCGAATTTTCGGATCAAATAAGTAATGCAAATATACAATAATCGGTCTGAATTGGCCTCGTTGATGCGATAAAAAATGGAAAATAGAGCTGCTGTTTGCAGAATTCGGAAACTTTGTGTACTTTTGAGCCCGATTCAAAGGAAAGATGCAGGAGTGGTTGAACTGGCCCGCCTGGAAAGCGAGTAAACCTCTAAAGGGTTTCAGGGGTTCGAATCCCCTTCTTTCCGCAACTGACGAGAGTCGCATTTAACGCCGTAAAATATTAATGTTTTACGGCGTTTTTTGCACCCCTGCGCAGCTCCTTTCCGACAGCAGCACGCCACGAAATGGCTGCGCATCGTTGCGGGAATCCAATGGCCTGTATTTTGAGCGTATGCAGATTCGTGGTGCTTTTTTATTTAAGAGTGTCGGCTCTATTTTCAACCCATTTTCCGAAAAAAACGGTGTAAATGATTTTTGGGAGCTATCTTTGCACTTTGAAGAGTTCACTATTCGTTAGGATGCTATGGAAAAATACGAGGCACTAAAAATATTCGCACCCGACACTACCACCGATGCTGCATTGCCACTCTCGACATCGGGCGTTTCGGCGGGATTCCCGTCGCCGGCCGATGATTTCATGGATCTGAAGCTCGATCTGAACCGCGAGCTGGTGAAGAACCCCGCATCGACGTTCTATGCGCGTGTGAGCGGTGTGTCGATGATCGACGAGGGGATCAACGATGGCGACTTGCTGGTGATCGACAAGAGTATTGAGCCGTATAACGGTTGTCTGGCGGTAGCCTATATCGACGGTGAATTTACACTCAAACGGTTCGAAAACCACGGCGACTATGCCCTGCTTGTGCCGGCAAATAAAAACTACAAACCGATCCGAATCACCTCCGACAACGATTTTATGATCTGGGGCGTAGTGTGCTATGTGATTAAGCGTGTGTGATGTACGGGCTTTGCGACTGCAACAACTTTTTCGCCTCGTGTGAGCGGGCATTCAACCCTTCGCTCAATGGGCGTGCGGTGGTTGTCCTCTCGAACAACGACGGTTGCATCATTGCGCGCTCGAACGAGGCCAAGGCACTCGGCATCCAAATGGGGCAGCCGCTCTATCAGGCGCAGGGGATCATCAAAGCCCACAACGTGGCGGTCTTTTCGAGCAACTACCAGCTTTATGGCGATATGTCGCACCGTGTGATGCAGACGCTTCGGCAGCTGGTTCCCAGTATTGAGATCTACTCGATCGACGAGGCATTTCTGAATCTCGAGGGGCTGCCCATAGAGACCCTTCAGGAGCGTGGGCGCGAGATTGCCCGGATCGTGAAACGCAATACGGGCATCCCGGTCAGCATCGGCATCGCTCCGACCAAGACGCTGGCAAAGGTGGCCAGCAAACTTTGCAAAAAGTATCCTAAATTGCAGGGTGCGTGCTTGATGTACCGACCCGAAGATATCACGAAGGTTTTGAGCCGCTTTCCGATCGAGGAGGTGTGGGGCATCGGTCGCCGCTACGCCAAGATGCTCCAAGGGTGCGGCATCACTACGGCCGAGCAGTTTCGTTCGATGCAACCCGAATGGGTGCGGGCGCGGATGAGCGTGGTGGGACTGCGGACATGGCAGGAGTTGCATGGCAACCCCTGCATCGAGTTCGAACACACCACGCCCGACAAGCAGTCGATCACCGTGTCGCGCTCCTTTGCGCACGAGATAACCGAGTTCGGGCCGCTGCAAGAGTCGCTTTCGACCTTTGTGACGATGGCCGCCGAGAAGCTCCGCAGCCAGCAGTCGGTGTGCGGGCAGATGCAGGTCTACATCCTGACCAACCGCCACCGCGACGACTGCCCGCAGCACTACGAGAGCCGCCTGGTGCTCTTCCCTGTGCCGACCGACAGCACGCTCGAGATGGCGAAAGCTGCCGGCGCGGCACTTCGCGAGTTGTTCCGGAGCGGCTACGGCTACAAAAAAGCCGGTGTGACGCTCCACGACATTTCGCGCGGCGTGGGAGTCCAGTCGGTGATGTTCGACCACATCGACCGCACCAAGCACAAGTCGCTGATGCAGACCATCGACTCGCTCAATGCCCACCTTGGCCGTTCGACGATCCTGTTGGGTTCGCAAGGCACGGGCGGCATCCCCTCCAACCGCAACTATTCCTCGCCCCGTTACACCACCGAGTGGAGCGAAATATTGAAAATCAAGGTGTAAATAGCCCGATAGAGGGGGCGCAAAGTTTGGGCGTGTGTGTGATTTGTCTAATTTTACGCAATTATTTTACTTATGATTAAAATAAGTATTATATTTGCATTGTATTATAATCACGATTAAAGTGTGCCGCCATGGTGAAGTTTCCAACCGTTCTACATCGCAGAGATACCTACATTCAGCGCATAAAACCATTTATGCGCACCCCGATTGTCAAAGTGATGATCGGGCATCGACGTGTGGGTAAAAGTTTTATATTGTTTCAACTCATTGATCTCATAAAAAGCGAAGAGAAAGATGCCAACATTATCTATATCAACAAAGAAGACATTGACTTTGTGGATCTCAACTCTTACCGGGAACTGCACGATTATATTTCGGCGAGATTGGTCGGTGACCGAAAAAATTATATCTTCATTGATGAAATACAGGAGATTGACGATTTCAAAGTAGCTATTCGCTCACTTGCATTGGACGACAATAACGATATTTACATTACAGGCAGTAACTCCGAGATGTTTTCCAGTGATTTAGCCAATGAGTTGGGCGGAAGATATGTCGAGTTCCGGATTTATAGTCTCTCCTATCTGGAATTCTTGAGTTTCATGAATTTGCCGAACGACGACGACTCTCTCGAAAAATACGTCCACTTTGGAGGGTTGCCATATCTAATACACCTCCCTATGAATGAGGAGGTTGTAATGGAATATATTCGTAGCGTCTATGCTACGATCGTGTTGCGTGACGTGATCGAACGCAAGAAAATAAGGAATACTCTATTTTTGGAGCAGCTCATTCGTTTTCTGGCAAACAATGTTGGAAGTCTGTTTTCATCCAAAAGTATCAGCGATTTCTTGAAGAGTCAAAACGTGAAAATAGCCCCTAATCAAGTATCTGCTTATGCCGATTCTTTGGCAGAAGCATTTGTGGTGCACAAAGTTGGCCGTTATGATATCGTTGGTAAAAAGTTCTTTGAGCGAGGTGAGAAGTATTTTTTTGAAAATTTAGGCATTCGTAACGCGGTGGCGGGATATAAACCCCAAGATAGAGCAAAACGACTGGAAAATCTGGTTTGCAATCACCTGCTATTTTGCGGCTACGAAGTGAATGTCGGAGCGGTTGCTACCGAGGAGATCGATTTTGTATGCACTCGTAATGGCGAAACCCTTTATGTACAGGTGGCTGTCGAGTTATCATCGCCTGAAACCATTGCCCGAGAATTTGGCAACCTGCTCAAAATTAAGGATAATTATCCGAAAATCGTTGTTTCTGGCGAACGCGCTTTCGAGAATAGCTACGAAGGGGTCGAGCACTTATATATTCGTGATTTTCTTTCATCGACGCTAACGCCCAAGATGTTGTAACTCAAATTCGATTTATCTACGCATGCGAAGCAGTTGTTTCGTGGATTTCAATTTGCGATTTTGGTGAAGAATTTTTAACTTCGCAGAGCAAACTTGCGGACAGTGCGGAGTCTAATACGGACAACGGGCTGTTGCAGGGTTGTTTCGGAGGAGGGTAGTCCCCGATCTATTCGGCGCAAATAAACGCTGGGCGGCTCTTCGGTTTTGCGGATGTATCATAAAAATGCAGTGTCATGATGTTGAAAATAGCAGCCATACTCAATTTTACGTTAGCGGCAGCGCATATCGCGTGTTTGCCGTGGCTCGAGTTCGCATTTCGTATCTACGGAATTGATTCGATGATGGATCAAATCGCGACTCACGGAGCGGTTTTGCCCTATCTGATTACGCTGATTGTGGCTCTGTGTTTTGCTTTGGGCGGAGCTTATGCCCTCTCCGCAGCAGGCGTTATTCGACAACTTCCGTTGTTGCGCCTCGGTGTTTTTGGTGTCGCTGCGCTCTTTTTACTTCGGGCGGGCAGTGGAATCTACTGGATTGTTGCTCATGGCGATGCGCCGATTGTCGACCTCACTTCGATTCTCGTTGCGGGTGCAATCGGCGTGCTCTATCTTTTGGGAGGAGTATTCGAATATGCGCCCCAACCCCGTAAAATGATCTCTTTTTAATCCTCCCCAGCGATGAAGTGGCAACGTTGCATTTGAGTTTTGTTTGGTAGTTTAGGACAATAGGCGATCTATTGTCCCGAATTGTTGTGTACATGAATCCTAACAAAAAATTGAATGCAATGAATAATAAAATCTATCCGCGCACAAGCGATGCGCAGACTGTCTATTTGAATCGGGTCGTCAAGAATCCAAATATCACGATTGGTGACCACACGCTTTACAACGATTTTGTAAACGACCCGCGCGATTTTGAGCGCAATAATATATTGTATCACTACCCGTCGATCAACCACGATCGTCTGACGATCGGCAAATTTTGCTCGATCGCGTGTGGGGCTAAATTTCTGTTCAATAGTGCAAACCACACCCTGAAATCGCTGGCGAATTACCCTTTCCCGATCCTCTTCGAGGAGTGGCGTCTCCCGAAAGAGCAGATCACCCAAGCGTGGGACAACAAGGGTGACATCACCATCGGCAACGATGTCTGGATCGGGTACGAAGCGGTGATCCTCGCTGGTGTCACGATCGGTGACGGCGCGATTATCGCGGCGCGCGCTGTGGTTACCCAAGATGTTGCGCCCTACACGATCGTAGGCGGAATTCCCGCGCGGCCGATACGCAAACGTTTTGACGAAGCGACGATTGCGCGGCTTGAAGCATTGCGGTGGTGGGATTGGAGCATGGAGCAAATCCGGGCCGTACTACCCGAACTGATATCGGGCGATATCGACCGTGTGACTGCCGTATTTTGATTTCGATCGGCGCGCCTGCCCCCGAGGTCGCAGATTGTCTGTTCTTGATCTTCGAGCTTGTCGAGAGGTCGCAAACTATTACCTCGTTTCAGCTCTTTTCAGTCAGCAGCTCGCGGAGGCGGCTATTGAGCAACGCGAAATAGCAGTCCTCGGCAGGGCGGAGCTGCGGACTGCCGACTTGCACAGCAAGTCGAAAACAACTCATCAAATGGGGAAAACACGCCCTTGCGACCTCTCGAGAACAAAGCACCGAGCACAAGCGACCTCTCGGCAAGCTCGAGGTTCGAGGACAGACAACAAGCGACCTCTCGACGGGCTCGAGGATCGAGAACTGACAGCCCTTGCGACCTCTCGACAAGCTCGAGGATCGAGAACTGACAGCCCTTGCGACCTCTCGACAAGCTCGAGGATCG
>CAZHEY010000001.1:0-26077 GCA_964532025.1 uncultured Alistipes sp. | reverse complement strand
AAAACAGGCACAACACGACCTTTCGACAGGCTCGAGGTTCGAGAACTGCCGTGCCGTGCAGCAATGCCCCCCCCCTATAAGAACACCACCCGGCGGCTTATTTCAAGCTGTCGGGTGGTGCGTTTTTAGCGTTGGACGGGGTTGCCCCCCCCCTCCTCTATTGCTGTGTTATTTCTTGGCGGGAGCTGCGGGAGCTGCTGCCGGGGCGTTGGAGATGCCCAACTCCTTTTTGACTTCGGGAGCGATGTCGGTCAACGTTGCCTCGTCGAAATAGGCCAGCGAGCCGGTCGATGTGTCGAAGATCACGAGGTAGCCGTTTGCTGCTGCGATTTTGTCGATTGCCTTCTTGGCCTTCTCGATGATCGGGGCGAGCAGTTCATTCTGCTTTGCCGAATAATCGCGCTGTGCAGCCTCTTGGAACTCGCGGCTGCGCTCCTGCAACGACTCCAGCTCTTTCGCCTTCACCTCGCGGATTGCTTCCGACAGCGTATTGTAATTTTTCTGGTACTCCTGATACTTGGAGTTGAACTCCACGTTGATTGTTTCGATGTTGTCTTGCAGCTCTTTGCCGTAAGCCTCCATGTTGGTTTGCATTTCCTTCATTTCGGGCATCGCTGTCACCACCTCGTTGGTGTTGATCCGGCCAAATTTCTGTGCGAAGAGCGATGTCGTGCTCAACAAGAGTGCAACCGCAAGGGTCAGTTTGATTGCTGTTTTCATAAAGTTTTATTCGTTAATGTTTTGATGATATGTTCTATTTCAATGTGTTGATTACCTGTTGTGTGCGCTCGGCATTGGGGCTGGTGTAGAGCAGCGTGGGGTTGTTTGCCGAGTCGAGAACCAAATCTGCTCCGACCTGTTTGGCATAGGCTTCGATTGCGGCGAAGACGCGTTTTTGGATCGGCTCGATCAGCTCGACTCGCTTTTTCATCAGCGAGCCCTCTTGCCCGAATATACTCTCCTGATACTCTTGCGCAGCCTTTTCCTGTGCCAGAATGGTCTCTTCGCGGCTGTTGCGTGATGCGGCCGAAAGCGATGCCTTCTGAGCCATGTAGTTGTTGTAGAGCGTTTCCACTTCGGCAAATTTGGCGTCGACCTGTGCTTGGTATTGCTCGGCCATCTTGTCCAGGTTGGAGATTGCCGTATTGTAGGCATCTACCGACTTGAAGACTTTCTCGCTGTTGACAACTATGTAGTTCTGCGCTGCAAGCGTTCCGGCCGTCAGCAGGAATGCTGCGATTAAAATCAGTCGTTTCATACTCTCTGTTTTTAATTTTTTGTGGTTCGTGCGGTTTTCGTTATGTAAATATAACAATTTTCTTCCAATTTTATTGCCAAGTTGCCTCTTTTGTCATCCGATGTTTGCGCCGACTGCTCGAATCACTCCGATTCGGTTTCCGCCGCATCCCGCGTCAACCGCACTAATTTGTTTCTGCACGTTGCGTTGACACTATTATTTTACATCCGCTGCCGCTTCGATTCCTTTTCCCTCTGTATGGTCGTGGACGACAATTCTAATTTGTGCCCAAGCCCCGTTCCCTCTCTTTTTTTAAGTCTCCCTTCTCAAAGGGAGATTTAGAGGGTTTGTCTGTATGGTCGGGACGACAATTCTAATTTGGGAACAAATTAGAATTGTTGTCCGAGGACAAAGTGGAACTGACTGCCGCTCTTGGCCGACTTTCCGGCCGGAGCATCGAATCCGTAACCCCAGTCGATGCCCAACATGCCGACAACGGGCAGGTAGAGCCGGACGCCGAAGCCGGCCGACCGCTTGATCTTGAAGGGCGAGAAGGTGCGCCACGACGAATAGCCGTTACCGCCCTCCAGAAATCCGAGTACGTAAATCTGCGACGAGGGTTTCAGGATCACCGGGTAGCGCAGCTCGGCCGTGTATTTGTTGTATCCGCGCGAGTAGTTTTCCGATACGGGGTCGAGCGCGCCGTCTTCGTAACCGCGCATCGAGATGATGTCGATACCATATATATTATAACCCGACATACCGTCGCCACCGACTTCGAACCGCTCGAAGGGCGAAACCTTGTGCTTGTTGTAGCTGCCCAGATAACCCATTTCGGCCTTCAGCATCAGCACCAGATTCGAGTTCTGGGAGAGGGCTTGAAACCATTGGGCTTTGAACTGCCATTTGTGGAACTCGATCCAGCGGTAGCGTTCCTGCTCACTCATCGAGGTGTCGCTGTAATCTTTGTTGTCCCAGAGCGAATAGGGTAGAGTAGCTTGTACCGAGGCACTGAATTCCGAACCGCGGCGCGGGTAGATCGGCTGATCGACCGAGTTACGCGCAAAGACAAGTTTCAGCGAGAGCAGATTGGCCGCTCCGTTGGTCATGACGAACGACGACCAGTTTTTTAGCTGGTAACGCTCGTAGCTTGCCTCGCCGTAGAATGTGAAATAGGGGTCGGGCCAGTTCAGACGCTTGCCCAAACCTGCGGCTATACCATAGGTGCGGAAATACTGCGTACTCTTCTGCCATACGTAGTAGGCGTTGTTTTGCTCGGAGAAGTGCGCCGAGAAGGTGAACGAGTTGGGTTTTTTCCCACCCAACCAAGGGTCGGTGAAACTCAACGAGAACGCCTTGTAGTAAGTACCGTTGGTCTGCGCCGAGAGCGACAGACGCTGGTTTTGTCCCATCGGATAGGGTCGCCATGCGCCCTTCTTGAAGAAGTTCTTCACCGAGAGGTTGTTCAGTGTGATGCCGACCGAGCCGACAAATGTGCCTGATCCCCAGCCTCCGGCGATGTTGAACTGGTCGGAAGCCTGTTCTTCGAGCGGCCAGTTGACGTTGACCAGTTCGTTCGATACGGGTTTGATGTCGGGCATGATCGATTCGGGGTTGAAGTGGCCGATCGAACCCAATGTGCGGATTGTCTGCATGAGCAGCGATCGGTTGTAGAGTTCGCCCGGACGGGTGTAAAGCTCGCGCCGGATCACCTCGTCGTCGACCCGCTGGTTGCCGGTGATGCCGACTTCGTTGATCGTGAACTGCTTGCCCTCGAACACTTTGACCTCAATATCGATCGAGTCGGGATTGATGATCGTCTCGGCCGGTTCGATCTGCGACATCAGGTAGCCGTCGTTCTGGTAGAGCGACGATACGGACATGCTCTCCGGATCGACCTCCTTGCCGATGCCCAGTCGTTTGTGCATTGATTTTTTGTCGTAGGTGTCGCCCTTCGTCACGCCGAACATGCCTTGCAGGTATTCGGTCGTGTAGACCGAGTTTCCGACCCAACCCACGTTGCGGATGTAGTATTTGTTGCCCTCCGAAACCTCGATGTCGATGCCTAACCGTTTGTCGTTGATCGCATAGATCGAGTCGGTGACGATCGTCGCGTTGCGGTAACCGCGCGAGTTATAGAAGTCGATGAGCAGCTCCTTGTCCGTCTCGAAATCGCTTTCGTTGAGCTTGGTTCCTTTGAAGATGTTGATCGATTTCTGGTGGGTCTTCTTGAAGGTCTTGCGCAACCGCTTGTCGGCGAATTGCTCGTTGCCCATGAAGTTGATCTTCCCGATCTTTACTTTGTCCTTGCGGTTGATCAGGAAGGTGACGTTGACCATCTGCGGGCGCAGCGTGTCGTTGTCGATGCGCACATCGACCTCCGCGTTGCGGAATCCCTTTTCGGCCCAATACTCCTTGATGAGCTTCTTGTTTTTGTCGATCACGTAGTCCGACAGCTCGTTGCCTCGTTTGAGTTTGAGTTTTTCGAGCAGATCTCTTTTCTTGCCTTTGGAGATGCCTGCAAAATCCCAGTTGCTCACCCGCGGACGCTCCTTGAGAAAGACTTGCAGGTCGAGGCTGTCGCCTTCGATTTCAGCACCGATCTTCACATCGGCAAAGTATCGCTGACTCCACAGACGCGATATAGCGTTTGAGATGAAGTTACTCGGCAGGTAGACCGAGTCGCCCTCGATCAGCCCGGCCGATGATTTGAGGATGTCGGTGTTGAGGTGTTCCACGCCGTGCATATTCACCGAGCGGATGTAATACAAGCGCGGTTCGCCGTCGTGTTTCAGCAGGGGTGCATCTTCTGAGATTGCGGGCTTTTGTGCCGCCGGGGTATCCGCCGAGGTCTGATCCTGTGCGAATATATTCGCGCAACACAGCACAAGGGCTGTTGCTGCGGTGAATATCTTACCGAAATACTTCATCTATTTAATTCTAATCTAACTTTTACTTAACCAATCCGAAACGTCTGTCACGCCGGGCGTACTCCTCCACGGCGCGGTCAAATTCCGCTTCGGTAAAATCGGGCCAGAGCACCTCGGGAAAATACAACTCCGCGTAGGAGGCCTGCCACAATAAAAAATTACTCAACCGCTGCTCGCCGCTCGTGCGGACAATCAGGTCGGGGTCGGGGAACGATGCCGTGTCGAGCGATGCGCTGATCTGCGCTTCGTCGATCTGCTCGGGTGACAGCTCGGCCGATGCGACGCGACGGGCCAAGTGTTGCATGGCGCGCGTCAGTTCGCTTCGCGACGAGTAGTTCAACGCAAGAATCAACGTCAGGGTGTTTCCGCCGGCTGTTGCGGCCTCTGCCTCGGCCAGGTAACGTTGCACCTTTTCCGAAAAACGGCTGCGGTCGCCGATCATGCGGATGACTACCCCCTGTCGTTTCAGCTCCGGTGTTTCGTTGACGACACTGCGGCAAAAAAGCTCCATGAGCGCGTCGACCTCTTCTGCCGGACGCCCCCAGTTTTCAGTCGAAAAAGCGTAGAGCGTCAAGTACTTGACGCCCCACCTCGCTGCTGCGCGCAACGATGCCCGGACAGGTTCTACACCTGCCGCGTGACCTTCGTGGCGTTCTTTGCCGTGCAACTCGGCCCAGCGGCCGTTGCCATCCATGATAATTGCGACGTGTTGCGGTATGCGTTTCGGCTCGTTCATAATAGGGTGCAAATATAGGAAATAAAAAGCAGAATACCGCTCAAATGAACAATCTTGTGCTCGATTTGTACTGGTTTTTTAGCTGCGGATGTCTATTCCCCACATCATCTTATTGCGTAACGTGTCGTAAAATGATATATTGTGCGGAACGGCCAGAAAAATCCGCTGTTCGGCACGTTTTACCGTGAACGTAGCGCGCTCGTTGACAGCGTAGGTGCGGTTGTCGATCGTGACGAACGCATCGGAACGGCGCGGGTGGATATGGAGTGTGATTGTGCTGGAGTCGGGAACTACGACCGGGCGCATCGTCAGGTTGTGGGGCGCAAGGGGCGAGATGACCAGACACCGGCACGTGGGGGCGACCACCGGCCCTCCGGCACTGAGCGAGTAGGCCGTCGATCCGGTGGGGGTCGATACGATCACGCCGTCGCCGTGGTAGGTGGCGACCATCTCGTGGTCGACGTAGGTCTCCACCGAGATCATGCCCGCTCCGTGACGCTGGACGGCAAATTCATTCAGTGCCAGCTGGGTGAGCGTCTGCCCGGCAAATTCGCCGGTGACGCAAAGCATCGACCGTGGCTCGGTGATGATCTGGCCGGCGGCGATCTCTTCGAAGATCCGGTTCAGTCCGGCACTCGGTGCGCTGGTCAGGAATCCGAGGTGTCCGGCGTTGATGCCCATGACCGGTATCTCGGCTCCTTGGAGTCGATGAACGCCTTCGAGCAGCGTTCCGTCACCGCCGTAGCAGACCATGATTGTCCCCTCGGGTTGGGGTGCGATCTCTTCGCCATAGCACTTCTCGGGCGGAATGATCCGGCCGGTCAGCGTGCCGACCAAGGGGGCGAACTCCTCGTTGACCGCGTAGTCGAATTCGAAAAGACGGATCGCTTCAAACAGTTGGCAGATTTCCTCGGCGGTGTGCGCGATCTGCGGACGGGAAAAAAGTATGATTTTCATCGGCTGAATATTCGAAAAAAATGAGTAACTTTACCACGCCGGAATCGGGTACGCCCTCTTTCGGGGTCGGGATGCCGATTGCAACAGCAGGTATATACTCATGCAAATATAGCGTTTTTTATGACAAAGTTAAGTGTAAACATCAATAAGATTGCCGTGATACGTAATTCGCGTGGCGGCGATCTCCCTAACGTGGTTCGTGCGGCCACCGATATTGAACGTTTCGGAGCCGACGGAATCACCGTGCATCCGCGTCCCGATGCCCGCCACATCCGCTACGACGATGTGCGCGAGCTGCGGCAGGTGCTGACCACCGAATTCAATATCGAGGGCAATCCGATCCCGAGTTTTGTCGATTTGGTGCTGGAGGTCGTGCCGACACAGGTGACTCTTGTGCCCGATGCCACGGATGCCATTACCTCGAATGCCGGTTGGGATACGCTTGCCAACCGCGATTTTCTGACCGAGGTGACGGCTCGTTTTCACGAGAAGGGAATTCGGGTCTCGATTTTTGTCGATCCCCGACCTGAAATGGTGGCCGGCGCGAAGGCGTGTGGTGCCGACCGCGTGGAACTCTATACCGAAGCCTATGCGCGCGACTATCCGACCGATGCAGCGGCAGCCGTTGCCCCTTACGTAGCGGCGGCCGAGGAGGCGCGCCGACAGGGGCTGGGGTTGAATGCCGGCCACGACCTCTCGCTGGAGAATCTGCGCTACTTCCTGAACCGGATTCCGTGGACGGACGAGGTGTCGATCGGCCATGCGCTGATTAGCGATGCGCTTTACCTCGGCCTTGAAAATACGGTGCAACTTTACCGACGAGAATTAAAATAATCGCCTTATGATAAAACAATTACTTATTTCGATAGCCCTCTTGTGCGGTTCGTTTTCGGCTGCGGCCCAAGGGGAATACAACCTCCAAAAGCGTAGCCTTTTCGAGGTGCTTCCGATCACCTCGGCCGACTTGGTCTTTCTGGGTAACAGCATCACCGACGGGTGCGAGTGGGCCGAACTTTTCGACAACCGCCACGTCAAGAACCGTGGCATCAGCGGTGACCGCACGAGCTGGATGCTCGAACGGCTCGACCCGATTATCGCGGGACATCCGAAGAAGGTGTTTCTGATGATCGGCATCAACGACTTGGCATGTGACGTAACGCCCGCGCAGGTCGTCACCAACATCCGGCGGATTGTCGACCGCCTGCAAGCCGAATCGCGCTGGACGAAGATCTACATTCAGAGCATCCTGCCGGTCAACGGCCGTGACTTCTCGAAGTTCAAGAACCACTATCCGCATAGTGCCGAAATCGTGCCGCTCAACCGGAAACTTCAAGCACTTTGTGTCGAGAAGGGGATCGTCTACCTCGATGTCTGGTCGGCTCTGGCCGATGCTACGGGGCAGTTAGACAAACGTTTTACCAACGATGGTCTGCATTTGATGGGCGAGGGTTATCTGGTTTGGAAAGAGATAATTAAGCCTCATGTCAAATAGCCGCGAACCGTTATCCAATCCGATATTTCGTCGCATTTCGCGTCTGGCCGATGAGCAGGGCGTGCGTGCTTTTGTGGTCGGCGGTTACGTGCGCGACTATTACCTGCATCGCCCGTCGTCCGATATTGACGTGGTGGTGGTCGGTAGTGGCATTGCGCTGGCCGAGGCACTCGGTCGCGAACTGCATACCAACGTCTCGGTATTCAAGACATTCGGCACGGCTATGGTGCGCTGCAAAGGCATCGAGGTCGAATTTGTCGGCGCACGCCGCGAGTCCTATACCAGCGATTCGCGGAAGCCGCAGGTCGAACAAGGGACTCTTGAAGACGACCAGCGTCGCCGCGACTTTACGATCAATGCCTTGGCATGGTCGCTCAACGCAGAGAGCTTCGGTGAGCTGATCGATCCGTTCGACGGAATCGCCGATCTGGAGGATTGCCTGATCCGCACCCCATGCGACCCCGATATCACCTTTTCCGACGACCCTTTGCGCATGATGCGTGCCGTGCGTTTTGCCGCACAGTTAGGCTTCACGATCGACGACGAAACCTTTGAGGCGATTCGCCGCAATGCGCAACGAATCAAGATTGTATCGCGCGAACGGATCGCTACGGAACTTCACAAAATCGTCTTGTCACCCGTGCCGTCGATGGGCTTCGAACTGCTGGATTTAACCGGGTTGCTCGAGCTGATTTTCCCCGAGATGTCGCGACTGAAAGGGGTCGAACGGCGTGGCGCGCATGCCCACAAGGACAACTTTACCCATACACTCAAGGTGCTCGACAACGTGGCACGACGCAGCGACGATCTTTGGCTGCGTTGGGCGGCCGTGTTGCACGACATCGCCAAGCCGCTCACCAAGGCCTATGATCCGAAGTGCGGCTGGACATTTCATGGCCACGAAGTCCTTGGTTCAAAACTTGTTCCGTCGATTTTCAGACAGCTGAAACTGCCGATGAACGAACACATGAAGTTCGTGCAGAAGCTCGTCTTTCTCCACCTGCGGCCGATCATCCTCTCCGAGGATCTGGTGACCGATTCGGCGGTTCGGCGGCTGCTCTTCGAGGCGGGCGACGATGTGGAGGCACTCATGACACTCTGCGAGGCCGACATCACGTCGGGCATTGATTCGAAGGTGAAACGCTATTTGGCGAATTTCGAGTTGGTGCGCCGCAAGATGAAAGATCTGGAGGAGCGCGATCGGGTGCGGAATTTCCAACCGCCGATCACTGGTGAGCTGATTATGGAGACCTATGGGTTGCGCCCCTGTCGCGAGATCGGGGAGATCAAGGAGGTGATTAAAAATGCGATCCTCGATGGGGAGATTCCCAACGAATACGATGCGGCTTATGCCCTCATGGAGCGGCAGGCGGCACTCCTCGGACTGACAAAAAAAGGTTGAGCGTGACGGCTCAACCTTTTTTTGTGATCTGTTCTCGATCCTCGAGCTGTGTCGAGAGGTCGCAAAGGAATGCTCTCGATCCTCGATCCTGTCGAGAGGTCGCAAGGAATGTTCTCGATCCTCGAGCTTAGTCGAGAGGTCGCAAAGGTTACACGTCGAGTCATTTTCGGCTTGCATCGCGAGCCGGAAAACCTCTGGCCTGCGGAGGACTGCTATTTCGCGTCGCTGCATAGCCGCCTCCGCGAGCTGCTGACTGAAAAAGGAAATTTGCTCAACCTTTTTTTGTGATCTGTTCGGCGTCTAACTGCGCCCTTGATTTGGACTTTGTTACGAGCCACACCCCCACAAAGACGCAGAGCGCGGCGGCGGCTTTGGTGAAGCCGAAGGTGTCGAGCCCGAGGGCGACGGTGAAGAGTACGGCGACGACGGGCTGGACGTAATTGTACATCGAGACGAGGGTCGGCCGCAGGTAGCGTTGCCCGATCGGAACCATGAAGTAGGAGATGAATGTGGAGCAAATGACCACATAGCCGATTCCGAGTCCGGTTCTCAAGGAGAGCGCGGCGTAGTTCTCTTCGGTCAGCGGTCGGTAGTAGATCACCGAGGCGACTATGGCGGCGAAAAGGAACATCCACTTCATGGTGGTGACGGGCGAATACTTCACGATCACGTCGCGGAATGCCGTGAGGTAGATCGCGTAGCTGACGGCACTGACGATGCAGAGCAGGTCGCCCGTGACATTCGACGATCCGGAGGCCGTGTGTTGGCCGAGTAGCACCAGAATCACTGCGCCGCAGCACCCCAAGCAGACGCCGCCTGATTTCAGCCATGTGATCGGCTCGCGCAGAAACAGCGTGGCAAGTACCATGGTGAGTATCGGAACGACCGTGGCGATGATCGACGAGTCGATGGGGGAGGTGAGCGATAGTCCCCACAGGAAAAGCATCTGATTCAGCTGGATGCCGAATACCGAGGCGAAGAGCAGCAGCAGCAGCAGGTCGCGCGGTGCAACTTTTTCACGCGGCATCAGCGACGAGACGAGCCAAAAGAGCAGGGCTGCGCCGATCATGCGGTAGGCACTCAAGGCAAACGGGCTGACCCCGTCGGGTTGCGTTGCCGAGCGCAGGACGCTCTTACAAAGCGGCGCGTTGAGTCCCCAGATGATATTGGCGATCCACAACGCGCTGTGCCCTTTGAACTGACCTTTGTCCATATTTGTGCTTAGTCGGCCAGCAATTTTTCGCGCCACGCAGCCGGTATGGGGATGCTCTCTTGCTTCGCGAAGTCGAAGGCAACCATGGCCGAGCGGCTTTCGCTACGCGCTTCTCCGTTGGCAAAGAGTTGCTGGTGAAGCGTTAACGACTTATTCCCCACCTTTTCGCAGGTAGTCGTTACGCTTACCTTGTCGTACATGCGCACCTGCCCGGTGTAGGAGGTCGAGGTCGAAACGGTGACGATGCGCAGGTCGTGTGCCAACACTTCAGCTCCGAGTACCTGTTCGTAGAAGTCGACTTTGCCGACATCGAAGTAGGATTGCTGCGCGACGTTGTTGACGTGCTGGAACGTATCCACGTCGGAGAATCGTTTCTGAATCGGGGTGGTCGTCGTGCGTGCCATGGCTATTCGCGGATGATTTTCACCTCTCCGCCCTCTCCGAAGGCGATGATCGAGGAGGCTTTGCGTGTCGGCTTCCCTTCGAAACGGGGGTTGACCACAAAGTCCACTCCGTCGATGATCTCTTTGGCGACATCTTGCAGTCCGATCGGGGTCTCTTCGCCCGAAATGTTGGCCGATGTCGAGACGATCGGACGCCCTGTGCCGCGCAGCAGCAACTGGCAGAATTCGTGATCGGGAACGCGCACTCCGAGCGTTTTCTCTTCGGGAATCAAGTTGGCGGCCAGCCCGGCAGCTCCCGGCAGAATCAGCGTCAACGGCTTGGTCGATAGCTCCATGACCTCGAATGCGATCCCCGGAGCTTTGTTGACGTAGCGGACGATCATGTCGGCCGAGTTGCACAGTACGAGCATCGACTTCTTGTTTTCGCTGCGCTTGAGCTTGTAGATGCGATCTACCGCCTCGGCATTGGTTGCATCGCAACCCAATCCCCAGACTGTGTCGGTGGGGTAGAGGATGATTCCGCCCGCTTTTATGACGCGCACGGCTTCGGCAACCTCTTGTTGCAGCGCTGATAAATTCTCCATATCCGTATTATTTCATAGGTAAAATTTCGATCCAGTAATCGTCGGGATCGTTGATAAAGTAAAGCCCCATCTGCTGATTCTCGTAGCAGATGCAGCCCATTTCGCGGTGGTAGGCGCGTATCGAGTCGTAGTCGCCGGCAATGCGCATGCAGAGATGGCTCTCGTTCTCGCCCAATTCGTAGGGCTGCGTGTGGTTGTGCAGACAAGTCAGCTCGAGTCGGAATCCCGTCTCGCAGTCGCCGAGGTAGACCAGCGTGAAACTACCGTCGGCAGCCTCCTTGCGTTTGATTTCTTTCAACCCCAACGCTTTGTCGTAGAACTCCAGACTGCGTTGCAGGTTGGTGATATTGATGTTGAAGTGATCGAATCGGCTTTTGATTTCCATAGATACTCTCTTTTTGTGTGACAAAATTACATAAATCTCCGAAACCCCGCTCAATATTCGAATTTTTAATTCTTAATTTTTAGTTTTTGATCGGGATTTTGTACCTTTGCGCAAAGAAAAGAAAAATCACAAAATAATCATTTCTATGGGAAGAGCCTTTGAGTATCGCAAAGCGAGAAAAATGAAACGCTGGGGACACATGGCCCGCACGTTCACCAAATTGGGTAAGGAGATTGAAATCGCTGTCAAAGCAGCCGGTTCGGATCCGACAGGCAACACCCGCCTGCGTATCCTCATCCAGAATGCCAAGGCCGAGAATATGCCCAAGGAGAATATCGAACGCGCAATCAAACGCGCTACCGAGAAGGATGCTGCCGATTATAAGGAGGTCATCTACGAGGGATACGGCCCGCGCGGCATCGCCTTTCTGGTCGAGACCGCAACCGACAACACCAACCGCACGGTGGCCAATGTGCGCATGCACTTCAACAAGTGCGGCGGTACACTGGGTAACAGCGGCAGTGTCGGCTTTATGTTCGAGCACAAATGTGTCTTCAAGTTCGTTGCTCCGGCGGAGATTGACCCCGAGGAGTTGGAGCTGGAGATGATCGATCTGGGCGTCGACGAGTTCTACCCCGAGGCCGACGGTATCTCGGTATATGCTCCTTATGAATCGTTTGGTGCGATTCAGAAGTGGCTGGACGATAAGGGATTCGAAATCGTATCGGGAGAGTCGGTACGCTTGGCTACCGAGACCAAAGAGCTGGATGCCGAGGGTATGGAGATGATCGAAAGACTCGTGGAACGACTCGAGGAAGACGACGATGTCGTGAATGTCTACCACAATATGAAAGAGGCCGAGGAAGAGGAGGAAGAATAGTAGTTCGCTCCCCGGTTTTAACCGCAATCGGGACGGCCGCATGTTTAGTGCGGCCGTCTTTTGTTTGGGGGTAATGAGGTTGTTGGAACAGTTGGGGCGAGCTGCTGACTGAAAAGTAAATTCTTTGCGACCTCTCGACGGGCTCGAGGATTGAAAAAGACAATTTGCGACTTTTGTGGCAGGTTCTGGTTTCTCGATCCTCGAGCCTGTCGAGAGGTCGCTGTGTTTTGTGGCAGGTTCTGGTTTCTCGATCCTCGAGCTTGTCGAGAGGTCGCAAGGGTTATTAGTAGCATGTTTTCGGCTTGCGCAGCAAGCCGGCAAACCTCCGCCTTGCGGAGGACTGCTATTTCGCGTTGCTCAATAGCCGCCCCCGCGAGCTGCTGACTGAGAAGAACTGACGCACTTTGATAATAGTTTGCGACCTCTCGACAGGCTCGAGGATCGAAAACCCGCAATACTTGCGACCTCTCGACAGGCTCGAGGATCGAAAACCCGCAACACTTGCGACCTCTCGACATAGCTCGAGGATCGAGAACGGCCCCCCCCTTCTGTCGCGGAAACTTATCTCCGGCGTAGGTAGCGAATGAATTCCCCGGAAATTGCGATCAGCGAAGTTCCGGCAATGATTGCCAGCCATTCGCGGCCTGTGAGCGGAGTCGTGCGGAAAACCTCGCTGCCCCATGCGACGATCAGCATCTGCCCGACTGCGATTGCAGCGAGAATCAAGAAGAATTCGCGGCATCCTCTCAGACACGAGAAGACCGAATGCCGGGTCTCGAACCCTTTGGCATTGAACATATTCCAGAATTGCAGGAAGATGAATGTCGAGAAAAAGAGCGTCAGCTCGCGCAGGGTCAGATTGCCCTGATCGTCCGACCAGCCGAAGAGCATGCCCAGCAATACGATTACCATGATCGTGCCGCTGGTGAGGATCGAGCGTGCCATCGAGCGGGTGATGATGAACTCGTCGCGGTGTCGCGGTTTTTCGCGCATGACCTCGGTGTTGGGCGGCAGCGAGGCCATGGCCATGGCGGCAAAGGTATCCATGATGATATTGACCCAGAGAATCTGCACCACGGTGAGCGGCATGTCCGTGCCGAAGATCGCCCCGACGAAACAGATGATGATCGCTGCGAAGTTGATTGTGAGCTGGAAGAGGACAAATCGCTGGATGTTGCGGTAGAGCGAGCGTCCCCATAGCACGGCGGTGGCAATCGAGGTGAACGAGTCGTCGAGTAGGGTGATGTCCGAGGCTTCCTTGGCCACCGAAGTTCCCGAACCCATGGAGAGTCCCACGTTGGCGAAATTCAATGCCGGGGCATCGTTCGTGCCGTCGCCCGTGACGGCTACGACCTCACCTCTTTGTTGCAGCAGACGTACCAGCCGCTGCTTGTCGAGCGGACGGGCTCGCGACATGATTTTCAGCTCCCCGACGCGTTCGAGCAACTCTTCGTCGCTGGCCGCAGCAAACTCGACTCCGGTCATGTGGTTGCGTTCGGTGTCGCAGTCGTCGTTCCACAATCCGATCTGGCGTGCGATTTCGCGAGCTGTTGCCGGCGTGTCGCCGGTGACGATCTTGATGCGGATGCCGGCATCGAGGCATTGTTTTACGGCCTGCGGCACATCTTCGCGCACGGGGTCGGAGATTGCAGCCACGGCTGAGAAATGGAGTCCTCCTGCGGCCACGGCGCGCAGACACTCCTGTTCCGATGTCTCAGCCCAAGCTATTGCCAGCGTGCGCATGGCGTGGTTCTGGAACGAGAGCAGTTGTTCGCTGACCTCCGTGTCGCGGCCGTCCTGTGCACACATGGCGCGCACGATCTCGGGCGCACCTTTCACACAGAGCAGACGTCGGCCGGAGATGCCGCTTTCGATAATCGTGGCCATGTATTTCCGCTCGGTCGAGAAGGTCAGCCGGTCGACGATCTTCGCCTCGGCGCGCAACGGTTCGTAGGCTTCACCCTGTTGACGCAACCAGCCGAGCAAGGCCCCTTCGGTCGGGTTGCCGATCACCTTGGCATCGGCTTCGAGGAAGGCGGTGGTGTTGGTGGCGACGATCTCCGCGAATTCATGCGCCGAAAGCGCGTCGTAGCGGATCAGTTCGTGGACGGACATACGGTTCTGGGTCAGCGTGCCGGTTTTGTCGGTGCAGATGACCGTCACCGCGCCCATGGTTTCGCAGGCGTGCATGCGCCGCACCAAGTTGTTGGTTTTCAGCATGCGGCGCATGGACATGGCCAGCGACAACGTGATGCTCATCGGAAGTCCTTCGGGAACAGCCATGACGATGATTGCCACCGAGATCATGAAGACGTGGAGCACCTGCTGCGAGATGACGAGCCAGTCGGATTCGAGCAATCCTCCGAAGAGAATCGACTTGCCAAGCATGATGCAGAAGATCAGCACGGAGAGGGCGATTCCGGCGCGGCCGATGAGCTTCGAGAGCCGAGTCAGCTGGCGGTTGAGGGGGGTCGGTTCATCGGTTTGGATGGTCGATTGTTCGGTGACGCGGCCCGCTTCGGTGCGGTCGCCAACGGCCGTAATTGCCAGTACACCATAGCCGTCGGCCACCGTCGTGCCGCGCAGAACGCAGTTCGAGGGGTAGGTGGCTTCGGCTTCAAACTCTTCGGGAGAGGTCGTCTTATCGACCTCCGGTTCGCCCGTGAGGGTCGATTCGTTGATCTTCAGCGACACGGCTTCTACCAATTCGCCGTCGGCCGGGACGGTCTCACCGCTTTCGATGTAGACCAGATCGCCGACAACCACGTCGCGGCGCGGAATCTCGTGCATCTTGCCGTCGCGCATCACCTTGACCGGAATGTCGTCGTTGACCTGATTGAGTCGCCGGAAGCGTCGCTGGGCATCCCATTCGAACCAGAAACCGATGAATGTGGCCAGGAAGATCGCGCAGATGATGCCGATCGACTCGGTGAAATCGTTGTGCACGAAGCCGATGGCGAGCGATAGTGCCGCAGCAAAAAGTAGGATGCGGATGATCGGATCGCGGAATTTCTCAGCCAGCAAACGCCATGCCGAGTCGTCTTTAGCCGGAGTAATCAGGTTGTCGCCATGTTGTTGGCGGCTGGTTTCGACTTGGTCGGCCGAAAGTCCGTGGGGATCGAATTGAATCATGAGCCGTTAGAATTTGTTGAGTGAGAATTGACGTGTCGAGGCATCGAGCCGGATTGCGATGAATAGCAGGATCGTGAAGGCAATCAGCGACGAGCCGCCGTAGCTCATGAAGGGGAGCGGGATGCCCATGACGGGCATCAGCCCGATGGTCATGCCGACGTTCACCAGCACGTGAAACAGCAGAATGGAGGCCACGCAGTAGCAGTAGATGCGGCCGAACGGCTCTTGTTGTCGTTCGCCCATGCGCATCAGGCGCAAGATCAGCACACACAGCAGCGTGAGGATGAATGCCGTGCCGAGGAAGCCCCACTCTTCGCCTACCGTACAGAAGATGAAGTCGGTGTGCTGCTCGGGGACAAACCCATATTTGATCTGTGTGCCGTTGAGAAATCCCTTGCCCAGAAATCCGCCCGAGCCGATTGCGATCTTGGCTTGGTTGACGTTGTAGTCTGTGCCCAGTGGGTCGCTGATGATTCCCAAGAAACTCAGAATGCGGTTCTGCTGGTGCTCCTTGAGGATCGAGTTGAAGATGTAGTCGGTGGTTGGCAGGAAGACCATCGAGCCGACAAACAGCCCCAATGTGATGAATATGTTGAGCAGATTTGCTCGGAATGCGTAGGCGACCACGAAGACCAGCGAGAGGAGCGTCACCACCAGCAGGCTGTGGTAAATATCCAGCACGCCGGGGGCGATGAGTGCCATGACGATGCAGAGCACGATGCTTGCCAATGCGAGTGTGGCCAGATAGATGATGCGCGATTTCCAGCGTCCGTTCATCATCGCCTCGGAGAGCGTGCAGACCAGAATCATGGTCACCAGCAGGGTCATGGGCGAGAGTAGAAACGAGATGATAAATAGGGTGGCGATCATCAGCACGGGGATGCAGAGCCATTTGTTCAACCCCTCGCGGTAGAGCACGAAGAGGAACGAACCCAGCACGATGCCCGACCCTGTGTCGTTCTGGAGCACGATGATCGCGAGGGGCACGCAGATCACAAAGCCCACTTTGATGAGGTTTCCGACGTGGTCGATCGAGAAAGAATAGTTGCTCATGACCCGCGCCAACGCCAGTGCCGTGGCTATTTTCACAAATTCGACCGGCTGCACGCGGAACGAGCCGAACTCGAACCACGCCTTCGCGCCGTTTACTTCGCGACCGAAGAGCAGGGCGGCCACCAAGGCCAATAGGCCGACGAAGTAGGCCGGATAGGCGAACATGTGGTAGAACCGTTCGTCGAGCAGCAGCACGATCAGAGCCGTGACTCCGGCCACACAGATCCAGACGATCTGTTTCATGTAGAAGTTTGAAAACGAGAAGAATCCGGCCGTACCCTCTTCGTAGGTGGCCGCGGTGATTGACAGCAGCCCGGCAATGACGATCAGTAAATAGATCAGCACCGTGCCGCGGTCGACACCGTCGAGAATGGTATTGTGGTGGTTAGCGGTCATAGGACGGGTAATAAATGGTCATCTCCTTCATCTGCTTCAGCAGTTCGGGGCGGCGGATCGTATCGGTGAGGTAGTACTCCTCGAGCAGGCTGGCGATCGGCAGTGCAGCCGATGCGCCGAAGCCGCCGTTCTCGACGTAGACCGAGATCGCGATCCTCGGATTGTCTTTCGGGGCGAACGACAGGAAGGTCGAGTGGTCGCGGCCGTGGGGATTCTGCGCCGTGCCGGTCTTACCGCAGACGTTTTGTCCCGGCAGGAATGCCCGGCGCGAAGTTCCGTCGACCTGCACGCTGCGCCACATGCCGTCGGCAATGATTTCGAAGTGTTTTTGGTCGACCTTCGTGTAGTGGCGTTCGTAGAAACGGCGTTCGAGTGAATCCTGTCCCTCGATGCGTTTGACAATATGCGGAATGTAGTAGTAGCCGCGGTTGGCTATCGTGGCGGCAAGGTTGGCTAACTGCAAGGGCGTGCAGCCCAGCTCGCCCTGACCGATCGAGAGCGAAATGACCGTCAGCGAGTTCCATGAGCCGCGGTAGCGACGGTCGTAGAAAGCGCGGTCGGGGACATAGCCGTTGCGCTCGTCGAGGAAGTCCGAGTCGAGTTTGCGGCCGAAGCCGAAGCTCTCAACATACTCGCGCCAGACGTCGAATCCCTCCTTGACACTTCCGTATTTCCGGTTGTCGAGAATGTCGCGGAAGACGTAGCAGAAGTAGGCGTTGCACGAGGTGGAGATAGCGTAGCTCAGATCGAGTGGGGAGGAGTGCGCGTGGCATCCGACCTTGAGCCGTCCGGCTTGGTAGCCTTGGTGGCAGGAGTGGATGTCGCTTGGCTTGAGTACCCCTTCTTGCAGACCGATAAGTCCTTGTACGAGTTTGAAGGTCGATCCCGGAGGGTATTTGGCCCTCACGGCACGGTTGAAGAGCGGTCGCCGCTTGTTGCGCAGCATCTTCATGTAGTTGTTGCCGCGGTCGCGGCCGACCAGTTCGTCGGGATCGTAGCTCGGCGAGGAGACCATCATTAGGATCTCGCCCGTCGACGGCTCGATTGCCACGGCTGCACCCACCTTGCCGCGCATCAGCTCCTCGCCCAGAAGTTGCAGTCGGGCGTCGATCGTGCTGATGAGGTAAGCTCCCGGATTGGGCAGCGAGTCGTAGCGGCCGTTCATGTATGAACCTTTGATCGCACCGTGGGTGTCGATCTCCTGAATCTTGACACCCTTCTTTCCGCGCAGCTCTGCCTCGTATGACCACTCTACGCCGCTCATGCCGACGTAGTCGCCCGAGCGGTAGGAGGGGTAGCGTTTGAGCATGTCGGCATTGACCTCGCCGACATAGCCCAGCAGGTTGCCGCCGATTTCGCGCGGATACTGGCGCACGGTGCGGTAGACGGTATAGAATCCGCGGAAGTTGCACTCGTCGAAACGGAGCTTGTCCTCCTTGGAGATGTAGTTCATGATCACGTGGGGCGCACGTGGCCGCATGCGGGCATTTTTCAGTTCGCGTGTTAGTTTTTCGTAACTTATATTCAGCACGTTGCACATGCGCGTGGTGTCGAATCCGCGGTGTTTGTCGATTTCGCTCGAGATGACCATCAGGTCGTAGCACTCGCGGCTCTGCACCAGATATTCGCCGTTGCGGTCGAAGACCTCGCCGCGGGGCGGATATTGCACGACGTGCCGCAGCACATTGGCGCGTGCGAGTTCGGCGTAGTGGTCGTCGATGAGCTGGATGTAGATCAGCCGTCCGATAATCAGACCGAAGATCAGCAACACGACCCACTGCAATGTGTGCATACGTGCAAGCCCTTCGGTTGTTTTCATATACGGACGGGGAGTTTGGTCGTGAAGATCTTTCCGATGATCCAGATGAAGCCTACCGAAGCGGCACTGCTGATGAGGATCCGCAGCAGGGTATAGAGGAGGTATTGCCACGAAAGAGCCTCGAGCAAGAAGAAGGCACTGTGGTGGATGAGAACCAACACGATCAGGTAGTTCAGGTAGGTGTGGCGTCCCAGCCGTTCGGGGGAGGGAAGGCCGCCCTCGCGGACGTTATCGCGACCGCAGAGCATCCCGGCGACCATCGGCCGGACAAAGGCGAGGAGCAGCGTCGCGATGAGATTGATGCCGGCCGAGCCCATGCACAGATCGAGCGTGACGCCCAGCACCAGTCCCAATATGAGCAGCACGATCGGCTTGGTGTCGATGGGCAGCAGCAGTAAAAAGGCGATGTAGACCAGCGGGTTGAAGAACACGCTGATCGACAGGTTGTCGAACAGAAAAACCTGAAGCAGAACGGAGGTCAGAAATAGACCCAGATAGGGAAGTGAGCGGTACATTAGTTTTTGGTATATTGTTCGACTTGCTCGCTTTGTTCGAGGTCGCGAATTTCGTAAATGTCGCGGTTGGCGACCAGCACAACGTCGGTCAGTCGCGACATTTCGGCAGCTAATTTGACTCTGACGGTGTAGGCCGTGTGGGTCTCATTCAATTCGGCACTTTCGATCCAGCCGATCAGGATGTCGGCCGGGAAGAATTGTGAGAATCCCGTGGAGATGATCTCCTGCCCGGGCTGGATCTCGGCATATTTCGATACCTCGCCCAGTACGACCGTGTTTTGGTCGAGTCCGTCCCAGTAGAGCGAACCCGAATAGTCGGTTCCGACCAACTTGCCGCTGGCGCGGAACGAGGTGTTGAGCATCGAGATCGCCACCGAGTAGCGATCCGTACAGTCGACCACGTAGCCGACCATAGCCCCATCGGGCGAGAGCACGGCCATCTCTTCGGTAATGCCGTCCTGCCGTCCGCGGTTGAGGACGATGAGGTTCTGCATCCGGCTGACCGAATTGGAGATCACGGTAGCCGAGGTGATGCGGTATTTCGATTCGCCGATATCTTTTAGGTAGTCGTCGAGCTGGGCTTTGTTGGCGGCCTCGTCGTAGCGGGCCAGACGCTCCTCAAGCTGTGCGATTCGTTCGAGCAGCTGGCGGTTTTCGTGTCCGAGCCTGAAGTAGTGGCCGATGCCGGCAAAAAACGAATGCGCGCCGCCCAGAAGCTGGTTTGAGCGGTTGAGCAATCGTGCCTGTGTATAGTAGGTCGAGCGGGCGTAATAGCTTACGGCCGCCACCTCCAACAGGACGAACAGCACCACCACGTAGACGCTGCGTATGAATTCGAAAAGTTTGCGCACGGTAGCTTCTTCTATGAACGAAATGCGGACACTTCAGGCCCGCAATCCGAATGACGTATTCTGTCGAGTAACCTATCGCATCAGGAATGAGAACCGGTTGATGTTCTTCAACGCGATGCCCGTACCGCGTGCAATGGCGCGCAGCGGATCTTCGGCGATGTGGAACGGAATACCGGTTTTCTCGCTCAAGCGTCGATCGAGTCCCATGATCAACGCACCGCCACCAGCCAGATAGATGCCGTTTTTAACGATGTCGGCATAGAGTTCGGGCGGCATGGATTCGAGCACCTTCATCAATGCGGCGTCGATTTTGGTGAGCGATTTCTCGAGTGCGTAGGCAATCTCGCTGTAACTGAGCGAAACGGTTTGCGGCAAGGCGGTCAACATATTCGGGCCTGTGACGACGAAATCCTCCGGCTCGGGGTTGAGATCCGACACCGCAGCACCGATCGAACATTTGATTGCTTCGGCCGTGCGTTCGCCGATGCGGATGTTGTGCTGCTGGCGGACGTAGCTCTGGATGTCGGTGGTGAAGACATCACCCGCCGTATTGATCGACTCCGAGCAGACGATGCCGCCCAGCGAGATGCAGGCGATCTCCGACGTGCCGCCACCGATGTCGATCACCATGTTTCCCTCGGGGGCTTCGACATCAAGTCCTGCGCCGAGTGCGGCAGCCATCGGCTCGTAGATCATGTAGACCTCGCGGCCTCCGGCGTGTTCGGCTGAGTCGCGCACGGCACGGATCTCGACATTGGTCGAGCCGGACGGAATACAGATGACCATGCGCAGCGAAGGCGCAAAAAGGCTACCCGAGGTCTTGACCTTTTTTATCATGCCGCGCAGCATCAGCTCCGTGGCGTTGAAATCAGCGATCACGCCGTCTTTGAGCGGACGGATCGTCTTGATATTCATGTTTGTTTTTTCGTGCATCTGGCGCGCTTGCTGGCCAATTGCCACCAATTTCCCGGTGTGGACATCGAGCGCCACGATCGACGGTTCGTCGACGACGACTTTTCCGTTGTAGATAATCAGGGTGTTGGCCGTTCCGAGGTCGATTGCCAGCTCCTGTGTCAATGAAAACATTCCCATATTTTTCCCCTAACTGTTATTCTGTCGGTATCTTGTTGCTTGTTAATATCTTATCTTCTGCCTTCGGTGCTTGCGGCTCGCTTTGTGAGCCGCGGGCAGATAGATCCCGACAAAGATAGGAATAAACAAGGAGTTTTTTATGGATTCTGCCAACTTTTTTGTTCCGAATGGCCCTGAATCTTCCGATTCGGTGGTTGTGGTGCGAAAAGAGCGGAATAGCGCATTATTTCATTTTTTTAATTATATTTGTGTCATGAAATCAAATCCCGATATGGAGTATAAAATCGGAAAAGAGGCTCGTTGTGCTGTGATCGGCTATGGAAGCTGGGCGACAGCCATCGTCGGCCTGCTTGCCGCCAATGAAGCCCGTGTGGGCTGGTATGTCCGCAATCCCGAAGTGCTTGAGTCGCTCCGCAATGAGGGGCGCAACGCTCGCTATTTGAGCGATTATGAGTTTGATAAGACGCGCATTGCTCCGTCGGACGATCTCGACGCTGTCGTGCGCGATGCCGACATCCTGATCTTGGCGATGCCCTCGGCATACATCAAGGATTTTCTGGCTCCGCTGACCGAGTCGCTTCGCGACAAATTCATCATTTCGGCCGTGAAGGGGATCGTCCCGAGGGACTACCAGACCGTCGTGGAGTACATGCACGACCACTACGCTCTCTCCTATAAGCAGATCGGTTTGTTCACCGGCCCGTCGCACGCCGAGGAGGTCTCGCGCGGCAAGCTCTCCTACCTGACGGTGGTCTGCACCAATCCGGACAATGCCCGGCTGATTGGCGAGAAATTTGCTACGGACTTTATCCATTTGAGCTATTCGACCGATCTTTACGGCATCGAATATGCCGCGATACTGAAAAACATTTACGCTCTTTCGGTCGGCATGGCCGTCGGATTGGGCTATGGGGACAACTTCCTCGCGGTGCTGATCTCGAATTGTGCGGGCGAAATGACGCGCTTCCTCGAGGAGAGTTATCCCGATCAACGCGATACGCAAGTGTCTGCCTATCTGGGCGATCTGTTGGTGACCTGCTATTCGGTGTACAGCCGCAATCGCCGGTTGGGATTGCTCATCGGGCATGGCTGTACGGTCAAAAGTGCCCTGAACGAGATGACTATGGTGGCCGAAGGATACTTCGCGGCCGACTGTATTCGCCACATCAATTTTCGCCACAAGGTCGATATGCCGATTGCCGATCTGGTCTACCGGGTACTCTATGAAGGGGCTTCGGTGCGTCGGGCGATGAAAGAACTGACATCTAAATTAATTTGATTGAAATATATGGAAACTGTAAAATTAGACATGACCAAATCCGGCGTCGAGATTTCGGCCGCAATGAAAGATAAGGTGCAAGCCGCCAATGCGTTGTTGCATTCGGGTAAGGGTGCTGGAAACGATTTCTTGGGCTGGGTCAACCTGCCGTCGTCGATCGCGAAGACCGACATTGCCGCTATTGAGGCCGAGGCGAAGAAGTTGCGCGAGAAGGCCGATCTGATCATCTGTATCGGTATCGGAGGCTCGTATCTCGGAGCAAAGGCCGTCTTGGAGGCGATGAGCGATCCGTTCAAACTGCTGCACAAGGAGCAGGCGCACCCGACGGTGGTCTTTGCCGGACAGAACATTTCGGAAGATTACATCCATGCGCTCATGGAGGCAACCAAGGAGCATTCGATCGCAGCGATTGTCATCTCGAAGTCGGGAACAACGACCGAACCGGCGATTGCTTTTCGCCTGATTAAGGCCGAGATAGAGGCTCGCTACGGCAAGAAAGAGGCTGCTGGCCGAATTGTCGCAATCACCGACAAAGCGCGCGGTGCGCTGAAGACGCTGGCGACCAACGAGGGCTATCCGACGTTCGTCATTCCCGACAATGTAGGTGGTCGTTTCTCGGTGCTGACCCCCGTGGGGCTGCTGCCCTTGGCTGTTGCCGGAGTGGATATTGCAGCACTGGTTGCGGGCGCACAGGAGATGGAGCGCGCAACGGCTGCCGAGGTGGCCTTCGACCAGAATCCTGCGGCGATCTATGCGGCACTGCGCAACGAACTCTATTGCGCAGGAAAGCGAATCGAGATTTTGGGCTCGTATGAACCGCAGCTGCAATACATCAACGAGTGGTGGAAACAGCTTTACGGCGAAAGCGAGGGCAAGCAAGGTAAGGGTATTTTTCCCGCCAGCGTGACGCTGACGGCCGATTTGCACTCTATGGGTCAGTATATTCAGGACGGCGAACGCACCCTCTTCGAAACCATTATCTCGGTGGCCAATCCGGCACACAAAGTAGTGGTGGAGGCCGACGAGGCGAATCTCGACGGGCTGAATTTCATTGCCGGAAAACGGATCTCGCAGATCAACCGCATGGCCGAGTTGGGCGTGCAGCTGGCGCATGTCGACGGAGGTGTGCCGAACATCCGTCTGGAGATTCCCGAGATCAGTGCACATGCAATCGGCGCGCTGCTTTACTTCTTCGAGAAGGCGTGCGGCATTAGCGGTTATGTGCTGGGTGTCAATCCGTTTGACCAGCCCGGTGTCGAGGCGTACAAGAAGAATATGTTTGCCCTGCTGGATAAACCCGGTTACGAGGAGGCTTCGAAAGCGATCAAATCGCGGCTGTAATTCCGATCGGATAGCGAAAAAAGCGGTCTCGAATTTTACTTCGAGACCGCTTTTTTATTTGGTGAGAATTTGGGTCATGTTGTCGCGCGGACAATCTGCGACCGAAAGTTTGCGACCACCCCCCCCCGTAGGTTCGAGGATCGAATGGGGTTTTCCACGACTGCCCGTTCTCGACCCCCGAAAGTAGCATCCGGCATCCTTGCGGCGCGCAACTGCTGTGCAACTGCGGAGCTGCCGGCTGGAAATCCGCCTATATTATATATAGGTATCGAGTCGATCCCGATCGGTTCACAGATCGGAACGCTCCCGGTTTCCCGGTTGATGCGAGTGGTCTAATTTGCGATCGCCCCCTCCCGATCCCCGGAGGAGTCGCGAGCGGGTGAAGTCGAACCAGAACCCGAGATCGAATCTCGATTACTTCGCGATCGCGTCTACGACCTTGACAATCCGGGCGAAGACATCCTCCATCGAGCCGACTCCGTCGACTGAAGCATATTTTCCCTGCGCCAAGTAGTATTTCGACACAACGGCCGTTTGCTGATGATAGACCTCCAGACGACCGCGAATTACCGCTTCCGAAGCATCGTCGGCGCGTCCCGAGTCCTTGCCACGCAGCAAGATACGGTTGACAAGCTCCTCTTCGGGGACGTGAATGTCCACCATCAGGTCGATCTTCAGATCGTGCTTTCCCAAAATCTTATCGAACTCCTCGGCCTGCACCGTAGTGCGCGGAAATCCGTCGAAAATACAGCCGCGAGCCTCTTTGTGCTCGGCGATGTAGTTGGCAATCATGCCGATAACCACAGCATCGGGGGCTAATTTCCCCGCCCTGATGTAGGACTCCATGCTGCGTCCTAACTCCGTGCCGCGGTTGATTTCGCTGCGAATAACCTCACCCGTCGAAACGTGATCGATGCCATAATGTTCTTTTAAGCGCTGAGCCTGTGTGCCTTTCCCGCATCCCGGAGCGCCAAATAAGACGATGTTTATCATAACAAAAATCGATTTTTGGATTGAACAGACAAAAATACGTTAATTTTTTGGGAATAGGCAAAGATTCCGTAAATTTGTAAAAATTTTTACTATCATGGATCAGAAAAAACGCACCGAGATCGCATCGCTCGGACAATTCGGATTGATCGACTTGTTGACCAAGGGGTTCGAGAGCACCAACGCCTCGACCCTCAAAGCCGTCGGTGACGATGCCGCCGTGGTGACGCCGCCCCAAGGGGAGGTGCTCCTCTGCTCGACCGATTCGTTTTTCGAGGGAGTCGATTTCGATCTTTCTTACTATCCGCTTAAACATTTGGGCTACAAAGTTGTAACGGTTGCAATCAGCGATATTCTCGCCATGAATGCCACCCCCTCGCAGCTCACCGTGTCGCTTGGTGTCTCGGCCAAACTGCCCGTTGAGGCGTTGCAGGATCTCTACGAGGGCATCTCCTTTGCGTGCAAGGAACAGCAGGTTGACCTGATCGGCGGCGACACCCGGGCCTCCATGACCGGATTGGTCATCTCGGTCACCGCCCTCGGTCATGCCCGAAAGGAGGCGATCGTCTACCGCGACGGCGCACAACAGAACGACCTGATCTGCATCACGGGCAACCTCGGAGCGGCCTACATGGGCATGCACTTGCTCGAACGCGAGAAGCGCGTGCTTGCCGATGTGAAGCATCCCGAACCCCAGTTCAAGGGCTACGAATACCTGCTCGAAAAGTACCTCAAGCCCCGCCCGCGTACCGATATTATACAGACGCTTGCCGAAGCGAAGATCCGCCCGACTGCCATGATCGACCTTTCGGACGGGTTGGCCAGCGACCTGATGCAACTCTGCAAATCGTCGAAATGCGGCGCGCGGATCTACCTCGAACGCATCCCGATCGCCCGGCAGACCACGGCCTTGGCCGAGGAATTGCACACCGATCCCGTCGTTGCGGCACTCAACGGAGGCGAAGACTACGAATTACTCTTCACCGTGCCGCTCTCCATGCAGGAGCAGGTCATGGGATTGGGCGTGGTCGATGTGATCGGCCACATCACGCCCGAATCGACCGGTGCTTATCTGGTGACGCCCGATGGTACGGACATTCGCCTGAAGGCACAAGGATTTGTCGAGAGCGAAAATGAAGCAAAATAGGGGGTTGAAACCGCGTGATTCTCCGCAAAATAAATATTTTTCAATCCTTAATTTTTGATTCTGGAATCTTTTTCCTAACTTTGCCGTCCCGAAAAGGGATTAATTAACTAATTATAACAATTATGAACAATTACGAAACCGTTTTCATTGTCACTCCGGTTCTGTCCGATGCTCAGGTACAGGAAGCTGCTGACAAATTCCAAGGCGTTATCACCGAGAACGGCGGTCAGATTGTGAACAAG